>NZ_VOSS01000052.1 GCF_007997035.1 Ralstonia sp. TCR112 | reverse complement strand
GTGCCCGGCAGGGTACGAAAGGGGGATGCACCAACAACAAAAGAACAAGGCAGAAACCCCCGCCCACCCCCTCCAACACCATTACCCTATGATGACGCCTCCCCCTGAGTCCCGCGCCATCATGCCCAACCCCATCACACTCGCCCCAGTCGAACTCGCAAAGTCCTACCGCCTGCTGAACCACGGCCCAACCACGCTGGTCACCAGCGCCCATAACGGCGTGCGCAACGTCATGGCAGCAGCCTGGGCGATGCCGCTCGACTTTGACCCGCCCAAAGTGCTGGTCGTGGTCGACAGCCGCACACTGACGCGCGAGCTGATCGAAGCCTCGGGCGTGTTTGCGCTCAACATTCCCACCCGTGCAATTGCCGAGACCACGCTCACGGTGGGCACGCTGTCTGGCCGCGACGGCGACAAGTTCGATGCGCTCGGCCTGGCCACGGTGCCAGCCCGCACGATCGACGTGCCGCTCGTCGAAGGCTGCGCAGGGTGGCTGGAATGCCGCGTCATTCCGGAACCGCACAACGAGAAGCGCTACGACCTCTTCATTGCTGAAGTGACCGCCGCCTGGGCGGACCCAGCGCTGTTCAGCAACGGCCGCTGGCACTTTACCGATGCGGGCAGCAAGACCGTGCATTACCTGGCGGGCGGCGCGTTCTTCGAAACCGGCGATGCATTTACCGTGGAGCCCAAACAGCCATGAGCGACATCGCCATCCGCCCGTTGATCGATGAGGATGCGGCAGCGTTCAAGGTGCTCCGCCTGAAGGCCATTGAGGATTCGCCGACCGCCATCTGGCCGACGCACGATGAAGAGTCGGGCCGCACGCTGGAGGAAACCCGCAACCGCATCCGGGCGACCGAGTATCAGATCGTGTTCGGTGCATTTGCCGGGCCGGAGCTGATCGGCATTGCCGGGCTGCGTCGCGAGCCGCTGGCGCAGGTTGCCCACAAGGCCGTGCTCTGGGGCGTGTTTGTTGACCCGGCACATCGGCGTGGCGGTATTGCAGGCCGTCTGCTCGACGCCGCCATTGCGCATGCACGTGCGGCGCGCGTGTTGCAGATCCACCTGTGTGTCAATGCCGAGAACCCGCGTGCGCAAACGCTGTATCGCAACGCGGGTTTCGAAACCTTCGGCGTCGAGCGCCGCGCCATGCGTGTCGGTGACCGTTTCTACGACGAAGAACACATGGCGCTGCGGCTGGACGTCTGAACCGTCAAGCACACGCCATCAGGTCGGCCACGCCCCGGCTGGCCTCGGCGCGGATGCTCGCCACATCCAGGCCGCACACCACACCTTCGTCCACCACAACGCGCCCGCCGATGATGCTGGTGCGCACGGCGATGGGCTCCCCGGCGACCACGGGCGCGAGCGCGGGGTCGTGGAAGCCGTAGAAGCGCGGGTGGTTGATGTCGTAGAGCACCAGATCGGCGGCTTGCCCGACCTGCAGCGTGCCGACCTCACTCAAGCCGAGCACGCGCGCACCGCCTGCGGTCGCCCAGTGAATGACGTCTTCGGCGGTGGTGGCGCCGGCACCTTGCGTGGCACGGTGGATGAGCCACGCGGTGTTGACCTCGCCGGTCATGCTGCCCGATTCGTTGGACGCCACGCCGTCCACGCCCAATGACACCGGCACGCCGGCCGCCGCCAGTTGCGGCACCGGTGCGATGCCGCTGCCCAGCCGGCTGTTGCTGACCGGGCAGTGCGCGATGCCGCTGCCCGTCTGCGCCAGCATGCGGATCTCCGACGGCTGCAGGTGCACGAGGTGCGCAAACCAGACGTCCGGGCCCAGCCACTCGTGCTCGGCCACGAACTCAACGGGCAGGCAGTTGTATTTCTCACGGCAGAAGCGCACGTAGTTGTCGGTCTCCGACAGATGCGTATGCATGCGCAGGTGCATCGCGCGCGCGGCACGTGCCAGCTCGACCAGCAATGCCGGCGGCAACGAGAACGTCGGTGTGGTCGGCGCCACCACCACGCGGCGCATCGCGTCGGGTGCGTCGTCGTGATAGCGGTGTTTGAGCCGCTCGATGTCGGCCAGCATCTGGTCGAGCGTTTCAGGCTGCAGCGCCGTCTTGGAGAAGCCCGGGTGGCTGCTGGCCGACTCGATGGCGCCGCCGCGGCAGAGCACGAAGCGCATGCCGAATTCGTCGGCGACATCGAACAGCATGTCGCCCGATTCGGTGCCGCCGCCTGCGTGATAGAGGTAGTGGTGGTCGGCGCAGGTGGTGGCGCCCGACAGCAGCAGTTCCGCCATACCCAGCCGCGCAGCCGTGCGCATCAGTTCCGGTGTGAAAAGCGGCAGGCGCGGATACGGCACGCTGGCGAGCCACCCTTGCAGGTCCTGGTTCATGCCTTCCGGCACGGCCTTGAGCAGGTTCTGGAACAGATGGTGGTGCGTGTTGATCCAGCCCGGGTAGACGATGCAGTCGCTGGCGTCGATGACGCGCTCGCCGGGGCGGGGCATGAGGTCGGGGCCCATCTCGGCGATGCGGCCGCCGGCGATGCGGATGTCGACCGCACCGGCGCGTGCTGCGTCACCACGCAGGCCGGTCATGACGGCCAAGGGGCGGCGGATGAGGATGTCTTGAGGCGTGTTGTGCATGGAGAGGTCCATTGGAAAATCAGGCACGGCCCGCCGTGCGCACGACCGACGCGGGCACGTGCGCTTCTTCGGTACCGTTGAGCAGCAGGTTCAGCGCCACCGACACCAGGCAGGCGATGACCACGCCGCTGTGCAGGAACGGTTGCGACCAGTCGGGCAACTGCTTGAACAACGTCGGCGCCAGCACCGGTACCAGCGCGGCGGCAATCGTGAAACCGACGATGAGCACGTTGTAGCGGTTGTGCTCGTAGTCGACGCGCGCCAGCGTCTGGATGCCTGCCGCGGCCACCACGCCAAACATGGCGATGCCCGCGCCGCCCAATGCGGCTGTCGGCGTGGCCGCAATCACGGCGCCCGCCTTGGGCGCCAGCGCCACGAGGCACATCAGCACGCCGCTCACAGCCACCACCCAGCGGCTGCGCACGCCGGTGAGTACCACCAGCCCGACGTTTTCCATGAAGGCGATGAAGGGGAATGCGGCGAACATGCCGGCGATGGCGCTGGCCAGCCCGTTGGCGCGCAGGCCGTTGATGGCTTCCTCTTCTTCGATCGGCTTTTCGACGATGTCGCCGATGGCCAGGAACAAGCCCATCGACTCCACCATCTGCACGATCATCACCACGATCATGGTCAGCGCGGGGACCACGGCGAACACGGGCACGCCAAAGTGGAACGGCACCGGGAGCGTGACCCACGGCGCGTCTGCCACGCCGTGAAAGTCGCCCATACCCATGGCGCAGCCCAGCAACGTGCCGACGATCATGCCCACCAGCACCGCGAGGTTGCGCAGCAGCGGGCTGCCGAAGCGGTTGATGAGGAGGATGGTGGCGACCACCACCGCGGCCACCAGCAGAAACGATGGTGCACCGAAGTTGGCAGCGTTGCGTCCGCCGCCCACCCAGTCATAGGCGACGGGAAAGAGCTGCAGGCCGATGACGGTCACGATGCAGCCCGTGACCACCGGTGGAAAAAATCGCCGCAGCCGCCCCACCAGCGGTGCGGCGAGCAGCGTAAACAGTCCGGCCGCAATGACCGCACCGCACACGCCCGCGAAACCTACGGCAGGGTTGGTGCCGATGGCGATCACCGGCCCCACGCTGCTGAACGCCACCCCCTGCAGGATCGGCAACCGCACCCCGAACTTCCAGAACCCGATGGTCTGTAACAGCGTGGCGATGCCCGAGCAGAACAACGTGGTGCTGATGAGCACAATGGTGTCCGCCTGCGACATCTTGAGCGCCGACGCGATGATCATCGGTACCGCGATGGCGCCGATGTACGACACCGCCATATGCTGCAAGCCCAACGTCAACATCTGTCGCGTCGACAGAACCTGGTCGACCGGGTGTACGGCTGTTGTCATGGTTGTCTCCTATCGTTGTCATGCCCGGGGCGTGCCAGGAGCCGCCCTCGGGTCAGGGGATGTCATGTCATGGCATGCTCACGCCGCCAGACACGCGTTGAAGCCGTCCTGCAGGGCCGCACGATCGAGGTCGCGGCCGATGAAGACGATCTTGCTGCTGCGCGCTTCGCTGCCCCACGGCTGCGTTGCGCGAAAGTCGATGAGGCTGTGCACGCCCTGCAGCACGTAGCGCTGCGCCTGGCCCTTCACGGCCAGGATGCCCTTCATGCGGAACAGCGTTTCCGCCTGCTCGGTGCGCAGGGCGTCGATCCACGTATGGAAACGCACGAGATCCACGTCGGCCGGCACGTCAAAACCCACTGATGAGACGCTCGGATCGTGCTGGTGGTCGTGCTCATGCTCATGTTCGTGCTCATGGTCATGCTCGTGAGCGTCGGCGTGAACATGTTCATGTTCGTGGTCATGCTCGCCGTGGCCGGCGTCTGCGCCGATCTCCAGCAGCTTCTGCGTCGCCTCGAACGCGCCGACACCGATGATCTTGTTCAGATCGACCTCGGCATAGCTGGAGGTGACGATGTCGGCCGTGGCGTTCAAGCCGCGGATGCGCCCGCGCAGCGCGTCGATATCGTCGCGGCCCACAAGGTCCACCTTGTTGATGACGATGCGGTCCGCGCAGACGATCTGGTCGACGGCCTGGTTGTCGACACCGTCCAGGTGCAGGTCGTCCAGATGCGCGGCGATGTGCTTGGCGTCGACCATGGTGAGGATGGCGTCAAGCTCGACATGTTCGGCAATCGGGTCGTCGATGAAGAACGACTGCGCCACCGGATACGGATCGGCCAGGCCGCTGGTTTCCACCAGGATGTGGTCCAGCCGTTCGGGCCGTGCGACGAGCTGGCGCACGATGCGCACGAGGTCTTCGCGCACCTCGGCCGTGCAGCACACGCAGCCGTTGACCATCTCGTAGATCTCTTCGTTTTCCGAGGCCATGACGAGGCCGCCGTCGATGCCGACTTCACCAAACTCGTTTTCGATCACGGCGATCTTGCGGCCGTGGTTTTCGCGCAGGATGAAGTTCAGCAGCGTGGTTTTGCCGGCGCCGAGAAAGCCGGTGAGGATGGTGACCGGAATCTTGGTGTTCGGGCCGGGAAGCGTGGCGTGGGCCGTGGCTTGGGGTTTCATGTTGTCTCCTTGTCGAGCGTGGGTGGGGTACGGACTCAGGCAGGTAAGGCTTCTTCGCCCCAGCGCAGGGCGGTGCCGGCATCGAGCCCGAACAGGTCGAGCACGCGGCCGAGGGTGTGGTCGATCATGTCGTCCAACGTATTCGGGCGCGCATAGAAGGCCGGTACGGGCGGCGCGACGATGGCGCCCATCTCCGTGACGGCCTGCATGTTGCGCAGGTGTGCGAGCGTGAATGGCGTCTCGCGCGCCATCAGTACGAGCGGACGGCGCTCCTTGAGCGTGACGTCTGCCGCGCGTGTCAGCAGCGTCGACGAAACGCCCGTGGCAATTTCCGCCAGAGACTTCATCGAGCACGGCGCCACGATCATGCCCAGCGCGCGAAACGAGCCGCTGGCAATGCCGGCGGCCATGTCGTCCGCGCGGTGGTAATGCGTAGCGCGATCCATCACGTCGGCGAGCTTGAACGGCGTTTCGTGCGCCATCGTCAGCAGCGCAGAACGTGTGACGACGAGGTGCGTTTCCACATCGAGCGCGCGCAGCAGTTCGAGCAGCCGCACGCCGTAGACGAAGCCCGATGCACCGCTGATGCCGACCACCATGCGCGGCCGGGCGGGAGCGCGAGGGTGGCGCGCGCTCATGGACGCACTCCGGCCTGGCGCAGGATGTCGCCCGCGCGGGCAATCGCCTGCGGATCGATGCGTGCGCGGATGCCTTCGAAGCCGGCACCGCGCGTGGCGTCGATGCCCATGCGCGAAGTCGTGCCGTGCACGGACGATGACGGATCGAGCGGGCTGCCGGGCAGGCCATCGACCATGAACACATCCTGGTGCGGCTGGAAGTGCGTGGCCATGGCCCACAGCACCTGCTCGTCCTGCTGCAGGTCGATATCGGAATCCACGGCAATCACAGTCTTGAGGTACGGATCCCAGCCGAGCAGCGCCAGCATGACCTGCCGCGCCTCGCCGTCGCGCGTCGGGTTGAGCGCCACGTAGCAATGGAAGTGCGTGCCCGAGTTCGGATAGTGCAGCGCCGTCACCGATGGGAAGCGCGCCTTGAGCTTTTCGCTCATCTCGGCTTCGCGCGGCAGGCGGGCCAGCGTCAGGTGCTCGGCGTACGGGCCGCCCACCACGTCGACCAGCCACGCATCGCGCCGCCGCATCAGGGCATCGATGCGCAGCACATTGTTGGTGGAGCGGTCGGACGAATAGCCGGTGAATTCACCGAACGGGCCTTCTTCTGCATAGGCGGCGGGGTCGATGGTGCCTTCGAGTACGAACTCCGCTGCCGCCGGCACGCCGATGCCGTAGCGCGGCGTGCGGACGATATCGAGCGGCGCGCCGAGCAGGCCACCCGCCACGGCGCGTTCGTCAGTGCCAAAGGGCAGGCGGGCGGCGGCGGCCAGCATGAACAGCGGATGCGCGCCTACCACCATCGCCACGCGTAGCACGTCGCCGCGTTCGCGCGCGGTCTGCAGCATGCGCCACAGGTGGCCGCGCGAGTGCAGGCTCGTCGCCAGTGCGTTGCGTGCGTGGCGCATCGAGCGGTGATAGCTCATGTTGGCCACGCCCGTCACCGGGTCCTCGGCCACGATGATGGCGTTGGTGATGTAGGGTGCGCGGTCGCTCTCGAAGTGCTTGATCATCGGCAGCAGCGCAACGTCGACCGCGTCGCCTTCGATCACCTCGTCGGTGATGGGGCCGTGCGAGACGACACGCGGTGCGATGGGCGCATTGGCGCGCGCCTGGAAGGCATCGTGCAATTGATGCGGCAACACGTCGAACAACCGTGCCAGCCGTGACCGCGAGGCAAAGACGTTGGTGACCAGCGGCACCTGCAGGCCGCTGACCTGCTCGCAGACCAGCATGGGGGTCTGGTTCCGCGCAGCGAGCTGATCGATGACGGCGGTGACGTCCTGGTCGGCGGAGATGCCGTGGCGCACCGTCAGCACATCTTCGGGATACAGCTCGCGATAGAGATTGGCGAAGACGTGGAAATCCTGGCCTTCGCCAAGCCGGGTCATGCTCATGGCACACCTCGCTAGAGGCGGGCGCCGAACACCACAGAGGCACGGCGCCCGCGGGATCGGCGCTCAGGCCGCTTCTGCTGTCTGGACGTAGGTCGACTTCAGGCGAAGCTCCGCCTCGGCCAGGTCCTTGGGCGGCTTGGTGGGTTCGATGCCGACCAGTCGCGCAATGTTGTTGCCCAGATAGTCTTCGAGGTGCTCCTCATCGATGCCCAGCCCCTGCGGCGGCGCCGAGCACAGCACCTCCAGCTCGCGCAGCCACATGCCGGGCTCGTTGGGCGGCGAATCGGTCCCGAAGACGATCTTGTCGCGCGGCAACTGCTTCGCAAATTCGACGATGCGCGACTGGAAGCACCAGCCGGATTCGCAGTACACGTTGGGCGTATCCATCGCCATCCAGAACGCTTCGAACGAGTAGTTGCCGCCGGTCTGGATGCCGAAGTGTCCGATGATGAAGTTCACCATCGGGAACTCGCGGATGATCGGATAGAACATCGTCGGGATGGTGTACGGGCCGTCGCCGGTGTGGATCAGCACCACGATGTTGTACTTGGCGCAGACCTTCATCGCGGGGCGCAGCCAGTCGAGCGCGCGATCGGGCCGGTAGCCGTGCATGTTGGCGTGCAGCTTGACCATCTTGAAGCCGTATTCCTTGATGTGGAATTCCAGCTCCGCCGCGCCGTTCTCCGGGCCCCAGCGCGGGTTGTAGGTGAAGTTGCCGATGAAGCGGTCCGGGTACTTCTGCGTGAGTTCGGCGATGTACGCCATGTAGTCGCGAATGCCCTCGCGGCCGCGGCGGTTGCCGTCCCGGTAGCCGGTGTTGCCCGGCGGCGGCTGGATGAAGCCCATGTCGATGCGGCGCGGCTTGCCGTTGATCATGTACGGGCCGTCCATCAGCTGGATCATGCGTTCGCCATTGAACGGCGTGCCGGTGTGGCGCCAGGCCTCGTCGACGAGGTTGGTCGGGTGCAGATGGGTATCGATAATCATGTGTTGCGCTCCGTGCGGTCTGCGGTGGCTCAGGCGGCAGCCAGCGCGAGCTGCGCTTCGGCTTCGGCCACGGTCTTGGGCGGACGGGTCGGCTCCAGGCCGATCATGCGGGCGATGTTGTTGCCCAGGTAATCCTCGAGCGTGTCTTCATCGAGGTTCAGGCCCTGCGGCGGGTCCATGCACAAGACTTCCAGCAGACGCAGCCACATGCCGGGCTCGTTGGGCGGCGTGTCGGTGCCGAACAGGATCTTGTGCTTGGGCAGCACCTTGGCAAATTCGACGATGCGCGACTGCAGGCACCAGCCCGATTCGCAATACACATTGGGCAGCTCCATCGCCCACTGCATCGGCTCGAACACGTAGACGCCGCCGGTCTGCACGCCGAAGTGCGCCATGATGAAATCGACATTCGGGAAGCGCTTGATCATCGGAATCCATTCCGACGGAATGCTGTAGGGGCCGTCGCCCGTATGCAGCTTGACGGGCACGCCCAGCTCGGCACATTTCTCGAATGCGGGCATCACCCAGTCCAGCGCGCGGTCCGGACGGTAGGCGTGCATGTTGGCCTGCATCTGGACCATCTTGAAGCCGTGCTCCTTGACGTAGCGCTCGATGGCCTCCACGCCGTTCTGCACGCCGCAGCGCGGGTTGTAGACGAAGCACCCGATGAAGCGGTCGGGGTAGGTCTGCACCATCTTGAGCGTGTACGCCATGTAGGCGTCGATGGACTCGCGGCCCGAAAGCTCGCCGTCCGTCCACGTGTAGATGGTGTTGCCCTGCGGCGGCTGGATGAAGGCCTTGTCGATACGGCGCGGCTTGCCGTTGATCATGTACGGGCCGTCCATCATTTCGAGCAGGCGCTCGCCGGTAAAGGGGTCGCCGTCGTGCCACCACGCGAGGTCCACCAGGTCGGTGGGGTAGCAGCTGATGTCGATGATCATCGTTGGATCTCCTGATGACTGGGAGGAAGCGCGTGATGGCTTCCCGGTGAGGGCAGGCACGTCCTGCAGCGCGGCGCTCTTTGCTAGGCGTGTGCCTTCCCCTCGCCGGATCGCGTGATGCCGGATGCGTGCTGCTTGGGGCGCAGTATCGGAGTCAGGGCCGGGGGCCGGCCAATACTATTTGGCGGCGGTCTTGATACGTTGCCGATATCGGCAAGTCGGTCGGCAGGCGGCGGGCGCTCAGGCGCCGAGCGTGTCGCGCGCCAGTTGCTGCACTGCGTTCACCACCGCCTGTGCGCGCTCGCCATGGCCGCGCTGCCAGACGGCATACAGGTTGTAGTGCGCCGGGATGGCCACGTCGGTCAGCCGCACGAGGCGCCCGTGTTGCAGTGCATCGGCCGCCAGCAGCCCACGCACCAGCGCCACGCCGACGCCAGCTTGCGGCGGCCGCGACCATGTTGGCGGCGTTGTCGAACGCGGCCACCACGGCGGGCTCGAGCGGTTCCAGCGCGGCGGCGTCCAGCCACGGAATCCACGAGCGCCGCGTGTAGCCCAGCAGCGGCAGCGTCATCGCAGCCGACGGCGCCAGCGGCGCCTGCACGCCATGCCGCGTCAGCAGCGCGGGCGCCGCCACAGCGGTGACGTGGTCGCCACAGACGAGCGCCATCTCGCAGTCATCCCATTCGCCATAGCCGTAGCGCAGCGAAACGTCCACGCGTTCGAACGAGGGCCGCTCGCCGCGCGTGGTGGACAGGAACATCACCTGGTAGCCGGGCAGGGCCGCGAGCAATTGCGGCAGCCTCGCATTGAGCCAGCCCTGCGCCAGTTCGCTGTCGACATCGACGATGAGCGTTTGCGGCACGTGCCGGTTGCGCACCGAAGACAGCGCCCGGTCCACCTGCCCGAAGCCGTCGGTCAGCATGCTGGCAAAGAGCTGGCCCGCATCGGTCAGCACGATGCCGCCCGCCTCGCGCACAAACAGCGGCTGGCCGATGAACTCCTCCAGCGAACGGATCTGCTGGCTGATCGCGCTGTGCGTCAGGTCCAGTTGCTGGGCGGCCTTGGTAAAGCTGCCGGTGCGCGCCGCCTGCAGGAAGGCATGCATCGACTGGATCGACGGATAACGCTTGTACATGGCGGCGGTGGGTGAGCTGTTAGTTCGACTTACACGGGCTGGCAGAAATCGTCGCTGGCGGGGCGCCCGTACGCGGCTTCATATTGCAGTCACGCGCGGCCGCACAAGACGGCCCGATTCTGGAGGAGACAATGATGACCGAGATTATGGTCAATGGCGCGCCCCACGCGCTGGATGACGCCGATGCCGACATGCCGCTGCTCTGGGTACTGCGCGATCGGCTGAAACTGACCGGCACCAAGTTTGGCTGCGGCGGCGGCTTTTGCGGGGCCTGCACCGTCCATCTGGATGGCGCACCGATCCGCGCGTGCATCACGCCGGCGTCGGCCGCGGCCGGGCACAGCGTGACCACCATCGAAGGCCTGTCGAAGGACGGCACGCACCCGCTGCAACGCGCCTGGGTGGCCGAAGACGTGCCGCAATGCGGCTACTGCCAATCGGGGCAGATCATGTCGGCCGCTGCCTTGTTGGCGGCAGGCACGCCCGTCAACGACGAGGCCATCACGAATGCCATGGCCGGCAACATCTGCCGCTGCGGCACCTACGGGCGCATCCGCCAGGCCATCAAGCGCGCCGCCGCCGACGAGCGAGGCAAGGCATGAACGCGCCGCGTGACTTGCATGCACCGTCGCGCCGCCGCTTCCTACAGCAGAGCGCGCTGCTGACGGCGGGGCTGGCGGTCGGCTTTCGCTTGCCCGATGCACTGGCCGCCGGCAAGGATGGCGCCGCGGGGGAATTCGAACCCAATGCGTGGGTCCGCGTGTTGGCCGACAACACCGTCAAGATCGTCGTCCACAAGCACGATTCCGGCACCGGCACGCAAACCGCGCTGGCCGCCTGCGTGGCCGAAGAGCTGGATGTGGACCCGATGCGCATTGCCGTCGTCACGCCGGAAGATCCGTTCTTCCAGGACTACATCCATCCGGTCTGGAAGGTGTATTCCACCGGCGGCAGCACCAGCGTGTCGCTCGAATATGCGCGCCTGCGGCAAGCCGGCGCCACGGCGCGCGCGATGCTCATCAGCGCGGCGGCGCAACGCTGGGGCGTGCCCGTGGCCGCATGCAGCACCGCAGACGGCACCGTCATCTGCAATGCCGACGGCCGCAAGGCCACCTACGGCGAACTGGCCGATGCGGCGGGCCGTCTGCCTGCGCCTGCCAATGTGGCGTTGAAGAATCCAGCGGACTTCAAGTACATCGGCAAGCTCAGGCATAAGCGTGATGCGCTGGCCAAGACGACGGGCCGGTTCCAGTACGGCATCGATGTGTCGTTGCCCGGCATGCTGGTGGCAGTCGTGCAGCGTGCGCCCATGCCCGGTGCACGTGTGCGCCGCGTCGACAGCGCCGAGGCGTTGAAGGTGCGCGGCGTGCGCCAGGTCATGACCATCCCGATGCGCGTCGATGTGCTGGGCGGTAACCAGGAAGGCGTGGCCGTGCTGGCCGACGACTACTGGGCCGCCGACAAGGGCCGCGCGGCCCTCAAGGTCGAGTGGGACGACAGCGCCTTCGCCGATTTCGACAGCGGCCATGTCGCGCAGCACCAGGCCGCATGGCTTGCCAGCGGCAAGGCGCGCGTGGTGCACACCGTGCAGACCGGCAACACGGACGTGGCGATGGCCCATGGCGCCAAGTGCATCGACGCGGCGTATCGCATGCCGTACAAGCAGCAGAATCCGCTGGAACCCGTCAACATCACCGCGTGGTTCAACGACGGCGCCATTCAATACTGGGGCGGCATCCAGGTGCCATCCACCGCGATGGAAGCTGCCGAGGTGATCTGCGGCGTGCTGCGCGACAAGGTGGTGCTGCACGAGATGGTGTCGGGCGGCAGCTTTGGCGCGCGCGAGAGCAAATACTGGCTGTTCGAAGTCACCTACCTTGCCAAAAAGACGGGCGTGCCCGTCAAGCTGATGAACAGCCGCGAAGACGAGATGCGCGCGCTGTACGGCCACCCCGCCACGTATCACCGCCTCGAAGGCGCGCTTGATGCGCAAGGCCGGCTCGATGCGCTGCGCATCCGCGCGGTGTCGCCCGCATCGCCGGAACAGTGGGAGCCCGGCTACTTCGATCGCCCCGATCGCATGGACTACAGCACCACCGAGGCCCTCTCGAAGTGGGATTTTCCATACCGCGCCAACCACATGGACATCGGCTGGGTGCGGCACGAAACGGGCATCCCGACGGGCTGGTACCGCGCCGTCAGCTTCATCCCCAACGTCTTCGCCACCGAGAGCTTCATCGATGAACTCGCTGTGGCGGCCAGGCGCGATCCGGTTGATTTCCGCGTCGCTCACATGGCCGACCGGCCCCGGCATGTCGACGTGCTGCGCGCCGCCGCACAGCGTGCGGGGTGGGGAAACATGGCGCACGGCCACGCACTGGGCGTGGCCACGCATCAGGCGTATGACAGCTACATCGCCGTGGTGGCGCAGGTGGCGCGCAAGGACGGCCGCGTCGTCGTCCAAAAGCTCACCTGCGTGGCCGACGTTGGCCTGGCGGTCTCGCGCACCGGCGTGGAGGAGCAGCTGTACGGCGGCCTGATGTGGGGCCTCGGCCATGCGCTGTTCGATCGCATCGACATCCAGGGCGGCGCGGTGCAGCAGAGCAACTTCCACGACTACCCCGTGATGCGCATGTCGGACATGCCCGCCATCGACATCGTCATCATCGATGGCAACCGCGACAAGCCGGGTGGTGTGGGCGAGCTGGCCAACCCGCCCGTGGCGCCCGCCATTGCCAATGCCATCTTCCGGTTGACCGGCAAGCGCCAGCGCGAGACACCGTTCAACTTCGACCTGAAGGCGTAGCGCATACCGTGGACATCCGCCTGCTGCGTTATTTCTCGGTGCTGGCCGACGAGCTGCACTTCGGCCGGGCGGCGGCGCGCCTGTTCATGTCGCAGCCGCCGCTAAGCCAGCAGATCCGGCTGCTGGAAGACGAGATCGGCACGCCGCTGTTTGTGCGCAGTCACCACCGCGTCGAACTGACGGCCGCCGGACGCACGCTCAAGGAGCAGGCGCCGCTGGTGTTCGCCCAGCTCAACCGCGCGCTGGACCTCACCCGGCAGGCGGGCCGCGGCCAGGTGGGCGAGTTGGAAATCGGCATGATCAGCTCAGTGATGGTGGGGCTGCTGCCCGAAGCGCTACGCCAGTTTCGCGAGCGCTACCCCGGCGTCGAATGGCGCCTGCAGGAGATGACGCCCGCCGCGCAGGTGGCCGCGCTCAAGGAGCGCCGCATCGATGCATGCATCTTCCGGCTGGGGCAGGAAGACCCCGCCGTGCGCAGCGAACTGCTGCAGCACGAGCCGATCGTGATGGCGTTACCCGCCACGCACCGCCTGGCCGGGCACACCAGCCTGGCCCTCGGCGACTTTGCCGGCGAGCCGTTTGTTGCGTTCGAATCCAAGCGATCGCGCTTTGCCGATCACCTGCTGCATCTGTGCATCCAGGCTGGCTTTGCGCCGCTTGTGCGCCAACAGGTGACCGAAGTGCAGACGCTGTTGGCGCTGGTGAGCGCGGGCTTTGGTGTGGCGCTGCTGCCGGGCTCCACGGCGAACCTGGCGCCGCCCGGTGTGGTCTTCCGCCCGCTGGAGCCGGCGCTGCCTGCTGTGCCGCTGTACGTCCACTATCGTGTGGACGATCACTCGCCGGTGCTCAAGGCGTTTCTGGAGACGCTGCGGGAAGTCAGCGGCACGGCCGGGGACGCCGTGGCCGCGCAGCCTCAGCCTGCGCTGGCCAGCCGATAGTCCGTTGGCCGCATGCCCGTCCATTTGCGGAAGGCGCGGTGAAAGGCGCTCGGTTCCGCAAAGCCGACGGCGACGGCAATGTCGGCGATGGTGCGGCGCGTGTCCTGCAAATGGCCGATGGCAATGTCGCGCCGCAGGTCGTCCTTGATCGACTGATACGTGTGGCCCTCCAGCTTCAGGCGCCGCCGCATGGTGGCCTCGGCCACGTTCAGCTTGAGCGCCATTGCGTCCGACGCGGGCCAGCTCGCCACGGGCAGATTGCGCAGCGTCTTGCGTACGCGCGCGGCGAAGGAATCCGGGTTGCGGTACTTGACGATGAAGTTGCCCGGCGCATCGCGCAGAAACGTCTTGCTGGACGCCGCCGTCTGAATGACCGGCAGGTCAAGAAAATCGGGCGACAGGTCGACGTACGACGCATCGTGCTTGAACGCCATGTCGTCGCAGAACATCAGGCGGTATTCCTGCGCGTCCTGTGGCGCCGCACAACGGAAGCGCGCGGCAATGAACGGAATACGCCGCCCCACGAGCCAGCACACCAGGCCGTAGACCATGATGAGCCACGTGGCGTAGGTGAACATGGGCGGCACCCGCGTGCCCTTGCGGTGCACAAAGACAAGACGCACACGCTGGTCGTCTTCTTCAACGCGCACATGCAGATCGTCCAGCACCAGCCGCAGAAAGCCCGTGGCCCGGGCCAGCGCCTGCCTGCCCGTGCGGGCGGTCAGCGCCGCCTGCGTCATCGCCACGAAGCTGCCCCAGCGCATGGGGTGCGCGTCCTGCCCGAAGAACTCGTCGTCCATGGCCTGCGCAATGCCGGCCCACAGCGCGCCGTACTGCGCCGATGACACGCGGCTGCGCGGCTGCGCCAGCATCTGCGGCGTGATGCCCGCGGCGGCCATGATGGGCTGCATGTCCACGCCATGCGCGCGCGCACGCGTGACGGCCTCGTTGACGAGGCTGACAGAGACGGTTCCTTTTTCGTTGTTTTTCATCGGTATGGCAAATCCGCTCACGCAAGTTGATCGTGACGGGCATCGAAGCCGTCCAGCCGCGTGCCTACACTTTTTCCCCATCGAACCCGAGCGCCGCGGGCTGCACAGTGTAAGGCGCCTGCACAGGCAGCGTCACGCGGCACCGGTCAGCAAACAAGCAAGAGCCAAGCGATGGACGACTTCTATACCGAAGAGCAGCGGATGATCCACGACGCTGCGCGCGACTTTGCCACCGAGCGCCTGGCGCCCAACGCCGCGCAGTGGGACCGTGAGGGCGCCTTGCCCGACGAGGTGGTGCGCGAGATGGGCGAGCTGGGCCTGCTCGGCATGATCGTGCCGGCAGAGTGGGGCGGTTCGTACACCGACTACGTGGCCTATGCGCTCGCATTGGAAGAGGTGGCCGCCGGTTGCGCTGCCAGCGCGACGATGATGAGCGTGCACAACTCGGTCGGCTGCGGGCCGATCCTCAAGTTCGGCACCGAGGCACAGAAGGCGCGCTACCTGCCGGACCTGGCCACCGGCCGCGCGATTGGCGCGTTCTGCCTGACCGAGCCGCATGCCGGCTCCGAGGCCAACAACCTGCGCACGCGTGCGGTGCTGCGCGACGGCAAGTGGGTGCTCAACGGCAACAAGCAGTTCGTCACCAACGGCGCACGCGCGAACATCGCCATCGTCTTTGCCGTGACGGACCCTGAGGCGGGCAAGCGCGGCATCTCGGCCTTCATCGTCCCGACGGACACGCCGGGCTTTCACGTTGGGCGGCCCGAACACAAGCTCGGCATTCGCGCGTCGGACACGTGCCCGATCACGCTGGAAGACTGCGCCGTGCCCGAAGAGAACCTGCTGGGCGAACGTGGCGAGGGCTTGAAGATCGCATTGTCGAACCTGGAAGGCGGGCGCATCGGCATTGCCGCGCAGGCCGTGGGCATTGCGCGCGCCGCGTTCGATGCGGCACGCAACTATGCGAATGAGCGCATCCAGTTCGGCAAGGCGCTGCGCGAGCACCAGACCATCGCCAACATGCTGGCCGACATGGCCACGCGCCTGAATGCGGCGCGCCTGCTCGTTCACCACGCGGCGCGCCTGCGCAGCGCAGACAAGCCGTGCCTGTCGGAAGCCTCGCAGGCCAAGCTCTACGCGTCGGAACTGGCGGAAGAAATCTGCTCCAACGCCATCCAGATCCACGGCGGCTATGGCTACCTGGCCGACTACGCCGTCGAGCGCCACTACCGCGATGCGCGCATCACCCAGATCTACGAAGGCACCAGCGAAGTCCAGCGGATGGTGATCGCGCGGCACGTGTAGCACGCCCCGCGCACATCGACCGCATACGAAAGAGCGCAAACGCGCCGACCAGGAGACGACGATGAACGAAGCGGTATCTGCAGCACAGGGTTTTGTGGAAGCGCGCGATTTTCTGCTGCGCCATCGCACCGACTACGACCGGGCGTATCGCGAGTTTGCGTGGCCCACGCTGGACACGTTCAACTGGGCGCTCGACTACTTCGATGCGATGGCGCGCGGCAACGACAACCCGGCGCTGTGGATCGTCGATGACGCGCAGGGCGAAGGGTTGAAGCTCTCGTTTGCGCAGATGTCGGAGCGCTCGTCGCGCATGGCGAACTTCCTGCGTGGGCTTGGCATCGTGCGGGGTGACCGTCTGCTGCTGATGCTGCCGAACCGCGTCGAACTGTGGGACGTGATGCTCGCGGCGATGAAGCTCGGTGCGGTGGTGCTGCCGGCCACGACGCAGCTTTCGCCGGATGACGTGCGCGACCGCGTTGAACTGGGCGGCGCGAACTGCGTGGTCGTCGATGCGGCGGAGTTGCACAAGTTCGACAGTGTGGATGCAAGCGTCAAGCGCATCGCCGTGGGTGCGCAGCGCGAAGGCTGGATCGACCTGGCAGCAGCCTACGATGCGCCCGCGCAGTTCGTGCCCGACGGGCCGACCAAGGCGACCGACCCGTTGCTGCTGTACTTCACCTCGGGCACCACCTCCAAGCCGAAGCTGGTCGAGCACACGCACCAGAGCTATCCGGTCGGCCACCTGTCGACGATGTACTGGATCGGCCTGCAACCCGGCGACATCCACTGGAACATCAGCTCACCCGGCTGGGCCAAACACGCGTGGAGCTGTTTCTTTGCCCCGTGGAATGCGCAGGCCTGCGTGTTCGTTTACAACTACGCCCGCTTCGTGCCGAAGGACACGCTGGACGTGCTGGTGCGCTTCAACGTGACCACGCTGTGTGCGCCGCCCACCGTGTGGCGCATGCTGGTGCAGGAGCCGCTGGCCTCATACGCCGTCAAGCTGCGCGAGATCGTCGGTGCGGGCGAGCCGCTGAACCCCGAGATCATCGAGCGCGTGCGCAGCGCCTGGGGCGTGACCATTCGCGACGGCTTCGGCCAGACCGAGACCACCTGCCAGATCGGCAACACGCCGGGCCAGCCGGTCGTGCCTGGCTCGGTCGGGCGCCCGCTGCCCGGCTACCGCGTGGAGCTGGTCGACCACGACGATCAGCCCGCCAGCGAAGGCGAAATCGTGCTGCCGCTTTCGCACCGCCCGCTCGGCCTGATGCAGGGCTACGCCAACAACGCCAAAGCCACGAGCGAGGCCATGCGCAACGGCTATTACCACACGTCCGACGTGGCGATGCGCCGCGACGACGGCTACTTCGTCTACGTGGGCCGCACCGATGACGTGTTCAAGTCGTCCGACTATCGGCTGAGCCCCTTCGAACTGGAAAGCGTGCTGATCGAGCACGAGGCCATTGCCGAGGCCGCCGTGGTGCCGAGTTCCGATCCGCTGCGGCTGTCCGTGCCCAAGGCGTTCGTGACGGTGCGCCAGGGCTATGAGGCTGGCCCCGAGCTTGCGCGCGCCGTGTTCCTCTTCTCGCGCGAAAAGCTGGCGCCGTACAAGCGCATCCGCCGGCTGCAGTTCAGCGAGCTGCCCAAGACCATCTCTGGAAAGATCCGCCGCGTGGAACTGCGTCGGCTGGAGCTTGAACGCACGCCGCAACCGGCTCGCCTGCCCGGCGAGTACTGGGAAGAAGACTTCGCCTGATTTGCCCGTCCCGCATTGAACTCATTACCGCTACCGCCACCGCAACCGATACCGAATCGCCAGGAGACTCCCATGAGCGCCGTTGCTTCCCTCGCTTCCGCCAAGCCTGCTGCACAGCAGGACACCCCGCCCACCGTCAAGCTGCTGATCGGCGGCGAGTTTGTCGAATCGCAGTCGAAGGAATGGCGCGACATCGTGAACCCCGCCACGCAGGAAGTGCTGGCGCGCGTGCCGTTTGCCACGGCCGACGAAGTGGACGCGGCCATCCGCTCCGCACATGCGGCGTTTGCCACGTGGAAGAACACGCCGGTCGGCGCGCGCATGCGCATCATGCTGAAGTTCCAGGCGCTGATTCGCGAGCACTCGCCGCGCATCGCCCGCACGCTGACGGCCGAGCAGGGCAAGACGCTGCCCGATGCCGAAGGCGACATCTTCCGCGGGCTGGAGGTGGTGGAGCACGCGTGCTCGGTGGGCTCGCTGCAGCAGGGCGAATTTCTGGAGAACGTGGCGGGCGCGGTCGACACCTACACGCTGCGCCAGCCGATTGGCGTGTGCGCGGGCATCACGCCGTTCAACTTCCCGGCCATGATTCCGCTGTGGATGTTTCCGATGGCGATCGTGTGCGGCAACACGTTCGTGCTCAAGCCTTCGGAGCAGGATCCGCTGTCGACCATGCAGCTGGTTGAACTGGCGCTCGAGGCCGGCGTGCCGCCGGGCGTGCTGAACGTCGTGCACGGCGGCAAGGACGTGGTGGATGCGCTGTGCACGCACGAACATGTGAAGGCGATTTCGTTTGTCGGGTCCACCGCGGTCGGCACGCATGTCTATCGCCTCGGCAGCGAGCACGGCAAGCGCGTGCAATCGATGATGGGCGCGAAGAACCACGCCGTGGTGCTGCCCGATGCGAATCGCGAGCAGGCCATCAATGCGCTGGTGGGTGCGGCCTTCGGCGCGGCGGGGCAACGCTGCATGGCGACCTCAGTCGTCGTGCTGGTGGGCGCCGCGCAGCAGTGGGTGCCGGACCTGATCGCCAAGGCAAAAACGCTCAAGGTGAATGCCGGTGTGGAGCCGGGTACCGATGTCGGCCCCGTTGTCTCGCGTGCCGCCAAGCAACGCATTCTCGGCCTGATCGAATCGGGCGTGCAGCAGGGCGCGACGCTCGCACTCGACGGCCGCAATGTGCGCGTCGCCGGTTACGAAGACGGCAACTTCATCGGCCCCACGGTCTTTACCGACGTGAAGACCGACATGGACATCTACACCAACGAAATCTTCGGGCCCGTGCTGCTGGTGCTGACGGCGCCCACGCTGGACGATGCGATTGCGCTGGTCAATGCCAACCCGTTCGGCAACGGCGTGGGCCTGTTCACGCAGAGCGGTGCGGCGGCGCGCAAGTTCCAAAGCGAGATCGACGTTGGGCAGGTCGGTATCAACATTCCCATTCCGGTGCCCGTGCCGTACTTCAGCTTTACCGGCTCGCGCGGCTCCAAGCTGGGTGATCTGGGCCCGTACGGCAAGCAGGTCGTGCAGTTCTATACGCAAACGAAGACGGTCACGGCGCGCTGGTTTGACGACGCGGTCGATGCCGGCGGCGTGAATACCACCATCAGCCTGCGCTGATCGCACCGGGAGCGTTGTCATGAAAATCGCATTCATCGGCCTGGGCAACATGGGCGCCCCGATGGCGCGCAACCTGCTCAAGGCGGGCCACGCGCTGACCGTCTTTGATCTGAATACGCAGGCCGTGGGCGCGCTGGTGGAAGCCGGTGCCATGGCCGCCGCGTCTCCCAAAGACGCTGCGACAGGCGCGGAAACCGTGATCACCATGCTGCCCGCCGCCGCGCATGTACGCCACGTGCTGACGGCGGAAGACGGCGTGCTGGCGGGCATTGCCAAGGGCGTGCCCATCATCGATTCGAGCACCATCGACCCGGCCAGCGTGAAGGCGTTTGCCGCGCTGGCGGCCGAGCACGGCAACACCTTTGTCGATGCGCCGGTCTCGGGCGGCACGGGCGGCGCGGCGGCCGGCACGCTGACGTTCATGGTGGGCGGCACCGCACAGGCGTTCGAGCAGGTGCGTCCGGTGCTGTCCGCCATGGGCAAGAACCTCGTGCATTGCGGCGACACCGGCGCGGGCCAGGGCGCGAAGATCTGCAACAACCTCGTGCTCGGCATCACCATGGCCGGCGTGGCCGAAGCCATGTCGCTGGGCGAAGCGCTGGGCATCGACCCGAAGGTGCTGGGCGGCATCATCAACACGTCGACGGGCCGGTGCTGGAGTTCGGATACCTACAACCCGTTCCCGGGCGTGATCGAGACCGCGCCGTCGTCGCGCGGCTATACGGGCGGATTCGGTACCGACCTGATGCTCAAGGATCTGGGCCTGGCAGGCGATGCGGCAAAGTCCGTCCGTCAGCCGGTCTACCTGGGCGCGTTGGCGCAGCAGCTCTATCAAACCGTGAGCAGCAAGGGCGATGGCAAGCTGGATTTCTCCGCCGTCATCAAGCTGTATCGGAAAGACGGAGCGGCGTGATGATCGAACTGGAAACGCTGCATGAGGGCACCGTTGCGGTGCTGACGCTCAAGCGTCCGCCGGCCAACGCGTTCACCCCGGAAGGTCTGCTGCAGCTGCAAGGCACTGTCGAGCGATTGAACGCCGATGCACGCGTACGCGCCATCGTCGTCACGGGCCACGGGCCGAAGTTCTTCAGCGCGGGCGCCGACCTCAACACCTTTGCCGATGGCAATCGCGATGTGGCGCGCGAGGCCGCTGCACGTTTCGGTGCCGCGTTCGAGGCGCTGCAGAATGCGCGCCCGGTGGTGATCGCTGCCATCAACGGCTTTGCGATGGGCGGTGGCCTGGAGTGCGCGCTGGCATGCGACATCCGCATCGCCGAGCCCCATGCCAAGCTGGCCGTGCCGGAGACGGCTGTCGGCCTGCTGTGCTGCGGTTGCGGCACGCAGACGTTGCCATGGCTCGTGGGTGAAGGCTGGGCCAAGCGCATGATCCTGACTGGCGAGCGCGTCGACGCGCAGACCGCCCTGCGCATCGGCCTGGTGGAAGAGGTGGTGGAAACGGGCGCTGCTCGCGAAGCCGCCATCGCCATGGCGCTGCGGGTGACGACGTTGAGCCCGCAGGCCGTCACCTTCAGCAAGCAGCTGATCCATCAGGCGCGCAATGGCGTGCCGCGCAGCGCGGCGCTGGCCGTGGAGCGCGAGCGCTTTGTCGATCTGTTCGACCACCCGGACCAGCGCGAAGGCGTGAACGCCTTCCTTGAGAAGCGCGCGCCGCGCTGGCATTCCACACACGAATCGGAGACGCTGCAATGAGTGCCGTCCAACTGCAGGCGGCGCCGCCCGAGGCCGCCGCTGCCGAGCCCGAGGTGTTGATGCGCGTGGTGAACCGCGTGGCCGTCATCACCTTGAACCGGCCGTCTGCGCTGAATGCGCTGTCGCACGGCATGGTGCGCCAACTGGCGACGCTGCTGGAGCAATGCCGCCATGACGACGGCATCGCCGCGCTGGTGCTGCGCGGCGCGGGCCAGAAGGGCTTCTGCGCCGGCGGTGATGTCCGCGCGCTCTATCAGCTTGCCCAACAGGGCCGCATGGACGGCGACGACGGCTGGCTGCAATTCTTCGTCGACGAATACCGGCTCGACTACGCGCTGCACCAGTTTCCGAAGCCCATCGTTGCGCTGATGGATGGCATCACCATGGGCGGCGGCATGGGCCTTGGGCAAGCCGCAAGGCTGCGTGTCGTGACCGAGCGGACGAAGATGGCGATGCCCGAAACGCGCATCGGTTTTCTGCCCGACGTGGGCGCCACGCGCTTTTTGAGCGTGATGTCGCCCGAGCTTGAGCTGTATGTCGGTCTGACAGGCGTGACGCTGACCGGTGCCGATGCGCTGCATTGCCACCTGGCCGATGTGTGCGTGCCTGCCGAATGGCTTGCCTCGTTCGAAGACCGGCTGCAGCGCATGCCGCACGATGGCGACCTCATGCAAGCGCTGCGCCGCGTGTTCGAGCCGCCGTGCAACGTCGTTCCGCACGCGCCGCTCGCGCAGGCGATGCCATGGGTGCTGCGCTATTTCGATCGGCGTTCTTCGGTCGATCGCATTGTGGCCACGTTGCGAGAGAGCCTTGAGCGCGAATCGGCACGCGAGCCGCGCCAGTGGCTGCAGGCGACGCTTGACGCCATGACCACGCATTCGCCGACGATGCTGCACGTCACGCGCGAAGCGTTGCTGCGGGGCCGGCAGTTGTCGCTGGCGGAATGCTTCCAAATGGAACTGGGCATCGTTGCGCGCGGAATCCAGGAAGGCGATTTCTGCGAAGGCGTGCGCGCGCATCTGGTGGATAAGGATCACCGGCCCGGCTGGGCGCCGGCCACGCTGCCGCAGGTGCGGCCCGAGCGAGTGCGGCATTTTCTGACGTCGCCCTGGCGGGCGGAGGCGCACCCGTTGGCGGGGCTTGGTTGAGTCGGGGGGAGCGGCGCATGGGCGACACGCGCTGCGCTGGAGGCGGCGCATTCAGTTGCAGGCGCGTACGCAGATGGGATTGAAGCCTGGTTGAATTCTCCGCCTGCCAACCCGCATGGCAGCTCGGCTTCGGTGCCCGGCGTCAGACGGTTGTCACAATCGCGGTGCTAACTGGACGGATGCTTTGCCACTCCCCAGGAGGCTCCCATGGCGACATCCGTCGATTCATTTCAGGTGAAGGTGTATCAGGGTGACAGCGCCGTGCTGTTCGCCTTTGATGTGGCCGATGCCGATCGCGCCGATCTGGCCGGTTTTGCCATCCAGTGCACGCCGCAGGGCGGGGCGCCTTACTGGGTGCCCAACCGGCTCACCTTCGACACGCCCATCCATGCAGATGCGCCGCTGAAGGCCGGCCACTATGCCGATTCCATCGACGCGCCGTTTCAGTCGTTCCACTGGGTCCACTTTCCGCCGCATGCCGCCGCGCACCTGACTTACACGGTGCACGCGCGCTACTTTGTGTCGACGAACCCTGTGCAACTGGAGACGCGCGCCACGCGCACCGTCACCGCCACGCTGCAGCAGCCGATGAGCGATTGGGCCACCGTGGGCATGGTGCGCGGCTATGTGTCGTCGCAGGCGTTCATCGATCACTACGGCGGCAACACGGCCTTGGCGCCGGACAAGCGCGCGCAGACAAAGTCGCCGCTGCTGTATGACACGCAGCCGTATCAGAACAAGTACGCCTACCTGGGCGCCACGGGCCGCCGTCTCATCATCGATCTGCTGAATCAGTGCCACGCGTCCGACGGTTACGGCATCGACGTGCTGGCCTATGACCTGGACGAGCCCGACATCATCCGTGCGATTGCGTGGCTTGCGCAAAACGGTCGCAAGGTCCGCGTGATTCAGGACAACTACGTCGGCACCGGCGCCAGCCCGACCGGCCACGGCACCGACAACGCGTTTGAGACGCAGGCGACTGACTACTTCCGGCAAGCCGGCGCGGATGTCCGCCGCACCCACCTGGCGCGGTTCCAGCACCACAAGGCCATCTTGCTGCGTGACGCGGCTGGCAAGCCGGTGCGCGTGCTGGCCGGTTCGGCGAACTTCTCGCTGCGCGGCTTGTACGTGCAGGCCAACAGCGTGCTCGTATTCGAGCAAGACGTTGCGCAGTTGTATGCGCAGGTGTTCGAGCGTCTGTGGGGATGGATCGGCCAATACGGCGAAAACGCTGCCGGCAGCCGCAAGGTGGCCGCAGCGTTCCGTGCCGATGCGCTGGCCGCCAGCTGGCAGGCGGTGCCGCAAGGCAGCACGCCGCGTGCGCGCTTCGGCTTCTCGCCGCATCAGACCGATGCGTTGCTGACGGAGGCGGCTGACCGCGTGAAGGGCGCGCTGTCGTCCGTGCTGTTTGCGGTGATGGCCACCGATGGCGGCGGCGAGATGCTGACCACGCTCGAACAGGTGGTGCCGCACAAGGCTGGGCTGCTCTCGCTGGGCGTGATCGACAAGCAGGGTGGTGTCGACGCCTTTGCGCCGGGCCGCGATGTACCGTCGCAAACCGTGTCGTTCGCGTATTTGAAGGACGAAGCGCCTGCGCCGTTCAAGCAGGAAGTGGATGCCGGCACCGGCCAGCACATCCACCACAAGTTTGTCGTGTGCGATTTCAATGGCGATGAGCCGGTCGTGTTCTGCGGCTCGTCCAACCTGTCAAAGGGCGGGGAAGAGCAGAACGGCGACAGCCTGATCGCCATCTACGATCCGGTCATCGTCACGGCCTATGCGATCGAGGCCATCCGCCTGTTCGACCACTACCGCTTCCGCGCGGGGGAATCGAAGGCCACGGCTGACAAGCCGCTGGTGCTCAAGCCGACCGGCGCGTGGGCCGACCCGTACTACGATCCGCAAAACATCAAGTTCACGGAGCGCACGCTGTTCGCCAAGTCGGGCACAGCGCAGGAGGCGGTGGTCGCGTGACCGATGCCGGCGGCGGTGCGTGCAGCCTTAAACGCGCCGCTGCCGGTCGCCCCACCACGCGTCGCGCAGCCGGCGCTTGGCGATCTTGCCGTTGTCGTCGCGCGGCAGTGCTGTGGTGAATTCGATGTGGCGCGGGATCTTGAAGCCGGCTATCTGGCCGCGCAGCCACTCGATCACGGGCTCGGGCTGCAGGTCTGCGCGTTCGGTCTGTACCACCGCGACGAGGCGCTCGCCGTATTCGTCGTCGGGTACGCCAAAGACGGCGCAGTCGACCACATCGGGGTGGCGCAGCAGCGCATGTTCGATCTCGGCCGGGTAGATGTTCACGCCGCCCGAGATGACCATGTCTGATGCGCGGTCGCATACGTACAAGTAGCCGTCCGCATCGAGGTAGCCCATGTCGCCGAGCGTGACGAGGCCATCGCGCTCGGCCTTGCGGCGTGCCTCGTCATTGCCGCGATAGGTGAAATCGGGGTAGGCGGGCTGGTGGCTGTAGATCAGACCGATCTCGCCCGTGTCGCACGGCGTGCCGTCTTCACGCAGGATGCGCACGCGCGCGTCGCACACCGGGCGGCCGGCGCTCCCTGGGCGGGCGGCTGCGTCGCGCGGGTCCATCACCGTGATCATGCCGGTCTCGCTCGACGCATACGTTTCATAGATGACGGGGCCAAGCCAGTCGATCATCCTGCGCTTGATCTCGGGCGCGCAGGGTGCGCCGGTGGACGCCACGAAGCGCAGCGAAGACAGGTCGTAGCGGCTGCGTTCTTCGTCCGTCAACTTGAGCAGGCGCACATACATGATCGGCACGAGGTAGACGGTGTCGATGCGGTAGCGCTCGATCTGCTCGAGCACGCGCAGCGCATCAAAGCGCGCGTTCACCACCAGCAGCTCTGCCATCTGCGCGGCCTGCTGTGCGAAGAGACTCGGCGCGCTGTGATAGAGCGGCGCCGGCACCAGCGCGCGGCAGCCCGGCACGATACCGAACGTGGCCGCCACCACGGCGCGCGCCTTCTGCAGATGCGCGTCGAGCTGGTCGAGCGGCACGGCCTGGCGCACCACGCCCTTGGGCCGGCCCGTGGTGCCTGAGGTATAGGCCATGTGCCCGCGCGGCGATACCAGCGGCCCGTCGTATGGCGTCTGCAGCGCCAGCCAGTTGGCATAGCCGTCGGCACGGTCGGTGCCTTCGGCGTCCACGCGCAGCAGCTGCACATGAGCGGGCAGCAGCGGTTCGGCCGCGTCGACGAGATCGCGATGGCCGATCAATACCTTGGCGCCCGAATCGCGCACGAGAAATTCCACCTCGGCCGGCGTGAAGTGCCAGTTGATCGGGCAGAAGTAGCACCCCGCGATGCGGCAGGCGTGCATCACATCGATGTAGGCGGGCGCATTGCGCAGCAACACGCCGATCACGTCGCCCTCCTGCACGCCCATGCGGCGCAGACCGCCGGCAAGGGCGGCGCCGCGGGCGAGCAGCGTATCGGCATCGGTCGGGCGATCGTCGAAGATCAGGTGGGCGGTCATGCGTGTCTCCTGCGCGGGGTCTCTGGTGGACGGCTGCTGAATCCATGCAGCATGCCGGATCGAGCCGTATTGAACAATCCACGGTGAATTGCGCACACTGGTGAATGTCATTGGACAACGCACCGCTTGGCAGCGGGAGCCAGCCACCGGAATGATGCGGCACGCCGGAGCCCGAAAAGACCGTCCGGTGTGATGGCAGGGCGGGCGTTTTTCCGGGTGGTGCGCGATTGTGCCCGGTTGTGACCACGACGGCCTTCAGGCACAATGCGCAACCTTGTGGAGATGGCATGCCTCCCTTAACCGCCGGGCTGCGGATGACGCGTCCGGCTGATGATGCCTACAAGTTCCTGGACGAAGGAAGTTGTAGGCACACGCCCAAACGACGTTCTGTCGCTCAGGTTTGAGTTCTTCGAATCTGGTCATCATGAAGAAAATGGTTACACGCTCCGAGCCGCTGCTCATGTTCGGGTATCTGCTGCGCTGGCTCTCATTGGGCGCGCTTGTCGGCATGCTGGCGGGCTTGGGCTCCGCGGTATTGCTGCTGGCGCTGGACTGGGCCACCGACACGCGCACCGCCCATCCTTGGCTGCTGTGGTTCCTGCCCGTGGCGGGGCTTGCCGTCGGGTTGCTCTATCACTACACCGGGCGCTCGGTGGAAGGGGGCAACAACCTGCTGATCGACGAGATTCACGACCCGAAGCGCGTCGTGCCCAAACGCATGGCGCCGCTGATCCTCCTGGGCACGGTTGTCACGCATATTTTTGGTGGGTCGGCGGGGCGTGAAGGCACGGCCGTCCAGATGGGCGGCAGCTTTGCGGACTACCTGACGCGGTTGTTCTCGCTGGCCCCGGCGGACCGGCGCATCTTGCTGATGGCGGGCATCAGTGCGGGTTTCGCGTCGGTGTTCGGCACGCCGCTGGCCGGCGCCGTGTTCGGGCTGGAGGTGCTCGCGATCGGCCGTCTGCGCTATGACGCGATCCTGCCGTGCTTCATCGCGGCCATCGTGGGTGACCTCGTGCCGCCGTTGCTGGGCGTGCACCACACGCCATATGCGATTCCGTTTGTGCCGCATCTCACGCCCATCGCAATCGCCCTGGTCGTGGTGGCGGGCATCGTCTTCGGCTTGGCGGGCATGACGTTCGCGGCGCTCACGCACCGGCTCAGCCGCGTGTTCAAGCATCACATCGCCTTCGGGCCGCTGCGTCCGGTGTTGGGCGGCAGCGTCGTCGTGGCCGCCGCCATGGCGCTCGGGACGGACAAATACCTCGGTCTTGGCATTCCCGTCATCGTGGATGCGTTCCACACTCCGCTGCCGGCGTACGACTTTGCCGGCAAGGCGGCTTTCACCATCGTGACGCTGGCGTCCGGTTTCAAGGGCGGCGAGGTCACGCCGCTGTTCTACATCGGCGCCACATTGGGCAATGCGTTGGGTTACGTGTTGCCGCTGCCGTTCCCGCTGCTGGCGGGCCTCGGGTTTGTTGCCGTGTTTGCGGGCGCAGCCAATACGCCCATTGCGTCGACCTTGATGGCGATGGAACTCTTCGGCCCCGAAGTCGGCACGTTTGCCGGCATTGCCTGCGTGGTCAGCTATCTCTTCTCAGGCCACACCGGCATCTATCATGCGCAGCGCATCGGCCATGCGAAGCGTCCTACCGAAGCTGCGCCTTCACATCAAACACCGTAGAAGCGTTCGCACAACGCCGCGCTTGCGCCGAGCTTGCGCGACAGCTCGGACGCCGCCTGCAACTGCTTCGTGACGACATCCCCTGACGTGCGCGCCGCTTCCAGCCGTGAAGCTGCGCCTGACAGCGTCAGCGCGGCCATGAACTTGTCGCCGGAACCGAAGATGGGCGTGGCAAACGCCGCCGTATGCTGGTCGCGCGCGCCAGAGGTGAACAGCGGTAATTCGGGGGTGCCGTCATACAGCGCTTCACCCAGCCCCCAATAACGCAGCACGTGGCTGATGGCGGTGTCGTCCAGCGGCAGCGACGTGCCGGGCAGGCGGGTCTCGCGCAGGCCTTCGGACGGCTCGGCGCGGAACAGGCACAGCCGCCGGCCGTGATCGACGACGTAGTACGATGCGCTCTCTCGCGTGGCCGCCGCCAGCGCGTGCAGCACCGGTTCCACCACGGACGACAGGTGGAACGACTGCTCGTAGAGCTTGCCGAGATACAGCAAGCGTGGCCCGAGCGAGTACGCGCCGGATTCGGAGCGGATGACATAGCTCATGCGCTCCAGCGAGTTCATCAGCCGATACACCGTAGTCTTGTGCATGCCCGACGCTTGCGCCAAGGCCGCGAGCGACAGGGCTTCCGCCCCCGGCTTGAAGCAATCCAGCAAAGCCAGCGCCTTTTCTACTGCGGCAACGCCGTCATTCCCCATTTCCGAATCCCCGAACTCCGAATGACGCGATTGTACTATGTACAACGCTGTTGTATCTGTCGGAAGGGTAAACGCCAGTAGATCGACCCGCTTGCCGTGGCTATAGTGATTTCACTGAGTACACCATTGTTTTACCCAGTAAAACATCATCGTCTGAGGCAGGTTTTTTCATGAGTATCCCTTCGCATAACACTTCCGCCATCGTTCGCGATATCGAGCGCGTTTCGCCCGCGTTGGTCGAGGCGGCTGCCCGCTTCCAGGCGGCCATCTTGGCTGACGTTGCCGGCCGCCGCGGCACCCTGAACTGTCGCGTCAAACCGCTCGCACCGACCATGAAAGTGGCCGGGCCGGCCGTCACGGTGGAGGTGCGCCCCGGCGACAACCTCGCCATCCATGCCGCCCTCGCGGTCGCCAAGCCCGGCGATGTGATCGTGGTGGACGGCAAGGGCGACCAAAGTTGCGCGCTGATCGGCGAAATCATGGCCACGCAGGCGCAGGCCACCGGCATCGCCGGGTTTGTCATCGATGGCGCGGTGCGCGATTCGCACGAGCTGGCGCACGGCACGTTCCCGGTTTTCTCTGCCGGCTTGAACCCGTGCGGGCCCACCAAGAGCGTGGCCGGCCGCGTGAACCTCCCCGTGTCCGCCGCCGGCGCGACGGTGCACCCCGGTGACTTGGTGGTGGGCGATGCAGACGGCGTGGTCGTGATCCCGCGTGCCGATGTCGAGCGCATTCTCGTGCTCGCACAGAAAAAGGTGGACGCCGAAGCGGCCCGCATTGCGGCGATCCGCAAGGGCGATACGCGCCCCGGCTGGCTCGAGAAAGAACTGCGCGCGGCGGGCATGCTGGCCGAAGGCGAGGCACTGTAATGAGCACGACTGCAACCAAGCCCGTCCTGCTCGTCACGGCAGCTGACTTGGCGCCGCAAGCAATGGAGATGCTGGGTGATTTCGAAGTCGTGTTTGCCGGCAAGCAGCCCACCGAAGAGGACATCCTCGCGCTCTGCGCACGGCACAAGCCGGTGGCGATCATCGTGCGCTACGGCAAGGTCAACGCCCGCATCATGGATGCCGCCGCCGGCAACCTGCAGGTGATCTCAAAGCACGGCAGCGGTATCGACGTCATCGATCAGGATGCCGCCGCGGCGCGTGGCATCGCGGTGCGCGCTGCAGTGGGGGCCAATGCCGCGGCCGTGGCCGAACATGCGTGGGCGCTGATCCTGGCGTGTGCCAAGTCTGTCCCGCACCTCGACGCGCGCATGCGTGCGGGGCATTGGGACAAGGCGACGCACAAGTCAGTCGAACTGGATGGCCGCACGCTGGGCCTGGTCGGCCTGGGCGCGATCGGCCGCCGGGCTGCCACGATCGGGCTGGCGTTCGGTATGAATGTCATCGCCTTCGACCCGTACGCCAAGGAGACGCCGGCAGGCGTCAAGCTGGTGAGCCTTGGCGAGTTGTACGCGCAGTCCGATGTGGTGTCGCTGCACTGCCCGTTGACCGCCCAGAACCGCAAGATGCTGAACCGCGACGCGTTCAACTGCTTCAAGCCCGGCGCGATCCTGGTCAACACGGCGCGCGGTGGCCTCATTGACGAAGCCGCGCTGGTGGAAGCGCTGGCCACTGGCCAACTCCGTGCAGCAGGGCTCGACAGCTTCGGTGTGGAGCCGATGACGGTGCCGCATCCGTTCCAGGGTATTGCGAACATCATTCTGTCGCCGCACGTCGGCGGCGTGAGCGACGCGGCCTACGTGAACATGGGCAAGGGCGCGGCGGCCAATGTGCTCGCAGTGATCGAGGAACGTGCCCGCACGGCGGCGTGATGTCCATGTTCCTGCTCTCGCCACCGGCGGTGCGTGAAGCCGAAGTCTTCACGCGCATGCCTGCCAGGTTTCGCAAGCCCGATGTCCAGACGGAATGGGCGCGCGCCAATCGCGGCGGGCAAGCCACCGACTCGTTTCTGGAAGGACCGGTGTGGTGTCCGGACGGCCGCGGCCACGGTCATCTGTACGTGACCGATATCCCGCACGGCCGCGTCTTCCGCATCTCGAAGGCGGGCGATTGGGAACTGGTGACCGAATACGACGGTGAGCCCAACGGCATGAAGTTCGTCGACGATGCGCACCTGCTCATCACCGACTACCGCAACGGGCTGATGCTGCTCGACATCAAGCGTGGCGAAGTCACGCCGTATCTTGAGCGCCGCAACTCCGAGCGCTTCAAGGGCGTGAACGACCTGACGTTCGACTCGCGCGGCAACCTGTACTTCACCGACCAGGGCCAGACGGGGCTGCAAGACCCGACGGGTCGCGTCTATCGCCTCTCGCCGGAAGGCAGGCTCGACATGCTGCTCGGCAATTGCCCCAGCCCCAACGGGCTTGTGCTGTCGCCCGACGAGAAGGTGCTCTACGTCGCCATGACGCGCGGCAACTGCGTGTGGCGTGTGCCGTTACAGGCCGATGGCTCCGTCAGCAAGGTCGGCCAGTTCTTTACGTCGTACGGCCCGAGCGGCCCGGATGGTTTGACGATCGACACGGCGGGGCGGCTGTTCGTGGCCAACCCCGGACTCGGCCGCGCATGGGTGCTGAACCACCGTGCGGAGCCGGACCTGGTCTTGACCAGCCCCGAAGGTGCATCGCTCACGAACCTGTGCTTCGGTGGCCCCGAAATGAAGACGCTCTTCATGACCGAATCGGTGTCCGGCACGGTGCTCAGGAGCGAGATGGACATCGCCGGCCCGCTGCCGCATCGGGCAAGGCAGACCCAAGCAACGCCCTAGCCCAGCTCATCGATACCCGACCCTGAGCGCTCATAGAAGCGCGATGGAGGAGACCATGCAAATGTCCCAGACCTTGAGTGCCACCACGCCAGCGCATGGCGCGGATGTGCGCCCCGCCACCACGCTGCCCGATGCGGATTACCAGGCGAGCGAACGCACGCTGGCCAAGGCGTTCCGCCGCATCCTGCCGTTCATCTTCGCGTGCTATGTGATCAGCTATCTTGATCGCACCAACGTGGGGTTTGCCGCGCTCACCATGAACAAGGACATTGGCCTGACGGCCGAACAGTTCGGGTTCGGCGCGGGGCTGTTCTTCATCGGCTATTTCCTGTTCGAGATCCCGAGCAACCTCATCATGCAGAAGGTGGGGGCGCGCATCTGGATCGCGCGGATCATGATCACGTGGGGCATCTTCTCGATGGCCACGGCGTTTGTGGTCGGCCCCAAGAGTTTTGCGGCGGCGCGCTTTCTGCTGGGTCTTGCCGAAGCGGGCTTCACGCCGGGCATCTACCTGTACTTCACGCACTGGTTTCCGGGCAAGTGGCGCGCCAAGGTGACGGCTGCCTTCCTGGTGGGCATTCCGGTGGCGAACATGATCGGCTCACCCATTTCCGGCGCGCTGCTCGAACTCGGCGGCCTGCATGGGTTGCGCAGCTGGCAATGGCTGTTGCTGATCGAAGGGCTGCCGGCCGTGCTGCTTGGCATCGCGTGCCTGTTCGTGCTCGCGGATCGGCCGGAAAAGGCGACATGGCTTACCGACGATGAGAAGACCGTACTCGCGCGCCGCCTCGCCATGGAGCAACGCGACATCGCCAGCAAGCACGGCGCGACCCTGCGCGATGCCATGACCAACTGGCGCGTCTTCGTGCTGGCGTTCATCAACTTCTGCGGCATCGTGGGCTCCATCGGCGTGGGCCTCTGGATGCCGCAGATCATCAAGCAGTTTGGCGTCGAGCACACCGTGGTCGGGTGGCTGACGGCCATCCCGTATGCCCTCGGTGCGGTGGTCATGCTGTGGTGGGCCCGTGTGGCGAACCGGGCGCAGAACCGCGTCCCGTATGTGGCTGCCGCGCTGGTAGTTGCAGCAGTGGCGCTGGCGGCCAGCACGGCCTTGGATGCACCGGCGCTCAAGCTCGTGGCGCTGTGCGTGACGGTGAGCGGCATCCTGGCGTTCCAAGCCACGTTTTGGGCGATTCCGTCCACCTTCCTTACGGGCCGTGCGGCCGCGGGCGGCCTGGCCCTGATCGTTTCCGTCGGCAATCTCGGCGGCTTTGTCGGCCCGTCGATGGTCGGTGCCATCAAGCAGTACTCGCAGGGCTTTACGGCGCCGCTGCTGGCGGTGTCGGCCGTGCTCATCATCGGCGCACTGTCCATCGCCTGGCTGGGCGACCCGGGCGCCGATGCCGGTGAAGCCGCAACACGCTGATCGTGCGATCGCAGTACCTTTCTACCCAGACATTCAAACAGCGCCGCACAGCACCCGACGGCGCCAGGAGACACACATGCAAGTGACCGGCGGTACCGGCGTCACCGAGATCGAGCAGCGGACCCTTCGCAAGGTGGTCTGGCGGCTCGTGCCGTTTCTCATGGTCTGCTATCTGCTGGCCTTCATCGACCGCGGCAACGTGGGCATGGCCTCGCTGCAGATGAACCATGACCTCGGGCTGACGGCCCGTGTGTTCGGTTTCGGCAGCAGCCTCTTTTTCGTGTCGTACTTCTTCTTCGAGGTGCCGAGCAACCTGGCGCTGCAACGCTACGGCGCACGCATCTGGATCGCGCGGATCATGATCACGTGGGGGCTGGTCTCGGCCGCCACCGCGCTGGTGAGCGGCCCGGCCTCGTTCTATGCCTTGCGCTTCCTGCTGGGTGCTGCAGAAGCGGGGTTCTTCCCCGGCGTGCTGCTGTACCTCTCGTACTGGATTCCGGCAACGCACCGTGCGCGCATTGTGGCGACGTTCATGGTTGCAATCCCGGCGGCAAGCTTTATCGGTTCGCCCCTCTCCGCTGCGCTGTTGCAGATGGATGGGTTTGCCGGCCTGCGCGGCTGGCATTGGCTGTTCATCCTCGAGGGCATCCCCACGGTGCTGCTGGGCTTTGCCTGCTTGCGCGTGCTGACCAACCGGCCCGAGGAAGCCAAATGGCTGTCGAACGAAGAGCGCCAGTGGCTCACGAATACGTTGGCCGGTGAAGCGCGTGGGCCGAAGAAGGTTGCGCAGATGCCGCTGCTCAAGCTGTTCTGCAATCGCTACGTGCTCTGCCTCGCGCTGGTGGACGTGTGCGCATCGGCCGCCGGTAGCACGCTGTCGGTATGGCAGCCGCAGCTTCTCAAATCGTTCGGGTTGACCGTCATGCAGACGGGGCTGCTGAACTCCGTGCCGTATGCCGTGGCATCGGTGCTGATGGTGCTGTGGGGCCGCCGCTCCGACCGCCTGAAGGAGCGCCGCTGGCACACCGCCATTCCCATGCTGCTGATCGGTCTGGGCCTGTTCGGCACGTCGCTCAGCGGGTCGCTCGTGCCGACCATGGTGATGCTGTGCGCGGTGCTGGTCGGGGCCTATTCGTTCAAGGGGCCGTTCTGGGCGCTGGCCTCCGGCATGCTCTCGAACAGTGCAGCCGCTGCGGGGCTCGCTACCATCAACGCGATTGCCAACCTCATCGGCGGCGGCCTGATGGTGAATGTGTACGGCTGGGTCCAGCAAGCCACCGGCAGCTATGCACTGGCGCTGATGCCGTTGGCCGTGCTGACGCTGGTGAGCGTGACGACGCTGCTGCTGTTGAGCCGCTCCACGCCGGAAGCGCAGGTGCTGAGCAAGACGGAGACCGCCTGACCATGCGCGCATTCAACAGAAGGCGGTTCCTGCAGATGGCCGGCGCCGGTGCCGTGGCGGCCGCTGTTCCGGGGCTGGCCGACGCAGAAGAGTTGTGGTCCACCGGCAGCGCCCCGCCGACGTTCAAGCTGCCGGCCGGCGCCGTGGATTGCCACATGCACATCTACGATGACCGATTCCCCAGCGCCCCAGGCACCACGCTGCGGCCGCCCAACGCGAGCATCGAGCAGTACCGCAAGGTGCAGGCGCGTCTGGGCGTGCAGCGCAACGTGGTGGTCACGCCGTCGACGTACGGAACGGACAACCGTTGCACGCTGGATGCGCTCAGGCGTTTCGGGCCCAATGCGCGCGGTGTTGCGGTGGTCGATACCTCCGTGACGGACGCCCAGCTTGCGGAAATGCATGCGGCGGGTGTGCGGGCCATCCGCTTCAACCTCAGCTATCCGGGCGCCACCACCGTCGAGATGCTCGCACCGCTGGCGTCACGCATCGGCGCGCTTGGGTGGCACATCGAACTTGTCGTGCAAGGCGCCAAGTTGCCCGCGCTGGAGTCGCATCTCCTTGCGCTGCCGTGTCCGCTTGTCATCGATCACATTGCGCACGTGCCACAGCCGGGCGGCATGCAGTCCGACGCCATGCGCACGGCGCAGCGCCTGGTCGACAAGGGCAACACGTGGGTCACGCTGTCTGGTCCTTACGTCGATTCCAGGACGGGTGCGCCCGCTTATGCGGATGTCGAACCCGTGGCCAAGGCCTTCATCAACATGGCGCCCGAGCGGATGCTCTGGGGCACCGACTGGCCGCATCCGACCCAGAGCGCCAACAAGCCCGACGATGCCGCGCTGCTCGATACGATGGCCGCGTGGATCAGCCGTGCGGATTGGCAGCAGATGATCTTTGTGGCCAATCCGGTAAAGCTTTACGGCTTTTGAGATCAAGAACTCAATGCGAGTCCAGCGAGGTGCTCCTCGCGCTCGGTGCCCTAGGGGTATTTGCGATCGCTGGAGGCGGGAGACACAGCGCTGCGCACGTTGATCACGCGTAGGCAGACGGGCGCGCTGAAGGGAGCGTCTAAGAAGGTTGAGCGCATAACCAAAGACAAAAACGGTCGTTCCGCCGTCGATGCGCTGCCCATATGCTCGCCGGACCAACCTTCCGGAGACGCACCATGACGCAGCCGTCCTTAAGCACTGCCCCTGCCTGGAAACTCGACACCGTAGCCGTCCACGGCGGCTACAGCGCGGACCCGACCACCCGCGCGGTGGCCGTGCCGATCTACCAGACCGTTGCGTTCGCGTTTGACGACACGCAGCACGGCGCCGACCTGTTCGACCTGAAGGTGCCGGGCAACATCTACTCGCGCATCATGAACCCGACCAACGACGTGCTGGAAAAGCGCATCGCCGCGCTTGAGGGCGGCATCGGGGCGCTTGCGCTGGCGTCGGGCCAAGCGGCTGTGACGTATGCGATCCAGACCATTGCGGAAGCGGGCGACAACATCGTCTCGGCCAGCACGCTCTACGGCGGCACCTACAACCTGTTCGCGCACACGCTGCCGCTGTCGGGCATCACCACGCGGTTTGCCGATCCGCGCGACCCCGCTTCGTTCGAAGCGCTGATCGACGACCGTACCAAGGCGGTCTTTGCCGAAACGGTCGGCAACCCGTTGGGCAACATCACCGACATTGCCGCGCTGGCCGAGATCGCGCACCGCCACGGCGTGCCGCTCATCGTCGACAACACGGTGCCGACCCCGTACCTGACGCGGCCCTTCGAACATGGCGCCGACATCGTCGTGCATTCGCTGACGAAGTACCTGGGCGGCCACGGCACGAGCCTGGGCGGCGCGATCGTCGATTCGGGCAAGTTTCCGTGGGCCAAGCACAAGGCGCGCTTCAAGCGGCTGAACGAGCCGGATGTCAGCTACCACGGTGTCGTCTATACGGAAGCGCTGGGCGACGCGGCGTATATCGGCCGCGCCCGCGTGGTGCCGCTGCGCAATACCGGCGCTGCGCTGTCGCCGTTCAACGCGTTCCTGATCCTGCAGGGCATCGAAACGCTGGGCCTGCGCATCGATCGCATCACGCAGAACGCGGCGCACATCGCCCGGCATCTGCGCGGCCACGCCAAGGTGGAGTGGGTCAACCACGCCAGCCTGGACGGCCACCCGGACTACGCGCTCGTGCGCAAATACCTCTCCGGCAAGGCGCCGGGGTTGCTTACGTTTGGGGTGAAGGGCGGCTTTGCCGCGGCGCGCGTTTTCAGGATGCGCTGCAGTTGTTCACGCGGCTGGTGAACATTGGCGACGCCAAATCGCTGGCAACGCATCCGGCCTCGACCACGCACCGGCAGCTGTCGGAAGCCGAACTTGCCAAGGCTGGCGTGCGGCAGGAGACGATCCGGTTATCGATTGGCATCGAGCATATCGACGACCTGCTCGCCGATCTGGATCAGGCGCTGGCGCTGGCCTGATCGCGCAGAACCGCGCTGGCTCACGGCTGCGCCGGCCGCTCCGGATAGGCTTGCCGCAACGCCTGTGCCAGCGCGTCATGCAAGCGCGCGCCCAGCGCTGTCAGAACATGGCGGTCCCGCGTGAGCAGCGAGATGACGCGCTCGGGCATTGGCTGATCGGTCTCGATAAACTCGATTGTCTGACGGATGATGGGCGAGCGTGTCGATTCGCTCGAGAGCAGGAGCAGGGCGTCCGATTTCCAGCACAGCTCGAGCAGCAGCGTCATGGAGTTGCATTCGACCACGCGTTCGGGCGGTGCGAGACCGGCATCGGCAAACAGCCGGTACAGCGGCGAGTGTTCGTCGGTAAGCGAATCGGGGGCGAGCCACTCTTCCTGCTGCAAGGCATGCAGGGGCTGCTGGCCCCGCAGCGCGTGGCCCTTGCGTACGCCGATCAGCGTCTGCGCGCGGCACACCACGGTGTGGTCGAACCCGCGTTCGCCCGTCTGCAACTGAGACGTCAGCGCAAAATCGATGGCGCCCTCGCGCAGCAGTTCCAGCAATTGACCCGGACGTGCCTCCAGGATGCGCAGCCGCGCATTGGGAAATTCGCGCCTGAAGGTCACGAGGCAGTCAGCCACCGGCCCGATGAGCGCGGTGACGGGCGTGACGCCCACCGTCAATTCGCTCGTCACCGCCCCTTTCATGTCTTCCAGGTCTTCTCGTGCGCGCTTGACGCTTTCGTTGATCAAGCGTGCATGCCCGACCAGGCGCTGGCCATACGGCGTAAGCCGGATGCCCTTGCTGGAGCGTACGAACAGCGTGGCCCCCACGCTGGTTTCCAGTTCCTTGATGGCCTTGCTGAGCGCGGGCTGCGTGATGTGAAGCAGGCGCGAAGCCTCCTGGATGCTGCCCGTCTCGGCAACGGTGACCAGTGCGCGTAGCTGGTTGAGCTTCATAGGTGTCCTTGATACACGGCGCAGCGGAAAGCCGGCATGCCGAACCGCCAGCCAGCAACTGTACTGCGGAATCCTCCCGGGGCGGCCATTGGACGAGCCGCGCAGGCCCGGATGCGGGCTCCCGCCATAGCCAACAGCTATAGCCATGAAAAAAAGCGAGAGGCGGAACCGGCCCGACCGCTCCTACTATTGCCCTTCAATCCAGCGCATTGCGGGACGCTCATAGAAGCCCGCCCGACTGGAGGAGACATCAAGATGGATGCCCAGATCGCCGTGCCCGCTGGCGCCCCGCGCCAAGGCACCACCACCGTCACCCCGCATTCGAGGCGCGCAGTCGTTGCTGCCGCCATCGGCAACGGCCTCGAAATGTACGACTTCACGGTCTACAGCTTCTTTGCCGCCACCATCGGGCGATTGTTCTTTCCATCGAGCAGCCCGCTGGCATCGTTGCTGTTGTCATTCGCCACGTTTGGCGCGGGCTTTGTCATGCGGCCGCTGGGTGCGGTGCTGATCGGCAACATGGCCGATCGGCGTGGCCGCAAGGCAGCACTCACCTTGACGATTGCCTTGATGACGGCAGGCACCGCGCTGATCGCCTTCACGCCCAGCCACGCGACGATCGGCGTGACGGCAACGGTGCTGGTGGTGCTCGGGCGCTTGCTCCAGGGGCTGTCGGCCGGCGGGGAAATCGGTGCGGCGTCGGCACTGCTGCTGGAATCGGCGAGCAAGGGCCGGCGTTGCTTCCTGGTGAGCTGGCAGGCTGCCACGCAGGGTGCGGCGGCACTGATCGGCGCGTTGAGTGCGGCCGGGGTGAGCGCCGTGCTCAGCCCCGAGGCGTTACAGAGCTGGGGATGGCGGCTGCCGTTCTTGCTGGGCTTGCTGATCGCGCCGGTTGGCATGTACATCCGCCGGCATCTGAAGGAGACGCACGAGGGCGGCCCGCACGGCAGCATGGTCGGCGTGCTTCGCCAGCATGCGCGCACGCTCGTGCTTGGCATGCTGCTGATGACGGGGGCCACTGCGTCCATGTACATCCTGATCTTCTACATGCCCACGTACCTGATCCACTCGTTGCACATGCCGCCTGTCACGGCATTTCTGACGGCGTGCGTGGCGGGGTTCACCATGCTGGTCATGTCGCCGTTGTTTGGCTTGTTGGCCGATCGTCTGCCGACGCGCAAGCCGATGCTGTATGTCGCGGCTGCGGTCAGCCTGTCGTGCACGTACCCAGGCTTCGTGCTGCTGTCTTCCGGCGCGGGCTTGGCACTGACCATGGGGTTGATCGCGCTGGGCGTGACCTTCATGTCGGTCAGCAATGGCGCGGGCGCTGCGCTGCTGATGGAAGCCTTCCCACGCCAGCATCGCGCAACCGGCATGTCGGTGATGTACAGCCTGGGAGTGACCGTGTTCGGCGGCTTTGCGCCGCTCATCGTTACGTGGTTGCTGGGCGTAACCGGCAACCCGATGGCACCGGCCTGGTACCTGCTGGCCAGCAGCGCCATCAGCCTGGGCGCGCTCACGCTGTTCCCGACGTATCCCGGCCGCGATTGACATCGATACCGCGCCATCGCTGCCTTTACCCAGTTCGCCTCTGACCTCGCACCATGTACCTCGATCCCAATTCACCCAGCATCCCCCAGGCCCTGCACGCGGGCGCTGATCGCTTTGCCGAACTGCGTCATCGCATCCATGCCAATCCGGAATTGGGTGCCGACGTGCCGCATACCTCTCAGCTCGTCGCCAGCCTGCTGCGTGAATGGGGCTATGACGTGCACAGCGTCGGCGGCCACGGCCTGGTGGGGCAATTGAAAGTGGGCAACGGCACGCGCACGATCGGCCTGCGCGCCGACATGGACGCGCTGCCCATGCAGGAACGCACAGGCTTGCCTTACGCCAGCCAGGTGGCCGGTCGCATGCATGCGTGTGGCCACGACGGCCATACCGCCACGTTGCTTGCCGCCGCCGAGCACCTGGCGGCCACGCGCAACTTCAACGGCACCCTTAACCTCATCTTCCAGCCCGATGAGGAGGGCCTGGCCGGTGCCGTGGCCATGATGGAGGATGGCCTGTTCGAGCGCTTTCCCTGCGATGGCATCTACGCGTTTCACAACGCGCCCGGCTTGCCGCTGGGCGTGGCCGTGGTGCAGAGCGGCCCGCTGGGAGGTTCGTCAGATCGCGTGACGGTGACTTTCAGCGGGCGCGGCGGCCATGGCGCCATGCCTAACCTGGCGGTGGACCCGACGCTGGCCCTGGCCTCGACGGTTGTGGCGTTGCAGGGCATCGTCTCGCGCAACGTTGCCCCAGTGGATGCGGCCGTCATCAGCGTCGGGCAAATGCAGGCCGGGACGACGCATAACATCATCCCGGAAACGGCCATGCTCAAGTTGAGCGTGCGCGCGACCAAGCCGGAGGTGCGCGAGCTGCTGGAGACGCGCATTCGCGAGGTCATTACGCACCAGGCCGCATCCTATGGCGTGCGCGCGGAGATCGTCTATGAGCGGTTGGTGCCCGCCATCTGCAATACACCAGAGCAGACCGCTATCGCACGCCGTGCCGTGGCGAGTGTGCTCGGCGACGAGCGCGTCATCCAGGTGCCGCCGTCCTCGCAGATGGGTAGCGAAGACTTTGCCTGGATGCTGGAGAAGCGCCCGGGCTGCTACTTCGCGCTGGGCAACGGCTTGGGCGGTCAGTGGGTCGGCTGCTCGCTGCACAACGACGGCTACGATTTCAACGACAAGCTCATCCCCATTGGCGCGGCATGCTGGGTGGCGCTGGTCGAGGATCAGTTGCGCGCAGAGGGCTGAGGCGCAGGCGGCTCCCCCAGCCGCGCCTGCCGAAATACCAAGGCCATCAGCAGCAGGAACGGCACACCCACCACCAGCGTCATGCGGAAGTCCGCCATCCATGCCGTACTGACGATGATGATTGCCATTGCGGCGGCACCGATGACGGTCAGCGCCGGAAACCCCCACATGCGGAACCGCAGCATGCGCCCTTCGCGTTCTGCTGCGCGGCGAAAGCGCAGGTGCGTGATGAAGATGACGAGCCACGTGAACAGCGCGCCGAACATCGCCAGCGACATCATGAGCAGGAACGAGTGACCCGGCAGCACGACGCTCAGCACGGCGGCCAATGCCGCACCGGAGCTGGACACCGCCAGTGCGCGCAGCGGCACGCCGCGTTGGCTCACCGCGCCAAGCGCCCTGGGCGCCTGGCCGCCGCGCGCGAGGCTGAACAGCATGCGCGTCGATACATACAACTGCGCGTTCATCGACGACAGCGCCGCAGTCAGCACCACGAAGTTCATCACGCCCGCACCCCCGGCAATACCGAGGATTTCCATCACGCGCACGAACGGGCTCTTGCCCGTGCCGGCCTGCTGCCACGGCACCACGGCGAGCATCAACGCGAGCGTGCACAGGTAGAAGAACACCAGACGGAACAGCGTCGAGCGGAATGCGCTCGTGGCGGCAGCTTCGGGTTCGCGAGCCTCGCCGGCGGCCACGGCAATCAGCTCGATGCCGAAGAAGCTGAAGATGCTGACCACCGCACCGAACCACACGCCGTTCCAGCCGTGCGGCAGAAAACCGCCCGCGCTCACGTAGTTGTGAAAGCCGATCGGGCCGCCGTCGGGTGCGCGATGGATGGCGTAGCTCGCTACCGCCAGAAACGCGACGATGGCCACCACCTTGATCATCGAGCACCAGTATTCGGCCACGCCAAACACGTCGACGCTGCTGGCATTGATCCACACCAGCACGGACGAGAACCCCACGATCCACACCCACGCCGGCACACCCGGAAACCAGTAGGCCATGTACACCGCCACCGCGGTCACTTCGGCGCCGATCACGAAGACGACGGCCGCCCAATACGCATAGCGCACGAGGAAGCCGGCAAGCGGGCTTACGTAGTGCTCGGCATAGGCGCCGAAAGACCCGGTGGTCGGATGCGCCACCACCATTTCTGCCAGGCAGCCCATGAGCAGCAGGGCAATGAATGCGCCGATGGCGTAGCTGGCAATCACGCCCGGGCCGGCCAGTTGAATGGCCGCGCCGCTGCCCAGGAACAAGCCTGTGCCGATTGCGCTGCCGATGGCGATCATGGTGAGTTGCGCGGAGGAGAGGCGGTGCTGCAGGCCGCCTTCGCGTGCGGCCAGCGCTTCGAAGCTGCCGGTGGCCTTGGTCATGGTGTTGTCCTGGCTTGGGAAGAGGCCGGGATGATACGCCTTCCATGCAAAACGCCCCGCGCGGCGGCGGGGCGTCTTGTGCAGCCGGGCGGTGACGCTCAGCGCGCCACGGGCTTGGCGTACTGGATCGGAACATCCACCCGCGCCTGCGGCAGCGCCTTCCGGAGCTGTGCCCGCGCGTTCACGGCATCCTGGAACGAAGCAAAGCGCAGGGTGCTGATGTTCAGATGCCCGTAGTACTCAGCCGATACGGGTGTTGCGGGCAGGCTGCTCACGGCCTGACGCACGCTGTCGACTGACACCTGCGAGACGACCACCTCGTTGCGGCTCTCGCCCACCACGCCGCGTTCATTGACGACCTGCGTGACGGCGGATCCTGTCGCACCCGCCGCCTTGGTTCGCGTGCCGCTGGAGAGCACCTTGAACGACTGCGATTCGATCTGCACCGTTGGCGCGCTCGCGTACTGGGCCAGCTCTTGCGTGCTGAGGTGTTTGCCCACCGTCAGGTCGGCCGCCTGGCACGCCGACGCCATCGAGAGCAGCGCCGCCAGCGCCACGGTCTTCATAAGAGTTGCATTGATCATGTTGAATGGTCTCCGAACGGGCTCACTTGGCAGCAATCACGCGATATTCCACGGCCAGCGGCGTGGTGAGGGTCACGGTGTGGGTGCCGCCCTGGGGCTGGTACGTCGAGCAGGCATTGGTCGGCACGCCGCTTACGGCATAGACCTCCCACGTGCCGGCGGCGTTCTCGCCGTAGAAGGCGTAGCTGCCCAGGCCGTACTTGTTCACCGTATCGACGCCGTTGTTGTAATAGCCGTTGTACGGCAGGGACAACGCCGACACCGTGCCCGACGGCGACTTCACGAAGAAGCCGACACTACCAACGCAGACTGAGCCCGACACACGCAACTGCAGGGCGTCGACCTTGTCGGTGCCCGACACGTTGAACTGGCCGAGCTTCTGCACCGCGCCGTAATTCAGCTGGTTGACATTGGCAAACGCGGGCGCGAAATCGGGCACCGACAGCGCTGCCGGCTTGTAGGCGACGGTCGCCTTGGCCATCTTCACGGCGGCCGATGCGTCGACCAGCCCGAAGCCGTACCACGTTGAATACGCATAGCCGGCGGCATTGGTCTGCCAGCCGTAGTCCAGGCGTGCGGTGGTCGCGCCGTCGGTGAGCGCGGCGCTGGTATCGCCGGTGGCCGCACCGGTGAGCAAGTCGATCCGCGCGTTGCGAGCGTTACGGCTGCCGTAGTCGGCGTCGATCTTGCGGGCTGTCGCACGCAGGATTTCGCGCACGTCGCGCCACGTCAGGTTCGGGTTGGCGGCCAGCATCAGCGCGACCACGCCCGACAGCGTAGGCGTAGCCGCCGACGTGCCGTTCATGCTCGAGTAGTCGCACTTCGCGTTGTCTTTCAGGTTGGTGGCCGTGCCAGCAATCGCAAAGTCGTTGGTGTCGTCCGGATTGGCACGGCTATAGCCGCGTGCGCAGCCGCTGAGGTCGGTGGAGAAAATCTTGGGGCCGCTGCCGGTTTCGCCGTATTTGCCGCCGTCGCCGTATTCGCCGCCCAGGCCGGTGATCCAGTTCACCGATCCGGCGTTGGAGTAGCTCGACTTGATGCCCTGCGCGTTTGCCGCGCCGACCACGATCACCCCGGGCTCCAGCGCTTCGGGGTCATTGGCCGGCGTTTCGCAGCCGATCATGCCGGCGCTGGCACCCACGGTCGGGCACGTGCGCGGTGGAACATTGACGCCGTCGTTGATGGACTCATATTCGTTGCCCGATGCCTTGAGCATGACGAGCCCGCGGCCCCCGCGCAGGTTCGGGAAGGCGCGCACCGCTGCCTGTGTCGAGGTGGACGTGTCGTACTCCAGCGGCGCCTGCGGGTTCGCGCCGTACGACGCGTTGATGATGTGGCCGTTCTTCGACCAGTCCGCGCCGCCGTAGGCTGCCGTCGTGTCCGGATTCGCGGCGCCGATAAAGCGCGCCCCGCCCAGCGTCGCGCGCGGCGCGATCCCCATCACACCCTTGCCGTTCTGCGCCGCCGCGATGATGCCGGCCACGTTGGTGCCATGCGCGTCCTTGATGTTCGCGGGAATGTCTGCCGGTGTCGGATCGTTCGAACCATCGTCGAAGTTGTGCGTCATGTCCGAGTTGGCATTGGCGAACAGGTCTTCGTTGTGCACGTCGATGCCGTCATCGAGCACGAGCACGTTCACGCCCTGGCCCTTGATGCCGGCCTTGTGTGCGTCTTCCACGTCGATGTCGGTCGTGCCGTTGGCCACCAGGCCGAACGCCGCGAAGAAGCTCGTCGCCTGCTTGAGCGCCCATTGGTAGGCGTACAGCGGCTCGGTGCTGCCGGTCTGGCAGGCGTACTTGGCATCAACGCCGGTTTCCGCGCACGTGGATGCGGGCGGCGTGTTGCCGCCGGTGTTGCCGCCGTTGCTGGCGGTGTTGCTTCCCGAGTCGCCACCGCCGCACGCGGCCAGCGCCACGGTGGCGAAGAGCGTCAAGGCAAGCGATTTTCCCGTTATGTCTTTCACAAGACCCCCGTTTTTTGTCGTTGTGTGTTGTGTGTTGTGCGAGGTGCGGAATGTCCGCACCGCTCCGACCTGTTCGACGAAGAGAGGGCACGTCCGGCGTGCCCGCCGCGAGTACATGGGCACTCGTCAGGTCGGGCCGGATGCTCGCACGCACGCCAGCCGGCATTCAACGGAGATGGCCGCTGTGGCTGCGAACCGGTTCGGCCGTCGCGCGAACCTGTCAGCGCGTCTCAGCCCTGGGCGCCGCAAGCAAGGGAGGGGGAAGGGAAACGAGGTGCGGGAAGAGAGGGTGCCGCGCGCATCAGCGCATCTGCATGACCCAGGTGCGCCAGTCCTTGTGCTGCACGAACGGCATGGCGGCGGCGCGCCCTTCGACGGCCAGCATGCGCGTCTCGCGGGGCGACATGCCGGTCGCGCGCCGGTACGCACGCGTAAAGTTCGAGGCGTCGGAAAAGCCGTAGGTCTGCGCGATTTCGGCCACCGAACGGTGTGTCTGCGACCGGTTGGCCAGGATCGCATGGCACTGCCGCAGGCGCTGCATGCGCAGGTAGTTGAAGAAGCCGCCTTCGCGCTCGAACAGCCGGTACAGCGTGGCACGCGAGATGCCGAACTGCGCGGCCACGCCTTCGGGCGAAAGCGCCAGGTCCGACAGGTTGTGCTGCACATGCCGGCAGATCGAGGCAAACAGGCTCTCCCTCACGGACGGCGCATTGGCTTCGGTCACCTGGCAGTTGATGGCGGCCGCAGCCAGTTGCAAGGTGCCCGGGATGACGGCCTGTGCCTCGGCATCGCTCAACTTCCCGACGGACTGATAGAGCGAACACAGGTGATCGCGCAGCAGCCCGACCATCGGGGCGTCGCCACGCAGCACTCGCATGCTGAGTTCGTCGGGTGCGCGTAGCAGCGGTGCCAGCAGGCGCCGTGGCACGGCCAGGCTCAGGAAGCGGCTGTCGCTCGTGCTGGTGGCCAGCGGCTGGGCTGCGTCAACGATGAAAAGATCGCCCGGGCGTGTGGCACTGTCGCTTGCGCCGTCGCGCTGTCCGCAACTGCCCTCCAGGTAGTACTGGAGCACGTAGACGTCCATGCCGTCGCGCCCCAGCTTGGAGCGGGACCGGTCATAGTGCTGAGCCTGGGCGCTGATCATGCCCACGCCCGTCTCGCCGCACAGATAGGCGTCGACGCTGGCCTGGAAGCCGTGCGACTGCGGCGCGGCGGAGCGCGTGTCGAACAGCACGTTGATGGCATCCCGCCACGCCGCAAATTGATGCTCGCGCGGCAGCGCAGACGTATCGAAGTGGGAGTGCGGAGGTTTGCTCACGGCGGTTTCCTGAAAGCCCTGCGCATTGTGCAGAAGCGGTGGCAGATGATGGCATGCCCCCAAAGTGGGGTGTCCGGCGGGGCCTGGCTAAACGACCGCCAGCTTCGGCCTTTCCTGCCTGGGCATGACCACGTTGCGCCCGGCGGCCTTGGCTTCGTACAGGCGCCCGTCTGCCAGGTGGATCAGGTCTTGGACGGTATCGTCGGCCGCGGCGATGCCTGAGTAGGACGCCACCCCGATGCTGACCGTCAGCTTGCCGTACGCGCTGCCCGCGTTCGGTTCGTTGGCGGCCAGAACGGCGACGCGGATGCTTTCGGCAACACGCACGGCGCCGCTCAGGTCGGTATTCGGCAACACGGCGACGAATTCCTCGCCGCCATAGCGGCCGGCGAAGTCGCCGGGGCGCTTGATGCAGTCGTTGATGCAGCGTGCCACCGTGCGCAGCGCGGTGTCGCCTGCGGCGTGGCCGTACCTGTCGTTGTAGGGCTTGAAGTCGTCCACGTCGATCATCAGCACCGACATCGGGGTGTGATACCGATTGGTGCGGCGCCATTCCACGTCCAGCGCAGCGTCCAGTGCGCGGCGCGTGCCGAGTCCGGTCAGGCTGTCGGTATTGGCCAGCAGATGCAATTGCTGCTCCATCTCGAGCCGCTTGCGCAGCTGCTGCGCAAAGAGGAACGACAGGCCCATGAACACCGCGTCGAGCATCAGCACGATGCCGCTGATGACCCATGCGCGCTGCCGCCATTCGGCGTAGATGTCTTCGGTGGCGAGGCCCACGGTCACGATCAGCGGGTGGTCGCCGATATGGCGGAAACTGAACAGCCGCTCGACGCCGTCAACGCCGGCGACATCCACATAGGAGCCTTGCGGCGCGAGCAGGCGCTTCTGGAAGGCAGCGGCATCGGCCAGGCTGCGGCCGATGAGCTTTGCGTCATACGGGCGCCGCATGAGCAGCGTGCCGTCGGTGCGTACCAGCGTGACGGTGGCGTGCGGTCCGAGATTGATGCCATCGAACAGTCGCCGGAAATAGTTCAGGCGCAGCGTACCGACCACGATGCCGTTGAATTCGCCGTGAGGGCCATTCAGCCGCCGGCTGAGGCCAAGCGACGTGTCCAGGCCGGTCACGCGCGGGGTAAACGGCTCGCTGATATACAGCCCGACGTTTGCAGAACCGCGATGCACCTGGAAGTAATCGCGGTCGCCCAGATAGATATGCCGCGGCGGCACCGAACGCGAATCGATGACCACCTGACCCGTCTGGTCCGTGACCAGCAGCGAGCCCAGATCCTGCGCGTTGGTCGAGCGGTCGAACAGCACGAGCTGGCGGACGTTGGGCGGCAGCGCCAGCATGGCGGGGTCGCGCACCCCGTCGATCACGGCCTGCAGCGAGAGGTCGTACACCTCGATGTTCCGGGCGATGTCGCGCTGCAGGATCAGCGAGAGGTTGTCGGCAGCATCGCGCGCACGGGCCAGCGCGTCCGTGCGCATTTCCCAGAGCGAGAGCGCGGTGAGTGCCGCCAGCATCAGTGACAGCACCGACGCGCCGATGATCAGCAGGGAAGGCCGCCGCAGGAATGCACCGGTGGCGCGCTGTAAAGGCATGCGCAGAATTGTGAAGATATTGAAAATGGTAGCCCCGATTGTGTACCGGACTCCACCTTCCTACGCAATACTATCTAAGACGTTTTCCGCAGAGAAAACGTTTGCGCGCGCGCATCCGCTGCCGTTTGCGCAACGCTTCCTGAGGCACTGGCGCACGATTTGCTGAGCATCGGCTGAGTGCCGCACCCGTGGCGCCAAGCACGCCACCGGCCCGACATATGCCCATGCCGCCCTCCATGTCATCCTGTCAAGCCGGCTTTGCCTATGCTGGGTAAGCATCCTTGGAGAACGCCATGCCAGAGTCAGACGATCGCGTTTTGTCCACCCCCGGGCCCACGCCGGCGCCTGCCAATCCGCATCCGCCCGTGGCCGACACGCACGAAGAAGCGCTGCTCGACGAAGGCATCGAGGAAACCTTTCCCGCCAGCGATCCGGTTTCTGTCGATGCCGGCAAGGCCGATGTGCCGCCCAAGGCGCCGGGGAGTGCGCCCAAACCGTAAAATGCGGACTGCGTGTCAACGTTTCGGCGGCGTCAGCCGTATTACGTAGACCGCAAACAACGTGCGAATCCAGCACACGCGCCGTCTGAAGCGCGGGTCCAGCGAGCACCGGCGCGCGCGACAAGCCCGCGCCGGTCGGCCAAGGTCCAATCAAGACGTCGATACCGTGCGGAGCAAGGGCTTCGGCGGTTTGGCTTGCCGCGGCTTCCCGCGTCTGCCTGTCCGGATTCGCAAATCGATTCGACCCGGCACTCCGCCCAGCCAGCAGGATTTCGTTTTTCACCATGCCTGACGCCGCGTCCAACGACGCCAGTCCAACACCCCGCCGACCATCGGCCCAAGCTGCACCTGCCGCGCCCGCCACGCCTGCCCGACCCGATTCGGGCCTCGGCCTCGCCGGCTGGATCGTGATCGGCGTGGTGCTGGTGCTGGGCGCGCTGGTGTTCGACAGCCTGTATGCGCTGCTCGACCATGTGCACTACGCCGACATGGTCGCGGCGCTGCAGGCCACCCCGCGCTCGCATCTGCTGCTGGCCGTTCTTGCCACCGCGCTGAGCTACATCGCCCTGACCGGCTACGACGCGTCCGGCCTGCGCTATGCCGGCGCGCACGTGGCCCCCGCCACGGTGGCAACCACCTCGTTCATTGCTTATGCACTGGGCAACACCGTCGGCCTCGGTTCGTTGACGGCCGGTGCGGTGCGCTCGCGCCTGTACACGGCGGCCGGGGTCGATGCCGCCCGCGTGACGGAGGCGGTCGCGTTCGATGCAGGGGCCCTGGGCGTGTCCACCACGGCCTTTGGCGCGGTCGGGCTGCTGTGGGGCGCGCCGCACATCGCTGCAATTACGCATTTGCCGGCAGCGCTGCTCGAAGTCGTGGCACTGCTGGTGCTGGCCGGCGTCGTGGCGTTGCTCGTACTGTGCATGCGTCAGCGCCATGTGACGCTGTTCGGCCGGTGGGAAATCCGCCTGCCGCCGCCGGGCCTGGCCGCGCGTCAATTTGCGATCTCGGCGGCGGACATGATCGCCGCGGCGGCCGCGCTGTGGGTACTGATGCCGGCCGGTGCGGTCGACCTGCCGACGTTCGTGGCGTTCTACGCGCTGGCGGTCACGCTGGGTGTGCTGAGCCAGAGCCCCGGCGGCCTGGGCGTGTTCGAGGCAGTCATCCTGCTGGGCTGCAGTGGCCAGGCCCCGCCGGCCGAGGTGCTGGCCGCGCTGCTGTTCTATCGCGTCATCTATTTCCTGCTGCCGCTCGTCGTGGCTGCCGCCATGCTCGGCGCGTTCGAGCTGCGTGCCGGCGCCGGGGCTCCGTTCGGCCGCGCTGCGGTCAAGCTGTCGCCGGGGCTGTTGGCCGCGCTGACGATGGTGGCAGGCGTGATGCTGCTGATCTCGGGCGTCACCCCGGCCAGCGACGAGGCGGAAGACCTCCTGCGCATGCATGTGCCGCTGTTCGTGGTGGAAGCCTCGCACATGATCGGCAGCGTGGCGGGGCTGATCATGCTGTTTGTCGCGCGCGGGCTGCTGCACCGGCTGGACGCTGCGTGGTGGGCGGCGCTGGTGCTGTCGCTGCTGACCGGCGTGCTGGCGCTGCCCAAGGGCATTGCCGTGTCGGAGATGGCGGTATTGGTGACGCTGGCGGTGCTGCTCGTCATCTCGCGCCGGCAGTTTGACCGGCCGTCGTCGCTGTTCTCGCAGCGGCTGGAGGCCGGTTGGCTGCTTGCCATGGTCTGCGTGTTTGCGGCGTGCGTGTGGATCCTCTTCTTCGCCTACCGCGAGGTGGCCTACGCCAACCAGCTCTGGTGGCAATTCACGTTCGACGGCGATGCGCCGCGTTCCATCCGCGCGCTGATGGCCGTGGCCGTGACGGGGCTCGGCTTCGGCATGTGGCAGCTCTTTCGCAAGGAGCCCGGCGTTACGACCTTCCCGAGCGACGAAGAGCTCGCCCGCGCGGCCGAGATCGTCCGCAAGCAGCCCGCCGCCGATGCCACGCTCGCGCTGATGGGCGACAAGAGCCTGCTGTTCTCGCCGTCGGGCAACGCGTTCATCATGTACGCCAAGCAGGGGCGCTCGTGGGTGGCGCTGTCCGACCCCGTGGGCGCGCAGCAGGAATGGCCCGAGCTGATCTGGCGCTTTATCGAAATGGCCGACGCGCATGGTGGGCGCGCCGCGTTCTACAAGACGCGGCCGCAGACGCTGTCGCTCTATCTCGATGCGGGCCTGCGTGCCTACAAGCTGGGCGAAGAGGCGTATGTGTCGCTGCCGGAGTTCAGCCTGAAGGGCTCGCGGCGCGCCAACCTGCGCCATGGCGTGACGCGCGGCGAGCGCGAAGGGCTGTCGTTCGAGATCATCCAGACGGCCGATGTGCCGACCGTGCTCGACGAATTGCGCGCCATCTCCGATGAATGGCTGCGCAACCAGAACGCGCGCGAGAAGGGTTTTTCGCTCGGCGCATTTGAAGACCGCTACATCTGCAGCCAGCCCGTGGCCGTGGTGCGCCGCGAGGGCGTCATCCTGGCGTTTGCCACGCTGATGTGCCCGGACGTGCTGCGCATCGAGGCGAGCGTCGACCTGATGCGCTATCGCAGCAATGTGCCGCCCGGCACGATGGATTTCCTGTTCGGCAAGGTCATCCTCCACTTCCAGGCGCAGGGGTACCAGCGTTTCGGGCTGGGCATGGCGCCGATGTCGGGCATGGTTGAGCATCAGCTTGCGCCGCGCTGGCACCGCTTCGGACGGATGATGTTCCGGCACGGCGCGCGCTTCTACAATTTCAGAGGGCTGCGCAATTTCAAGGACAAGTTCGAGCCGGTGTGGGAAGCCCGCTACCTGCTCGCGCGTGGCGGGATTGCGCCGCTGTTCACATTGACGGATGTCGCTGCGCTGATCGGCGGTGGCTTGAAGGGAGTGATCTCCAAATGAGTTGGCAAGCACCGCGCACGCAAGAGGCGCGGCATCGGGGGGTGCTACGCACAGGCTTGCGTTGGGCCGGGCGTCTGAGTGCGGTCAGCATGATGCTGGCAGCGTCTTGGGCCATCGCCGCCGATGCGCCGGCAGCAGCCAAGCCCACGCCCGCGCAGGGTCCGGTTCTGGTGCCGCCCGTTGGCATGACAGGCGCCAGCGGTGTCGTGGCGGTCCCGCCGCGCGGCGACATGCCCCCTCGCCTGCAGATGAGCGCGGCCGCCGTGACGGCCAACAAGGCCGCCAATGGCGGCGTGCTGTCGCTGCCGGTGGTGGCGCCCGCCACACCCGCCGCCGCACCGGGCGCAGTCGAGTTCGTCACGCATGGGCGTTTTCGCGATGTGCCGGTCTACAAGCCGAAAGGCGAAATCCGCTCCGTCGTGCTGATGCTCTCGGGCGACCTGGGCTGGACGCCCGCCGCATCGCGCATGGCAGAAAGCCTCGCCCAGCAGGGCGCATTGGTGGCAGGCCTGTCGACGCCTGCGCTGTTCGCAAGCCTTGAGGCCGACCCCGGCGATTGCGCGTTCCCCGATGGCGATCTTGAAAACTTCAGCCGCTTCCTGCAGGCCTACGAGAAGGTGCCGGGCTACTACCCGCCCATCCTGGTTGGCGACAACGAAGGCGGCGCGCTGGCCTACGCCATGATTGCCCAGGCGCGCCCGAACATCTTTGCCGCCGCCATGTCGATGGAGTTCTGCCCCGTGCTGGAGCTGCGCAAGCCGCTGTGCAAGGGCGAGGGCGTGCACTTCAGCCGCCGCATGAGCGAGAGCCGCACCACGGCCAAGCGCGTCAAGCCGCCTGAAAACGCCGGGGTCGTGCTTCTGCCCGCCACGAAGTTGTCTGCGCCGTGGGTGGCGCTGCAATCGGCCACGCCGACGTCGTTTGCGCGCCGCTCCGGTCCGCTGTGCGAAGCGCGTGCCACGCAAGCCTTTATCGATACGATTTCCGGGGCGCAATCGGTGGCGTTGCCGGCCACGGCATCGGCGCCCAATGCGCCGCCCGTGACCGCCGTCGAGCCGTTCAAGTCGGCCTTCGCCAAGCTTGTCGCCCAGCGCAAACCGCCGCCCCCGCCGCCGCCTGCGGCGGTGTCCGATTTGCCGATCATCGAAGTGCCGGCGCAGCCCGGTACATCGTCCGAATTGTTCGCGGTGCTGCTGTCGGGCGACGGCGGTTGGGCAGGGCTGGACAAGGAGGTTGCTGCTGCACTGTCCAAGTCCGGCGTGCCGGTGGTCGGCATCGATTCGCTGCGCTACTTCTGGACGCCGCGCACGCCCGCCTCGGCCGCCGCCGACATGGATCGCCTCGTACGCTTTTACGCCGCGCGCTGGAAGAAGCAGAAGGCGTTGCTGATCGGCTATTCGCAAGGCGCAGATGTGCTGCCCTTTATCGTCAACCGGTTGCCGGCGGCGTCACGCGAGCATGTTGCCCTGGCCGTGATGATGGGCCTGGGCAAGCGCGCCGATTTTGAGTTCCACATGACCAACTGGGTGTCGAGCAGTGCGTCGGGCCTGCTGATCCTGCCCGAGGTGCAGAAGCTGCCGGCAGGCATTGGCATGTGCATCTACGGCAAGGAAGAGAAAGACACCAACTGCCCAGGCCTGGACCCGAAGCAGGTGCAGCTCGTGAAGCTGCCGGGCGGCCATCACTTTGATGGTGATTACGCCAAGCTGGCGCGCATCATCCTCGACGGCGCGCGTGTAGCGGGAAGCGCCCCGCGCTGACCCACCGGTTCCGGGGCCGACGCGCGGCGCCTAGCGTGTCATGCCCCGGCGTTGTCGACCTGGGTTCCGGCGGGTGTGCCGGGCACTGTCGCCAGCGACTGCACACATTCGTCCACGCTCAGCTCATGCAGCATTTCGGCGCGCAACGTGTTGTCGGTGGCGCGCTCCAAGCCCGTCAGTGCGCGGGGCTTGAGCCGCACCAGCATCAGTTGCAGGCCCCGCGCCGCGCATTCGGCGGCAAAGATGCGCAGCGCTTCGATGGCCGAGCCGTCCACGTCCGGCGTTTCTTCCAGGCTGAGCATGATGGCGCGCAGCGCGGGCTCGTGCGGCTGTTGCAGCATCGCCCGCACCTTGCCGAGCACGCGTTCGGTGTTGGCAAAGAACAGCGGCACTTCGGGCCGGACGATCAGCACGCCAGGCACCGGCTTGGCTTCCGGGTGCAAAGACACATCGACGAAATCGTGGCTCTGGCGCAGGCGGCCGAGCACGCTGACGTTCGGCTCGGAGAGCTGGCGCAGCGTGAGCAGCAGGCTCACGCCGATCGCGGCCAGCAGCCCGTGCAGCACGCCCAGGACCAGCACGGCGAGCAACGCGGCAATCACCACCAGCCGATCGCGGCGCCACGCCCAGTACGGTTTGAAGACGGCCGGATGCAGCGAGTGGCTGACCGCAAAGATCACGATGGCCGCCAGCACCGGTTCGGGAATGCGCGCGAGCTGCGGCAGGAACAGCCACACGATCAGCGCCACCACGGCTGCCGCGCACAGCCCGGCCAGACGCGATTGCGCGCCCGCGGCTTCGTTGGCAGACGTGGCTGAGTATCCGGCGCCGACGGGCATGCCGTGCAGCAGGCCGGAGAGCAGATTCGCGCAGCCCAGTGCGACGAGGTCCCGGTTGGCGGAGATGCTGTCGCCGTGTTTGAGCGCGAAATTGCGGATCGAGCCGTAGGACTCGGCGTAGAGGATCAGCATGAGCGCAAAGCCCAGTTCAGCGCTTTGCATCCATTGCGCGCGACCCAGGTCGGGCACGCCGAAGCTGATGTTCTGCAGGTCGATATGGCCGACGACGGCAATGGCGTGCGCGTGCCAGTCGACCCAGTAGCCGGCCGCGATGGCCAGCACGATGACGACCAGCGTGGCGGGAATGCGCCCCCACCGGCCCAGGCCGAAGAGCAGGGCGAGTGCGACGGCGCCCAAAGCGGTGCTGTACAGGTTGGCACCGGCCGCGCTGGTGATCAGATCCAGCGCAACGCGGGGCGTGTCGCTGTGGTGCACCGTCACGTCGAGGATCTTGGGCAACTGCTTGACGGCAATCGTCAGCGCCAGCCCGAAGGTGAAGCCGCGCAGCACCGGCCGCGCGATGAAATCCGACATGCCGCCCAGCCGCGCCGCACCGGCCAGGATGAAGAGCACACCCGTCGCGATGATGAGCGCTGCGGCCATCGTGAGCGCCGTCGCACCGCTGGCGCCCGGCTCTGAGAGCACTGTTGCAAACAGCACGGCAGCCGACGACGACGTGGCCGAAACAATGGCAAAGCGGCTCGTGCCGACCAGCGAATAGACCACGAGCCCGCACAGCAATGCGATCAACCCGGCCTGCGGCGGCAGGCTGGCGATGCCCGCGTAGGCAACGGCTTCGGGCAGCAGCAGGCCCGCAATCGAGAACCCGGCGATAACGTCGCGCACCACCCGCTGCTGTGGTGGCTGTGGCGGCGCATCCAGCGGGGCGAAGCCCTCGGGGTGTTGCAGGGCGGCGGCGGGATGTTCGTTGCTTGGCGGCATGCGACGCGGTGGTCCGGCTGAAATGGACGACGCCGCGACCCGGGCGGGCCGCGGCGTACGGGTTTGCTGCAGGCGTGTCTTACTTGGTACAGGCCTTGTTGCGGCTTGGGCGCATGCCGGCGGCCTTTGCATCGGCTTCGGTCATGTATTCGCCTTGCTTGGTCTTGCCGTAGTAGCGATCGCCCGGGCAGTGGTAGACCTTGGTGCTGGCATTGGCCCACACCTTGTCGGGGCCGCCGCCGGGAGCAGCGGTGGCCCGGAGCCGGCTTGGCCGCGCTGTAGCAGCAGGCTTGGCTGCGGGGGTAGGCGCCGGTGCCGGTGCGG
>NZ_VOSS01000051.1 GCF_007997035.1 Ralstonia sp. TCR112 | reverse complement strand
CGCCTTTTGTTGGGTCCCCACCTTGGCCGCTAGACCCGCATCCTGAACCCAAGTGAGGTTCAGAGTGGCAGCGGAAGCCGCATTTCGGGTACATCACCGGCGCAGGGAGCCCACGACTTGCGTCGCACGCTATGCACTGGAAGACGCGCTCGCCCACACGGCATATCCCGCACCAAGCAATGCTTATCGGTTCAAGGAATTAATGGCCATGGCGAACCAGGCAGGGAAACTGTCAGACGCATCATCACGCTGTGTTTCGAGCGCATGGCGATGCGTCTGAGAGATTCATCGCAGGCAACCGTTTTTCTCTACCCTGTAGCCGCTAAAGCCTTATGCCATAAGGGTTTGCGGGAGATGGCGGAAGCCATTGGGTGACACTATACACCCGTTCGCATCCGAACCCAAGCCCGGATGCGATCCGGTTACAAACACGTTTTGTACTGAATCAAATGACTTCGCCGTACTGGCGCAGCGCCTCGTCCGTGCGGGCGTTCAGGTCGGCCAGCTTGGCGCGAATCGTGTCGATCGGCAGGGCAGAATCGGATGCGGCCTGGCGTTGCATCGACAGCAAATCCGATGCGATGCTGATGGCGGCCATCACGGCCACGCGCTCGATGCCCTTGGTGTTCGAGCCGTTCTTGATGCGCGTCATCTGGTTGTCGACCATGGCTGCGGCTTCACGCAGCGCGGCCTCGTTATCGGCCGAGACAGCGAACTTGTAGGGCTGCCCGGCGATGCTCACTTCAATTTGCTTGCTGCTCATGCTTAGGTCTCCGAGTGCGGGGCGGGGGCGGCCGTTGTTTCTTCGGCGCCGGCGGCCTGGCCGAGGAGGTCAAGCTGGCGGGCGTCGGTGGCCGTGGGCAGCTTGTCGAGAATCGATTGGATGCGCAGCTGCGCTTCTTCGATCTTGGCATTGAGCACGCTGCGATCGGCGACCATCGCGTCGCGTTCGGTCTTGGATGCCTCGGCTTCCGCCTGAAGCCGCTCGACTTCGGCGCGCAGGCGCTGGTTCTCGGCGGCGAGCGCATCGGCGTGACGCAGCACGCGCGTGATCTTGCCGGCAAGTTGTTCGAGTTCGTTCAGCATTGGGTGTCAATCAGAATCGAGTGGGGGGATTTTAGCCGATCATGCGCGTCGCGCCTGTCCTCCATACGGATGCGCAAGAGGCGCCGGCGTGAGGCGAAGGACCTGGTGCAACGGCGCAGGGTGTGTTTTTACCGCGACTGCGACGGGTTTGGGGTGCCTTTTCCGTTAAACTTCGCCGCGTCCTGGTGCCCGCAGCACCATCTGCAGTTAAACGGGAAGCAGGGAGCGCGCGCCCCAAGCGATGCGCCAACCTGCGCTGCCCCCGCAACGGTAAGCGAACGCCGCGTGTACCCGCCATCTCGCCAACAAGAAGATGGGTGCCGCGCGGTCTGTCCATACGCCACTGTTCCTTCGGGAATGGGAAGGCGGACAGGCCGCTTCGCCAGCCCGGATACCGGCCAGGACGGTGGATCTCAGAGAACCAATTCACGGTCCTGCTGCGCCGCCCGATCTTGGCCCTGTGATACTCGCCGTACCCATGTACGGCTGCGTTTCTCGGTCCAACCTCGGGCGGCTCGCTACGGACCGTGAGCCGGTTCTAAGCCGATGTGAGGGAACCGCATCGAGATCCTGCTGCCAGCGACCCGCGGGGGAACGGGTCCGGCTGACGCTTCTTGTCTTTTCAACATGAGCTTGACTACAAAGCGGCCACTCCGGATGCCCCGGACGGCCATGCGCGCGCTTGTCGGCGCACTCACGGGGGTCGTGGCCGGTGCTGTTGCGCCGGCCTGGGCACAAAGCACTACACAGGTCGCCAGCACGCCCGTCGGCGAGCTGAACCCGACGGTGGTGACGGCCTCGCGCAGCGAGCAGCCCCTGTCGGACGCGCTGCCTCATACGACGGTCATCAGCCGCGCCGATATCGAGCGCTCGCAGGCGCCGGATGCGGTAACGCTGCTGCGCCGGGAGGCCGGTATCGAAATCGCGCAGAACGGCGGCCCTGGCACCAACGCCAGCCTGTTCATGCGCGGCGCCAGTTCCAATCAGACGCTGGTTCTGATTGACGGTGTGCGCGTGGCGTCCGGCACTTCGGGCGGCGCGCAGATCGGGCAATTGATGGCCGATCAGATCGATCACATCGAGGTGGTGCGCGGCAACGTGTCTGCGCTGTACGGCTCCGATGCGATCGGCGGCGTGGTGCAGATCTTCACGCGCAACGGTCGCGGCCACGGCCCGCTCGCCAATGCCGAGATCGAATACGGCGCCCGCAATACCAAGCGCGCGCAGGCCGGCATCAGCGGCTCGCTGGGCGAGAACGGCGATACGTCGTTTGCGGTGTCGGTGTCGGAATTCAAGACCAACGGCTTCTCGACGATGAACCCGTTGCAGGCGCCCAAGGCGAATCCGAACGACAACCCGTACACGAACAAGAGCGTGTCGGCGCAGTTGTCGCATCGTTTCTCCGCAGATTGGCAAGCGGGCCTGACGTACTTCCAGACCTGGGGCGATGTCAGCTACGACAACGCCTTCGGCAAGCGGACGGACAACAACGTTGCCCACAACGTGGTGCGTTCGATGTCGGCTTACGTGGACGGCAAGGTGACGCAGGACTGGAAGACGCGCGTGACGCTGTCGCAGGGTGACGACCGCAGCCTGAACTTCACGAACGGTGTGCTGCAGGTGCCCTCGCGCTTCAACACGCGCAATCAGACGGCGAGCTGGCAGAACGACTGGGCCTTCATGCCCAACCAGTTGCTGAAAGTGGGCCTGGAGCATCTGCAGACCAGTGTCGACAGCGACGCGTACAACGTGCCTACGCGCAACGTCGATTCCGGCTACATCGGCTACGAAGGCAAGTTCGGCCCGCACCAGCTGCAGTTGAACCTGCGTCGGGACCGCTACTCGGACTTCGGGGGCGCCAACAGCTATTACGCCGGCTATGGCTTCGCATTCAACCCGCAATGGAAGGCGGTGGCGAGCGTGAGCAATGCCTTCCGCGCGCCGAGCTTCAACGAGCTTTACTACCCGTTCTTCGGCAGCCCGACCCTGCAGCCCGAGAAGGCGCGCTCGGTGGAAGCCGGCGTGGAGTACAGCAGCGCGATGGGCCTGGTGCGCGTGACGGCGTTCGAGACCGACTACAGCAACCTGATCACGAGCGCGTTCGATCCGGTGTCGGGCAACTTCCTGGCTGCCAACGTGAACCGCGCACGGGTGAACGGCGTGGAAACCTCGTATCGGGGTTCGATCTATGGCGTGGACCTGCGGGCCAGCTTTACCATGCAGAACCCGCAGGACTTGTCGGCCAACCAGTTGCTGGCGCGCCGGGCACGGCACTTCGGCAGCGTCTCGGCGTACAAGACGTTCGGGCCGTTCTCGGCGGGCGTGGAGTGGAATGCAGCGGGTGACCGCCAGGATTCGACCAAGACGCTCGGCGGCTACGGCTTGCTGAACCTGGTCGGCCGCTACCAGATCACGCCGGACTGGGCAGTGTCGGCACGTGTTGAAAACGTGACGAACAAGAACTACCAGTTGATCTATCCGTACAACACGGCATCGCGTGGGGTGTTCTTCACGCTGTCGTGGCAACAGCACGAACCGAAGCGATGACAACTCCTGCACTGCCCGCACGCGGTTTTGCCTGGCGACTGTGGTCGCTGCTGGCGCTCGCATGCGTGGTGGTGCTGGTGGCGTCGTTGATGTTCGGCAGTGTGAGGCTGTCGCCCGCCGAGGTCTGGCGGGTCCTCTTTTTTGGCAGTAGCGGTGGCGACAGCCTGGCTGCGGGCATCGTCACCGAATTACGCCTGCCGCGTGCAGGTGCTGCGTTTGCTGCCGGCGGGCTGCTGGCCTTTGCCGGGGCGCTCATGCAGATGCTGCTGCGCAATCCGCTGGCCGATCCGTATGTGCTGGGCGTCTCCGGCGGCGGGGCCGTGGCGGCGCTCACGGCGATGTTGTTTTCGCTGCCGTGGTGGGCGGTGCAGACGAGCGCCGGCGCGGGCGCATTGCTGTCGATGGCGCTGGTGGCCGCGTTGGCGCGCCAGCACCTGTGGCGCGGCGAGCCCGGCGAGGCCAACGCGCGCTTGCTGCTCGGTGGTGTGGTGATGGCGTCCGGCTGGGTCGGCCTGATCACGCTCATCCTGACGGTGGCGCCCGAGAACAAGCTGCGCGGCATGATTTTCTGGATGGTCGGCGACCTGGGTGGCGCCGATCGTTATGCGGGCGCGTTGCTGGCGCTCGTGGCCGCAGTGGCCGTCGTGTTGCCGCACGCGCGTGACCTGAACGTGCTGCTGACCGGCGAAACGCGCGCCCGTGCGCTGGGCGTGCCGGTGGCGCGGGTGCGTGCGCTGATCTACGTGGTGGCTTCGCTATGCACGGCGGTGGCGGTAACCATTGCGGGTTCCGTCGCCTTTGTCGGCCTGCTGGTGCCGCACATGGTGCGCCTGGCATGGACGCGCGACGTGCGCATCCACTTGCCTGCTACGGCGATGGCCGGCGGCGGGCTGCTGATGCTGGCCGACCTGATTGCCCGCACGCTGATTGCCCCAACGCAACTGCCCGTGGGCGTCATCACCACCATGCTCGGCGTGCCGACGTTTCTCTATTTGCTGATGCGGAGCGCACGATGAGCTGGTGGCGCCGTCCAAGTCCCGCTCCGGATGCATTCGCGCAATTGGACGCTGCACCCGAACTGGCGCTGCGCGACCTGCGAGTGGCCATCGATGGGCGTGTGCTGATCGAGCGGTTGTCGATGACGGCCACCGCCGGGCAGCTCTGGTGCGTGGTCGGCCCGAACGGCGCGGGCAAGTCGACCTGGTTGTCGGTGCTGGCGGGCTTGCGTTCGCCGGACGGCGGCAGCGTCGCGCTCGACGGTGTGCCGCTTGCCGATTGGCCTGCACTGGCGATGGCGCGGCGCCGCGCGTTTCTGCCGCAGACCTTGCATGACACGTTCCCGATCACTGTGTACGACGCCGTGATGACGGGCCGCCATCCGCACCTTGCGCGGTGGGAGTGGGAAGGCGACGCCGATGCCCGCGCCGTGGATGCAGCGATGTCTGCACTGCAATTGCAGCCGCTTGCCCAGCGCGATGTGCGCACCCTTTCCGGCGGTGAACGTCAGCGTGTCGCCATGGCTGCCGTGGTGGCGCAGGAGGCGCGCGTGCTGCTGCTCGATGAACCTGTCGCCCACCTCGATTTGCATCAGCAGATCGCCGTGCTGCGCCTGCTGCGCGAAGGCTGCCGCAAGCACGGCTGGCTGGTCGTGCTGACGGTGCATGACTTGAACCTTGCGCGCCGCTTCGCCACACACGCCCTGTTGATGGACGGCGCGGGACACACCAACGCCGGCATCGCGGCCGATGTGCTCACGCCCGAGCACTGCGCGCGCGTGCTGCGCACTCCCATTGCCGAGGTGGCCGACGGCCGCCGCACGGCCCTGATTCCTGATGACCCCGATGACGACTGAAGACAACAACGATGGCGTGAACGAGCGCCACCGCTCACGCATGCAACGCAAGAAGGCCGTGGTGGACGCCAAGATCGCCGCCGCCACCGACGTGCGCGGCGTGCTGCTCGTCAACACCGGCAACGGCAAGGGCAAATCCAGCTCCGGCTTCGGCATGGTGATCCGCGCCATGGGCCACGACATGCAGGTCGGCGTGGTGCAGTTCATCAAGGGCGCGATCCCGACCGGCGAAGAGCGTTTCCTGCGTCGCTTTCCCGAACAATGCCGCTTTCACGTGATGGGCGAAGGCTATACATGGGAGACGCAGGACCGCACGCGCGACATTGAAAAGGCACAAGCCGCATGGGCCTGCGCGCGCGAGCTGCTGAGCGATCCGACCATCGGCCTCGTGCTGCTGGACGAATTGAACATCGCGCTCAAGTACCACTACCTTGACGTGCAGACCGTGCTGGCCGACTTGCGCGCGCGCCCCTCCGCGCAGCATGTGGTGATTACCGGACGCGGCGCGCCGCCGGAGCTGATCAACGCTGCCGACACCGTGACCGATATGACGCTCATCAAGCACGCGTTTTCCCAAGGCATCCAGGCGCAGCCGGGAGTCGAACTGTAATGAAACAAGCGATGCACATTCCGCCATTTGACGATGCGTTGCGCGCGCGCCTGCAGGCCGCCGTGGACAGCAAGACCAAACCGCTCGGTGCGCTGGGCCGGCTTGAATCGCTGGCCGTGCAGATCGGCCTGATCCAGAACACCGACACACCGCAGCTGACGCGCCCCTCAATGGTCGTGTTTGCCGCAGACCACGGCATCGCCCACGCGGGCGTGAGCGCGTATCCGCAAGCGGTGACGGCCCAGATGGTGCTCAACTTCATCGCGGGCGGAGCGGCCGTCAACGTGTTCTGCCGCCAGCATGGGTTTGCGCTGGAAGTGGTGAACGCAGGCGTCGCCGCGCCGTTGTGGACGGGGGATACGCCGGGCCTGATCGACGCCCCCGTCGGCCCCGGTACGCGCAACTTTGCCGCCGAGGGTGTTCAGCAAGCCGCCATGACCGCCGACGAGCGCGACCGCGCCATGGCACTCGGAGCGCAGCGCGTGGCACACCACGCGGCCCTCGGCACCAACGTGATCGCGCTGGGCGAAATGGGCATCGCCAACACGGCGTCCGCCGCCTGCCTGATGGCGCGGTTGTGCAATCTGCCGGTCGCGCAATGCGTTGGCCGCGGCACCGGGCTCGACGACGACGGCCTCGCCCACAAGCGCGCCGTGCTGGAAGCGGCAATGGCAAAACATGCTGACGTACGCGAGCCTCTTGACGTGCTCGCATGCTTCGGCGGCTTCGAGGTCGCGGCGATGGTGGGGGCGGTGCTTGAAGCGGCGCAGCGGCGCATGGTCATCCTCGTCGACGGGTTTATCGCGACGGCCGCCGTGCTGGTGGCGGCGCATGTGGCGCCCGACGTGCTGCGATATTGCGTATTCGGGCATGTGTCGGATGAACGCGGCCATCGCGCGCTGCTGGAGGTGCTCGATGCGCGGCCGTTGCTGTCGCTGTCGTTGCGGCTGGGCGAGGGCAGCGGTGCGGTGCTGGCGTATCCGGTGGTCGTGTCGGCGGTGGCGTTCCTGCGCGAAATGGCGACCTTCGCCAGCGCAGGCGTGAGCGAGCGGGCATCGCCATGAATGCCCTGCGCGAACATTGGCAGGCGCTGTGGACGGCGGTGGGGTATTTCACCCGCATCCCCGTGCCGGCGTCGGTCGGGTTCTCGCAAGCGGGGTTGAATCGCGCGGCGCGCTACTTTCCGCTGGTCGGCTGGTTGGTGGGCGCTGTGGCAGCGGCGGTGTATTGGCTCGTGTCGCGCTCGGTGCCCGCGCCAGGTGTGGCGGTGGCCGTGTCGATGGTGGCGACGCTGTTGCTGACCGGCGCGTTTCACGAAGACGGTCTGGCCGATTGCGCAGATGGCTTTGGCGGCGGCTACACGCCTGAAGACCGGTTGCGCATCATGCACGACTCGCGCATCGGCGCCTTCGGGGCGATTGCCGTGTGCATGGCGTTGCTGCTCAAGTGGCAATTGCTGAGTGCGATGGCGCCGCATGGCATTGGCATCGTCGCGGCAATGGTGGCGGCGCATGCTACAAGTCGCGCCGCGGCCGTCAGCTACCTGCTCACACACGACTACGTGCGCGCGGAAGGCAAGGCCAAGCCGGTCGCGCAACGCATGCGATGGAGCGACGCATTGTGGGCCGGCGCGTTCGGTGTCGCGCCTCTGCTGTGGTTCGGGCCGATGTGCGCGGCGTTCATCGTCGTCGGCTTGATCGTTGCGCGCTGGCTGCTGGGCCGCTACTTCGTGCGCCGCATCGGCGGCATCACGGGCGATTGCCTGGGCATGGCGCAGCAGATCTTCGAGCTGCTGATCCTGTGGGGACTGCTGGCATGGATGTCATCCTGATTCGCCACGCGCGGCCGGCCATGTCGGCGGGTCTCTGCTACGGCCGTACCGATTTGGAGCTGGCTTCCCCGATGGATCCTGAGCCGTCGGCCATCGTCGAGAAACTTGCCGCACACGCTCCGCATCGTCTGCTGGCAAGCCCGTTGCAACGCAGCCGCCTGACGGCCGAAGCGATGGCGCAAGCGGCTCAACTCCCTGCGATCGAACTTGATGCGCAATTGATGGAACTCGATTTTGGTGCCTGGGAAGGCTGCCAGTGGGATGACATCCCGCGCGCCGAGATCGACCGCTGGGCGCGCGATCTCGTGCACGGCAATCCGCACGGCGGAGAATCGGCGGCGGATTTGCTGGCGCGCGTGACGACGTGGGCTGAGGCAACAAGCGCGACGCCCGCGTCCTGTGTGTGGGCGGTGACGCATGCCGGCTGCATGCGCGCGCTGGCAGCCCACTGGTTGCAGCGTCCCTTGGCCGAGACGCTGCAATGGCCGTTGCAATGGGGCGCAGCCTGCGGTTTTCGCGTGCAGCCAGACGCGTTGCCGGTGCTGCTGTTCTGGAACCGCTGACCGGCCGCGCTTCAGCGACCCAGCCCGTTGGTGGTTTGTGATCCGAGGCGCCGCGTGCGGGCCTGCTCCAGGTCTTCGCACAACAGCGTTGCCGCCTCGACCAGGCGCGGTCCGAAGCGGTTGATCAGGTCGCCGTTGATGGTGAAGAGATTGCCGCGCTGCACCGCCAGCAATTGCGGCCAGCGCTTCCACGCGTCGAGCGTATCCATCGGACGGCTGCCTTGGGTGGCGCCCATGCTGGCGGTCAGCAGCACTTCGGGGTTGGCTGCGATCACGGCCTCGGGCGAGACGGTCGGCACCAGCAACGGCTCTCCCGCAAATACATTGCGGCCGCCGCACAGCGCCAGCATGTCAGAGAAGATGTGCTGGCCGTTGAGCGTCATGAGCGGCTGTTCCCAGACCTGATAGAACACCGAAACCGGCGGCCGGCTCGCGTAGCGCTGGCGCAGCGCATCGGCGCGTTGGCGAAATTGCTGCGCGGCGTCATGCGCGCTCGCGCGGGTGTCGAGCAGTGTGCCGAGCGCTTCGATCGAGCGCGGAATATCGCTCATGCGATGCGGCTCGGAGAAGAACAGCGGAATGCCGAGCGCGCGCAGGCGATCGATCTGTTTCTGCGCGTTGCCGTGGCGCCAGACCACCACCAAGTCAGGCTTGAGCGCTGCGATGCGTTCCAGATCGAGCGAGCGGTTATCGCCCACGTGGGGAATGTCGCGCGCGGGCGGCGGGTAATCGCTATAAGCCACGGTGCCGACGATGCGTGCGCCGCCGCCTGCCGCGAACAGCAACTCGGTCGCATGCGGCGCGAGGCTGACGATGCGTTGCGCCGGGCGCTGCAGTGTCACGGTCGCGCCGGTATCGTCCGTGACGGAAATGGCGGCAAGCGCCGGTGCGGCTGCCATTGCTAACGCAACGGCGGACAGGCCGTACACGCAGAGGCGACGGGCAAGGCGAGAGAGACAAGCGGGCATTGGGGGGCTAGGTCAAGCGGAATGCGACAGCGATGCTAGCGCATCGGCAAGGCGTTGCCATCCGGTCTCGTCCGGGGGCAGGCCGAAGCGCAAGCCGCTGACAGGCGCATCGAACAGGCGCGTCCAGATGCCGAGGCGCGCCAGGCCTGCGTGCAGCGCCTGTGCATGCGGAGCGGGTGCCCAGGCAAACAGCGGTGTGGCGGCATTCGGCAGCCCGTGGCGATCAAGCAACGCCGAGAGCCGCGCGCCGGCCTCCTGCAGTTGCGCGCGCGTGGCGGCTTGCCAAGCGGTATTGGCCAGCGCCGACCGCACGACGGCACGCGCAGGGCCGTTGACGGTCCAGTGTCCCAACGCCTCGCGCAGCGCGGTCAACAGTTCCGGTGCCGCCAGCGTGAAGCCGATGCGGGCGCCCGCCAGCCCGTAGAACTTGCCGATCGACCGCAGCACGACGAGCCCCGGCATTCCTGCCAAAGGGGCCAACGTGGGGCCATTGTCGAACGCTTCGATAAAGGCCTCGTCGACGATCAACGTCCCGCCGCGCGCATGCAGACGCGTGTGCCAATCGCGCAGCGTTTCCGCGGGCAGCAGGCGTGCTGTGGGGTTGTTCGGATTGACGACGACCAGATGCTGCAAGTCGCTCGGCAAGTCGCCGAGGAAAGCGGATTCGGGCAGCGGCACGACGTCGTGGCCGGCGCGCGCAAAGGCGGGCGCGTATTCGCTGTAGCCGATCTGCGCGATGCCGGCTCGCCCCCGCGGCAGCAGGGTCGGCAGCGTGCGGATCGCCGCCTGCGAACCAGCAACCGCCAGCACGGCGCGTGCATCGATCACGCCGTAGTGCGCGGCGGCCAGCGCTTCGAGGCCGTCGTCTTCGGGCAGGCGCAACCAGGCGTCGGGCGGGATCGGCGGAATGGGGTAGCCGTGCGGATTGATGCCTGTGGACAAGTCCAGCCAGCCGCCCGCTGGCTCGCCGTACCGCGCGCGTGCCGCAGCGAGATTGCCGCCATGCAGGATGCCGCTCATGACAAGCCCCACGTTAAAGCTGCGATCAGGCCGAGCGCGCCGAGCCACAGCCACAACGTGTGCGATACGAGCGTCAACGCACGCGCGATATCGGCGGCTGTTGCCGGCTTGCCTGCGCCAAGGGACGGACGTGCTTCTTCAATGCCTTCGTAGCGTGCCGCGCCACCCAGTTGAACGCGCAGGCTTCCGGCGCCCGCCGCCATCACCGGGCCGGCGTTCGGGCTCGACCATTGCGGTGCTTGCGTGCGCCAGCAGCGCAGCGCATCGACGGTGCTGCCCAGCAGCGCGTAGCTCATTGCAGTGAGTCGCGCGGGCATCCAGTTGAGCACGTCGTCGATGCGCGCGGCTGCCCACCCAAAGCCGGTAAAGCGCGCATTGCGGTAGCCCCACATTGCATCGAGCGTGTTGGCCAGCCGGTACAGCATCACGCCGGGCGCGCCGGCCACAACCAGCCAGAACAGCGGCGCGAAGACGGCATCGCTGCCGTTCTCCAACGCCGATTCCACCGCGGCGCGCGCAATGGGCTCCTCGGCGGCTTGCGTGAGGTCGCGCGAGACGATGCGTGAGGCGAGGGCGCGTGCGCGGGGCAGATCCGCATCGCGCAACGCAAGCGCGATCGGCGCGATGTGTTCTTGCAGGCTGCGCGCGCCAATGGCGAAATAGAGGGCGATTGCATCAAGCGCGACCACCAGCCACGGCGACACATCGCGCGCGATGACGACGAGCCATCCTGCCAGCAGGACGAAGGGCAACACGGTCGCCGCCCATGCAAGAAGGCCGACGATGCGCGACCAGGCCAGCGCAGCCGGCCTGCGGTTCATGCGACGCTCAATCGCAGTCGCGATGCGTCCGAAGCCGACCAGCGGATGCCAGCGCGGCACCTCGCCGAACAGCCGATCGAGGAACACGCCTGCCAGCGCGGCCAGCGTCACGAGCGTCCACCCGAGATCGAACACGCCGCCCGACGGTACGCTCACGTTGCTGTGCCGAGTGCCGGCCCTTTCACCACCATCGGAATGCCGGCCACCAGGAGGTGCACGTTGTCGGCCAGTGCGGCGAGGCGTTGGTTCAGCCGGCCCAGTTCGTCCACGTAGAAGCGCGTGACGGCGCCCATCGGCACCACGCCCAGGCCGATTTCGTTGCTGACCAGGATGACCTCGCCGGGCAGCAGCGGCAGGGCGGTGAGGAGCGCGTCAATCTCGGCCGTCCAGGCTTCGGGCGGCGTGACGAGGCCGGTCTCGGGGTATTCATGATGCTCTGAGAACAGCAGGTTGTTGAGCCACAGCGTCATGCAGTCGACGAGCACGCAGCCACCGTGCTGCGCGTGCGTGTAGAGCGCTTCGGCCAGGCGCACGGGCTCTTCGACGAGCCCCCAATTGGCGGGGCGGCGGGCGCGGTGCAGGGCCACACGCAATTGCATCTCTTCGTCGCCCTCGCCGGCGGTGGCGACGTACGTGACGGGCCCCGCGCATTGCAGCGCGAGCTGTTCGGCATGGTGGCTCTTGCCCGAGCGGGCACCCCCGAGGACGAGTGTGAGGCGGCGTGACATTCCTGCATTCTAGCGAGCGCGTGGCAGCTAGGCACGATAAGGTCGGTGCGATAATCCGCGCATGTCGAAAGCTCCATTTCCTGTGCCGCCGGACTCGCTTCGGGGCACGCTGATGATCCAGGGCACCACGTCCGATGCCGGCAAGAGCACGCTGGTCGCCGGCCTGTGCCGCGTCGCGCATCGCGCGGGAGTGCGCGTGGCGCCGTTCAAGCCGCAGAACATGGCGCTCAACAGCGCCGTCACCGCGGATGGTGGCGAGATCGGCCGCGCGCAGGCCTTGCAGGCGCAGGCGGCGGGCGTCGCGCCCACGGTCGACATGAACCCCGTCCTGCTCAAGCCCAACAGCGACACCGGCGCGCAGATCATCATCCACGGTCAGCCGCGCTGCGACCTCGACGCCCGTGCGTACCACGACTACAAGCCCACCGCCATGGCCGCCGTGCTCGAATCGCACACGCGGCTGCGTGCGCAATACGACCTCGTGCTGGTCGAGGGCGCGGGCAGCCCGGCGGAGATCAACCTGCGCGACCGCGACATCGCCAACATGGGCTTTGCCGAAGCTGTCGACTGCCCCGTCGCGCTCGTCGCCGACATCGATCGCGGCGGCGTGTTCGCGCACCTTGTCGGCACGCTCGCCTGCTTGTCGGACAGCGAACGCGCGCGCGTGACGGGCTTCATCATCAACCGGTTTCGCGGCGACATTTCATTGCTGACGCCGGGGCTCGACTGGCTGACCGCGCAGACGGGCAAGCCGGTGTTTGGCGTGCTGCCGTATCTGCATGGCCTGCACCTCGACGCAGAAGACGCGGTGCAGACGGCGCAGCGCGCTGCCTCGGCCGATGCGCTGCGCGTCGTCATTCCGGTGTTGCCGCGGGTGTCCAACCATACCGATTTCGATGCGCTGCGCGCGCATCCGCAGGTGGATGTTCGACTGGTCGGCCCTGGCCAGCCGATTCCGCCCGCCGACCTCATCATCCTGCCCGGCAGCAAGAGCGTGCAGGCCGATCTGGCCTGGCTGCGCAGCAACGGTTGGGAAGCGGCCATCGCGCGGCATCTGCGCTACGGCGGCAAGTTGATCGGCATCTGCGGTGGCATGCAGATGCTGGGGCTGCGCTTGCATGACCCGCAGGGGCTGGAAGGTGCGGCTGGCAGCGTCGACGGACTCGGCTATCTCGATTTCGAGACCACGCTGGAGACGGCCAAGCAGTTGCGCCAGGTGCGCGGCACGCTGGCGGGAAGCGGTGCGGCCATCACCGGCTACGAAATCCACATGGGTGTGACCGAGGGCCCTGCGCTGGCATGCCCCGCCGTGCTGCTTGATGATGGCCGGGCAGATGGCGCGATTTCTACCGACGGGCAAATCTCCGCGACGTATCTGCACGGCTTATTCGACACGCCCGAGGCCTGCCGCGCCTTGCTTGCCTGGGCCGGCGTGCGCGATGCGCAGGCGCAAGACTACGCCGCATTGCGTGAAGCATCGCTCGAACGTCTGGCCGACACGTGCGAGGCGCATCTGGACCTCGCCGCGCTGTTTGGGACGCTGCCACGTGCAGGCTGAGCCATAATTACCGGATGGGCAGATTCGCCGAGTGATTTTATCGGCACATGATTCGACGATCGCAAGGAGGCAGGCATGCCGGTGGCCGTTGTAGCGAATCCGAAGGGCGGGGTGGGCAAAAGCACGCTGGCCACCAATCTGGCCGGCTACTTTGCCGCGCAGAATCACGCCGTGATGCTGGGCGACACCGACCGCCAGCAGTCATCGCGGGAGTGGCTGGCCCTGCGTCCGGAAACCGCCAAGCCCATCCGCACCTGGGAAATCAACGCCGACCACATCGCCAAGCCGCCCAAGGGGACGACGCACGTGGTGCTCGACACGCCGGCGGGCCTTCATGGCTGGCGGCTGGGGGATCTCGTCAAGATGTCCGGTTACGTCATCGTGCCGCTGCAGCCTTCCATGTTCGACATCCTCGCCACGCAGACTTTCCTGCGCAAACTGGCCGATGAAAAGCCCGTGCGTCATGGCGAGGTCAAGCTGGGCGTGGTGGGCATGCGTGTGGATATGCGCACGCGCGCGGCCGAGCAGCTTCAGCGTTTCGTGCAGGGACTGGACGTGCCCATCCTCGGTTATCTGCGCGATACCCAGAACTACGTGCAGCTGGCCGCGCACGGCCTGACGCTGTGGGACGTGGCGCCCTCGCGCGTGGCGAAGGACGTGGAGCAGTGGAGCGGCATTCTCGACTGGCTGGGGGAATCGCATCCACAGGCCAGCGTCGCCGATACGTCGGCGGCGGCATGAAAAACGCCCGGCATTGCCGGGCTTTTTCGTGGACCGAGGCGCCGTCGCTCAGATTTCGAGGTTATCGATCAAGCGCGTCTTGCCGAGTTTGGCAGCCGTCAGCACGACCAGCGGTTCGCCGGCCGCGATGTTTTCAGGCGTCGGTTTTTGCAGGTCGGAGCGGCGGCGCACGGCCACGTAGTCGGGCTGCCAGCCGCGGCCCCGCAGGTATTCCATGGCCTTGGCCGTCACCTCTTCGTGCGACGCCTGGCCTTGCAGCACGGTTTCCAGCACGTCCTGACGGACCTGGTGCAGCGTGCGGTACAGCTCGGGCGCCTCAGCGCGCTCTTCGTTGGTCAGGTAGACGTTGCGCGACGACAGCGCGAGGCCGTCGTCCGCGCGCACCGTTTCGGCGGGAACAATATCGACCGGCAACGCAAACTGATGCGCCATGCGGCGCACGATCATCAACTGCTGGTAGTCCTTCTTGCCGAACACGGCCACGCGCGGTTGCACGCAGCAGAACAGCTTCATCACGACCGTGCACACGCCTTTGAAGAAGCCTGGGCGGAATTCGCCTTCGAGCGTGTCGCCCAGATCGTGCGGGGGCTCGACGCGGTATTCCTGCGGCTCGGGATACATGTCGCGCTCGGTGGGCGCAAACAGCACGTATACGCCTTCCTTCTGGAGTTTTTCGATGTCGTCCTGCAGCGTGCGCGGGTATTTGTCGAAATCTTCGTTTGGGCCGAACTGCAGGCGGTTCACGAAAATGGACGCCACCACCGGATCGCCGTGCTGGCGCGCCAGGCGCATCAGGCTCAGGTGGCCCTCATGCAGGTTGCCCATGGTCGGCACGAAGGCGACGCGGTTCTGGCCGCGCAGCTGGTCGCGCAGTTCCTGGATCGACGAGATGACTTTCATAGTTGTTGTATGACCTGGCGCTGAGTCAGGTCGGACGGATTTACGTCGGTGAATAGGCGAGACGCACGTAAATGGGCGCGTACGGTTCGGCCTGCGTGATTTCGAGCAGGGATTCGCGCGAAAGCTCGAGCATGGCGACAAAGTTGACGACCACGATGGGCGCGCCTTGCCGGACTGGATCGCTTCTTCGAACAGCTCGGTGAACTCCATGAACCGCGCATGCTGCAGCCGGCGCAGGATCTGGCTCATGTGTTCACGCACAGACAGCTCTTCGCGCGAGATCTTGTGGTGCTGTGTGAGCTTGGCCCGACGCAGCACGTCGGCCCAGGCGGCACGCAGGTCGTCGGAATTGACGTCGGGGTAGCGCGGCGCCAGGCTCTGCTCGATGTAGACCTGCGCGCGGAGGAAGTCCCGGCCCAGTTGCGGCACGGTGTCGAGCTTCTGCGCGGCCAGCTTCATCTGCTCGTATTCGAGCAGGCGGCGGACCAGTTCGGCGCGCGGGTCTTCGGGCTCCACGCCTTCGTCGGTCTTCTTGACCGGCAGCAGCATGCGCGACTTGATCTCGATGAGCATGGCCGCCATGAGCAGGTATTCGGCAGCCAGCTCGAGGTTGGTCGCGCGAATCTGCTCGATGTACGCCAGATACTGCCGCGTGACCTGCGCCAGCGGAATGTCCAGCACGTTGAAGTTCTGGCGCCGGATCAGGTACAGCAGCAAGTCCAGCGGCCCTTCAAACGCTTCAAGGAAGACCTCCAGCGCATCGGGCGGGATGTAGAGATCCTGCGGGAGCTTGAACAGCGGCTCCCCGTAGAGCCGTGCAAAGGCGAGGCCGTCGACCTGCGCGGGCGTGGAATCCTGATCGGGCGCCACGCTGGGCAGCTCGACGGGCAGTGGCAGCTTGTCCTGCGCGGAAGTGGTCATGCGGCGGTGGGCCGGGCGGGCTGAAAGCCGGTCGGCCGATCAGTCCAGCGAGTAGACGTACGGCTTTTGCGGGACGCGGGCGGACTTGGCGCGTGCGCGCTCTTCCAGGTCGATCGGATCCTTGTCCCACAGCAGGGAGCGACCTTGGCGCTGCTGCGCTTCCAGCTCGGGCTTCTGGGCCTTGAGTTCTTCCAGGAACTGGGTGATCTCGGACTTGTACAGGGCCATGGCGGTATGTGATGTTAGGTGATCTTGCCCGCACGGAAAGCGCCCGGGCGGAAAACCGGCGCATTTTACCGTATTGGCCGCCGTACCGGCCCTGGGCACGGCACGTGCGAAACGCCCCCGGGCCGATCCGAAAGGCAGCATCCGTTGCATTTGCCTGGGCACCCGCCCGGGTCGGTATGGTCAAATACGCCTTTCCTTCGACTCAGCCGGCCCGTGGGGCGGCGCCACGCTTGCCACGATGACCGGCTCCAATCGACCATCGCGACCGTCACGACCACCCCGCTTGCGTTTTCCTGGGTTGCCCGCCGCCGTGCTGGCAGCCGGCTTTGCCCTGTCATTCGGCTGCGCGCCGGCGCACGCTGAATACGACGTCAAGATCGATGCGCCGAAGTCCATTCGGGACTTGCTCGAGCGCCATCTGGACCTGTCGCGCTACAAAGACCGCAAGGACATTACCGACGACCAGCTGCAGTACATGGTCGAGACCATTGGCGACCAGGTCACCAAGCTGACGGCCACCGAGGGCTACTTTGTGCCGAAGGCGACCGCGAAGCTGGACGGCCCGCCGGACCACCGCGTGGTGAACGTGAAGGTCGAGCCGGGGCCGCGTACCACCATCGACAATGTGGCGCTCGACTTTACCGGCGCCATCACGCAAGACGCCAAGCGCATCGACGAGTTGAAAAAATCGTGGAGCCTGCAGCACGGCATGGCCTTCCGCCAAGCGGGCTGGGACAAGGCCAAGGATGACAGTCTGGCGGCGCTGCAGAGCAAACGTTATTACGCGGCCAAGCAGACGTCGTCACAGGCGCGTGTCGATCCGGACGAAAGCAAGGCGGACCTGTCGGTGGGCTATGACAGCGGTCCGGCCTACACGCTGGGGCCGCTGGACGTGCAGGGCTTGTCGCGCTACCCGATCAGCATCATCAATCACGTGAATCCGCTGCGCTTGGGGGAGGACTACTCCGCCGATCGTCTGCAATCGCTGCAGGCCGCCATCCAGGGGCAGCCGTATTTTTCCAATGCGATCGTCGACCTGGGTGACGATCCGAAGAACCCGGTCAACGCACCGGTGCGGGTGCGCGTGCGGGAGTACCCGCCCAACCGCATCACCAGCGGCGTGGGTTACGGCACGGACACGGGCGCCTCGCTGGAAGGGCGGTATCAATATCTGAACCTATTCAGCAAGGCGTGGGTGCTCGACACGCAGGCCCGTATCGAACAGCGCCGCCAGTACCTGTTTGCCGGCGTGACGGTGCCGCCCGACGACAAGCAATACGTCAATAGCCTCTACACGAGCATGGACCGCACCGACACGTCGGGCACCGAGACGCGCAGCTATCGTTCGGGCTTCAAGCAGACGCGCGTGCGCGGCATCTATGAGACGTCGTTCACCGTTGATTTCTACTACGACGACTTGCGGCCCGACGGCGCCGAGCGCCAGTTGAGCAAGGCGCTCGTCCCCGGTTTCGCCTGGACGCGCCGCGATGTGGACGACCCGCTGTTCCCGCGCCGCGGCAACATCATCACCACGCAGATCGGTGCGGCAGTGAAGGGCGTGCTGACCGACCAATCATTCGTTCGGTCGTACAGCCGCATCCGCCAGTTCGTGCCGGTGGGGCAGCGCGACATCTTCGTGGCGCGGGGCGAGCTGGGCGCGGTCATCACGTCCGGTTCCGGCGACGGCGTGCCGGCCACGCTGCGCTTCCGCACGGGCGGCACGCAGTCGGTGCGCGGCTACGATTTCCAGAGCATCGGTAACGACGTCAACGGCAGCACGCTGCCGACCAAGTTCCTTGTCACTGGCGGGCTGGAGTATCAACGCTGGTTCCTGCCGCAATGGGGTGCCGCCGTGTTCTGGGATACCGGCACGGCCACCGACAACTGGTCGGAGCGCCGCTGGTTCAACGGTGTGGGCGTCGGCGTGCGGTGGAAGAGCCCGGTCGGGCCGATTCAGCTCGACATGGCCTATGGCATCCAGCAGAAGCAGTTCCGGCCGAGCGTGTCGCTGGGCATCGCGTTCTGAACATGACGATGACCGATCCGCAAACACCTGAACCGAAGCAACCCGAAGCCCCTCGCTCCGCGCGTACCAAGCGTAGCTGGGGCCGCCGCACCCTGCGCTGGCTCGGCGGTTTGATCGCACTTGTCCTGGTGATCGTGCTGGCGCTGGCCGGCTGGCTGCTTTGGGCCATCCATTCGCAATCGGGCACGGCGCAGTTGTGGTCGCTCGCCACGCGCTTTGGCAACGCCTATGTGTCTGGCAAGCTGGAGGGCGGCACCGTGCGCGAGGGCCTGTCGCTGCGTGATCTGCACGTCCGCGCGGGCAGCACGGAAGTGCGCATCGACCATGTGGAGGGCCGCTGGGCCATCACGCGTGGTCCGTGGCATGCGCACTTCGCGTATCTGCGTGCGGGCAATGTCGATGTGATCCTGCATCCGACGCCGCCCACACCGCCGAGTGGACCGCCGAATTCGCTGGTGCTGCCGCTGGCCCTGGATGTGGACCGCCTCGCCGTCGATCGCCTCGCCATCCGGCAAGGCACGTCGACCACCGAACTGAAGTCGATTGTCGGCAGCCTGCACACCGACGGCACGCATCACAAAGTGCTGCTCGACGGCATGGAGACGCCCGCCGGCAAGCTGGGCGCCACGCTGCGCATGACCGGCACGCGGCCGTATCCGCTCACCGGCGCCGCAACACTCGCCACGCAGTTCGAGGTGAACGGGCAGAAGCAGGATGCGGCGGTGTCGGCGCAGCTGTCAGGTTCGCTGGAAGCGCTGCACATCGACGCGACCGGCACCGGCGCCAAGCTGACCGCGCAAGCGTTGATCGACGCCACGCCGTTCGGTGCGTTGCCCTTGTCGCGCGCTGTGGTGTCGGCGGAACACGTGAATCCGCGAGCCTTTGCGCCGGGCGCGCCGGAGGCATCGCTGTCGATCCACGCCGATCTGCGCCCGGATGAGAAGGCCAAGACGCTGACGGTGGCGGGCCCGATCCAGATCGACAATGCGCAGCCTGGCACGCTCGACAAGCAGAAGGTGCCGCTGCAGTCGCTGCGTGCGCAGGTGCGGCTGAACGAAAACGATCAGCAACTCACCGGTCTCGATGTGCGGCTGCTGGGCGGCGCGGTGCTCACGGGCGGCGCCGATGTGCAGAAGGGGCATGGCGCACTGCGCGTGGATGTGCGCCAGCTCGATCTGCAGGCGCTTCATGCATCGTTGGAGAAAACAAAGCTTGCTGGCCCCATCACCGTCGATTTTGCGGGCGGCACGCAGCGCGTGGCGCTTGATCTGGCGGGGGGCGACATGCGTGCGCAAGCGAAAGCGGTGCTCGATGCGGCGCAGGTGGCGGTGGAAAGCGCCCAGGTGTCGCTGGGGCGCTCGCGGTTGACGCTGGCGGGCACGCTGAAGCACGATGATGCGCAGTCGTTTGCCTTCAAGGGCAATCTGGCGGAGTTCGATCCGTCGCGGCTGGCCAAGGTGGCCAAGGGCCGCATCAACGCCGAGTTCGATGCGCGCGGCACGCTGGGTGAGCCGATCGACGCCGCCGTCAAATTTGCCGTGCGCGATAGCGATTACGCCGGCTTGCCGATGACCGGCGACGGCAATGTCCACCTGCGCGGTGAACGCCTGCTGCCCAGCGACGCCAAGCTCGACGTGGCCGGCAACAAGGCCAGTCTGCGGGGCAGCTTTGGCGCGGCGGGCGACCGCATGCATGTTGAAATCGATGCGCCGCAGCTTGCACGCTTGCAGCTTGGCGTGAGCGGGGCGGTCACCTTGTCCGGCGATGTCTCCGGCACGATCAAGCGCCCGCAGGTGGATGCCACGTTCCGCGCGAGCCAACTCGCCTATCAGGGAAACAAGATCGATACCGCCAACGGCCGCGCGCAGATCCGCGACGGCATCGATGGGCCATTGCTGTTCGAACTGACCGCGCAACGCGTGACTGGGCCAAGCCTGTCGTTGCGAGAAGTGCATGCCACGCTGGACGGCACGCGACGCGCCCACCGCTTCCGCGCCGATGCCGATGGCAACGTCCGCAACCAGCCGTTCAAGTTTGCGCTGGCAGGTGACGGTGCGCTGACGCCCGGCAAGGATGGCGACGGGTGGGACGGCACGATTTCCACGCTCTCGGCGCAGGGCGCGCCCAACCTGCAACTCACGGCGCCAGTGAAGCTCTCGGTGGCGCCTGGCCGGCTGATGATGGGCCGTGCAGACCTGACGCTGGATCAGACGCCCATCCATATCGAGCGCGTCGAATCCGCCCAAGGCCACGTGCGCAGCGCGGGCCGCGTCGACGGCTTGCAGATCGCGCGGGTGCTGGAGCTGGTGCGCACCTGGACGGGCCAGGCTCCGCCGGTGCGCACGGATCTGGTTGTGGACGGCCAATGGGATCTGGACCTCGGCAGCACGGCCACCGGCACCGCGCGCATCACCCGGCGCAGCGGCGATCTGTCGATCAATGCCGGCCGCGGTTTCACGCCATTGGGCCTGACAGAAGCGACCGTGGAGGCGCGCGGCGAGGGCATGCGCCTTGGGCTGCGCGGCACCGTGCAATCGACGCGCGTGGGCAACCTTTACCTCGATGCGGGTGTCGGGCTCGTGCGGGATCCGGGGCCGGGCACCTTGGCGCTCATGGCGCCCACGTCGCCGTTCTCCGGCGGCTTGACGATCAGCCTGCCGCAACTCAAGAGCATCGGTGATCTGCTCGGGCCGGACGTCGCAACGGACGGGCAGCTTGCGGCCAGCCTGACATTTGCAGGCACCGTGGGCGCGCCCAAGGTGAGCGGCTTCCTGACCGGCCAGGACGTCGAGGTGGCGCTGTATGACCAGGGCATCCGCCTGACCAAGGGCGTCGTGCGTGTGGCGCTCGACCAGAACGTGGTCGACCTGCAAGAGGTGGTGTTCCACGGTGGCGACGGTACCGTGCGCGCGCAGGGCCGCGTGCAGCTTGGAGAGGCGAACCCGAACCTCGCGGGCTCCATCGTTGCCGACAAGCTGCAGCTCTTTGCCGATCCGGACCGCACGTTGGTGCTGTCGGGTCAGGCGCGCATTGCCAACGACAACGACCGCGTGGCCATCACCGGCAAATTCAAGGTCGACCGCGGCCTGTTCGATCTGCCGAAGGACGGCGCGCCTTCGCTGGGCGACGACGTGGTGATCGTCCGCCGCGCCGATGCCGCCCGCAACCAGGCCGAGCGCGGCGTCAAACGCGAAGAGAAGCCGGCCGGCCGCTTCAGCCCGGTGGTCGATGTGGACGTCGATTTTGGCGACAACTTCCGCTTCAAGGGCGCGGGCGCGGACCTGTCGCTTGGCGGCCAGATGCACGTGCACAGCGAGCCGCTGGTACCCCTGCGCGGCACCGGCACGATCTACGTGCGCGAGGGCAGCACGTACGAGGCGTTCGGCCGCAAGCTGGCCATCGAACGGGGCGTGCTGAACTTCGTCGGGCCGATCAACAATCCGTCGTTCAACATCACTGCCATGCGGCGCAACCAGGAAGTTGAAGCCGGCGTGCAGGTGACCGGCACGGTGCGCCAGCCGCGCGTCAAGCTCGTCTCGGAGCCGAACGTGCCCGATGAAGACAAGCTTTCGTGGCTGATGTTCGGCTACAGCGCGTCGAACGCCGGCCTGGGCCAGCAGCAGGCGATGTCCGGGGCGGCGCTCGGCCTGCTCGGCAACGTGGCAGGCAAGAACGTGGCCCGGCGCTTCGGGCTCGACGAGTTTTCGATCGGGCCGTCCACAGCCGGCCTGACCGACCCGCAGGTGGTGAGCCTGGGCAAGGCGATTTCCGAGCGCATCACCGTCGGCTATGAGCAGAGCCTGTCGACAGCGGACTCCATCGTCAAACTGACGTGGCAGTTCTCACGGCGGTGGTCGGTGGTGGCGCGCGGCGGCACGATCAACGGTGCGTCGGTCCTGTTCAACAAGCGTTGGTAATCGGATAGCCCGGCTGCCAGAATGGCGACGGGTACAAGTTTCGAACGAGGAGTTCCATGTCGCATCTTCGTCAACTCGCACAAGTGGGAGTCACCATGGGCATTCTGGCTTCGTTGCTGGGGTTGTTCGGCTGTGATCAGCAGAAGGTCGACCAGGCAGTGGATCGCGTGGGCGATGCCGCCAAGCGGGCGTGGCAATCGGCCAAGCCGGACAACCTGCTGTTCAAGGGCATCGTGGCCGGGCAATCCACCGAGGACGATGTCAGGGCCACCGCAGGCCAGCCGGAGATGATCTGGGAGAACGAAGGCGGCACGCGGCAACTGGAGTATCCCCGCGGGCCGGAAGGGACTTCAACGTGGATGGTGACGATCGGGCCTGACGGGCACGTGCAGAAGATCGAGCAGGTGTTGACCGCCGAGAATTTTGGGCGCGTGCGGATTGGGCAAAGCAAGGATGACGTTCGCCGGATGCTGGGCAAGCCGGGGAAGGTGGAGGTGTTTAAGCTGAAGCAGGAAGAGGTTTGGGGGTATCGGTGGATGGAAAGCGCGACTGAACGGGCTTTCTTCAATGTGCACTTTGGGGCGGATGGGCGTGTTACGACGACTTCGCGGAGTGATGATCGGTTGAACGGGGGGTAGGGTTTTTGTTGTTTGGGTTTTTGGCTCTGGTCTTTTTTTTGTGGTGCATCCCTTGTTTCATCCCCTGCCGGGGTGACTCAGCTTCTTTGTCTTGCCAAAGAAAGTAAGCAAA
>NZ_VOSS01000050.1 GCF_007997035.1 Ralstonia sp. TCR112 | reverse complement strand
CCGCACTGGGTTTTGACCATGTGTTGATGGCGCCGCCGTTTGCCGTGGGTGCGGCCGGCAACGTCTTCGTCACGCGGGACCATGCGCAACTGCATGCAGCGCTGGGCGGCGGGCCGGCCGACGCCGCGCTCGGCACGCTGGCCGAAGTCTGCCGCGCGCGCGGGCTGACGTTGCTGCTCGACCTCGTGGTCGACCGCGTTGCCATCGATGCGCCGCTGCGGGCCGACCACCCCGACTGGTTCGCCAGCCACGCCGAAGACGGCGACGCGCTCGACCCGCGCCTGCCGCCGTCGCACCTCGAGGTGGCTTCGTTCCGCCACGACGACCCGCGCACCGCCGACGCCATCCTCACGTGGTGGACGCAGCAGCTGCGCAACTGGGCCGCATTGGGCATCGGCGGATTCCGCTGCGAAGCGCCGGGCCGCTTGCCTGCCGAACGTTGGCGCACGCTGATCGCCGACGTGCGCAAGGAGGCCGATGCCGTCCGCTTCCTGGCGTGGACGCCCGGCATGGACGGCGCGGCCATCGACGCACTGGCAGGTGTCGGCTTTGACGCGACGTTTTCGTCGCTGCGCTGGTGGGATTTCCGTGCCGGCTGGATGGTGGAAGAACACGCGCGCCTCGTCGCCGTCGCACCGCCCATCGCCACGGTGGAAGCGCCGTTCGGCACGCGCTACGGCCAGGCATTCGGCGACGCGATGATCCGCGAACGCGCCTACCGCCGTCTCCTGCACGTGGCGGATACGCTCGATGCCGGCTGGCTGATGCCGCTGGGCTTCGAGCGCGGCGCACTGCTGCCGATGCTGGCCGAGCGCGGTGACCCCTCCGACCAGCAATGGATCGACGCGCATGCCGCATTCGACCTGAGCGATGCAGTACGTGATGTGAATGCGACCATCCGCGCCGCACGCGAGACGAACACCGTCGCGCCGCACGCCGAACTGCGCATGCTGACCGGCCCCGACGCGCCGGCCACCGCCCTCTTGCGCGCCGATGGCCCGGACCTGCGCGCAGGCGATGCCGCCACGCTGACGGTCATCAACCCCGACCTCTACATGGGCGTGTCGGTGCATGCCGACCACTTCCTGCCCGGCGTGGCCGGCGGCTTTACGCGCGGCGTGGCGCTCGATCTGCTGACGGAGCCCGTCGGCAGTTGCGACGACACGCTGCGCGCCAATGCGCGTCCGTTGGCGGAGATCGATCTGCTGCCCGGCGACGTGCAGGTCTGGCGCGTCTTCCGCAATGCCCCGGTGCGCGCTCCTGCGGCCGCCAAGCCCGCCAAGAGCCCGCGCGCCAAGGCCGGCGAAGCGAAGGACCCTGTCGACGCAGCCATCGCCTCGCCGCGCATCGGTATCGAACAGGTGCAGCCCTCCGTTGAAGACGGACGCTTTGCCGTCAAGCGCCTGGTGGGCGACGACATCGTGGTCGAGGCCGACGTGCTGATGGACGGGCACGACAAATTGGCCGTCCACCTGCTGTGGCGCGCCCAGGATGAAGACGCGTGGCAGCACGTGCCGATGGTGGCCCTGGGCAACGATCGCTGGCGCGGCGCATTCCGGCCGGAACGCCTGGGGCGGCACGTGTACGCCGTTGCTGCGTGGCGCGATGCCTTCGGCACCTATCGGTCTGAGCTGGAGAAGAAGCACACGGCCGGCGTTGACGTGACGCTGGAGCTGGAAGAAGGCGCACGGCTGGTCGCCCAGGCAGCCGAGCACGCCCCGCAGGACGCAGCCGCCGACGCGCTGCACAAGCTGGCTCGACTGCTGGCGGATGCCGATCACGCGCACCGTCTCAAGCTGCTGCTGGACCCGGTGACCGCACAGGTGATGGCGCAGGCGTCGCACTACCGGCCCTTCTATGTCGAAAGCGTGGCGTACCCGCTCGACGTAGAGCGCGCCGGCGCAGCGTTCGCAAGCTGGTACGAACTGTTCCCACGCTCGGCATCGGATGACGAACAGCGGCACGGCACCTTCGACGACGTGATCCGCCGTCTGGGCGCCATCCGCGGCATGGGCTTCGACGTGCTGTACTTCCCGCCCATCCACCCCATCGGCCGCACCAATCGCAAGGGCCGCAACAACAGCCTGCGAGCGGAGCCCGACGACCCGGGCAGCCCATACGCGATTGGCGCTGCCGAAGGCGGGCACGACGCCATCCATCCGCAGCTCGGTACGCTCGAAGACTTCCGCCGCCTGATGCGCGCGGCGCGTGAGAAGGGCCTGGAGCTGGCGCTGGACTTCGCCATTCAATGCTCACCCGATCACCCCTGGCTGCGCGAACACCCCGGCTGGTTTGCGTGGCGCCCCGACGGCAGCATCAAATACGCCGAGAACCCGCCCAAGAAGTACGAAGACATCGTCAACGTCGACTTCTATGCCGACGACGCCAAGCCCAGCCTGTGGACGGCGCTGCGCGACGTGGTGATGTTCTGGGCCGACGAAGGCGTGCGCCTGTTCCGCGTCGATAACCCGCACACCAAGCCGCTGCCGTTCTGGGAATGGATGATCGGCGAGGTGCGCGCGCGCTATCCGGATACGGTGTTCCTGTCGGAAGCCTTTACGCGGCCCAAGGTCATGTACCGGCTGGCGAAGGTCGGGTTCTCGCAGTCGTACACGTACTTCACGTGGCGGCACACCAAGCAGGAATTCATCGATTACCTGACCGAGCTGACGCGCACGCCGGTGCGTGAATATTTCCGCCCGCACTTCTTCGTCAACACGCCGGACATCAACCCGGTGTTCCTGCAGACGTCGGGCCGGCCGGGCTTCCTGATTCGTGCAGCGCTGGCGGCCACGCTGTCGGGCCTGTGGGGCGTCTATAACGGCTTCGAGCTGTGCGAAGGCGCCGCGGTGCCCGGCAAGGAGGAGTACCTCGACTCCGAGAAATACCAGTTGCGTGCGTGGGACCACAACCGCCCCGGCAACATCGTCAAGGAAATCGCCCTGCTCAATCGCATCCGGCGGGCCAACCCGGCGCTGCACTCGCATCTGGGCGTGACGTTCCAGCCGGCCTCGGGCGACCAGATCCTGTTCTTCAGCAAATCGACGCCGCCCGTGCTGCCGGCGCGGTTGGAAACCTCGCAGGCCGAACTGGCCAACGCCCTGTCGCCGGACCGCTTTGGTGACAACACGGTGTTCGTCGCCATCAACCTCGACCCGCACCACGCGCACGAATCCGACATCGAACTGCCACTGTGGCAATGGGGCCTGCCCGACCACGGCGCGCTGATGGCCGAGAACCTGGTCAACGGCCAGCGCACGGTCTGGCGCGGCAAGTGGCAGCACATCCGCCTTGAACCCGAGCAGCCGTTTGCCATCTGGCGCGTGCGCCCGGCCCTGCCTTCGGAGGAAAACCCGTCATGACGCGCAATCCGACCGCGCTGCTGGTGGACGACGCGCTCTGGTACAAGGACGCCGTCATCTATCAGCTGCATGTCAAATCGTTCTGCGATTCCGACAACGACGGCGTCGGAGACTTTCCCGGCTTGATCTCCAAGCTCGACTACATCGCCGAGCTGGGCGTGGACGTCATCTGGCTGCTGCCGTTCTATCCGTCGCCGCGCCGTGACGACGGCTACGACATCGCCGAGTACCGCGGCGTCCACCCTGATTACGGCACCATGGCCGACGTGCGCCGCTTCATTGCCGAAGCGCATGCGCGGGGCCTGCGCGTGATCACGGAACTGGTCATCAACCACACGTCGGATCAGCACCCGTGGTTCCAGCGTGCGCGGCGCGCCAAGCCGGGTTCTGCGCTGCGCGACTTCTACGTGTGGTCCGACAACGACAAGAAGTACGCCGGCACGCGCATCATCTTCATCGACACCGAGCCCTCCAACTGGACGTGGGACCCGGTCGCCAACGCGTACTACTGGCACCGTTTCTACTCGCACCAGCCCGATCTCAACTTCGACAACCCGCGCGTGCTCAAGGCCGTGATCGGCGTGATGAAGTTCTGGCTCAACCTCGGCGTGGATGGTCTGCGGCTGGATGCCGTGCCGTATCTGGTGGAGCGCGAAGGCACGTCGAACGAGAACCTGCCCGAGACGCACGAAGTGCTGCGCAAGATTCGCGCGGCCATGGACGGCGAATTCAAGAACCGCCTCCTGCTGGCCGAGGCCAACCAGTGGCCGGAAGACACGCAGGAATACTTCGGTGCCGGCGACGAGTGCCACATGGCGTTCCACTTCCCGCTGATGCCACGCATGTACATGGCGATCGCGCGTGAAGACCGTTTCCCGATCACCGACATCATGCGTCAGACGCCGGAGGTGCCGCCCGGCTGCCAATGGGCCATCTTCCTGCGCAATCACGACGAATTGACGCTCGAAATGGTGACCGACGCCGAGCGCGACTACCTCTGGGAGGTCTACGCCAGCGACCGCCGTGCGCGCCTGAATCTGGGCATCCGACGCCGGCTCGCACCGCTGCTCGAACGCGACCGCCGCCGCGTCGAGCTGATGAACAGCCTGCTGTTCTCCATGCCCGGCACGCCCGTCATGTACTACGGCGATGAAATCGGCATGGGCGACAACATCCACCTGGGCGACCGCGACGGCGTGCGCACGCCGATGCAGTGGTCCCCCGACCGCAACGGCGGCTTCTCGCGCGCCGACCCCGAACAGCTCGTGCTGCCGGCCATCATGGGCTCGCTGTACGGCTATGAATCGGTGAATGTGGAGGCGCAGAGCCGCGACGCGCATTCGCTGCTGAACTGGACGCGCCGGCTGCTGGCCACGCGCAAGCGGCATCGCGTGTTCGGCCGGGGTTCCATCCAGTTCCTGCAGCCTTCGAACCGCAAGGTGCTGGCGTATATCCGCGCGCTGGAAGGCGAGGCGCCCATCCTCTGCGTGGCCAATCTCTCCCGCGCCTCGCAGGCTGTGGAGCTGGACCTGTCCGCCTTTGCGCAGCGGGTGCCGGTGGAGCTGATCGGCGGGACGGCGTTTCCGCCCATCGGGCAGTTGTCGTATCTGCTCACGCTGCCGCCGTACGCCTTCTACTGGCTGGAGCTGCGCGAGAACGAGCCGGGGCCGACCTGGGCGCAACCGGCCGCAGAGCAGTTGCCCGAGTTCACGACGCTGGTGCTGCGCGCGGGGCTCGATGCCCTGGCCGACACGCGGCAGCGCGAGGCGCACCGCCAGTTGATCGAACGCGAAATCCTGCCGACGTATCTGCCGAAGCGCCGCTGGTTTGCCGCCAAGGACAGCGTGCTGCGTAGCGCGAAGTTTGCATGGGGCGCGACCGTGCCGGTGGATGCGGCATCCACGAATCGCCCGCTGGCCGGAGCAACGCGGCCCGAGGTGTTCTTCAACGAAGTGGCCGTCACACTGGGCAGCCCCGACGGCACCGAGCGCGTCGAGCGCTACCTGCTGCCGCTTTCCATCGCCTGGGAATCGTCCACGCTGCCGGCCCTGCCCATTCAGCTGGCGCTGGCGCGCGTGCGGCGCGGCCGCCATGTCGGCTACCTGACCGACGCCTTCACCACCGAGACCTTCGCCCGCGCGCTGCTCACCAACCTCGTGCGCGGTACCACATTGGAGGCCAATGACGGCACCGTGCGGTTCGAGCCCGAGCCGCACATCGCAGAACTGGCGGAACCGGCTGTGTCGCCCGAAGCCGGCAGCACACGGCCTGCGCCGCTGCCGCTGGCGCCCGACACGCCCATCCAGTGGCTGGCGGCCGAGCAATCGAACAGCTCGCTGGTGATTGGCGAGTCCGTCATCGTCAAGCTCATCCGGCGTATCGCAGCGGGCGTCCACCCCGAGGTGGAGATGACGCGCCACCTCACGCGCGTGGGCTATGCCAACACGGCGGCGCTGATCGGCGAGGTTTCTCACCACGCTGCCGACGGCGAACGTTCGACGCTGGCCGTCATGCAGAGCTTTGTGCCCAACCAGGGCGATGCCTGGACATGGGCGCTGGACTACCTGCGGCGCACCATCGACGAACTGGCCGTACAGATGGAAGGCGTGACCTCTGGCGATGGTGAATCGTCCCCAGTGGCCGTCTCGGAAGCGCGCGTGGATACCGACGAGGCATTGGCCGGCTACGTCAACTTCATCGGCGTGATCGGCACGCGGCTGGGCGAATTGCATGCGGCGTTGGCGGCACCCACCGAAGACCCGAACTTTGGCGCGCGCATTGCCGACACCGACGATGCCGCCTACTGGATCGCTCGCGTGAGCGAACAGCTGACCCGCGCGCACGACAACCTGACGGCATGGCAACGGCAAAACCCCGACAGCCCGTTGCAAGCCGACGTGCAATGGCTGCTGTCGCAACATCAGGCACTGCTCGACGCCGCCCGCACGCATGCCGAAGACGGCCTGGGCGCGACGCTCTCGCGCATCCATGGCGATTTCCACCTCGGCCAGGTGCTGGTGGCGCAGGGCGATGCCTTCTTGATCGACTTTGAAGGCGAGCCTTCGCGCCCTGTGGAAGAACGCCGGCGCAAGACCAGCCCCCTGCGCGACGTGGCCGGGCTGATGCGCTCGCTCGACTACGTGGTGGGTGCCATGCGGCAAAGCCCCGAACACGTGGCGGGGCCCGCGCAGGAACGCCGCAACATCCTGCTGGAACGCTTCCGCGCTGCGTCCACCGAACGCTTCCTGGAGGCGTATGCCGCCGCCATTCGCGGGCCCGATCTGAACGCGCTGGATCAGCCGGTGATCGATCTGCACCTGCTCGATCTGTTCCTGCTGGAAAAGGCCGCGTACGAGGTCAACTACGAAGCATCCAACCGCCCGACCTGGCTGCCGATTCCGCTGGAAGGCTTCACGCGGTGGCACGTCGCCTGCTGCATGCAGAGCCACCACCGCCCGCTGCGGAAGACTCGACCGGAGGCCCACCGTGACCGCGCTCGACTTTGCCACCCCAACCAAAACCGCCACCGAACCCGAGGCGCCAATCGTGCTGCCGCCGGGCGTCGACCAGATGCGCGTGGATGCGCTGACGCATGGCCGTCTGGGCGATCCGTTTGCCGTGCTGGGCCCGCATCGCCTGGACACGGAGGACGGCACGCGCTGGGTTGTGCGCGCCTTCTACCCGGGCGCGCGCCGTGTGCAGGCCATTGACTCGCGCGGCCAGATCATCACGGAGATGACGCCGGTCGGCCGCACGGGGCTGTTCCACGGCCCCCTGCGCGCCGATGCGCAGGACGTGTATGGCCACCCGGAGCTTTATCGCCTGCGCATCATCTGGCCTGCGGGCACCGGCCATGAAGCCGTGCAGGAAACCGAAGACCCATACGCCTTCGGGCTGCTGCTGGGCGACCTGGACCTGCATCTGCTCAACGAGGGCACGCACTGGGCGCTGGCAAGCTGCCTGGGCGCGCAGGCGATGCGCATCGACGGCATCAGCGGCGTGCGCTTTGCGGTGTGGGCACCGAATGCGCAGCGCGTGTCGGTGGTGGGCGAGTTCAACCAGTGGGACGGCCGCCGCCACCCCATGCGCCTGCGCCATCAGGCCGGCGTGTGGGAACTGTTTTTGCCGAGCGGCCTGGGCGTTGGCCCCGGTGCGCGCTACAAGTTCGAACTGATCGGCGCCGACGGCCGGCTGATGGTCAAGGCCGACCCCGCCGCCCGCCAGACCGAACCGCCGCCCGCCACCGCCTCCGTCGTGGCCGACCCGGCGCCGCTGCGCTGGAACGACGAGCAGTGGATGCAAACGCGCGCAGAACGCCATAAGCCCGACGCGCCCATCAGCATCTATGAAGTGCATGCCGGCTCCTGGCTGCGCGACCTGGAAGACGGCGGCCGCAACCTGCAATGGGACGAGCTGGCCGACCGGCTGATCCCCTACGTCACGGCGCTCGGCTTCACGCACATTGAACTGCTGCCGGTGGCGGAGCATCCGTTTGGCGGCAGTTGGGGCTATCAGCCGCTGGGGTTGTTCGCACCGTCTGCGCGCTTTGGGGCGCCCGAGGCGTTTGCGCGCTTTGTCGACCGCTGCCATCAGGCCGGCCTGGGCGTCATCGTCGACTGGGTGCCCGCGCACTTCCCGACGGACGCGCACGGGCTGGCGCAGTTTGACGGCACCGCACTGTACGAACACCAGGACCCGCGCGAAGGTTTCCATCAGGACTGGAACACGCTCATCTACAACTTCGGCCGCAACGAAGTGCGCGGCTTTTTGATCGCCAGCGGGCTGGAGTGGCTGGAGCGCTTCCATATCGACGGCCTGCGCGTGGATGCCGTGGCGTCGATGCTGTATCGCGACTACTCGCGCCGCGCCGGCGAATGGGTGCCCAACCGCTACGGCGGCCGCGAAAACCTGGAGGCCGTGGCGTTCCTCCAGCAGATGAACACGGTCGTGCACGAACGCTGCCCCGGCGCCATCACCATCGCCGAAGAATCGACCGCGTGGCCCGGCGTGACCGCGCCCGTGGAGTTCAACGGCCTGGGCTTCGACTACAAGTGGAACATGGGCTGGATGCACGACACGCTGCACTACATGCAGCGCGACCCGGTGTACCGCCAGCACCATCACGACGGCATGACGTTCGGGCTGGTGTACGCGTTCTCCGAACAGTTCATCCTGCCGATCTCGCACGACGAGGTGGTCCACGGCAAGGGCTCGCTGCTGGGCAAGATGCCCGGCGATGAATGGCAACGGCTGGCGAACCTGCGCGCGTACCTCGCGTTCATGTGGACGCACCCGGGCAAGAAGCTGCTGTTCATGGGCAGCGAGTTCGGGCAAGTGGGCGAATGGAACCACGATGCCTCGCCCGAATGGCATCTGCTGGACGACCCGCGGCACCGTGGCGTGCAGCGGCTCGTGCACGACCTCAATGCGCTGTACCGGAACGAACCGTCATTGCATGCGCGGGACACCGCGCCGGAAGGGTTCAACTGGGTGATTGGCGATGACCGCACCAACAGCGTGTTTGCGTTCCTGCGGCTGGATGGCGAAGGGCGGCCGATGCTGGTGGTGGCGAATATGACGCCGGTGCCGCGGGAGGGGTATCGCATTGGCGTGCCGCCGGCGGACGGGGCCACGCAGTGGCGGGAGGTGCTGAACACGGATGCTGCCGTGTATGGCGGCAGCGATTTCGGGAACGGCGGGGCGGTGGATGTGGACCACGTGGCGGCGCATGGGCAGGGGCAGTCGTTGGTGTTGCGGCTGCCGCCGTTGGGGGTTGTGGTTTTGAAGGTTTGATTTTTGTTTTGGGTTTTTGTTTTGGTGTTGGTGGTTTGCCTTTCTTTCATCCCCTGCCGGGGCTGACTCACTTTCATTGTCTTGCCAAAGAAAGTAAGCAAGAAGAAGGCGCGCCGAGATGGCGAGGGATTCTTGAATTTATGTC
>NZ_VOSS01000005.1 GCF_007997035.1 Ralstonia sp. TCR112 | reverse complement strand
AAGACCGCCGCGGCGGTCTTTTTTCTATTGCGTGACAGCGAATCCCAGCGAATCAACCGCCGTACATGGCCAGCGGCTTGCCGGCGGCGTTCGGGTCGACGCGCTTGAGTTGCTCGACAAAGTTGTCGGCGCCGTCCTTGATTGCGGCACCGGAGTTGCCTTCGATGCGGCGGGCACCGTTGTAGCGCGTCACCCAGTACGAGGCGGTCATGTCATCCACGCGGATCTTGCTGCCGGTGGACGGTGCGTGCACAAACTTGTTGTCGCCGATGTAGATACCGACGTGCGAGAACGTGTGGCGCATGGTGTTGAAGAACACCAAGTCGCCGGGACGCAGTTCAGCCGTGTCCACGCTGGTGCCCACACGGCTCATTTCCACGGCGCGACGCGGCAGCAGGAAACCGAACGTGTCGTTGAAAACGTAGCGGACGAAGCCGCTGCAATCGAGGCCCGATTCCGGCGTGTTGCCGCCGAAACGGTAGCGCAGACCGATCATGCCCAGGGCGTTCATGACGACGTCGCCGGTCTTGCTCATCACGTTGGAGATGAGGCCCGGCTTGGCTTCGGGCTTGACGTCGGCGCGGACTTCCGTGTCCTTGAAGACCGTATCAGCATGCACTGCATTCGACACGATCACGCCGCAACCGATCACAACCCCTACCGCTAGGCGCGCCATGGAATGAAGTACGAAATGCTGCATTGGCTCTCCCTCGGAAACTCGTAATGATGCGGCGAACATACGCAGCCGCAAATGAGAACAGTCCGAATCTTGTTAAAACAATCTCGCAGGATGATAAAAGTGACACTTTGACTTGTCAAAGGTCGTTACAAATTCATCGGAATCCACATGCAAATCAGGCACTTAGACATGACTTTGGATGCGCATTCTTACAAAAACAGCGCATCAAAACTGCACTGATTCGGGGCAAACGCGGTGCGTTTTACGGGTTATCCCGGGCAGGGATGAGTGAGGCAGCCGCCATCAGCTTGCAGGTGTAGGGGTGAGAAGGCGATGCCAACACCGCTTCAGTGTCACCCTCTTCCACCACTTTCCCATCCTTCATCACCACCACGCGATGTGACATCGCGCGGATGACGGCAAGGTCGTGGCTGATGAATAGATACGACAGGTTGTACTTTTTCTGAAGGGCTGACAGCAGCGAAAGCACCTGCTGCTGGATTGACACATCGAGTGCCGAAGTGGGCTCATCCAGCACCAGCAGCTGCGGCTTGAGAATCAGCACACGTGCGATGGCGACGCGCTGGCGCTGTCCACCGGAGAATTCATGCGGGTAGCGGCCGAGCGCTGTGCGGTCGAGGCCAACTTCGCGCAGCGCCTCGATCACGCGGTGACGGCGCTCGGTGGCGTTGACGTGCGGTTGGTGCAGCGCCAGCCCTTCTCCGACGATTTCCTCAATCGTCATGCGCGGCGACAGCGAGCCGTATGGATCTTGAAACACCACCTGCATGCGCGCACGCACTGCCCGGCGCTCGTCGCGCGAAATGCGCAGCAGCGAATTGCCCAGGAAACGCAGGTCGCCGCTCTTTGCCGTTTGCAGCCCCAGCAGCGTCTGCGCGAGCGTGGTTTTGCCCGACCCCGATTCGCCGACGATGCCAAGCGTCTCGCCTTCGCGCAGCTGCAGCGACACAGCATCGACCGCGGTGAACGGGTCAGTCCGGAACCAGCCGGCAAACCCGGGGCGATGGCGTTCGTAGGTGACCGTCAGCTTGTCGGCCTCAAGCAGCACGGGGGCAAGCGGCACCAGCGGCAGGACGTCGCGCTGCGGACGGCTCTCGAGCAGCCGGATCGTGTACGGATGCTGGGGCGCGGCAAACACGTCGGCCGTGTTGCCGGTTTCGACCAAGACGCCACGCTCCATCACGCCGACGCGCTCGGCAAACGCGCGCACCATGTTCAAGTCGTGCGTGATCAGCATGATGGCCATGCCGAATTCGGCCTGCAGTTCGCGCAGCAATTGCAGGATCTGCATGCGCACCGTCACATCGAGCGCGGTGGTCGGCTCGTCGGCCAGCAACAGCTTCGGCGAGCACGCCAGCGCCATGGCGATCATTGCGCGCTGGCGCTGGCCACCCGAAAGCTGGTGGGGGAAGGCGTCAAACCGGCGCGGTGCCTCGGCAATGCCGGTGCGTTCCAGCAGCGCAATCGCACGTGCCTTGGCGGCGCGCTTGTCCAGGCCCTCGTGCAATTCCAGCGTTTCGACGATCTGGTTGCCGATCGTGTACAGCGGGTTGAGCGCAGTCATCGGCTCCTGGAACACCATGGCGACGTCGGCGCCGCGCAGGCCGCGCATCTCGCGCTCGCTGGCGGCCAGGAGGTCGCGGCCTTCGAGCAGGATGCGGCCGCTGTATTGCGCGTCGGCCAGCAATCGCATGATCGATAGCGCGGTCACGGACTTGCCCGAGCCGGATTCGCCCACCAACGCAAAGCGTTCGCCGGCGTGCAAGTCGAGCGAGACATGCTTGACGGCTTCCGTCACCTCGCCGTGTTCAGATTCGAAATGCACGCACAGGTCATCCAAGCGCAACAGCGGACCGTCGTACTTCGGCGTGGAGGAACGCAGATCGACGCGGGTCATTTCACCCCCGCCGGTTTCTGGCGCGTACGCAGTTGGGCGAATGACAGGCGCGTGTCGAAGGCATCGCGCAGCGCGTCGCCCATGAAGGTCAGCAGGACGAGTGTCAGCACGAGCACCACGAACGTCGACAGCGAGATCCACCAGGCATCCAGGTTGGCCTTGCCTTGCGCAAGCAGCTCACCCAGGCTCGGGGTGGATGGCGGTACGCCGAGGCCAAGAAAATCCAGGCTCGTGAGCGCAAGAATGGCCGCGCTCATGCGAAACGGCAGGAAGGTGATCACGGGCGTCAGGCTGTTGGGCATGATGTGGCGCCACATGATCTGCCAACTGGACAGACCCATCGCCCGCGCGGCCTTCACATAGTCGAGCGAGCGGTTGCGGTAGAACTCGGCGCGCACGTAATCCGAAAGGCTCATCCAGCCGAACAGCGACAACAGGATGATGAGCAGCCCAAGGCTGGGCGTGAAGATCGACGCGAAGATGATCAGCAGATACAGCTCCGGCATCGAGCTCCAGATTTCAATCAGCCGCTGCGACACCATGTCGAAGCGCCCACCGAAGAAGCCCATCAGCGCGCCCGTTAGCGTGCCGACAAGCACGCCGAGCACCGTGAGCGCCAAGCCGAACAGCACCGATACCCGGAAGCCATACAGCAACCGCGCAAACACATCGCGGCCGCGGTCGTCTGTGCCGAGCCAGTTTTCCGCAGAAGGCGGCGCCGGATTGGGCTCTTTCGAAAAGTAGTTCAGCGTCTCGTACGAATACGGATTGGGCGGGTAAATCGCAAAGCTGCCCGGCTCCTTGAACTTGTCTCGAATGAACGGATCGAGGTAATCCGTCGGTGTCGGGAAATCCCCGCCGAAGGTCGTCTCGGGGTACGACTTCACGATCGGGAAATACCAGTTGCCGTGATACTTCACCACCAGCGGCCGGTCATTGGAGATGCACTCGGCGCCCAGGCTGAGCACGAACAGCACCACGAAGATGAGCAGGCTCCAATAGCCCAGCCGATGCTGCTTGAAGCGGCGCCACGCACGCTTTAGCGGCGACGGCGAGTGGCGCACCGGATGTGGCGCGGCCGTGTTGGATGCATGCGTGGATGTGCGCGAATACTGAGTCATGGTCGCCGGCCCGCCTATCGCCCAACCGAGCCGAAATGGATCCGCGGATCGACCAGCACGTAGCACACGTCGGAAATCAACCGCGCCGCCAGGCCAATCAGCGTGAACAAGTACAGCGTGCCGAGCACGACGGGATAATCGCGTCGCATCACGGCCTCATACGACAGCAGGCCCATGCCGTCGAGCGAGAACAGTTGCTCGATCAGCAGCGACCCCGTGAAGAACGCGCCAATGAAGGCCGAAGGAAACCCCGTCACCAGCGGCAGCAGCGCGTTGCGGAAGATGTGCTTCCACAGCACGCGCCGCTCCGACAAGCCCTTGCTACGCGCAGTCAGCACATACTGCTTGCGGATTTCCTCCAGGAACGCATTCTTCGTCAGCATGGTGATGACGGCAAAGCTGCCCACCACCGATGCCATGACGGGGAGCGTGATGTGCCAGAGGTAATCCGTGATCTTGCCGAGCAGGCTGAGCTGATCCCAGTTGTCGGATGTGATGCCGCGGATCGGGAACCACTGGAAGAACGTGCCGCCGCCAAACAGCACCAGCAGCAGCACCCCCAACACAAACCCCGGGATGGCATAGCCGACCAGCACGATGATGCTGGTCACCAGATCGAACCGGCTGCCTGCGCGCACGGCCTTCGCAATGCCGAGCGGCACCGCTATGAGATACGTGAGAAAGAACGTCCACAACCCGATCGAAATCGATACCGGTAGTTTCGACTTGATGAGATCCCACACGCTGCGGTGCTGGAAGTAGCTCTCACCCAGATCGAAGCGCGCAAAACGGCCGAGCATCAAGAAGTAACGTTCGACGGGGCTTTTGTCGAAGCCATACAAGGCGCGGATTTCCTTGATCTTCTCGGCGTCGACGCCCCGACGGCCGCGATAGTCGAAGGCACCGCCACCGCTGGCCTCGCCGCCCGCGCCCCGCCCCTTCATCTCCATCATCATCTGTTCGACCGGGCCACCGGGTACGAACTGGATCACGACAAACGTGAGCGTGATCACGCCGATCAGCGTCGGGATCAGGAGCAGCAACCGTTTGATCAGGTACGCGAACATGGTGTCACCGATGCGGTCATTTGGCAGCCGATTGGGCGGATTCCGGCGTCCGCCACCAGGCCGTCAGCACCCAGGCCTCGGCCGAGTAGTAATACGGCAAGCGATCCGGGTACATCAGGTTCTTGTTGTAAGCTACGCGGTGCGAGGCCGAATACCAGTGCGGAATCACATAGCAACCCTGCATCAGCACGCGGTCGAGGGCGCGCGAAGCGGTGACCAGCTCGTCGCGATTGTCGGCACGCAGCACATCGTCGATCAGCGCGTCGACGGCGGCCGATTTCAGGCCGATCACGTTGTCCGAGCCGGCCTCGTCAGCCGCAGCGGAGCCGAAGCGGTCCTTCAGTTCATTGCCCGGGCTTTGCGAATCGGGAAAGCGCAGCGAGATCATGTCGAAATCGAACTCTTCCAACCGCTTCTGGTAGAGCGCGAAATCGGTCATGCGCTGGTTGACCTGGATGCCGAGCTTCTCAAGGTTGCGTGCATACGCCGCCATGACGCGGCTCATGGCGCCGCCATCGTCGAGCATCTCGAAGACGAACGGCTCACCCTTGCTGTTGCGCAGCGCACCGTCGGCGTAGGTCCAGCCCGCCTGGGCCAGAAGGCGACGTGCCTGCCGCAGGTTGTCACGGAGTGAGCTAGGCGGATCCGTCGAGGGCGGTGCGGGCAGCACACCAAACACCTCGGGGTCGAGCTTGCTGCGCAGCGGCTCCAGCAACGCCAGCTCGCCCTTGCTGGGCATGCCCGTGAGCGAATCCGACGCGGCCAGTTCGCTATTGGCGAAGTAGCTGTCGAGCCGGCGATATGCACCGTAGAAAAGCTGTCGATTGAGCCATTCGAAATCGAGCGCCAACGCCAGCGCCTTGCGCACGCGAAGATCCTGAAACAGCGGCCGCCGCAGGTTCATCACAAAGCCCTGCATGCCCGCGCCATTCCGATGCGGGAATTCGCTCTTGATCAACTCGCCGCTGCGGAACTTCACGCCGACATAGCTCTTGGCCCAGTTCTTGGCACGGTATTCCACCATGGCGTCGTACTCGCCGGCCTTGAACGCTTCCAGGCGGGCGGTTTCGTCCTTGTAGAGCTTGTACTGGATGCGCTCGAAATTGAACGAGCCACGGCGCACGTTCAGATCGCGTCCCCAGTAGTCGGGATTGCGACGGAAGGTAATGCCGCGCGACGGATCGAAGCGCTCGATCACATACGGCCCGCTGGCAACGGGATCCTGGAAGGTCAGCTTGTCGAACGCGACATCCTTGCCGCCATCCGGGTCGTCGGGCTTGCCGCTGCCCTTGCCCCACTTGGGCGAGAACACCGGCAGGCCGCCGACGATGAGCGGCAGCTCCTTGTTCTTGCGCTTGAAGTCGTAACGGATGGTGCTGGCGTCCACCACCGTCACCTTGGCCACATCTGCGGTCATGCTGCGATAGGCCGGGCTCGCGCCCTTGCCCATCAGCATGTCGTAGGAGTATTTGACGTCTGACGCGCGCACGCGATCGCCGTTGGAGAACCGCGCGCGCGGGTTGATGTGGAACGTGACCGAGAGTTCGTCGGGAGCCACCGTCACGTCGTCCGCAAGCAGGCCATAGCCGCTGGCGGTTTCATCCCAGCTCGTAATCAGGAGGCTTTCGAACACCAGTTGATTCAGGCCCGGTGCCGACGTCCCCTTGATCGTGAATGGATTGAACTTGTCGAAGCTCGTGCGGCGGTCTGGATTGCCGAGCAGCAGCATGCCGCCGATGGGCGCCTTCGGGTTCAGGTAGCCGAAATTGGAGAAACCCGCTGGATACTTGAGGTCGCCATATTCGGCGTAGCCGTGTGCCGCCCAGGCGGGTGTCGCGCAAATCGCCGCCAGCAGGCTGAACAGCGCCATGAATCGCTTGTGTGCCACAACGCGCACGCTCATTGCGCCCCTTGCCCCCAATGTCCTTGCATGCGTTGATCCGATTGATCGCTGTCTGAAAAACTGTTTTCGACGATTCTAACGCCCTCCCACGGCAATCCCACCAATTCCGGCCCGGGATCGTCCCGCATTGACAAGGCTGGCAGGCGTTGTGCGGCACCGCGCAAATGGGCAGGCGCCCCGCGCTTTCCGGTATGATCGCGCCCACCTAATTGCCTCGTGCCCCGGAAACCGCCGCTGCGCCGCTGCAGTGACGAGTGACCACAGCAACATACGGGCGCGACGTTGCCCCACATTTGTATGGAGAAACCATGGGATTCCTCGCTGGCAAGCGCATTCTGATTACCGGCCTTCTGTCCAACCGCTCGATCGCCTACGGCATCGCCAATGCCTGCAAGCGCGAGGGCGCGGAACTGGCCTTCACCTACGTCGGCGAACGCTTCAAGGACCGCATTACCGAATTCGCCACCGAGTTCGACAGCAAGCTGGTGTTTGATTGCGACGTCGGCAGCGATGAACAGATCGCCAAGGTGTTCGAAGACCTCGGCCAGCACTGGGGCCACTTCGACGGCCTGGTGCACTCGATCGGCTTTGCGCCGCGCGAAGCGATTGCTGGCAACTTCATGGATGGCCTGTCGCGCGAGTCGTTCCGTATCGCCCATGACATCTCGGCCTATAGCTTCCCCGCGCTGGCGAAGGCTGCGCTGCCGATGCTCTCGCCCAATGCCTCGCTGCTGGCCCTGACCTACCTGGGCGCTGAGCGCGTGGTCCCGAACTACAACACGATGGGCCTGGCCAAGGCGTCGCTCGAAGCGAGCGTGCGTTACCTGGCCAGCGCGCTGGGTCCGAAGGGCATCCGCGCCAACGGCATCTCGGCGGGCCCGATCAAGACGCTCGCCGCGTCCGGCATCAAGGATTTCGGCAAGCTGCTCAAGTACATGGAAGACGTGGCCCCCCTGCGCCGTAACGTCACCATCGAGGAAGTGGGCAACGTGGCGGCGTTCCTGCTGTCGGATCTGGCCAGCGGTATGACTGGCGAGATCACGTACGTGGACTGCGGCTTCAACGTGACCGCCGGTGTGCCGGACGTCGTCGGCCAAGGCTGATGCGTTAATGCACCCACGCATGCGCGCGCCATCTTCGGAAGGCGCATGCGTGGGGAGCAGACAAAGAAAAAGCCCGCATGGCGCAAACCATGCGGGCTTTTTGACGTGCAGTGCAATGCGAGCCGTCACGTCAGCTCGACTCGCATCCGCCTGTTATGCGCGCTTCCCGCGAGAAGCGCCAAACTGGCGGAGACGGAGGGATTCGAACCCTCGATCCAGGTTTTGGCCCGGATGCTCCCTTAGCAGGGGAGTGCCTTCGACCTCTCGGCCACGTCTCCCAAACTTGCGTCACACGAAGGAGCCCGTGCAACGAAGCGCGTATTCTAGCCACTTCACCCCACCCGGTCAACGACAACTGCATGACATGGGGTGAGAATCTATGGCCCCGGGTCGCCACCCGGCCATCCGGTGTCAGCTCAGCCGATTACGCCTGATCCAGCTCGAACGCCTTATGGAGCGCGCGCACGGCCAGCTCCATGTACTTCTCATCGATGAGCACCGAGATCTTGATTTCCGAAGTGGAGATCATCTGGATGTTGATGCCCTCTTCCGACAGCGTGCGGAACATCTTGCTGGCGATGCCCACGTGCGAGCGCATACCCACACCCACCACCGACACCTTCGACACCTTCGGGTCGCCCGACACGCTGGCCGCGCCGATATGCGCCTTCACGCTGTCGTTCAGGATCGCCAGGGCGCGCTGGTATTCGCCGCGCGGCACGGTGAAGGTGAAGTCCGTCTTACCTTCCACCGACTGGTTCTGGATGATCATGTCGACGTCGATGTTGGCGTCGGCGACCGGGCCCAGGATCTGATAAGCGATACCGGGCTTGTCCGGCACACCGATCACGGTGATCTTGGCTTCGTCGCGGGCAAAGGCGATGCCGGAAATGGCGGCGGCTTCCATGTTCGAATCTTCCTCAAAAGTAATCAGCGTGCCCGAGTTCATCTCGACGTCGAGCGGCATCAGCGGGTCGGTCAGCGACGACAGCACGCGCGTCTTCACGCGGTACTTGCCGGCAAACTCCACCGAGCGAATCTGCAGCACCTTCGAGCCAAGGCTGGCCATTTCCAGCATCTCTTCGAAGGTGATCTTGTCCAGCCGGCGAGCGTCGTCCACCACGCGCGGGTCGGTCGTATAGACGCCGTCCACGTCGGTGTAGATCAGGCATTCGTCGGCTTCGAGCGCGGCGGCAACGGCCACGGCCGAGGTATCGGAACCACCACGGCCCAGCGTGGTTATATGACCTTCGCTGTCGATGCCCTGGAAGCCCGTGATGACGACCACGCGGCCCGCGTCAAGATCAGCGCGCACGCGCTCATCATCGATCGACTGGATGCGCGCCTTGGTGTAGGCCGAATCGGTTTTCACCGGCACTTGCCAGCCTGTGTAGCTGCGGGCGTCGATGCCTTCGGCATGCAGTGCAATGGCCAGCAGACCCACGCTCACCTGCTCGCCCGTCGAGGCAATCATGTCGAGTTCACGCGGGTCGGGTTGGGCCGAAATCTCTTTGGCCATACCCAGCAGGCGGTTGGTTTCGCCGGACATGGCCGAGGGGACGACCACGATCTGGTGACCTGCACGGTGCCACTTGGCAACGCGCTTGGCGACATTCTTGATGCGTTCAACCGAACCCATCGAGGTGCCACCGTATTTGTGAACGATGAGAGCCATCTTGGAAAGATCAGGAGGAGGCGAAGCGGTGCAAAAGCTTTTGAAAATACAGCAATTTACATCGATCGGCAAGCAAATCACCGGTGACGATGTGTTTCAGAGCGCACCCTCGACGCCGGCCGACCACGTGATTTGCCAACCAGCACCGGTGTGCATGGCGGCTCGATTCATTCCCAGCCCAGCTGCGAACACGAGCATGTCGCCCGCATAAAGTAGCGGCAACCGCTCGCGCTCCCAGGCCGGAATGCCCGCCTCCTGATAGGCCTGTTTGAGCGCGCGGGACGGTGCGCCGGAGCGCAGCACGATGCGTTCACCGCCACGGCGGGGCGTCAGAAGGAGCGGCGCTTGCAACGTTTGGGCTGCAACACCGTCGTTCGCCACGGGCTCAAACAACAGCGTCCCGCCCCATGCGTCCAACGTCACGCGCTGTTCAGCCAGATGCGTCGGCTCGAACAGCGCCGCACCGATGGCAATTGCGGCCGGCTCTGGAATATCGCTGGCGCCAGCGTCGATCCATGCAACGCCACGGTAGCGCCTGACCTGCCCAGTCGGCAATTCAATGCGCAGCGCACCGTCATCTCGCGCGTCGGTCAACTGCGTACGCAGATCCTCCAGACGTCGACTTGGCAGCGCGCGCATGCCTGCCTTGGCCAACCACGCACGCAGCACCGCACGCTGACGTGGCACGGACAGTGCATTCAGCGCGGCCACGTTCAGCTCCTTCGCCGACGCGATTTGGGTCAGGTCCGCCTGTGCAATCTCGTCGATCAACGCGGCGGCCTCCGCCAGATGCGCAGCGCTGCGCGACAGCGCTTCGCGATACGCGGGGAAATGATCCGCCATGCCTGCCAGCAGCGGGCGCAATGCATTGCGCGCGTAGCGTGCGTCGGTGTTGGACGGATCTTCAACCCAGCTGAGCGCGTGAGCATGTGCGTACAGCTCGATCTCGCTGCGCGATGCATCGATCCATGGACGCAGCAACGTGATTGCGCCCGCCCGAGCCATCGGCATGGCGGCCAGCCCGTCGAGGCCGGCCCCGCGCATCAATTGCAGGAGTACCGTTTCAGCCTGGTCGTCCTGATGATGGGCCGTCAGCAGGATGGAGGCGCCCGTCTCCTCGCAAAGCGCTTCGAGTGCGGCGTACCGGGCTTCGCGCGCCGCCTCTTCAACGCCCTGCCCCGCATCGATCGCTACGTGGACGCGACGCGCATGAAACGCCACGCCGACCGCCTCGGCCATGCGTTGACACGCGCACTCCCAGACATCGGCATCGGCCTGCAAGCCATGGTGGATATGCAGGGCAACGAGCTGCACGCGGGCGCCCGCGTCGCGCCACGCGGCACACGCGTGCAGGAGCGCGGCGGAATCCCGCCCGCCCGACAGCGCGATCGCCACGATCGGTGTGTCGACCTCGCCAGAAACAACAAAGGCCGCACACGCGGCAACGCGTTGTGCGACCTTGTTGACGAGATCAGCCGACGAATCAGCGACCTTCGGTTTCCTTGAACTTGCCATAAGCCATCAGGCGTTCGTGACGGCGGGCCTGGAGTTCCGACGTCTTCATGCCCTGGAACTGGCGCAGCGACTCAGCGAGCGCGCGCTTGAGCATCGTCGCCATGCCCTTCGGATCACGGTGTGCGCCGCCCAGCGGCTCATTGACGATCTTGTCGATCAGGCCCAGCGCCTTCAGACGATGCGCCGTCAAGCCCAGCGCCTCGGCGGCTTCGGGCGCCTTCTCTGCGGTCTTCCACAGGATCGACGCGCAGCCTTCCGGCGAGATCACCGCGTACGTGGCGAACTGCAGCATGATCACGGAGTCACCCATGGCGATGGCCAGTGCGCCGCCCGAACCGCCTTCACCGATGATGGTGGCGATCAGGGGCACCTTCAGGCCGGCCATCACAAACAGGTTGTGGCCGATGGCTTCGGATTGGCCGCGCTCTTCCGCATCGATGCCCGGGAATGCGCCCGGCGTATCGACAAACGTGAAGATCGGCAGGCCGAACTTGTCCGCCAGCTCCATCAGGCGCTTGGCCTTGCGGTAGCCCTCGGGCTTGGACATGCCGAAATTGCGCAGTGCGCGCTCCTTCGTGTCGCGGCCCTTCTGGTGACCGATCACCATGCAAGCCTGGCCGTTGAAACGCGCCAGACCACCCACGATCGACAGGTCGTCCGCAAAGGTGCGGTCGCCGTGCAGTTCGTGGAAGTCGGTGAAGATCTCGCGGACGTAATCGAGCGTGTACGGACGCTGCGGGTGTCGGGCAATCTGCGCGACCTGCCATGGCGTCAGATTCGCGTACAGATCTTTGGTGAGCTGCTGGCTCTTGGATGCCAGGCGGGAAATTTCTTCAGAAATGTCGACAGCGGAATCGTCTTGTACGAAGCGAAGTTCTTCGATCTTCGCCTCAAGTTCTGCGATCGGCTGCTCGAACTCCAGGAAGGTTGTTTTCATGGATCTTCTGAAAGGCTCTTGAAGGCGCGCATTCTACCGGATTTTGACCGCCCGGCGACGCGCTCCGTTTCATCGAAATGAACAGATCAATAGGTGGTCGCGGTGTCGAGACTGCGCCACATATACCAAGTGGCCACGGTGCGCCACGGTTCCCAGTTGGCGGCCACTTCGCGCGCTTCGCTGCGAGTGACGGGTTCGCCACTGAAATAATTTTGCGAAATCGCGTTGATGAGGCCGATGTCATCCAGCGGCAGCACGTTGGGCCGCATCAGGTTGAACATAAGGAACATCTCCGCGGTCCATCGGCCGATGCCACGAATCTGTGTCAGTTCGGCAATGACATCCTCGTCTTCCATCTCGGCCCACTTGGCGACGTGCACGGTACCGTTGCGAAAGTGATCGGCCAGATCGAGGATGTACTCGGCCTTGCGCTTCGAGAGACCGCAGCCGGCCAGCTTCTCTTGACCGGCACGCAGGAATTGGGCGGGCACCAGCTTCGGGCACACCGCCACGACGCGTTCCCACACCGACTGCGCGGCCTTGACCGAGATCTGCTGACCAACAACCGACCTGGCAAGCGTGACGAACGGGTCGCCGCGCGAAGCCAAGTGCGCCGGGCCATACGTCGGGATGATCTTGCGCAGGATACGGTCGCGCTTCATCAGATCAGCGCAAGCTTCTTGCCAGTATTCGGGGGGGCCTGAAAGCACCACCTCTGCCGGCACAGGCAAGGTCTCGCCAGTCGCGAGCGTTTCGGGCAACGGCACCTTGCTCGCAGGCGCGCGTTTTGCCGGAGCCTTGGCGACTTTAGCGGCCTTGATCGGCGCGCTCGTGGCGACGACCGCCTTGCTTGCCGCGCCGTCCACCTTCTTGCCGACAGCTTTCTTGGCAGCCGGCGCCTTCACGGCCGGAGCCTTTTTGGTGGCGGTGCTGCGCGTTACGCTGGCTTTCTTGGCCACCGCGTTCATGCGCGTCTCCATTCGGTCAGGCCACCCGGTTTGTCTTCCAGGACAATGCCGGCGGCGAGCAGATCGGCACGGATGGCATCAGCACGGGCGAAATCGCGAGCGGCCTTGGCGGCGCGGCGCTCCTCGATACGCGCTTCCACTTCGGCGGCGGCCAGGCCATCGGCCGACACGCCGCCCTGCAGGAACGCGTGCGGATCGCGGCCCAGCAAACCCATCACGCCGGCCAGCGCGGCCAGCTGGCTGGCCAGTTCGGGCGAGCGCGTCTTGTTCACTTCGCTCGCCAGCTCAAACAGCACCGACACGGCGACCGGCGTGTTGAAATCGTCGTTCATCGCTTCCAGGAAGCGCTTGCCGTGCGACTCGTTCCAGTCGGGCTTGGCACCCGCCGCTGCCGGCACATCCTTGAGCGCCGTGTACAAACGCGTGAGCGCGTGGCGCGCATCATCGAGATGGGCGTCGCTGTAATTCAAGTCGCTACGATAGTGCGAGCGCAGGATGAAGAAACGCACGACCTCCGCGTCGTACACCTTCAGCACATCGCGGATGGTGAAGAAGTTGCCGAGCGATTTCGACATCTTCTCGTCGTTCACACGGACGAAGCCGTTGTGCATCCATGTATTGACGAACGTCTTGCCGGTCGCGCCTTCGGACTGGGCAATCTCGTTCTCGTGATGCGGGAACTGCAGGTCGGCGCCGCCACCGTGCAGGTCGAAATGCTCGCCCAGCAGCTCGCAGCTCATCGCCGAGCACTCGATATGCCAGCCCGGGCGGCCCTCGCCCCACGGCGACGCCCAGCGCGACTCGGCCGGTTCATCGGCCTTGGCGGATTTCCACAACACGAAGTCGAGCGGATCCTGCTTGGCATCGTTGGCAGCCACGCGCTCGCCCGCACGCAGGTCTTCGAGCGACTTGCCCGACAGCTTGCCGTAACCGGGAAACTTGCGCACCGCGTAGTTCACGTCGCCATCGGTGGCCTGATAGGCGAGACCGTTCGTCTGCAGCCTGCCGATCATGTTCAGCATCTGCGGCACGTATTCGGTGGCGCGGGGCTCGTGGTCGGGGCGCTGCACGCCGAGCGCATCGGCGTCTTCGTGCATGGCGGCGATGAAGCGGCCCGTCAGCGCACTCATCGTCTCGCCGTTCTCGACCGCACGCTTGATGATCTTGTCGTCGATGTCGGTGATGTTGCGCACGTAGGTCACCTCGTAACCTGACGCGCGCAGCCACCGCTGCACCATGTCGAACACCACCATGACCCGCGCATGCCCCACGTGACAGTAGTCGTACACCGTCATCCCGCACACGTACATGCGCACGCGGCCGGGCTCGATGGGGACGAACGTCTGTTTCTCACGCGCGAGCGTGTTGTAAATCTTGAGTGATTCCATGAAGCGGTGTCGGGAGACTCAGCGCGCCGCGCATGCGAGGTACAACGTTGCGGGCGGACTAAATTGGAGGCAATCGGCGCCGGCGAGGCGCCTGCAAAACTAGCGGCATATCTTACCGGAACTGCGCTGACGGGGCGGCCTGCCGGTGCGCCTGGCATGCTCCCCGTCAAGAACCTTTCCCGGTGCGCACGGCCGCTGCTGCGCACAAAGACGGTTTGTTAGAATGCGCCGGAGTATAACGGAACCGATTCTCATGAACAGACCGCTGCGTCAGACCGCTGCAACCCTGGCTTGCCTGCTCGCCATGTCGGCAGCACCGGCCTTCGCCCAGACCGCCGGCTTTGCCTTGCCGGCCGATTTGATGCCCAGCACGCAGCAAGCGCCGCAGGTCGCGCGCCAGAAGCGCATCGACGACGCGTTGGCCAAGAAGCAATACGCCGAGGCACTGGCCGAGTTGGACAAGGACGTCGCCTCCCAGCCGCGCAACGCGCAGGCACGCTTCCAGCGCGGCGTGGCGCTTGCCGGCCTCGGCCGCGCCGACGACGCGATCGTGGCCTTCAGCCAGATGACGCAGGACTTCCCGGAGCTGCCCGAGCCGTACATCAACCTGGCCGCGCTGTATGCCGAGCGCGGCGAACTCCTCCGTGCCCGCGACAGCCTGATCATGGCGAACCGCGTAGCGCCGGAAAATGCGCTGGCGCAATCCAATCTGGGCGATGTCTACGTCCGCCTGGCCGCGCAGTCGTACCAAAGCGCCATCAAGCTGAACCCGAAGAACGCCACCGCGCGTGCACGCCTGGATGCCCTGCCCGATCTGCCGGGTGTGCACCCCGCGTCCAAACCTGCCCCGACCACGCTGCCTGCAGCCAGCGGCGTGAGCGCCAAGCCGGCCAAGCGTCAATAAAAAGACGCAGCCGATCCTGCTTTTCCCACCCCAAGTTCTCTCTCGCTGACCATGCTCCGTATCCGCTTCCTCTTTGCCGGGCTCGTGTGTGCACTGGCCGTAACCGCCACCGCCGCCACGGCAGCCACCGCGTCCGCGCCGCGCGTCCAGTTCAAGACGTCGATGGGCAACTTCACCGTTGAGGTGTATCCGGACAAGGCGCCCAAGACGGTCGCCAACTTCCTGCAGTACGTGAAGGACGGCTTCTACAAGGGCACGATCTTCCACCGCGTGATGGACGGCTTCATGATCCAGGGCGGCGGCTTCACGGCAGACATGAAGCAGAAGGACACGCGCCCGCCGGTCGAAATCGAATCGAAGAACGGCCTGAAGAACGACAAGTACACGATCGCCATGGCGCGCACCATGGACCCGAACTCCGCCACGGCGCAGTTCTACGTGAACGTGGTCGACAACAACATGCTGAACTACCCTGGTCAGGACGGTTACGGCTATACCGTCTTCGGCAAGGTCGTCGAGGGCACCGACACCATCGACAAGATCAAGGCGGTGGAAACCACCACCAAGCTCCCGCACCAGAACGTGCCCGTGAAGCCGATCTTGATTGAATCGGCCACCGTCGTCTCCAAGTAACGCTTTTTGCCCCACCCAAGGAATTCACCATGACCCAAGTCAAGCTGCACACCAACCACGGCGACATCACCCTGGCCCTGGACGCTGAGAAGGCACCGAAGTCGGTTGCCAACTTCGTCTCCTATGTGAAGGATGGCCACTACAACGGCACGGTGTTCCACCGCGTCATCAAGGGCTTCATGATCCAGGGCGGCGGCTTCGAGCCGGGCGAGAAGATGAACCAGAAGCCCACGAAGGCTCCGATCGACAACGAAGCCAACAACGGCCTGAAGAACGAGCGCGGCGCCATTGCCATGGCACGCACCAACGATCCGCACTCGGCCACGGCCCAGTTCTTCATCAACACGGTCGACAACGACTTCCTGAACCACACGTCGCCGACGCCGCAAGGCTGGGGCTACGCCGTGTTCGGGAAGGTGACCGAAGGCATGGACGTGGTCGACAAGATCCGTTCGGTGCGCACGGGCAACCGCGGTTTCCACCAAGACGTGCCGATGGAAGACGTGATCATCGAAAGCGCCGAAGTGATCGAATGATCGAGGCAGCGCACGCCGCACAGGCCTCCGCGCTGAAGACACCGGTCCGGGTTTCCGGGCCGGTGTTTTTTATTTCGGATCTGCACCTGACGGCCAGCATGCCGGCCACCGCCGCCGCGTTCGAGCGTTTTCTGCGCACGCGCGCCCGCGAGGCAAGCACGCTCGTCATCCTGGGTGACTTCTTCGAATACTGGGTCGGCGATGAAGAACTCGCGGATCCGTTCCACCAGCACATCGCCAGCTTGCTCGCTGAACTGGCCGGGGCTGGCACGCGCGTGCTGTTTATGCACGGCAATCGGGACTTTCTGCTCGGCAAGCGTTTTCTGAAGGCTGCGCACGCCACGCTGCTGCCCGATCCCTCCGTGCTCGAAGCAGACGATGGCCAGCGTATCGCGCTCGCCCACGGCGACGCGCTCTGCACGCACGACAGGGCGTACATGCGCTTTCGCCACTGGACGCGCAAGCGCTGGGTGCAGTCGATATTCCTGGCGATGCCGCTGCGCTGGCGGCTGAAGATCGCGCAGAAGATGCGCGCGGAAAGCGAAGCCGGCCGCGCCATGTCCGCCAATGTCGCCGGTGAGCCCCGCGCCGCCGCAATGATGGGCGACGTCGCACCCGAAGCGGTGGATGCGCTGCTCAAGGCATCGAATTCCAGCACGCTGATCCACGGCCACACGCACCGCCCGCAACTGCATCACGAGCCGAGCGGTGACCGCTGGGTTCTTTCCGACTGGGATTTCGATCAAGCGCAGCCGCGCGGCAGTTTCCTCAAGCTGCAGGACGGCGCACTGACGGTCGAGCAAGTGGCGGCATGATCTGCCGCCACCTGCCCTTGCTTACTTGAGCATCCGCTTCAGCTCGCTCGCATCGAACGGATCGTTCGGCGAGTTTTCCAGGTGCGCGCCCAGGCGATCCAGCGCGGAAAGAATCGACTCGATGCGTTCCTGCTGAAGCTCGCTGTGGTCGATCAGCCGTTTAAGCGCCAGCGATACAGGATCGTCCGCATCCGGTGTGATGCCATACGCGGAAAACTCCTGCTTGAGCGCAGACCGCGCCTCGGTCGCCACATCACGCTCGATGATGCGCGCCGGAATGCCAACCGCCGTTGCCCCCGGTGGCACCGGCTTGAGCACGACCGCATTGGAGCCGACGCGCGCCCCGTCCCCGATGACAAAACCGCCCAGCACCTTGGCGCCTGCACTGACCACCACGCCCTTGCCGAGCGTCGGATGCCGCTTGGCGCCCTTGTAGAGCGACGTGCCGCCCAGCGTGACACCCTGGTAGATCGTGCAGTCGTCACCGATCTCAGCGGTCTCGCCAATCACGACGCCCATGCCGTGGTCGATGAACACGCGCCGGCCGACCGTCGCGCCGGGGTGGATCTCGATGCCGGTAAGGAAACGCCCGAGGTGCGAGAACCACCGCCCCAGCCACCGGAAGCCGCTGTGCCAACACGCATGCGCGATTCGATGGACGATGATGGCGTGCAGGCCTGGGTAGCAGGTCAGCACTTCCCAGCGGCTGCGCGCGGCCGGGTCTCGCTCCATGATGGCGCCGATATCTTCGCGAATGCGTGTGAACATCTTGAGGTGTGTGGATCGTTATATCTATATGCGCGATGCGCTGAGGGCAGTGTAAGGCATTGCCTTACCGCGCTGCGGCAAGGGTTTTAACCAGACATGCAGGGGATGCCGCCCGGTTTGATCAACAACGGGCGGCGTTCAGGGCGATCAGCGACAGTCGTCGGCAGCGCCGGTGGGTGGCGTGGTCGCTGCAGCGCGGCGGCCGAGCATGCGCTTGGCGATTCCGCGCAAGATGTTGACCTCTTCGGTCTCCAGCTGCGTGCGGGCGAACAGACGCCGCAGGCGCGGCATCAGCTTTTTCGGCTGGGCCGGGTCGAGAAAACCGATCTCGACCAAGCCCTGCTCCAGATGTTCGAACATGCCGTCGATCTGCTCGGCGGTAGCTGGCTCGCCGACAAAGCCGACGCCTTCCATGCGGGTGTCGCCCGTGCCGGTGCCGGCCAGCAGCGCCATGCGGACCTCGTACGCAATCAACTGCACCGCCTGCGACAGGTTCAGCGAGGCATACGCCGGGTTGGCTGGAATGTGCGTGACGACGTGGCAGCGCTCCACCACCTCGTTGGGCAAGCCGAATCGCTCGTTGCCGAAGACGAAGGCGACGGTGGCGCCCGGCGCAGCCAGCAATGCAGCCACCTCTTCTGCCGCAGCGCGCGGGCCGATTCGGCGGGGCCCGAATTCGCGCGGGCGCGCAGTCAATGCAATGGTCAGCGAGGCGCCGGCCAGCGCTTCCCCAATGTCGTCGACCACCCGGGCGGCGGCCAGCACGTCATCGGCGCCGCTTGCCATGGCAACGGCATCGGCGTGGCGTTGGGCCTCGGCCTCGCGCGGGCGGACGAGCACGAAGCTGCCGGGCTCGCCAAACCCCATCGTCTTGAGCGCACGTGCCGTGGAGCCGACATTGCCGGGGTGACTGGTCTCGACCAGCACGAAACGGCACCGCGCGGCGCGCTGGCGCAGCGTTTCCGGGTCGGCAGGGTTGGTGTTTGGAGCGCTCATTGGCGCAATTCGCGCGGCGCCGGAGGCGGGGTTCATATACAATACGGCCACTCTTTTGACGGCGGGCAGGATCGCGAGATTGGCCCGCCGCTCGTTCTTCTACAATTCGTTGTGTTGTTTCGCCTGCGGCCGCTTCCGAAAAATCGGCGCGCCAGGCGCGGAGATCCCACATGCATCCGATGCTCAATATCGCCGTCCGGGCAGCTCGCAAGGCCGGCACCGTCATCAACCGCGCGTCCTTCGACGTCGATAGCCTGCGCACCGAGCGCAAACAACACAACGATTTCGTCACCGAAGTCGACCGCGCAGCTGAAGCGGCGATCATCGAGGTCATCAAGACTGCCTACCCCGATCACGCGATTCTAGCGGAAGAGTCCGGCCAATCCTGGGCCGACGGCGAAACCGCCAGCGAAAACGTCTGGGTGATCGACCCGCTCGACGGCACGACCAACTTCATCCACGGCTTCCCGCAATATGGCGTATCGATCGCGCTGATGCAGCGTGGCGTCGTCACGCAGGCCGTGGTGTACGACCCGACGCGCGACGAGCTCTTCACCGCTTCCAAGGGCGCCGGCGCGTTCCTGAACAACCGCCGCATCCGCGTCACGCGCCGCGACAAGCTGGCCGACTGCCTGATCGGCACCGGCTTCCCCTACCGCGATCTGGAAGGCCTGTACGACTACACCCGCCTGTTTGCGACCATGACGGAAAACTGCGCCGGCCTGCGTCGCCCCGGCGCCGCCGCGCTGGACCTCGCCTACGTCGCCTGCGGCCGCCTCGACGGCTTCTTCGAGCAAGGCCTGAGCAAGTGGGACATGGCCGCCGGCTCGTTGCTGGTGACGGAATCGGGCGGTCTGGTGGGCAACTACACCGGCGAATCGGGGTATCTGGACCAAGGCGAAATCCTGGCCGGCAACCCGAAGGCTTTCGTGCAGATGATCAAGATCACCTCGCCGTTTTCGCGGTCGAGGGCTGAGGCTTGATTGCTTCAAGCACGCGTTGAAAAGCCCTCGCCCAGTGCGAGGGCTTTTTGTTTCGGCTATCCAGCAGTACGCGGCTGCCCGAAAACGTGGTTCGCTCAATAAAACAGCACATCCCGGCTTCGGCACCGGTTGGCTGGGATAACGCAAGGGGCGCCGCACTGAGGTCGATAGAAGGCAGATTGCAAGGTGCATCGGGAATGCGCCGCGTCCCGCAACAATCCCCCGCAAACCGCACGGGTTTTGCGGGCCGCGCTCCTCATTCACAATGAGCTCCCCCTCAACGCCACCGCCTGCCATGAAAACCGCCCTCGCCCTGCGCCACGTTCCATTCGAGCACCTCGGCCTTCTCCAGCCGGTCCTCAAGGCGCGCGGCTACACGGTGCGCACCGTTGACGTAGGTGTCCAGCCGGTGCCGACGGACGACATGGTGAATGCCGATCTGCTCATCGTGCTGGGCGGGCCGATCGGTGCGTACGACGATGCAACGTATCCGTTCGTACGCGATGAAGCAGCCGCCATTGCGCAACGGCTGGCGGCCCGCAAGCCGCTGCTGGGCATCTGCCTGGGTGCGCAGCTGATGGCCCGGGCGCTCGGCGCGGCGGTCAAGCCGATGGGCGTGAAGGAGATCGGCTTTGCCCCCATCACGCTCACGGCTGCAGGCACAGACTCACCGCTCGCGCCGCTGGCCGACGGCACGCCGGTGCTGCATTGGCATGGCGATCGATACGACTTGCCGCCTGGCGCGCAACGGCTGGCGTTCACGGCAGTCTGTTCAGAACAGGCCTTCGCCATCGGCAACCACGCACTCGCGCTGCAATTCCATCTGGAGGCAAATCTGGAGGAGCTGGAAGCGTGGCTGATCGGGCATGCGGCGGAACTCGGCGCGGCGGGCATCGACCCACGTGCGTTGCGGGCGCAGGTACCGGCCGTCGCGGAACGCCTGTCGCAACGCGCGCGCGAGGTCTTTACCGCTTGGCTGGATCGCGCGGAGGCCGCATGACGCTGCCCGGCCCCATCCGCATCGACACCGTGCTCACCGGGCGCGCGGTCGACTACACGCGCCCGGGCTCCCGCAGCGCCATCGACAAGCGCGCCGTGCGCGACGCGGTGGAAGTCGGCATCAACGGCATCGTTGGCGATGAGCAAGGCGATCTGCGAGTGCACGGCGGCCCTGACAAGGCGATTCATCACTACCCCTTCGACCACTACGCGGCTTGGCAAGCGGATATCGGCGCACAGCCGGTGCTCGCCCAGCCCGGCGCGTTTGGCGAGAACTTGAGCACGACGGGCATCAGCGAAGCGGACATCTGCGTGGGCGACCGCCTGCGCGCGGGGAGCGTGGTGCTGGAAGTGTCGCAACTGCGCCAGCCGTGCTGGAAGCTCAATGACCGCTTCAACACGCGCGACATGGCGCGCCGCGTGCAACACACGGGCCGCACGGGCTGGTATTACCGGGTTCTGGAAGGCGGCACGCTGCGCGCGGGCGATACGCTCGAATGGCTTGAGCGCCCATGGCCGCAATGGCCACTGTCGCGTGTGCTGGACGTGCTTTACCGCAACATGCTCGACCGTGCAGCGCTGGCCGACATGCTGACGCTGCCGCTCACGCCGTCATGGCGCAAGCTGGTCGAGGGCCGCCTCGCGCGCGGCGAGGTGGAAAGCTGGGCCAAACGCATCGATGGCCCAGCGCTCGAAGCCTGAGTTCCCGACCGATCAGAAGGTTTCCCAATCGGCGTCGGAACCGCCGCCGGCCACAGCCAGCGGTTGCTTGCGAGCCGGAGCAGCGGCAGAAACGGCAGCGGCGGGTGCTGCCGGCACAGAAGCCACCGGCTCAGCTGCCATCTTTGGCTCACGCTTGCGCAGCGCGGTTCGCGCGGGCTTGACCGTGCTGACCGGCTTTGCAGCGGCCTTGGCTTCAGGCTTTGCAACCTTCTGGGGTTTCGTCGCGGCCATTGCGGCAATCTCTGCCCCATCCAGCCGGAACTGCGACACCACCTGCGTGAGGTTCTGCGCCTGTTCTTCAAGCGACTGCGCGGCGGCAGCGGCCTGTTCGACCAGCGCTGCGTTCTGCTGCGTCACCTGCTCCATTTCTGTCACGGCCTGACCGATCTGCAGGATGCCTTGCGTCTGCTCGGCCGAGGCGGAAGCAATGTCCTCAACGATATTGGCGACGCGACGCACGGCCTCCACCGTCTCGTTGATGGTCTCGCCGGCCTGCGCAACCTGCGTGTGGCCCGCTTGCACGCGCGACACCGAATCGTCGATCAGCGTCTTGATTTCCTTGGCGGCGGCAGCGCTGCGCTGCGCGAGCGCGCGCACTTCACCAGCCACCACGGCAAAGCCGCGGCCCTGCTCACCGGCGCGGGCGGCTTCCACGGCAGCGTTGAGCGCCAAGATGTTGGTCTGGAAGGCAATGCCGTCAATCACGCCAATGATGTCGGCCATCTTGCGGGAGCCCGCGCTGATGTCGTCCATGGTGGCCACCACGCCGCGCACCACGTCGCCGCCGCGCGAAGCGAGGTCCGCCGCATTCGACGCCAGCGCGCTGGCCTGACGGGCATTCTCCGAATTGTTGGTCACGGTGGAGGTCATCTGCTCCATGCTCGCGGCGGTCTTTTCCAGCGAGGCAGACTGCTGCTCCGTACGCGTCGACAGATCGAGGTTGCCGCTGGCGATCTCGTGCGCGCCGGTGTTGACCGAATCGGAGCTGTGGCGTACCTGGCGCACGGTGTTGACCAGGCTTTCGCGCATGCGGGCCACGGCAGCCAGCAAGCGGCCCAGCTCATTGCGGCCGCCCGTTTTGACGTGCACCGCCAGATCGCCTTCAGCCACGCGGCTCAGCACGGTCACGGCTTCGTTGAGCGGCGTGATCACGAAGGCCTTGAGCCCGTAGAACACCGCCACGATCAACGCCAGCGCCATCGCAATACCAAGCGCCACGAACTTCAGAATCGTTTCATAGCGCGCGCGGCCGTTGTCGGCCTCGTCCTTGGCAAGCTTCTTCACGAGCTGTTGGAAATTCTCGATCTGCACCGACCACGCCGCACCGGTATCGGTCACATCTTTGTAATTGATCGGGGCATAGGCTGCGGCATCACCGGCGCGCAAAGCCGCCAGGGCGCGCTGCACGGCTTCGATGTGCGTCTGTGCGGCCTGGACGATCGCCTGGCGCAGCGACTCGTCTACACCTTCGATGCGTGGCGCATTCTTGAAGGCTTCCACCTGTTCGATTGCCTTCTTCAGGCCTTTGTCCGAGCTGGCGAGCGCCGCCGTCTTGGCAGCGTCATCCATGTTCTCCCGCAGGACGCTGTACAGGCGCGACATGCCGGTGCGCGCCCGCTGCATGTCCTTGTACGCGTCGTTCAACAGCATGCTGCGGTCGGAAATCTCATGCACGCGCTCGGTAGCCGTGTTGGTGGTGCGAAGGGCCAGCACACCCACCACCGCCCCGACGACGATCATCGATGCAAAGGTGATCAGAATCGCAAGCAGGCCAGCGCGCACGCTGGTGTTCTTCAAAATGCGGTCCATCTTTTCTCCGGGATCCGGGCAGGCACGCGATTGCGTGCGCGAGGTCAACGAGGGAAGGTCAATTGCAGGTCAGAAGGTTTCCCAGTCACCGTCGTCTCCGGCGGCCACCAGGGGCTTCGCTTTGGCGAGGCTCGCAGGGATGGCAGCAGGTGCAGACGGGCTCTTCTCGACTTTTTCGATTCGGTCAGCCGGCGTTGCAGCAGCCTTGCGCAGTACAGGCGGCTTGCGCGACGTCAACCGGGGCTTGGTGGCCTCGGTGCTCGGCTTGGCGGCCGCGCGGCGCGGCGCTTCAACCTTGGCGGCTGCCGGGGCGGACGGAGCAGCCGGCGTTGCAACCGCGACAGGCTTGGCCGGCGCAACCACCGCTTCAACCTTGGCCACCATGGCGGGAGCACGCAGCGCATGCGCATCGAGGCGGAACTGCGCCACCACCTGCGTGAGACTCACCGCCTGCTCTTCGAGCGATTGCGCGGCCGCGGCGGCCTGCTCCACCAGCGCGGCGTTCTGCTGCGTAGCGTCGTCAAGCTGCGTGACGGCGTGGCTCACCTCTTCAATGCCCGAGCGCTGTTCCTGGCTCGCCGACGAAATCTCGCCGACGATGTCGGTCACGCGCTTCACGCTCGCGACGATTTCGCGCATCGTCGTGCCGGCCTCTTCCACCAGCGCGCTGCCCGCATCCACGTTGACGACGGAATCGTCAATAAGCGCCTTGATTTCCTTGGCGGCCGCGGCACTGCGCTGCGCGAGGCTGCGCACCTCACCGGCCACCACGGCAAAGCCGCGGCCCTGCTCACCGGCGCGGGCAGCTTCCACGGCGGCATTCAGCGCGAGGATGTTGGTCTGGAAGGCAATGCCGTCAATCACCCCGATGATGTCGACGATCTTGCGTGACGACGCGTTGATCGAGCCCATGGTCTCCACCACGCGCGTCACCACATCGCCGCCGCGCACGGCCACATCCGAGGCGGACGCCGCCAGTTGGTTGGCCTGCTGGGCGTTGTCGGCATTCTGCTGCACCGTCGACATCAGCTGCTCCATGGCCGAAGCCGTTTCTTCGAGCGAGCTGGCCTGCTGCTCGGTGCGCGACGACAGATCGAGGTTGCCGCTGGCGATCTCGCGCGTGGCGGTGCCAATGGTTTCCGAAGCGCCCTTGATGCGGCCGATGGTCTGCACCAGCGCGCCGCGCATGCGGCTCATGGCGTAGAGCAGGCTGTGGTTGTCATCGGCACGCGTGGCGATCTCGACCGTCAGGTCGCCGCCGGCGATGCGATTGGCCACATCGGCTGCGTAGGCAGGGTCCCCGCCGAGCGTGCGCTGCAGGCCGCGGTTCGCGATGCCGCCCAGCAACACCAGCAAACCGCCCACCAGCACCAGCAGGCCGCCCGTCTGGTACAGCGAAGTCATGAATGCGGCATTGATGTCGTCCATGTAGACGCCGGTCGAGAAGACCCAGTCCCACGGCTCATAGCGCATTGCAAAAGCCGTCTTGGGCACCGGTTCCGTGCCGCCGACCTTCGGCCAGACGTAGCTGGTGAATCCGCCCTTGGGATCTTTGGCCGCGTTGGTCAGGCCCATGTAGACCGCATTGCCTTGCGCATCCTTGAAGCCGGATTGGTCCTTGCCGATGAATTCCGGCTTGATCGGGTGCATCACCACCACGTTGTTGGAGCTCGTGATGGTGAAGTAACCATCCTTGTCGTAGCGCAGCGCCTTGAAGCGGTCGAGCGCCTCCTTCTGCGCGGCGTCTTTGGTCAACGTACCGTTCTTCGTCAGGTCGTCGTACTGCTTGGCCAGGTTCATGGCCATGGTCGTCACGCTGACGAGGTTGTTCTTGCGCTCCTCCACGCGGATCTCGCGCGCCTGATACGCGTTGAATACCGAGATCAAGGTCAGCGCGACAAGGCTGATGACCAACGGCAGCCAAAGCTTTTGGCGAAAGCTGAGCTTGCTCATTCCAGAGTCTCCGGATGCGGAGCCGCGAGGCGCCGTTTGCGCAAACGCGGTTCCACTATGGTTTTAGGGGTCCGGATGGTCTATCGGCAGGCAGAGCGCCAACCTTGAGGGCGCCTGCCCGCGCGAGGAGCCGCTGCGCGGCATTTCGACGCTCCCACGGCGACGCCCGCGCCCGCCGATCTTTGCAAATCGCGCCACATTGGGCAGAATTCTTTTGATCTGAAATTGATAATCAGCGATGAAAACCACGCTCGAAGAACTGCTCGCGTTCCGCACGGTGGTCGATACGGGCTCCGTCACGGCCGCTGCGGAGCAACTCGGCCAGACCGTGTCGGGTGTGAGCCGGGCGCTGCGCCGCCTGGAAGAGAAGCTGGACACCACCCTGCTCTCGCGCACCACGCGCCGCCTGTCCCTCACCGACGAGGGTGCGACGTTCCTGGCGCAAGCGCGCAGCATCCTCGCCGCCGTCGACGAGGCCGAGGAGCAGATCGCCCTGCGCCGCCAGCAGCCAGCAGGCCGCCTGCGCGTCAACGCTGCCATGCCGTTCATGCTGCACGTGGTGGCGCCGCTGGTGCCGGACTTCCGCGCACAGTATCCGCAGATCGAGCTGGAACTGAACACCAACGACCTGATCATCGACCTGCTGGAAGAAGACACCGACGTGGCGATCCGCATCGGCACGCTGCGCGACTCCACCCTGCGCGCGCGTCTGCTCGGCACGCGGCGACTACGGGTGCTGGCAAGCCCCGCCTATCTGAAAGCACACGGCCGGCCGCGTCATCTGGATGACCTGCAGAAGCACGCCCTGCTCGGCTTCGTGCAGCCGGAATCGCTGAATCTCTGGCCTCTGCGCGGCCCGCACGGCGACCGCCTGCGCATCGAGCCCACGCTCAAGGCATCAAGCGGTGAAACCCTGCGCCAACTCGCACTGCAAGGCGCGGGCATCGTCTGCCTGGCCGACTTCATGACCGCCGAAGACCGCCGCGCCGGCGATCTTGTGCAGGTGCTGCCGGATGCCACCGTCGAGGTACTGCAGTCAATTCACGCGGTGTACTACCGCAACACGCAGCTGGCGTCGCGGATTGCGTGCTTTCTCGACTTTCTGGAAGCCCGGCTCGCCGACGATAAGCAGTGAAGCAGCATCGCGGGTATGCAACAATTGCGCGATTCAACACCTTCCGCGCGCGGCCTGATCGCATGACATCGGGCCGCGCGCTGCGCATTGGTACTCATGGCTGAACACTCCGCTCCGGTTCTGGAGATCGACCCGAAATACGGCCCCTTCGACAAGCACACTCCAATGATGCAGGGGTACTTACTTGTTGCTGAGCAGGGGATTTCGAGCGAAGTTACGCCAAGAGCTACGCTGATTTCACCGAAAAAGCGGGCGGTAGTCCGATATTCGAGCGTGGCGGTGCCGGGACGGAAGCCATGGTGCGCACCACCAACGCACTGCCCGAGAGAGTCAGCGCATGTCCGGCCGACATCGTTCCCGGCACAGCGCCTCGCACTCCCGGCACAGCGCTATACACGTGGCGGCGTCAGTGACAAGCGCACATGCAACGGCCAACGAGACACAGCGCTCCATGCACGCGCGAAAAACGAGCCCTGCAAGCTGCCTTTCATCCTCCGCTCGCAACGCGGCGGCCAAGTAGCACGCATGGCTACATTCGAGCGCTGCGACCGCGATCTCCTTTGACACGCTCGGCAAATTCGCCAAACGCTCGCACGCTTCCGCGCACGCCATAAAGCGATCAGGAAGCACCCGGAGGCGGCGCCTGTGAGGTTTTGCGGCGTTTCGGAAGCGGAGGTCATGATCCCGATGGAAATGCTCGAGCAATTCCGACAGTGTCGCGCACTTGCCCGGTTAGATCGGTAAATAATCTGCGTGCAGCTATCGCTGTCTTGCTATTACGCCACCAATGCGATGACGTGCGGCGTAGCTCACGTCTGCATTGTCTACGTTGACGCGTAGCATCCGGCCTACGATACTGTATAAACATACAGTACTCGTACCATGCCCTACCCCCTCCGCATCGAATACCCCGCGCTCAGCACCGAGCAACTGACGGCCATCGGCGACCGCTATGGCCACGACCCTGTCGTGCGGCGGTTGGTGATGGAAGTGCAGGCCCTGCGCAACCTCGTCTTCCGCGTGCACCAGGTCGCGGTGGCGGCCGGCCCGGGCGGCCGAACAGACGCGTTCGGCATTGCCGTCGCGGCGCTGCACGAAGAGCTCGCAGCCGAGACATGGTTCCACGAGGACGTTGCGCGCCTTGAGGCATACCGCGCGTCCCGCCCGGCCGAGCCGTCCCCTCACGACCGCCGGGCGATGCGCAACGCTCGCAAATGGTGACGGTGCGCCCATGTCGAAATACATCCGCGAGCGCTTTCCCGCGCTCACCCTTGCCGAGCTGCACAAGCTGGCCGAAGACCACCGCGACAACGAAACCGTCATGCGGCTCCTCTGGGAGATCCGCGCGCTCCACAACGTCGGCTACCACGCCTGGCGCTTGGAAACCGAGCAGTATTTCGTCTACCCGGACAACCCGCTCGGCGCCGCGCTTTTGGCCCTGCGGGCTGTGCTGCAACAAGAGGGCTGGCTGTCCGAGATGATCGTCAAGATCAGAGCGGAGCGACCGCCAGCCGACCGGAGGTAACTGCCTGAAATACAGGGCCGGAAGCTCCCTCTTATTGGTGGTTTAATTCCTACTCCCATCGCCGATAATCAAAGCACGCAGGATGCTCTATGGCCCGTACCTGGTGCCTCCTGCGTTTTATGACGGCTCATCTGAGGGGGAGCGTCACGCCCGCGTGTGCAGGGCGCTTTTTTTGGTTCGCAGCAAACGTTTTACGCGGGCTGGCGAATCGATACGGCCTTCGCAGTGCCTCCCCATACCGGCTCGGGCCGATGAGGGTATACCGCCGCGCTAACGCAGCGGCGCGCACCGTATCATCAGACACCCCACTGCAAGGGTGCCTCCATGTGCTACTCCGCCCAAATCGAAGCCGACTACCGACGGTTCGTACACGAGTACGGCGCCATCATGTCGCTCGACGATTTCACGCGGATGGTGATGGAGTACTTCGCCAGCCCGAAGATGCACGTCCCGAGGGCCATGACCGCGCATTTCCTCGAATCGCCCGAGACTGACGAAGAAAAGAAAATCGCCGAGGTCATCCGCGCGCGCACGGCCGCAGACGAGATCGCGCTGCTGCAGGAGCTGGCCAAGCAGACCGAACGGCTGGAGAAAGCCCAGCAATCCCTCGCTGCCAAGGCCACCAAGAAAGCCGCTGAAGACATCCGCATCGCCACCAACAAGATCGCGGCAGCGAAGGGCAAACTCGAAGAACTCAAGAGCACCGAGCTGAAGCCACGCGACTCGCGCATCTACCCCGGCTGGTACGCGCCCGTGATGGTCATGGAGAATGGCCGGCGCGTCGTCAAGCCGATGCGCTACCAGTGCCGCCCCGCCGGCAAGCCCGCCTTCTACGACGAACAGTACCCCGGCACCTACAACGCCCGCCGCGACAACCTGCGCGGCTTCTGGAAAGGCCAATACGGCCACACACACGGCCTGGTCCTGGTCGATGCGTTCTATGAGAACGTGACCGGGCCAGACGGCAAAAACGTCATCCTCGAATTCCGCCCCGACCCGCCGCAAACGCTGCTCGTTGCCTGCGTGTGGTCACACTGGCGCGCGACCAAGCCCGGCGAAACGGATCTGCTGTCGTTCGCCATCATCACCGACGACCCGCCGCCGGAGATTGCCGAGGCCGGGCACGACCGCTGCCCGGTGCCGATCAAGCCGGAGAACTTTGATGCGTGGCTGAACCCGGAGCCGCGCGACCTCGATGCCGTGGACGCGATTTTGGATGACAAGCCACGGATTTTCTACGCGCACTCGAAGGTAAGTTAGCGACGCACATTGCCATGGCAGAAGTAATCAATGGCATGTCAGTACCACCTGAAATCGCGCATCCCTTCGACGCCTTGCCCGATGTCGTCGGACAGATCCACCGAGGGCTCGAAAGCGAGTTGGGGTATAGGAAACAAATCAACCAGAGCGCCTGATGTGCCGCACCCGCGCAACTTTGGTAGCAGTCCCCCCGTTGGGACTGTTCATATCGCAGACGTCCTATCTGGCCAGAACACGTTTAGGGGTACGACGACACTGATATCGAACCCCTCCTCCCCGTCACTCACACGGGGGCCACTATCGAGCGCCCACGCTGCCCATGCTTTCAGCCGAGAACATCGGTCAGCGCGTTCAGCCTGTGGCAATTGCAGGTAGGTCGCCAACATCGCCGAAGAGAGATAGAAGGACAGCGAATTCACTGCCTCCTGCCCATCAATGGTGCCCACCCGCCACCACGCGTGAACGTACAGTTCTGATAGATAGTCCTCTTCGAGTCGCAACACCGCGTTTTCTGGAAGTACCCCAAGGATCGCAGTGCGGAGTTCGCCATGCGCAGCGCAGCGAATGGCATCTAAGTCTTGCCGTTCCATGCTCTATCCATCCTTCCTGCGCACCCACGCGTGCCTTTCACTGGAGCATAGTCATGGGGTGCCAGACTAGGTTGACAAGGCTCAACGGGGCCAGCGATTACCAGCCGTTTCAAGCGTGCGCAGGCTGATTGCTGCGCACGTTTGATTCTCTCGGGGCGGACAGACATGAGGGCTTCGGGCCCTGCCGGCCACTCCTCCGGTCTGCCAACGTGTTCTGTCCGCCTGCCCTCATTACGAGTCTAAAATTGCTGACTCCGTGTCCAACGGTGGGCCGGGTGCTGACTTCTCGTTGAGCGCACCGGATCGAGGCCTTATCTTAAAAACTTGGATGACCAGGATTGCCGACACAGGAAATCTCGAAACGGGACACGTCGGACACTAAATATTGCGCCAAGGCCGTCGATACTTCATGTTGACAACCCGCGCGCCGCATTTATGACCGAAACCCTTCAAGTGGAAGGCGCCTCCCCTTCCCGCCACGAGCTCCATGCTGCTGCAGTCGTGTCGGCGACCATTATTGCCTTGGCAATCGTCTCTTTCATCGGTGCACGTATCCAATTGCCAGAGGTCAGGGCATTCCTGCCCATCTTCCTGACAATGGTGGTCCTGTTTGAGGGCTTGACGGGCTATCTCCTGCTGCAGCGTGCGCGCCTAGCTGGTGCGCCCTTCTACGGAGTTCTTGCCGGCGCTTACATCTTTACTGCCTCGGTAGCGGCAGCTCAACTGCCTGCCTTTCCTGGTCTCTTATCGGAGACCGGCCTTTTAGGCACCGGCCCGCAAACGGCTGTATGGCTTTGGACGTTCTGGCACTCCGGATATCCGCTTTTGGCGTTGCTGGCGGGGCTGAGCCGACATTTCCACGAGCGCGCACAACCGCATCAGCCTGTCTCAGCCATTCTTAGGGCTCTCCGTTGGACCGGTCCTGTGGCTGCCGCAGTCATTGTGCCGCTTTGCATCTGGGGCACGAGCGTTCTTCCACAACTCATTCAGGGTGGAACTTACGCCAACCTGGTCCACATCTTAGGTGTGCCAGTTATCGGCGCGAATGTCGCTGCGCTTGTTGGATACCTGTCGCTGACCAGGCTACGCCGTTCGGTGGACGTATGGGTGGCTGTTGCACTGGTCGTCAGCCTTGCAGATTCGGTACTCACGCTGCACGGCGGAGCACGATTCACATTGGGCTGGTATGCGGCACGGGTGCTGAGCGTGGTGTCGTCGGCGGTTGTGCTAGCTATGCTGATTGCTGAAATCACGCGGCTGTACGGTGCTCTGATTGCCGCAAACAGAAGACTCGAACAGCAGGCGTCATTGGATGGTTTGACCCAGATTGCGAATCGACAGGCTTTCGCCAATCGATGGGACACAGAGTGGCGACGAGCAGAGCGGGAGGGAACACCGCTCTCGATTCTCATGATCGACATCGACCATTTCAAGCAGATCAACGATACCTTTGGCCATGGTCGTGGAGATGCATATCTGATAGCCGTTGCGAGTGTCCTTTCGCAAATCGCAGCTCGGCGGGGGACGGACTTCGTTGCCCGCTATGGCGGCGAAGAGTTCATCGTCCTCCTTCCAAACACCGGACGCCTCGGCGCACAGCAGGTTGCTGAGCGAGTACGCCGCGACGTCGAGGCGGCCGCCTTGCCTGCGCCAACGATGGGCGGTGTTGTTACAGTAAGTGTCGGGGTGGCGACCGATATTCCAGCGCAGCACGAAATCGCGGACCACACCTACGACGGAATGTCCGCGCGCGCAACAGCAGAAGTGTTCGCTAGGGCCGATATGGCACTCTACGATGCCAAACGGGCGGGCAGGAACGCAGTCGCCATTCGCTGAATTGCACAGCGGCACGATTAGTGGTGCCGCCTGAAGTGAGGCCGGCGGTTTTTCGCAGAGGTGCAAAACCCGTCGCGTAACAAACTAGGAAGAAAGGCCGTGCAATTCCCCACCGCGATTCACAAAGACAAGGGAAGCGTCTATAGCGTCACGGTGCCGGACATTCCCGGCGTGCATTCCTCGGACAATAAGATCGAAGGGATGTGATCGATCACCCTGCCAGGAAGAACCCCGCGATGCGGGTTTTTTTTGCTCGCACCCGACACGCAGCCATGCATATATGGGAGTACAGTGGGACACCATCCTCCCGTTCCGCACACGGTCTCTTGCCCGTTGATGCTCCGACTGGCGATGTAAGTCATGGAGACCCGTGATGCTCGACCTTGTCGCGTTTACAAAACCGATACTGGATGAAATAACCGGCCAGGATCTGCGGACCTGGCACTCCGCGCCGTGTGTGCTCGGTGCAAACTGGCAAGTACCTGAGTTCGACAGCCGTATCTGGCGTGGGAGAACGCTGACGATCGCATTCACTCACGAAGTCATGAATCAATTGATGCACGCAGATCGGCAAGACCTCTGTCAGCTGCAGTGCATGCTTGACCGAGTTCTGCGGTCGCAGTTGGGCCTGCATGCCCAAGCGGACCATGGAGATGGGTTGCTCGTGATCACCGTAGATCAACTAGCGGACGCATGACCGCCGCGGCCGTGAGCAGGTACTGCTAGCAGTCAAAATCGATGCCTAGCCGGGCATTGATGACGAACGCCACCGGTAGAAGCCAGTCATGATTACAAGCCCGTCTGCCACGTACAAAGGGTTCGATCTGTATCCATTGGTGTACCGGACTGAGACGGTTCCGTCCTGGCCACGCACGCGTCTCGAACGTACTTTCAACGCATCTGTAGTGATCTGCCGCGCAGGTCATCCGCCTGGAAGTGAACACTCGCGCGTCTTTCGGATGACTCCCACCGCGTGGGGGAACGTCGGCACCGCAAGACGGGGCGTGCTCAAGTTCGGCGAAGACGTTATCAATGGTTTGGTCCCCGGCGAATCGGTAGCATCGCTGTAACGCCCGCACCTCGTTTCTGTAATCGCAATTTTGATATTGCGTTGGCGAGGCGTGTTGCTCGCGGGACACAGGACAGATTTCCCACTCCCCCCTCACGCCCACGGTGAAGTAGTCACAGCAGCTGCATTGGTACTCGAGATCCATTGAGGCGCACCGGTCGTTGCAAAACGATGATTCTCGCTCATTGGCGGTATGGTAACGGGCACGCTATCGGCCAAGAGCTGCAACTGCCACCCCAAGGGCAACCACACACTGTTGGCCCGCGAACAAGCGGCGTATGCTTGGCTTTTCGGCTAATAGAAGCCCTAGAGCACAACGACTCAAAGCATGCTCGCACGACACAATGCAGCTCTGACTGCAGCCGCCTTTCTAGTTCTGCTGTTCCTCACAGGCTTCGGCATCTACCTCTCAGCCTATTGCTATGTCGCATCGCTGTTCCCGCGGTTCTACATCGCCTTGGCCGGAGGGATCGTTGTAGGAATGGTGTTCACCCTGATCGAGCTTCAGGGGCAAAAACCATCTCCAGCGAAAAAGAGAATGCCCGTGGAGCAGTTCGTCTGCTTCGGGTTGGTTGGGTTCTTGGCTGCGTGGATGTGGGCCACCGCGCTGCCGAGGATTACATCTAACCGCGTACTCACATCGCAGGCGTCGTATGTGAGAGTGCCGGGGTTCAAAAGCTGCCGCTACGCCATCGAATTTGATGATCCTGGGCGGGCCGGCGCAATCCGGACGTGCGCTTCGCTGTGGGGCCTCCACCCCGTCCCCGAGCGCGGCACGATCAGCGTCACCGAGAAGGTCAGCGGGCTGGGGGTCTATCTTATGGACATCAAGTTTAATCCTTCGTAGAGAAGTCAAAGGAACAAGAAATGCACATCACGAAGATCAGCATCGCAAACTACAAGAGCTTTCACGAGGAAACAGAAATTTTACTTGCCCCCGGGATGAACTTAATTCTCGGCGAGAATAATTCAGGAAAGAGCGCAATTCTCGACGCAGTTCTTCCCCGAGAAATTAAAGCAAGCCCTCATCTTTCCGAAGAAACCAAGCCTCACACCGCGGATTCCCCATCACCGGAATCCACAATAAAGCTTACTTTTTCTTTGAAAAAAGAAGAGGTTAGGCGTTATCTTGGCGATCAATTTTATATTCTCCCGCCATCTGATCAACCTGATATCTACAACGATTTCCCCACATTCCTTAGATCCGCCTCAGAGTTAGATTTTCTCATAACAACGAACGCGCAATTTAACAGCCTATCGATTGCTTTCCAATCAATTATAAACGGCCGAAATTACGGCCCGACACAGGTTAACCCGAACATACACCCATACTACATCTCCACAAGCACAAACATCGAAGAAGGCCAAATTTCAAATCGAAGCCAACTATTCGAGGCACTGCATGCACAGTGCAATTTTCTCTTAGACAAACTATACAGATTTAAAGCCGAAAGACTGAATGTTGATCGCCACGGTTTCGGCGCATCCGGCCATCTTAGGTCAGATGCAGGGAACCTGCCGGAATGCCTAAATTATTTCCAATCGCACAACCCCGATCTTTTTGACGAATACAACGAATATGTGACGCGCGTCTTTCCGAACGTATATCGTGTGCAGGCCACGCCGGTTCAGGGCCAGACGCAGTTGGAGATTCGCGTATGGTTAGTCCCAACAAAGACGAGGCGCCCCGACATCTCCATTCCTCTCTCGCAATGCGGCACAGGCATTGGACAAGTTCTCGCCATTCTTTATGTTGCGATGAGTGCGCCGATGCCATTGACGATTGCCATAGATGAGCCCAACAGCTTCCTGCACCCCAAGGCAGTACGGACCCTCCTCCAGATACTGAATGACTTGGAGACGAAGCATCAGTACATCATCACAACACACTCACCCGAGGTCATTCGCTCTGCGGAAGCAAGCACCATTACAAATGTGGTCAATGAGCTCGGCGTATCAAAGGCACTTTCACTCGACCCCAGCAATCTTGATGACATCCAGAAAGGACTTGCAAACATTGGGGCTAAACTTTCTGACGTTTATGGTGCCGATCAGATTCTGTGGGTGGAGGGCGAAACGGAAGAACTAACTTTTCCCCGCCTTGCTTCCGAAATAGCGAAGATCAAAACAATTGGCATTTCCATTTTGAAAGTCAACTCGACTGGTGATTTTGAATCTAGGAAAACGCGCCCGCGCATGATCTTTGATGTGTACACCAACCTAAGCAAGGCAGGCGCACTATTGCCCCCGGCCGTCGGATTCATTTTTGACAGCGAAGGAAGACCGAGCCACGAGATATCGAGCTTGTCCGCCGCATCTAACGGACTGGTACATTTCCTTCCCCGCCTTTGTTTTGAGAACTTTATTCTCCACCCGCAAGCGATTGCGGAGACGCTATCGAGCTCAACGAAGCAAACATTCGGCGCCGACGCCATCAAAAATTGGATCGAAGAAAACGGGCGCCAACAGAGCTATCTATCGTCGACGACCGACATTCCGGACGAAGCTGATCTCCTTTCTTCGAGCGTTTGGTTGACGCGAGTGCACGCGCCGAAGCTGCTGAAGGACCTTTTCGCGGCCCTTCCTGAACAGCCCGAGCAATACCGCAAGACGACCCATTCCGTGCAGATTACCGAGTGGCTGATTGCAAACGAGCCAGCGTTCCTGCAACCGCTGGCCGATGTGGTGTCGGGCGCCTTGTCGGCTTCATAACGTACAGTAGGCCGAATTGCCGATGCCTTTGGGGCTGCCAGGGCTTTCGCTCGACGTTGCCCTGTGACCATAACGTGTGATGTCTGCACCGCAGCGTAGTCAAGAATTTACTGGAAATGAATGACTCCACCATCAACGAACTCGCTTCCCTGTACGGTCTGCACGATGAGGCAGGCCCCGCGCTGGATAGAGCAATCCGCGCACTCGAAGAAGCTGCTGCAGCGAACAAGGCATATTTGATTCTGAAGTTCGATGGCGAACGCACGTCGAAGAGGTACACAACCGTTTTCAGCGCCTCCCACATTCGAGCTGGCGTAGTCCGTATTGACGGCAACAGCATGGGCGAATGCCTCGCCCAGTTGTTGGCCAACGTCATTGACCTCAAAAAGGCAGGCCGGATTCTGTAAGCAAGGCCGACACCGATTCTGATCACGTCCGGGATCGGCGACACTCCACCGGTTTGCCCATTCAGCCCGCCACGTCTTATACTCAAGATGTTGCCGGAAACACCGGCACACGGGATTGGCGTCCCGGTATACTTCGGCGCATACGAGCCGCGCCTGCACATTGGTCGCGGCTTTTTGTTTGCGCAGCATGGTTCTCCTTCGGGCGGGCTGTGCGGGAGGGCTTCGGCCCTGCCGGTTCCGAAGTACCGGTACGCCAACCTGCACAGTTCCGCCCACCCGATTGGCGTCGGGTTGGCGGTTCGCACACCGCTACTTCGGAGTCATGCCATGACTGGTACGTCTGTTGGCGCGTCCGCGCTCGCCCCTACCCCCAACACCTTCAATTTCGAATCCCATGCGGTCCGCGTTGTCATGCGTGACGACGAGCCGTGGTTCGTTGCAGCCGACGTCTGCCGCGCGCTGCAACTCACGAATCCGACCAAGGCGCTTCTTTCCCTCGATGCTGACGAGAAAGCCCTAACTTCAATTCAGGGCTTATCCCGGGGAAACGATCAGGCCAACGTCATCAGCGAATCCGGCATGTACACCCTCGTCCTGCGCTGCCGAGACGCCGTGAAGCCCGGCACCGTGCCGCACCGCTTCCGCAAGTGGGTCACGTCCATCGTCCTGCCCGCCATCCGCAAGACCGGCCAGTTCACGGCACAACCGTGCATCGACGATGCCCCCGCCGCCGCCCGCACACCCGCCGACCTCGCCAGCCTCTACCCCGCCGACGTCGAGCGCGCGCTGCAACTACTCAACAAACACATCTACCAGGCAGACCGCTACACCGGCATGCTCATCGTCCTGCAGGACGACGAAGCCAAAGAACCCGTCGTCATCTCCGCCGGCAGCTATCGGCACAAGCGCGCCCGCGCGCTGACTGACTTTGCGCGCGCGTCGGTGCAGATTTCGGATTTGATTGAGGCGGGGGTGTAGGGGGTGGGATGGGGCTCGCATCGCTGGGCGAGTGGCGGCGGTGCGGGTTGTTGGGGTAATGCTACTTCACCCAAAAGAACAAGACGGACGCATCCACTGCATGCCGCGGCTGACACAAGACAGTGCACCGCGCCGACCGGCCCGGAGCCGAGTGCAGATCACACGGTAGCTTTACATCTTGGCAGATTTACTTGCCAAAACCAGAACCCTGCTTGACAATCTGTCTGTCATGATTGACAGACAGCCCCATCACCGTTGCCTAATCTTATGCTTTCCTCTACCGCCGACCTCATCGCCTTTGCTGAGGCCGCCATGTCCGCCGACTACGATCGCATCCGCCAGGTCGGACAGCGGCTGTGTAAAGAATTGGCAACTCAGGACGCCGAAGCGGCAAGGCTGTTGAAGCAAGCGATTGGCCGCAAGGGTGTACCCCTCCGTGCGGCGGGATACACGGAAGCACTGCCCGTGGATAACAAATCCCGCCTTCCATTGCTGGAAGCGCATGAGTTGCCGGACGCCCCCATTTTTTTGGACGAACAAGGAAAGGCAGCCTTTGACGCCTTCTTGGCCGACGCAACAAACTTCGACAAGCTGGTCGCACGCGGAATCGCCTCGCGTCTTGCCTTGATGCTCTCCGGCCCTCCAGGGACTGGCAAGACGCTTTTAGCTGGTCACATAGCGGCTCATCTCGGACGGAAACTGTATGTGGTCCGCTTGGATTCGGTCATCTCGTCACTGCTTGGTGACACCGCCAAAAACATCCGAGGTATTTTTGATTTCGTCGCCGGCAAGAACGTCGTCTTATTCCTCGACGAATTAGATGCCATTGCAAAGATGCGTGACGACCGTAACGAATTGGGTGAATTGAAACGGGTCGTCAATACAGTCATTCAAGGAATCGACTCACTGGAACCGAGTAGCGTGGTGATTGCAGCAACAAATCACGCACAAATGCTTGACACAGCTATCTGGAGGCGTTTTCCTTACAAAATCTCCTTTGGCATGCCGGATTGCCAACTGCGAGAGGCATTATGGTTCCACTTTCTCGGAGATGACTCTTCTTATGAGGTCGCTTCGCGAATGCTTGCGCTGTTATCGGAAGGACTCAACGGTGCGGATATTCAGCAACTGGCGCTCGCAGCTCGTCGGTCAGCGGCACATAAGGATGAGAGCATTAATATGTGGAATCTCGCGTGCTCGGTCATGCGCCGGCCGCTAGGCACTGTGACCAACGGTGACGTATCTGTTAGTGACAAGCGACGGTTAATCGAAGTACTCGCCCAAGAGCATGGTGTTCCGAAGGCCGAGATTGCGAGGTTCCTTGGCGTTACTCGCCAAGCCATTTCACCTTATCTAAAGCCCACAGAAGATGGCAACTAACGCTCGGCCGGTTCTAAATCCTGTTCTGACGTTAAAGACTGACCCCCGCCCACGCTCGGTCACGGGAGGCGGACTTAATGAGACTGACATTCGGACGGAACGCCTTGAGCAACAACGCGTACGCATAGCGGACCAACTCCGAGAAATAGCAACTGCTCCCCATACGCTTAACGCTGGATTCCTGCTTGTCGTCGTCGGAATGTTCGAGGACTCCCTAGCTCCCAGCTACACTCCTTCTGTCATTTTCAACGATGGGGACCGTTCAAAGCTTATTGCCCCCGTCCCCAAAGGCTATTTGGTTCAGATCCGCCGGGACGCATGCGAAGCCTTGGCGTCCTACATCGAGTCCACAACCCGCATAGAAGCGCGAGCGATAATTTCGAGAATCGAGCGGGTAGAGACGATGTTCACTTCGCCTCTTGCAGGCGGGCAGGACTTCGACGCGCTGTGGAACGCCGCTGCGGTACGCGATGGCAATTCACGAATTTTCACCGCTTGGCTGGCCCCGTTCTTCGACGCTGCGGCACGCACGAGTGTGACGACGTTCGTTAACGACCTGCACAGTCGTCAGCGGATTCAATCGCTGTCTAATCTCATCGGAATCACACGCGAGCCGGGGTCCGACACGGACCAACTGCAAGTTCAAACTGCACCCGCCTCTTTGAGCGTCGCTAGGGCGACACGCGCATACCGACAAGCGCCGTTCACGCAGTTCGAATTTGTCGCTGATGACGTTCAGGTACTTCGGGACCTGATTGCTGCTGGCGCAGTCTTCCGCATCGATCCGGTCGGCCCGGTCGCTGCTGCGGTAACGCCGCGGGCGCCCGACCCAGATCGGCCGATCCCAGACGAGCAATGGCAGCCAATCGTCGGGATCGTCGACGGAGGCCTATTCGCGAGAAGCTATGAACCAATGGTTGCATGGCGCGCACCGTCGCTAGTCGCTGACGTTGCAGCAAATCGCAAGCATGGCAATCAAGTTACATCGCTCGTCGTACAAGGGGCCGCATGGAACACTCATCTTGCGATCCCCGATCTCGTTTGTCGGGTTGGCATCGCGCAGTCCATCGCCAATGAGGACAGCACGGGAGCGACATCAGTTGAGCTAGAGAGCTATTTGCGGGCGGTCATTGGACGCCATAGCGGTGACACAAAGGTTTGGAACATGTCGTTCAGCGAACCAGTTAAGGGCGACCGCCCCTTGTTCATGAGCCGGTTGGGACATGGCCTTCACAAGATTGCGCGTGAGTTCGGAGTGTTGCCAGTCGTCGCAATCGGCAATCACGCCCCGGAGAATTCCGTAAGGCTGTGTCCGCCCGCAGATTGCGAAGCAGCATTAACCGTCGCCGGACGGCAACCTAGCCCGAACGGCGAGCCGGGATCGGAATGCACAGTTAGTTTGCCCGGCCCAGGGCCGGAAGGACTATTCAAGCCAGAGGTGTCATGGTTTTCACCCCTGAGAGGCCTTGGGGGTGAAACTCTGACAGGATCCAGTTATGCCACTGCAATCACCTCGGCGCTTGCAGCCCATACGTTCCACAATCTTAGAGAGCCCACACCTGATCTCGTTCGAGCTCTTTTAATCAACGCATCCGAGCGCGAGACATTCCACCACAGACTTGGATGGGGTACCCCGTATCAGAACGACCGCCTGCCATGGGTATGTGCCGAGGGAAGCGTGACCTTGGCGTGGACTGCTAGTCTTGCAGCGGGCTTCTGGCACTACTGGGACGACATTCCTATTCCTCCCGAGTTTGTGCATGAGGGCAAACTCCGAGGCCGTGTTGCGTTGACCGCCATCTTGGACCCGTTGGTGTCGGAACTCGGTATGGCTAACTATTTTGCCACGCGCGTACAAGTTGCCCTCCAGTATCGAAAACCGGACGGCAAGGTTGGAAGTCTCGCCGGAAGTATGCGAGAGGACCGCGCAGCCGAAACAGAGGCACGAGCGTCGTTGGGTAAGTGGAACCCTATCCGCCATCACGTGAAGCACGTCCGAAACGGATTAGCTTTTAGCGGGAGCACTTTGCGTGTGTGCGCGCGAATCTTTCCTCGCGACCTCTACCAGTTCGGATACTCCGGCAACGCGGAAGTACCGCCGAGCAACGTCGCATTTGTTCTATCGCTGACCGCACCCAGCGATTACCCAGGCCGCACGTCCATTTATAACTCCCTGGTCGCACAGTTGGGCAACTACGTCGAAAGCGCTGTCACCGATGTCGATATCAATGTTCAGCAGTAGCGCAGCATGTGACTCTGGCCCGCTCCCTCCCCTGCAAATACCTCAGTTTCTCCGCATCCCGCTCCGCTCCTGCGAAGAGATCGACAAGATCCGCCGCATCGTCTCCAGATAGCTCACATCGGCCGGCGGCTCCATCGCCCAGGCCGCGCCGGGCTGATCTTCACCTGCGCCGGCGCCGGCGTCGGGCTGGCAACGGGCGCGCACTGACATCCGTACATCACCAGCAGCAAGAGCGCGCTGCAGGCGCGTGTTTTCAGCGGTGGCACGTTGCATCTCCGAGAAATGGGTACGGTCGAGCGCGTCGAGCTGGTCGGTAAGCTGCCGGTGCTTTGCCAGCGCAGCCTGCAGCGCCGTCACGACGGTATCGACGGCGGTCTGGCGCTCGATGGCGTGGTCGCGTTGGATCTGCGCGATGGCGGTTTCGTACCGGTTGGCCTGCCAGCCCCACGCGGCTGCTGCAGCCACCGCTGCCACTGCCAGGAGCCGGACGATTGCGAAGTTCATTGGCGTTGCCTTGTCGGATGATGTACGTGACCCACAGCCCCGCCACCGCCAGCACGCAGTGCAGTTGCACGGTGGCGATGTCCCGATGGGCGTGGAGCGAGGCGGCGGCGCTGCCAAGCGCGCACAGGGCCACGGCGCACAGCAGCAGCGCCCCGCGCAGCCCGTGCGGAATGGCCTGCGTGAGCGCAGACCACGCCGCGCCCGCGCAGATGGCCACGAGCGCCACGATGTCGATGGCGGTCAGCACGTCGTTTTGGGTGAGCGTCATTCCTTGCGGCCTCCTGTCCAGCGTTGGGCCGCTTGTTGCAGCCAGTCGTGCACCAGGCGCCGCAGCGCCGGAAGCTCGCCGTATGCGTAGCCGACGATGGTCAGCCCAAACACGCCGGCGATAAACTTGACGGCATCCGACACCAGCCCCGCCGGCACTTGCCACAAGCCAATGACGCCGTTGCCGAGGTAATGCGCGCACACAACGCCCAGCAGCAGCGAAGCCACACGCTGCACAGGCGTGCCCGGGATGAACCGCAACGACACCAGCGCTCCGGCTGCGCTCGGCAGAATCGTGTCCAACACGCGCAGCAGCGCGCCCCAACCTGTTGGCTGTGCCATCTATGCTCCCAATGCTTGTTTGGCGACCGCCCAGCGCGCGCGGCGGGGCTCTGCGCCTTCCATGGCGGGGCCGTTGATGCGGCGCGTGATTTCGTCGAACTTGCCGGCGTCGGCCAGCTTGCCCAGCCCGAAGGCCCACCAGTACCAGCCGGCGGAGAGCGCGGCGGTGTCGTCCCGCTCGAGCAGCTCGGGGCACGCAACGAGATCGAGATCCAGTGCATGGCCGCACTCGCGGTAGTTGGCGCGGAAGGTGATTTGCTTGAGGCCGCGGCCCCGGTACCGCCAGCCGTCGCCGCTAGCAGCGTCGCCATTGCCGTAGCGGTTGGCGTAGGCGATGTTGGCGATGCGCTGCTGCCGCTCAAGCGGCACTGCGCGCTCGCCCGGTTGTCGGCCGAGCGTGGCGGCCAGTGCGGGCGTGACGCGCGAGAACATGGCGGGCAGCGCCGCCACGGCGTAGTTGAACGATTCCGTGACACGCGTGAAGCCTGCGGACTCATGCCCGATCTGCGCGATAAAGGCCGCCTGCTGCGCGGGTGTGGAGATGCCGAAGCGCTTGCACGTGGCCTCGATGTGCGGCCACCAGCGATCGGCGAGCGCCGGCGGCAAGGCTGCAGCCTTGCTGAAGGATTGTTTGTTCATGGCTTGGAAATGAAAAAGCCCGCCGGGTGGCGGGCTGTTTGGGTGGTTTCTTGGTTGCGGACGCGCAGGGTGTTACATCACTTCGGCGGCGCCGGAATGACCAGGTTGGTCACCTTGGCCGCCTTCTTGGCCTTGCCCTGCCCGGCTTTGGCCTTGCCGCTGTTGCCGCCGTTCAGGCTCACGTTCACTAGCCAGCTTTTGTTGGCGTAGATGTGCGTGACGGTTTCGGCCAGGTAGTCGCCGTCTGCCTGCGCTTTGAAGCCTTCCAGGCGGAGCGTTTTCTCGGCGCTGATATCGCCGCGGCCCATCATCTCCAGCTCGCCTTCAGCGGTGCTGCGGTTCATGTCTTGCAGCTTGGCTTTGGCGGCGGCTTTTGCAGCGTGCGGGCTGGCGTGCACGTGCCGGTCGGTGTGCGTGGCCTGCGCCGGTGGGCCGTTGGGCGCTTCCGGGTTGGGGATATACAGATCGATCTTGCGGCCGGTCTTGACGTCGTGCGCGCGGGTTCTGACGCCGCCGACGCTGCTGCGGTCTGGCAACGTCAGGCGGTACCGCATGAGGTCGGTCGGCCGCAGCACGATGGGCGCGAGCGGTTTGCCGTCTGCGCTTTTGCCGCCGCCGCGCGGGGCGACGATGAGCCTGCCACCCTTGACCGTTGCGGTGCCGCCGTACTGGCGCGCAAGCCGGGTGATGAAATGCAGATCGCTCTCGCCAAACTGGTCGGCGCGGTCGATGTTCGCCTCGATCGTGCAAGCGGGCTTCCAGCCGTGCCGGGCGGCCACGCTCGCCACGATGGCGGCCAGCGTGGTGCCGGTGTAGCTGGCGTTGCGCTGCGCCTTGGCGGTGGCGCGCATATCCGCCGGCTTGCCGCGTATGACGATGGTGGCCGGTGGGCCGCTCAGCTCGATCTCGTCAACGGCGTACGTGCCGCGCGTGGATAGGCCCTTGCCTGCCCAGCCGAACGAGATACGCAGCGTGGCACCCTTGGGCGGGAAGGCGATTTTGCCGTCGCGGTCATCCAGGCGGATCTCGCAGCGGTCGGCTTCCATGCCGGGCTTGTCGGTCAGGCGGATTTCCAGCACGCGATCGCGCAGCAGCGCGGTGATGTCTTGGCCGTCTGCCAGGACTTCGAATTCGGCTTCCATGTGCTACGTCCAAAGCTGGATGGGTTCATCCCGCGCGGGCGTGAGGTCGGGCAGGAAGATTTCGACCCCGGCGGCGTACGGTTGGCGCCGCGCGGCGAGGCCCGGGTTGGCATCGAGCACAGCCTCCACCGTGCCGGCCAGCGTGCCGTATGCGCGGTAGCAGAGCACGTCCAGCACATCGCCGTCAGATGTTCTGATAGTCATCGCCATAGCGTCGGAACTCCAAATCGAAACCCTGTTTGCGCGGTGTGCCGTCGGCCAGCAGGCCGTCTTGCTCTTCGCCCACGCGGTCCAGGAAGTAGCGGCCAAGCACGTCGCCCGAGCCGGTTGTGAGCTGCACGGGCTTGAGCGCCGCACCAATCGCGCGCAGGCGGTCAAGCTGCCCTGCCCCCGCGCCGCCGGCGGTGAAGATGGCGCCGGACACGGTGATGGTGTCGCCGCCCGCGCCCACGGCCTGCAAGGCCTCTTGCCGCTGGATGCGTTCTTGTGCGGCGATGTTGTACCGGGTCTCTCGGCGCAGGCGGTCGTATGCGGCGGTGGATAGGCCGAACTGGAATTGCTCGCCCTCATCGGTGGACAGGACGAGCAGGCGTTCGGTGGCGCCTGCGGATTGGCCGGTGCCGAGGAGTCTGTCCGGGCCTAGCGCGTAGCTCGGCACCAGGCTTCGCACGCTGGACGTGACGGCGGGCAGCACGGCATCGAGGCGGCGGCGCACGGTTGCCAATGCGTCGCCCGTGGTTTGCGCGGCGCGCAGGACGGAGGCGAAGCGCTCGCCGGCGACGGTACGTTGGATGGCGCCCAGCGCCGCGTCTGTCAGGTTGAGGGCACGCTGTGCCGCGCCTCTTACCGCCGTCATGCGGCCGGTACCGCCGATGGCCTCGTCGGCGGCGGCAAGGGCGCTGCCAGCGCTGCCTAGGTCGCCCAAGGCCTGCGCCTCACGGCGGCGTGCATTTGCATCGCCTGTGCCATCAGGCTTGTCGAGCAACCGCTCCATCTGCCGGACATGCTCGGCAGCACGCGCCGCATGCGTTGCGGCTGCGGATGCGAACTTCTGAAAATCCATGATCTGTTCCGTTACACGTGCGAGCCGTCCGACATGGCGGCCCGGCGTTGCTGCGCGGCGTATTCGTCGAACTGACGGCGCAGGTGCGGCATCAATGCTTCTGCGAGCTGGCGCGGGTCTTTGACGTCGCCCTGCACTGTCACGGCGATTTGCGGCGCGAACTCGAACCGCTGGTCGAACTGCAGTTGCGGTGCTGGCGGCGCATTGGCGGCTGCTTGCGCCGTGCCGAGCGCTTCTTGTGCGCCGGCGGGCAGGACGGGCGCGCCTGCCTGAGGTGCGGCCTCGGGCTTCTTGTCACTGAGGGCACGGTCGGCCAGCGCAGTGCTGGCCTTGCCGCCCAGGTACGAACCGAGCATGCCGCCGAGCAGCCCGCCAACAACGGTGCCGATGGGCCCCGCGATGGCGGTGCCGGCGACGGCGCCGATGGCACGGCCTGCAGCGCCGCCGGCAAGCTCGCCGGCCAGCCCTGCACCGATACCGGCGATGGCTTTGGCCTTGTCGGCCTTGTTGCCGGGGCGTTCTGCCGCTTCTGCGCTTGCCATGCCGGCCGTGCCCACCAGCGCCAGAACGCCCGCGACAGCGCCGATCTTGCCCAGCTTGGGCGCTGCACCTTTCAGGAAGCGGCCGGAAGCGCTCAGCACGCCCGACGGCTTGGCGGCGGCCGGTGCGACCTTGGCGGCGGTTGCTGCCGCCTCCGCCGTGCGGCCAACGCCTGCGGCGACAGCAGTGCCGCGCGCGATGTCGGACACGCCCTTGCCGATCTTCCATACTGCGCGCCCGGTCCTGAACGCCAGAATCGACGCCAGCACACCGCCGATGGCGACCGTGGCTTTGGGCGACTCGGCGGCCAGCTTGCCGACGGAGGTGCCGGCACTGGCAGCGAGATCCGCCACCGAATCCGTCACGGGCTTCAGCGCATCGCCAATGCGGCGCATCGCCTCATCCCACGCCTGCCCCACTTCGGCCCATTTCTGTTTGGAGCTATCGCGGCGGTCGGCCAGGTCTTTCTCAATCTCGCCGGTGGCCTTGGCGCCCTCGCTCTTTAAGCGTTGATACAGATCGGCGTTCTGCATGTAGGCCGTCAATGCGGCCTTGACCTGCATGTCGTTGAAGAGGTCGCCCGTCTTCATCGTTTCGGCAAACGCGCGCATCTGCGCTTCACGCTTGGCGGGGTCGGATTCGCTGTTGAACTGCTGCGCGGCGGCGGCAAGCTGCTTGGCTTTTTCCGGATCGGCCTGCTCGATGTAGGCGCGGGCTAGCACGAACGATGCTTCCATCGTGCTCCAGCCCTTGCCGATGGCCTCGCGCATCTTGGCTTCGTAGTCGATGCCGGCCTTGGCGTAGTTGCCGGCTGTTTCTCCGCTGCCGATCTTGGAGAACCAGTTCTTGGTGTTGTTGGCGGCTTCGTCGGCGCTGCCGGCGGTTTTCATCTGCACTTGCAGCAGCGCGCCGAGCTGCTCGACGGAGCTGTTACCGACGATGCCGAGCTTCTGCATGTCGGCCAGCAGCACCGGGAACCAGCGCGCCATGTCGCTGGATTCGAACGAGCCTTCCTTGCCCTGAAACGCGATGGTTTCCAGCGCTTGCGCCATCTTGGCGGGGTCCGCAATCTTGGCGTTCTGCTCGAGCGCCTGGATCATCCGCGCGGTTTCCTTCGGGTCTGCGCCCTGGCTGACGGAGAACTTGCCCACCAGCGGCGCGAACGACAGTGCGCGGTCGAGATCCATGCCGGCCGACACCATCTGATTGACGGCGTCCGCCAGCACGTTGCGGCCGATGCCGCTTTGCTGCGCGGAGGCGGCAATGCCGCTGCTCATCTCACGCTCTTTGTCGGTGCGCGCGGCACCGGCCTTGATGGCGATATCGCGGATGATGGCTTCGTAGCCGGCGGAGATGGCGGTCGGCACCGCTGCGGCGGCGACAAACTTGGTGGTGTCGCCGATGGTGTTGCGCAAGCCGTCTCTGCCGTCGGCCACGAGCGCGGTACCACGGGCGCGCAGTTCGGGCCCGCGTGCGGTGCGGCCGAGGCGTTGGTAGGAACGGTCTAGCCGGTCGACCTCGAAGCCCGCTTCGCGCAGCGCGCGGGTGTTGCGCTCGATCTTGACGCGCACCTTGTCGGCGGCGCGATCGCCAGCGGCGTGCAGATCGCGAAACTCGCGCTGCAGGCGCTGGGTTTCGCCAATCGTGTTCTGCCAGACGCGCGCCTCGCCGGCGCGTTTTTTGAGTGCATCCAGCTTGGTGCCGACCTCGTTGACGGCACGGCCCAGGGTTGAGCTGACCGCGCCACCGATGAGGATGCCAAGCGCTATGTCTTTTGTTGCCATCCGTGCTCCTGCTGTGTGGCGCTGCGTTGCCGCGTCAGTCGGTCAACCACCAGACCATGTCGTCGACCGTCATGGCGTCAATGTCACGCGGGCTGACGCCCATCGACAGCAGGCGCTTGGTCAGCCGCTTGATGTCCGGCATCGGTAGCCTCGCGGTCGGCCAGCAGCCGAAAGTAGCCGCGCTGCACGCGCTGGTAGTCGACGTAGGTCAGGCCCTCGATGTCGTTCTGCCCGGCGGTGGCGAGCGACGCGAAGAGCAGGATCTCGCGCAGCTCTTCATCGCCGCCCGCCTGCTGGCCGGCGACGCGCATGTCGCGCACCGTGGGCTGGCGCAGCGTGAGCGCATCGACCTTAACGCCGTTGACGACGGCGGGAAATTTCAGCTTGATGGTGGTGGTTTGCATCGTGGTGGGTCTCTTGTGGTGGCTTACAGGCCGATGGCAACGCGGACTTCGGCGAGCTGGTCGACGCCGTCAATGACGCGCTTGCAGCCGAGCACGTCGATCTCGTGCCAGACGCGGCCGTCGATTTCGAGCTTGTAGTAATCGGCGCTGACGGAGTATTTGGATTCGGACTTCTCGCCGGGTTTCCACGAGCCCGGATCGACCTCATAGAGCATCCCGCGCAGCACGAGCACGACGCTGCGGGTCTTGCCGTCTTTGGTGCGCAAGGCGCCACGGAAGGTGCCGTTAAAGGCGTTCTGGTCGGCCAGACCAAACAGCTTGAGCACGGCGGTCGACAGCGTGACGAGCGAGAACGACGCTTCCATCGCCTCCATGCCCATGTCCAGCTTGACGGGCGCATCCATGCCGCCGGCGCGGTAGTCCTCGGTCTTGATCTTGAGCTTGGGCGGCGTCAGTTCCGACGCCTGCCCTGCGAGGTTCGTGCCATCCACGAACAGGTTGAAGTTGTAGAGTGTCTCGGGTACCAACATGCACCTCCGTTATTTGGTGTCGAGCACTTCGGTCAGCCACTCGTTGGTGACCTCGAAGCGGAAGATCGGGTTTTCTGCCGGGATGACATCGGTAAAGCGCACGTTCCACACGACGCGGCCCTGCTCGATCTGGCTGGCGGTGTTCAGCACCGGGTCTGCATAGACCTCGAAATTGATCAGGGCACCTGCGTTGCGCTGGTCGCGCATGAATGCCTGCAGGCCTTCGGTGACGTCGTGGACGTAGGTTTTTGTGATGCCACGGTCGACGGCCCATTTGTGGCCGGCCTGCGCGGCATCCATGAGGATGTCCAGCGTGCGCACGCGCGTGACGAACGACCATTTCGGATCGGCGGACAACGTGCGGTTGCCCCACAGGCGATAGCCACCGTCACGAATGATGGTGGCGATGCGAGCCTCGTTGAGCAGGTTGGCGCGGCAGGTCGGATCGTTGTCGAGAAACTCGATGGGCCGGCCGGTGCCAGTGATGCCCACGAATTCCTTGTTGGACGGAGACGCCCAGTAGCCGTATTCCGCATCGGTGTAGGCAAACAGGCCGGCCACGTAGGCGGATGCCGGTGCATCGACTTCCACATTGGCCGCGGTGTCCCACGTGCGCACGCCCGGGTCGACCATGTAGAGGCGCTTGGAGCCGAAGTTGCGTGCGTACGCGAGTGCGGCCTCGTCGGTGGTGTTCGGCCCGTCGATGATGCTCACGGCGCGCAGCTTGGCGGCAAGCCCATCCATTGCTGTTGCCACCGGCTGGCGCGCGGAGAAGCCGGGCGCGATCAGCAAGCGCGGCTGCACGTTGAAGCGCGATTTGGCGTCGAGCATCGACTGCAGGCCTGTGCGTACGCCGCCCGCCGTGACGCCGCCGATGATGTCGGACGTGAGCGCGTTGGCGTCTTCCGACTCCGCCACGCCGGTCGCCACGATGACGGCCGAGGTGCGCGCATAGATGGCGTTGATGGCGCGCGTGATGGCGCTGTTTTGACCGAAGGCCTGCGCCGCCTCGCGCGGGTTGGTGATCTGCACCGGCACATCGGGTTGCACGAGATCCGCGCCAGGGGTGTAGGTGTCCACCAACCCGATGATGGACGACGACGGCACGGCGATCGGGCGCGGGCCGGTGTCGACAATCGTGGTGGTGATGCCGTGGAAGAAAGAAGATGCCATGCGGCTCCTCGCTGGGAAGTGGAGATGAAAAAGCCCCGCTCGGTGGCGGGGCTTGCTGATGCGTTGCGGCAGGCGGGCGGCTGACGTCGATCTAGTCGATATCGATGTCAATCGCAAAGTGCTCGTCGTTGGGCACTTCGGCGTGGAGCGTACGCACGACGTTTCCTGCGCTGTACACCGTGACGGTATGCGTGCCGGGTGTGACCTCTTGTTCCTTGCCGAAATCGACTCCGTTGTGGCCCCACCGCTTCGAGCCCACCGTGACGGCCGGGCCGACCAGATTCTCTTTGTTGTGCCCAATAAGCTTGACGACGACTTTGGTCATGATTGCTCCTCAACTGTTTAGCGTGAATGGATCGTCATGGCTGCGCGCCAGTGACTCTCGTTACGGTAGGGAGCGGTGCGTCGGTTTCCTATGGGGCTTGCGTCATGTGTCGGCGGTCTGGGTCTCGGTGTTGTCGGCATCCACCGGCGTCTGGGCCGCTTCGGCGGCTGCAGCCTCCTCAGCGCGCTCTTTCTCAAGCTGCTCTGCCGCCGCCTTTTCGGCGAATACCTTGGCAGTCACGGCTTCTACATCGGGCTCATCAGGCCAATCGATGCGCTCCGGGAAGGTCGGCTCAGACAGGACGCGCACGAGATCCATCTGATACGCGGCCCACGCCTTGAAAATTGCCACCTCCACGTCGGACAGCAGTCCTGCGGCGTAAGCATCGGCTTTGCCGGCGTTGGCCTGTCTTGCGATTTCCATCTTTTCATTGAAGGCGGTCATCGCTTCATCGCGCGCACGCTTGGCAACCTGCTCGGCGGACAACTGCCACGCGCCGTCCTTCCAGACGTGGTCATTGGAAGGCCGCGGGTCAACTGTCAGCCCAATGTCTTGCGGGCGGATTCCGGGTGCGACAATTTCCGCCCGCTCGCCCGTGTCGGTTCGATACAGCACCTTGCCTCGAAAGTCTGGCAGCAGCACCCATTCGCCGTCGCGAAAGAACGGCCACGATTCGGCGGTGCGCTCTGGTAGCACCTGATCTGTAGCGAAAGCCGGCAACAGCCAGCGCCCCGGGGAGCGCGGATCTGCATCGGCCAACTGGCTGCCGCAGTACTGGCCTGTCTGGTTGTCGTAATGGTGAATCAGCATGTGAACCCTCAAAATGCGCGGATCATGGCGAGCAAGGCGACATTGCGCATGCGCGCCTCCGTGCCGCCGTCCGCGTTGATGGTGATGACGTGACTGTGCGAGCCGTTGGCGCCGATGCCGACGTTGTGGCCGTGCGAACCGTTGCCGTCCAGGCTCACGGTGTGGCTGTGGTTGCCGTCCGTGGTACTGGTGACCGACCAAGTGCCGCCTGCATCGCGGTATGACCAGGCGCCCACCGGGGCGACGGGTGTGCCACCCCCGATACCGTGAGCATGTGCACCGCCCACCGACGTGGAGCCGGTGTGAGCGTGCCATCCTTGGGCGTCGGTCCACGCCAAGTGCGCGTGTTCGCCCGCCGCAGCGCTGGCGCCAGTGTGCGTGTGCTGCCGGTTCTGGCTGTCTTGCCATGTGCCGACGCCGCGCTTGCCATCGATGCCACGCCCGTCGTCCCAGCACCGCAAACCTTCGCCGCGGAACTCCGGCAGCCGGAAGGTGGACTGCCCGTCTCCAATGGAGAAGCATCCCCACGCGTTGGCAGACCATTCGGCCTCGGTCACCATGGCACCGGTGCCTTGCGCATAGGCGAATAGCTCTGGGTAGTCGGCTCGCATGAGCAAAGCTCCGTTCAGCCGCAAACAGCCCGCGCGAGGCAGCGTGCGTACCTCAAAGAAGATGCGCCCCACTTCGTTGCCGGTGACGGCAGACGCCACGTAGGCGCGCACAAAGGCAGTGTTTGCCACCTGCAAGCTGTTATCGCCAATGGCAGGTGTCGGCACACGCGGTATACCGGTGAACTCGGGGCTGTCGGTTGCGGCAAGCTTGCGCCAGGGCACCCACGCCCCGTTCAGCAGGCGGCGGGTGTAGACGTCATTGGTGTCTGCATGCGCGAGCTGATAGACGGTGGTCCCGTGCTCGCGCCATACCTTCAGCAGGCCGTAGACGGACGGCCCATTGGTGTTCGTCGCGTTGTAGTAGTACTCGCCGGGCTCTGTCACCGCGTTCAGATCGCCGACAATCCCGTTGGTCAGGCTCAGGTCTGCGCCGATGCCCGCCGCCCTGCCTTGCGCCACCGTCACAGCGTCCGTGATGCCGTAGCCCGCGAGGGTGGTCGCCTTGTCCGCCTTTTCCTCGAGCGCCAGGCGCAGTTCCTGCACCTCGTCGTCGACATACTCGCGCGTTGCCACGACCACGGCCGGGTCGATCTTCAGAACGATATTGCCCGCCGCCTTGTGGATCAGCATCATGCGGAAGAACTGACCACGACCGGAGCCCTCCGCAAGCACTGGTTTGTAGCTGGGCGGCACGTTGGCGACCGCGAACAGCTCGCCGTCTTGGTCGTACAGGCCCAACTCGCGAGACCACCATCCGCCCACCTCTTCGGGCAGATAGACCTCCGCAATGACGATGCTGGGGTTCTTCTCGTCACGCACAAGGCGATTCAGCGGCCGGCGGTGGCGTTCGCGCACGAGTGCGCGTTGGGCGGCGCTCGGCATCACATCCACATCTGCGCCGCCGTCGATACCGCCATCGCCCACGGCCATTTCGGTGAGCGGGACCATCGTGTTAGAAACGAGCGTGCGGGCCATCTTGGCCTCGCCCGTCTCCGTCAAAGTCGCATAGTACTTAGCCATTCGATACCGTAGTGATTTCAACAACATGGGCGGCGACCGCGCTGCGCGTGGCGCCTTCTGTGGCAATTGCCTCGGGCATGTACGGGTATACGGTTACTGTGTCACCCTCCAGGCAGGCGGCGTGGGTGCCGGCGTAACCGGCGATCTCTGCGCTGAGCGTGAGCCCTGTCAGGTGTCTTGATAGCGGCCGCACGTCGTCGACGATCTGCTCGATCTCGTCGTAGGTGGCTTCCGTCGCGCCCGTGGTCTCGATGCCGACGTCGAGTGAGAACGTGCCGCGCGTGCCGGGTGGCTGCGTTTGCCACCACTCCCGAACGGTCAGCCGGTAGCCCAGCGGCTCGAGCGCGCGACGCAGCGCGCCTGCCGTGCCCTTGCGCTGGTGCACGGCAAACGCGTCTCGCACGACGCGGCGCTTAACCTCTTCGGGCCAGTTGGCATTCCAGCGGTCGACCGAGCGGGCGCTTGCCAGGTAGGGCAGCAGCGGCACGGGGCACGTGTCCACATCCCAAAGCTGATTGAGCGGGACGGGGGTATCGAGCAGCGTCAGGATGGTTTGCGCCACTGCCCGCTCGAGCGGTGTGGCGTTTGCGGGCAGCAGCGTTTTGTCACTCATCCGCGCCCCCGACAACGACGTCGATGCCGGTGCAGTAAGACGCCTCTGTCAGATCGACAATGATGTCTTCCGCTGGCTCGGTCACTTCCACGCGCTGTACGCCTGCTACGTGCGCCGCTGCAAAGATGGCGGAGCGGCGGACGTCCCGGCCGATACGTCGCTGCTCTTGCGCGTAGGCTTGGAGCCGCTCCCATGCGGCGGCCACCATGGGCTCAGCCTCGGGGCCTGGGTAGTGGTACAGCACGACGCGCAGGGGGTATCGGATGATGCGCGCCGCCTGCACGGTCAGCCGGTCGGCCAGCGGGCGGACGTCTTCATCGCTCAGCGCCTGCCGCACGCGCTCGATGAGCTCGTCCGACGCGGTGCCGTCGCCTTCGTTGCTAAGCACGGAAACGATGACTTCCGCCGGCGCCGGTGAGATGGCGCGCGCGTCTGCCACGCGGCCGTCTGCGGCGCGTGCGTGTAACTCATACGCGGCGCGCGGGCCGGCGACGGACAGGCGTTCGAATGCACCCTGCGCACGTGTGCGCAAGCTGGCTTCCGATTCCATGATGGGCGCGACCGGCGGGAACGCTTCCGGGTCGCCCGGCACGGCAACAAGCCGTTTAGTGTCCAGCCCGGCGGCGAGGTGTTCGAGATCCGCACCGACGGCAAAGCCGAGCATGGTCGACCGTGCGGAGTCGTTCACGTGCGCGCGCTGTTGGACGTCGACGTACGCGAGCAGCTCGATCAGCTTGACCACGGGGTCAGATTCCATGGTGGCGGACCACTCCGGACACAGCGCCCTGAAGGTCGCAAGGTGCCGCTGGTAGGCCGCCTCGAAGTCGAGTGGCTCAACGACGTCGGGCGGTGGCAGTGCGGAAAGGTCGATTACGCTCATGACAATACCTTCAGATCGACGGCCCGCTCGTTGTAGAGCCCTACAACACGCCAAGCCACTTTGCCCTCTTCGATGCCCTCCACGCGCACACGGGAGAGACGCAGACGCGGCTCCCAACGCGTGATGGCGCGGGCGGCTTCTGCCTGCGCAGCGGCCACCCAGCCGCGCGTGATGGGCAGGTCGACCCGGTCGGGCAGATCGCTGCCGTAGTCAGGCCGCTCGCGGCGCGTGCCGCGGCGTGTGCTGAGGATGTCGGTCAGGCTTTGCAGCAGGTGGTCCATGCCCGAGAGCAGCGCGCCCGTGCGTCTGTTCATGCCGACGATGGCCACAGTGCCTCCAACGAAAAAAGGCGGCACATGGCCGCCTTGGGATTGATGATTGGGAAACCTAGAACGGCTCGCCCACCGGGGCGCCGTCGCCCTGCTCCATGTGCGAGTGACCGCGCAGCGATATATCGCCGGCAACGACATCGTCGGTGGCCTGAATGCCGCCTTGAATGGCGACAGCCGTGCCGCCGGCGGCGCCCTGCCCGGTCAGCCCGCCGAGGAACGCCAGCGCCTTCTCCACCAAGGCATTCCCCGTGAAGGTGGACGCTGGCACATCGGCCAGCAGTTGCGGCGCTTTCAACTCTGCGCCGTCGCTGCGCAGCGTGAGCGATGTATCGCCGACCTGCAGGACGATTTGGCCGCCGGCCGGTACCGAGAGCCGGTATTCGTGCGCGGCGTGGTCGTAGTGCTCGCGGGCGCCGTCCGGGTAGTCGGAGGCGGTAACGTCTGCCGAATCGCCGTTCGCTCCGCCGTGCTGGTCTGTGTAGAAGCCGGCCAGCACAAAGCCGCCCTCCAGGCAGCCCGACGGAGAGACGAGCAACGCTTGTTCACCTGGCGACGGCGGGCGCCATTCGCGCACGGCGCCGGCGGCACGTGACCACCACGGCAACCAGTCAGACGTCCAGTCAGCGACGGTGACGGTGCAGCGGGCGGCAGCGACGTCCACCGCTGCGATGACGCCGGCCTGCACGATGCAGGCGAGGCGCCGGTCGGTTTCACCCGCTTCGTAGCTCATGGTCGGCATTGGTGTGGCGCGGCTGGATGTCGAAATCGATCGTCGTGCCGCTGGTGTCTTCAAACGCCCATTCGGGCGGGCCGAGGTCAAACTCGTGTTTCCATTCAGCGGCGATGACGCTGTACCCGTCGAGATCCGGCCGCATGCCGTCTGGGTGGAAGCCATCGCTTTCCAGCTCGGCCATAGTGACGGGCAGGCCCCACGTCTGGTGGTGCAGAACCTTGATGAGCCGTGCGGCGAGCGCCCACATGGCGGCCTCGGCGTTGGGCTCGGTCGGGTCGCCAACGACGCGCAGCTCGATCACGATGTTGATGGGCGGTTGGCCCGTGCCGGTGTCGGTACCCGGGCGCAGCGCGCCGACATACAGCAGGATGGCGGGCAGCGGCATGCTGTTTTCGATTTCCGGTGCCCAGCCGATGAGGGGGACGTCGGGAAATTGCGCTTTGAGCTGCGATTCCACGGCGTCGAACAGTTGCTGCAGATCAGCGAGCATGGCCGGTTGCCTTAAGGATTTCGTATTTCACTTCCTGCTCCAGAATGACCATGAGGCGCGCTTCGATCTCAGCCGCGGCTTTGCGGAAGGCGGCTTCGCCTTTGTCTGCCCAGTCGAGCTTGACGCCCTCGATGGGCATGCGGGCCTTGCCGACGCGGCGGAAGACCTTGCCGTCGTTCTTGCTGCCGCGCTTGCTTCGGTAGATCCACGCGTTGTCGAACCGATGCCGGCCAACGGACACGCCGCGCCGCGTTTGACGCGGGTTGCCGAGCCGGTGTGCTTCGACGGCGTTGAGGCCGAGCCAGACCTTGCCTTTGTCGGCGCTGCGCAGGAAGAAGTACAAGCGCTGGCGAACCAGTTTCTGCGCGATGTGCATCTCGGCCGAGACGTGCTTTGCGGTCTGGCCTTTCACCCAGTTGGCGCTCTTCTTCAAGGCGCGGCGCCAGGCGTTGCGCATGGCATCTTTGCCAAGGCTTGCGAGCGGGGCCAGCGCTGCGGCAATGTCCAACTCTGCCTTTAACGTGACGGACATGGTTCGGGCCTCAGTACGAGTTTCGTGGTGCCGGAGCCGTCGGGCTGCACGTCGACAACGCTGAAGTGCTCGCCCAATGCCTGCAAGCGCGCACGCTGGCGGATGCCCGCCGCGTCGGCATCGCGCAGGATCACGAACGGCTCACGCAGGCCCGTGCGCTGGCCGCGCATGGCTTCCACGTCCAACCACGGCGAATAGAACATGCCCATCACCGGATCGGGGCGCCCGTCGATCTGGACCGCGTCCGAGAGCGTCTCGAACACGGCCTCGTCCAGGTCAGCAACGTTGTCCCGGAACGGCATATCAGGCGGCCTTGCCTGTCGAGGCCGACAGCTTGATGACGGCGCGCGGGCGCGTGCACAGGTGCAGCGGGTTGGACTGCGCTTCCAGTTCCACGGCCTTGCCGAACTTGCCGGCTTCCTGCTTGGCGTAGTACGGCAGGCCGTTGGTGTTGACGGCTTCCATGTAGTCCGCCGGCGCGAAGCGGGTGATGAACAGTTCGGGCACGCCTTCGGGCACGGCATAGGCTTCGTCGTCGCCGATGTAGCCGATGTTGCCGACGCGGCCGCGATAGCGCTCCCACGTGACGCCGCCGAAGTCGAACGTGTCGCGCGGGTCGCCACGCAGTGCGGCGGCCATCTGAGTGTTGAGGTACGTCTCCCGGATGTCCTTGGACGTCATCAGCTGGCGCCAGAAGTTGCGCCCGCATAAGGCGCGCACGCCCGTGTGCGGCGTGGCGCCGAGCGAATCCTCGATCATGTCGAGCAGCTCCAGCGTGGAGGAACGCACGTCGCCGATGAGGATGGGCAGCTGCTGTTGCTTCAGCCCGAAGCGCTCGAACAGGTCGACCAGGACGGACTTGCCATCCGAGTCGAGGATCTGGCCCTTGATGGCGCCGATGCGGTGGAACTCGTGCGTGGCATCGAGCTGGCGGCGCATTTTCTGCAGGCGCTTGCTGACCACGCTCTGCAGCGCTTCCAGTTCGGTTTCTTCGCCGAAGGCGCGCAGGTTCTGCACTTCATCCGCCTTGATGGTGGCGATTTCCGGCAGGTGCACGGCGTTGAACGGAATCACCTGACGCTTGCTGCCGACCACAACCTGCCCGGGCGAGCCGCGCTCTGCCGAGGCGACGAGCTGCAGCTGTTCACCGTCGCGCTCGATCTGCGCGGTGGTGACGGTCATGCCCTCTTCTTCGAACAGGCCGAGGGCGGCCAGCCGCGAGGGCGTGGTTTCCAGCTCGTTGATGCTGGCGGTGAGCGACGTCATGGAAAAGGCGTCGTCATTGAACAGGGCCATATCAGCCATGGGGTTCTCCTGAATTCGGGTGAGTGCTTATCGAACGGCGATGAAGGCCGCGAGCAGGTCCGTGCGGGCTTTGGCGTCAAGGCCGGTCAAGCGGGCTTCGGCCACTTCGGCCAGGCGCACGATGGCGGTGGCGCGGCGGACGGCTTCCGAGGCGCGCAGCGGTGCGTAGAGGATGGCGGCGGCCTTGCCGTCTTCGGCGGTGCCGTACGGGACGTAGCCGGTGCCATCGGCTGCCTGCTCGAGCAGTTGGCCTGCGGGCAGCGCATCGCCGGCGGCGACGGCGATCTGCTCGCGCGAAAGACTGCCCGGCGCTTCGGTCAGCAGGAATTCGGCGGTTTGCACGCCTTGTGTCTGGATCTGCATCTGGGTAACTCCAATGGGTGGCTTCAGGCGAACGCCGAAGCGGTTTTCTTGCGGCGGGCGCTGTAGATGCTCGGGCCGTGGGGGCCGGTCTTGCGCTCGATGGTTTCCTGCCCTGCCACCGGCTGGCGGTTGGAGAGGCCCGGCGTGCTGCTGGCCATGACGCGGTCGTACAGCCGGGCGCGGACCTGATCGGCGTTCAGGCCGTCAGCGACGAATTGCGCGGCCAGTTCGGGCAGGTGTGCTGCCGTGCAGAGGCCGGCGATGTCTTTGGCGCGGGCGACAACGGCATCGATGGCGTCGGCGCTGGCAAGCGCGCTGGACGCTACGACGGCCTCGGCCAGTTGTGGCAGGCCGGCGGTGCGGCACGCTGCGAAGGCGTGTTGCGCGAGCGCGCCAGGATCGGGCGGCGGCGTGGTGGCGACCGGTGCTGCGACTGGCGTTGCAGGTGCCGCGGCTTTCGGGGGCTCCGCCGGCGGGGCCTCGAGCGCTTTGAGCAACGCTTCAGGCGTGTGGTCGAACCGCGCGAGCAGCTCTTCGGTGCGGACAGACGCCTGCAGCTTGACGGGTGCCTCGATCTGATCGGCGAAGCCGCGTTCCTTCGCCTCGCTGGCGGTCATCCAAGTCTCGGCGTCCATCATGGCGACGATTTCGTCGTCGGTCAGGCCGCACTTATTGCGGTAGGCGGCGACGATACCGTCGCGTGTCTTGTCGAGCAGATCGGCGGTCTTGCGCATTTGCGCGGCGTCGCCGGCGGCGATGGTCCAGGCGTTGTGGATCATCATCATGGCGTTTTCCGGCATGACGATGGTGTCGCCGGCCATGACGACGAGCGAGGCGGCGGAGGCGGCAATGCCATCCACGCGCGCCGTGACCTTGCCGCTGTAGCGGCGCAGTGCGTTGTAGATGGCGAAGCCGTCGAACACATCGCCGCCGCCGGAATTGACGGCGACGAGGATCTCGTCGGCGTCTTTCGCTACCGCGTCCAGCTCGTTGACAAACGCCTTGGCGGTGGTGCCCCAAAAGCCGATGTCGTCGTAGATGCGCAGTTCAGCGACCGTCTTGCCGGCGGCGTTGCGCGCGGCCTTGAGGTCGTACCACTTCCTCTGTTTAGCTTTCATCGTTGGTGTGTTCCTGTGTGTCGGTCACGTTGCCGGCGCTATCACGCATGCGCGGATCAGAGTCGAAAACGAGGCCGAGCCGGTCTGCGCGTTCGAAGTCGGCCGCGTACTCGGCGTCGGTGGTTTCCGGGTCTTCGCCCTGCGCGAGGATCGTGGCCGAGCGGCTGGCCAGCCCCGCGCGGATCGCAATGCGCTGCGCCTGCACGTCTTGCAGCGGGTTGATGTACGGCCAGCCTTGCGGCACCCAGCGCACGCGCAAATAGAGGCGCCGGTCCCGGTAGTAGTTGGGCATGGGCAGCACGCCCGACAGCGCGACTGCATCCGTCCAGGCGGCCCATACGGGGCGGCAGTACTGGTGGATGAAGACGTTCCACTGCAGCTGCTCGAGCTGGCGCCGGAATTCGCCGAGGATCACGCGCAGGGCGCGGTCGCTGACGTCGCGCAGATCGCCGGTGAGCACTTCGTACGGCAGGCCGACCGATGCGGCGGCGGCCATGAGCTGCTGGCGCATGAAGGGGCCGTAGTCGGTGCCGGCGCCGGGCGGTTCGGCAAACTGCACTTCCTCGCCGGGGAGCAGCTCCTGCAGGGAGCCGGGCTCCATCGATGTGAGCACTGTGCCGTCGCCGTCGAACTGGGCCGGATGGCCCGTCACCATATCCAGCTTCACGCTGGTGGGCGCTGGCCGGGTGATGAACCCTGCGAAGAGATTCGCCACCTCCTGCCGGACGAGCACTGCGTCGTCGAAGCTGTCGAGCGTGTGCAAGCGCAAGAGCACCGTCGCCAGGGCCGAGCAGCCCCGCACGGCACCCGGCCGCACCGGCTCGAATACGTGCTGGATCTCGGCGGCCGGCACGCGCACCGTTCCCGCCTGCGTGGTCGCCCGCCCTGCCTCGCCCGGGTGCCGGCGGTGCAGGTGGTAGGCAACGCGGTCGCCATCGCGGTCGAACTCGATACCAGAGACGATCTCGCCGCCGTTGGGCAGCATCTGGTTCAGGTTGGCCGGCAGGTGGTCGGCTTCGAAAAGCTGCACCTGCAGCGGCACGCACAAACCACGTTCGGGGCGTCGCGGCCGGGTGCGGTTCAGAACCTCCCCATCAGTGAACAGAGAGCGCGCAGCCAGCGTCTGCAGGCCGTAGAAGTCGAGCAGACCATCGGCGTCGGCTTCCGGTACCCAGTCCCTCCAGAGCTCTTTGAGCGCGCCGCACATGTCGGGGTCGGGATGCTCGGGATGCGGCACGATGCCAGTCCCAATAGCATTGGTCACCAAGCTTGCAATCGCCTTCTTTGCCCACGGGTCATTGCGGACGGCGCCACGGGCGCGGGTGCGGATGGTGCCGAGGTTTTGCGTGACCGAGGCGTTTGGCCCGGCGCTCGAGCTGCGCCACGCGCGACCGCGGCTGCCGGTGGTGCCGCCGGCCTCGTACGCCTGCGCCCGAACCGCCCGCTCCGCCGGCAAGACGAAACCAAGCTGGCCCAGCGCAGGGAAACGGGTCATGTGACCCCCTTGCCCGCCGAGCGCAGCCGGATCACGCGCGATGCCGGTGCGGCGTCTTCGAGGTTGCGGACGATCTCGCTGCGGATGCGCAGCATTTCGTCCACCGAGCGGTAGCGGGCGCGCCGGTCCTGAAACTGAACCTCGAGCTCGCCCTTCACCAGCGCACGCTCGATGCGCTGGAGATCTTGCTGTGTGTAAGCCATGCGGTTCTCTATCGTCGTTTGAGGTAGCGCGATGCGGCCACGCGGCGGCGTGTGTGCGCGGTGCGCGGTGGCTCGATGGCCGGTGGTGCGATGGGCGCTGCTGGCGTTTCGTCGTTGGCGGGCGCCGCGGCAAACAGGCTGCCTTGATCAAAGTGCAGCCGCAGCCGGCGCCAGTCGGGTTCCTGATACTTGTGCACGCCGAGGTAATACGCGGCGGCGAGGTTGTAGACGTTCAGGTCGAGGATCTCGTTACGGTCTCCGCGCGCCTTCACCCACTCGGTGCGCGGGAAGCCTTTCACGTAGCGCACGATCTGCTTCTCGGCGGTGAGCTGCTTGTAGAACTCCATGGGGAGATCGTTCGAAAAGTGCAGCGCGCCGGGGCCGCTGGTCAGCTTGAAGCGGTTGTAGATCCAGTCCTTGGCGGTGTCGGTGCCGACGATCCACAGTTCGGCGCCATCGACTTCGGTGGTGCCTTGCCATGTGACGTCGACGCGCGACGGGCGCTGCGCGATCACCGGCCGGTTGGGCTTGCTGGCGCCCTTCACTGCCAGCACGTGGCGCCACTGCCGCAGGCGCGTGAAGTGATACACGTCTTGCGTGTGGCTGCCGCCGGAGTCGATGGCTACGGCGCGGATCTGCATCTCTTTGCCGGAGGCGTGCAGGAACGTGGCCTGCAGGGCTTCGTCCAGCGTGGCCCACAGCGTGGCGTCGGACGGATCGCCCATGAACACCTGGTGATCGATCGTCCAACGCTCCATGCCCTCGCCCCAACCCATGATGAGCAGTTCGAGGCGGTCGTCCTGTGTGTCGACGGCGGCGGTCAGCAGCAACGCGCCGGCGGGCACGGTGCGCAGGCGGTAGTCCTCGGCGCGGTCGCGCAGCTCGTCGGCGCTGGTGCGCTGCTGGGCGTTGTCCCACAGGCGCGCGAGGCGCGTGTTGTAGAACACCTGCATCAGGCCGGGATCGCCCTTCTCCATCGCGAGTTTCGCCTCGCGGTGCTCTTTGACGAGGGCACGCCAGGACACCCAGCCAAGCGGCGCGTACATCGTCGACAGGTGGAAGCCCACCGTTTCCCCATCGCCCTGCCCGTGCGCGATCCAGCGGCCGGTCTTGTAGAGGGCAGGCTTTTCGTGCTCGCGGATCTTGTAGAAGCACGCGGGGCACTCGCAGTAGACGTCGCTCAGATCGTCACTGGCGCGCAGTTGCTCGAACTCGAGGATGTGCTCGTGGCCGCAGTGCGGGCAGGACACGTAGTAGCGGCGCTGGTCGCTCTGGGCGTAGAGCTCGGCGATGCGCGAGGCGCCGTCGATGGTGGGCGAACTCGAGTAGTAAAACTTGGCGTTGCGCCCGAAGGTGCTGGCGCGCTTTTCGGCGATGCCGATGGGATCGCCTTCGTTGTTGAGGTCGCGCACCCAGCGGTCGATTTCGTCGCCGTACACGTAGCGCGCGGAGACCTCGGCCAGGTTGGCCGCGGAGCCGGCTGTGTTGATGAACAGCGTGCCCTTGCGGAAGTCTTTGCGCTCGGCGGTGTTGGCGGCATCGCGCGAGCGGGCGGAGGCAACGCGTTCGCGCAGGACCGGCACGGCATCGAGCGTCTTTGCCACACGGGCGGAGAACCGGCGCGTGAGGCTGAGCGTTGGTTCCAGCGCGAGGAAGTTGGCCGGGGCGCGATGGATCGTCGCCGAGATCCAGTTCAACGCGATCTGCGTTTTGAACAACTGCGATGCGACCATGGCGACCACGCGCAAGCACGGATGAGCGGGCGACAGGCATTGCATGGGCTCGACGGCGTATGGCGTGCGCGCGGAGCGGTACGGTCCGGTTTCGGCGGCGCCCGACTCGTCGGGAATCACCATGAACTCTTCGGACCACTGGTCTACCCACAGTTCGGGGTCAGGCTTGAGGCCGGCCAGGAAGGCGCGGGCGAACAGTGCGGCTCCGTCGGGATGGCTCACGATGTGTCGATGGGCTCCATGGAGCCGTACCTCTCTTTCCCCGCGCGCGACAGGTCGGCCAACTTGCCGCGGTCGGGATCGTTGATGGATTCAGAAAGCACGTTTGCGCCGTGGGCGATCATGTCGTCGAGCACCTTGCGCAAGGCGGCTTCTAGGTGGCGCTCGACGGACCATGGGTCGGTCATCGAGGCGAGCTCGGGGGCGATCTGGCGCGGCAGGCCCATGATGCGATCGCGCAGGTTGGCGCCGATCTTTTCCGCGGCATCTTCGACGGCAATGCGGCTGACCAGTAGGCCGGAGACCCACTGGTATTCGGTGCGGGCTAGCTGCGCCTGGTAGTACTCGCGTTCGGCGCGGGCGGCTTGGAAGTCGTGGCCTAGGGATGGGTCGGCGTCGGGCGTTGTGTCTCTGGCGCTGTAGACGTCGCGGTCGATGCGTGTGGCTTCGTGGCGGGCGCGGACGGCTTCCTTTGCTGGGTCTGCGCCGCGCTTGATTTTCGCGAGCGTGGCATCGACGTCGACCAGCTTGCCGTCGGGCGTCGTGACCAGCTTCCCTTCTTTGCCGAGCTTGGTGACGTAGCTGGGCGACCAGTTCTGGCGCGCCGCAAACGCAGAGCGCGTCAGGAGGGTCGTTTCACTCATGATTTCACCATTTCACCTCGTCGGAGGTGAATTTCACTAAGCTGGAAAACTGGCCGCTAACGAAGAATCGCGGGTGCCCGCCCCCGCAGTACCCTGCGTGTCGTGGGGCCCCAGCAGTTGCCGGACGCCCCGATGCGCGGGCTGGCAAAATGTCGCGATCAAACCGAGTGACTTCCATGAATGACCTCAACGACGATATCGCTAGATGGAATTGGAGCAAGACACGTAAAGTCGAATTCAAAATCGAAACGACGTGGTCGCGCGTCAACAATCTAGCAAGGCTGTACTTCGATATTGCTCAGACGTCCTTCCTTGATCTCAAGAAGGAAGAGCAGAACCCCATCCCGACCCCAAGTTTCGACGAAGATCCTACGGATCACCTTCGCCAAGAACGGCGGATTCTCGCTGAAGCGATCAAAACCACGGTCTTTTCGGCCATGGCGTGTGAAGCTGGAATCTACGATCTCGCAGCGATCCACCTTGGTGACAAATACGCGACCAAAGTGCTCGATAAACTCGACGTCATTGCGAAATGGCTTGTAGTGCCGAGGCTAATCTGCGGCAAATCGTTAGAGCTAGGCGGTCCGGCCATCAATGGACTGCGCTCCCTCGTGCCCGCGCGGAACCGGCTTGTCCACGCAAAGTCACTTCCGGGATTCACGGACGCTTCGGATCAGAAGCAACTGCAAGCTGTCATCGATGCTGGGGACAAGCAAATGTCTCAAATCGTTCAGTCGGCAGTTCCAGCAGTACAAACGGTGATCTTGCTTTCCCTAGAGCTCAACCGCGTAATGGGAGTGCCATCGGGTGTCCTTCCATTCTTTGAGCGCGACTTCTACGACATGAACGAGCGCCCAGCAGGATGCCCCATAAAGGAGCTCATTGTGGAATGCCGTCAGATCGACGCCAAAGCGGCACGAGGAAACGGCCCATGAAAAGTCGAATAGTCGCCAATCGACTAAAAAAAAGCCCGAGCATTTCCACTCGGGCTTTTTCATTTCGTACAGGCGTGCGTCGCCCCACGAACCGAACTTTAAGCGACGCCCCCTCACCCCATCAATACTCGACACCGAATTTCACAATCCAAGGCCGGATCGCCACCTTCGCCGCTGCATACGCCAACGGCTGCCGCAACCCCGCACGCGGGTTCCGCCACACACCCGGCCCACGCCTGTTCCGGCACTCCACCCGAATCGCCAGCGCATGGTCGCCAGAGATCGCCTCCATTGCCGCCGCCACCTGCTGCATCTGCCACGCATCCACGCTCGCCTCGTGAATGTCATCCGTCGACATCCACTGCCGCGAGCTCGCAGACCCGCCGCACGTCGCATCCCGGTTTGAATACCACTTCTCGCCCGAATACTGCGCCTCCCAGCAGAACCACGCGAACAGCAGATCATCGAGCGCCTGATCCTCGCTCGTCACCAACGCAGATCGCCTCGTCACCTCACGCGGCTTAACGCAATACATCCTGCCTCCTCGATCCGACGATTTCGCGCATGCGCGCAAGTTGCTGCTCTGCCTGCACCACAGACGGCGGCGCCCCCACCAACGGCGCATCCGGTATCGGCGGCAAATGCTCCACCACCGCCACCCGCCAGAGCGACGACCACCGCTCCTCCGCATCAGCCCAGCGCGCCGCCTCGACGGCCTTCATCCCAAACCGCACCGCCGACCAGAACACCGCTCGCGACGGCCACTCACCTTTGCCGCACGCCGCCAGCGCCGCCGCGTTAAACGCATCCTCCGCCGTCATGCCACACCTCGCTGCAAGCTCGCCGACCGCAACCGCCCCGCATGCCACGGCAGCCCAGCCACCGCCTGCTCCGCCTGCGCCTGCAACCGCGCCAACGCCTCTTCCTGCTGAAGCCGCAGCGCCCTCGCCCGCTCTCGCGATTCCCGCACAGCAGCCGCATACGACGGCACCCATTCCGGATCGCTCGCCCGCTTCGCGTGGTACGCCAACATCGCAAACGGATCGTCCACGCCACCAGCCGCCATACGGCCCCGCCATTCGTCGATCACCACCTGCCTCATGGCCACGGGTGCACGAGCCACAATCCGTGCGACACGCGCCCTCCCCGGCCCTCTCAGGTCAACCGGCCAGGCAAGGTCTGCTTGCCACGCCACGCTCTGCCCATCCTCACTCTCTGCAAGCCCATCCCCAACCACACTCGCGTTCTGACCACGTTCCTCTGAGAGCCGGTGCCGCCGCGTGCCCCGACGGTGTTGGGGGCCGTTTCGATCCTCCCGCGCCGCAGGCGTGGGGGACTCAATCTCCTTCTTCTCACGCCCCCGGCGTGGGGGGTTAGGGGGGTTGGTTTTATAGGTGTTACCGGAATACGGATGTGTGGCGGCTTTCGCGTTATCCACAGACTCCGGCACATCCTTAAAACCCGCGTCAGCATTGAACTCGTAGCCATCCTGCGGGTGTATCGAACCTCGACCGGCTTTCTTTTGGACGCAGGAATCCGTATCCGCCAACGGGCACGCAAAAACAAGCTCGTACTGCCCGCCGAGCCGCCGCAACAGCCCCAGCTTCTCCAGCTGCGCCAACATCCGCTGCAGCTTCGACTTGTCATGCGCCAGGTAGCGCACGCCACGGCGCGCAGTGCGCTCCGTCCACTCACGCAGCGCCTGATACGAGATCCGCACCACGCGCCCCACAACGCCCGTACGGAAGTCCATACGCGGGCGCAGCGCTACCAGGTACAGATGCGCGATCTCCGCACCCGCCCCGGCCAGCGCGCTCAACTCAAGATCATTGATGCGATACGCCGACACCCTCGCCTCCCTGCGTGCGCGTCACGCCCATATACCCCGCCAACCACGCCATGTGATGCGCGCTGCCAACCGGATACTCGTTCGCCTCATCCAACGCGCGGCCAGACAATGCGGCCGCCCTGCCCTTGGCCCAAACAGCGCCAACGGCCTCGATAGGAATGTCCATGGAATCGCCCTTACAGCCGCAGAGGCGCGGCCCTACACAGCACATCAAACACCGCCACAAACTCCGGCGATGTCGACGCAACAACAGTGGATCGAAAAGCGAGGCGCTCCGCCTCAGTTGAAATCGCGCGATAACGCGACGCGCAGGCCAACGCCAGCGCAGAAGACTCACCAGCCGCATTGAACGGCCAATACACATCCGCCAACGGCCACGCGCAAGCATCAAGAAGATGCTCCGCAAACTTCGACAGCACCGGCAACCCGCGAGGCTTGAACGCCCCCGCAATGCGGTGCCACGCACAACACATCTGGTCCACCCGCTCGCACGACAGACCCACAGCAACACGCCCCGCCTTGCAGCACGTCATGCCGTGTGAAAAGCGTGGCGTGTTGTCCTGCGTTTGTGTCATGCGCGGTCTAGCCCTGTCAAAAATCGATACAACGCGGTGCTACTGGTTGCCGCCCCCAACCTCTGGCGGCAACACTGCTCCGCGGGTCACACGCCCAACGAAAACCACTCACAACCTTTCACATGACACACTTGGACATCCTTGAGGCGCGCAAAGCGGCCGAAGAATTGCTCGACAAGATCCTCAAAACTCAGCCCACCCTGTTTCAGAATGGACCAGACGCGAACGAAAAATCTGGCGAAGCGACGGCCCAATTCTGCGAACGGTTCATCGAGGCTTATTCCGCTTACCTTTTCGTGCGGGCTCAGTAACCTCCGCTAGCAGCATCAGCTCGCGCGTCATGGCTTCACGAACCTCCGTAAGACGCGCGGGCAACGGCACAGTCAAGCTCACCCGACTTTCCTCCACCATCCCAAACAGAACATTCGCGATCCGCTTGGACTCTTCCTGCGACAACTTCGCCGCCCCACCGCAATTCGCTTTACAGCTTTGCATCACTTCTCCTATGCGCTCTCGCGCTTCAAAAAACAGTCATCACGCCTTGCCACGCACCCGCTGCAACCGCTCCGCATCACGCTGCGCACGCACGCGCAGCAGCTCACGCAGCACCATCACCGAAGCGGTCGCTTCTTCAAACTCCCGCTCCAGCTTCCGCATCTCACCCTCGGAGAGATGGTTGTCCGCCAGCGCCGCAGACATCGCGCGGCTCACATCGCCCACCTCGGCCAGCACGTTGCAAAGCGCCTCATACAGATCCGTATTCGGCAGATCCTCGCGAGCCACCTCGGGCAGCGGAATCGCCACCATCCCGTGACGCCAGCACAGCGCCTGAATCGGCAGCTTCGCGTTCGGCACGCCAGCGCCCTCCGCGTGCTCCACAATCACCGACACCTCTTCAAACGACACATAGTTCGTCTGCACATGCGGCAGCAGCTTGTTGCGCAGCACCGCGGCGGACTTGTCCATGCGCGCGGCCAATCCTTCAACGCCGCCCGGGTAGCCACGCGCCACCCAGTAGAGCGCGTCGTGTTGGTTGATCTCGGAATAGTGGTGGCTCAAGTTGTCTCTCCTAAAGAAGCTGTCATGGGCGGGCTGTGCGGGTCGCACTACCGGCGGTTTTGGTGGGCGCGTACACTTGCCTCATCGTTGGAGTGGCAAGGTCCAGCGCCCAGAAGCTGACGTCTGAATGCCCTCGTTGGCGAGCAAGCACTGCTCGCCCGGCTCACGCGTTGAATGCGCCGAAGACGGCCCGCAGATGCTGCAGCCGGTATCATTCGAGGCTTGGGCCGCATTGGCCGTTGGTGTAGCCGTGTGGATGGCACGCGGGCAGAGACAAGCTCGGGCCAGATCAAATGCCAGTCGTCGGGACGAAGATCCGGACGTCGAACAGCGCCCTGCGTCGCGACTTCAATTGCGACGTATCGCGCTGGGTTGATCCGCAGACCCTTGTTCACGACTTGCGACAAATAGATCGGCGACATGTCGATGGCGCGCGCGAGTGCCGTCATGCGGCCACGTCGAGCACGGACATACTCGGTTAGTGTCATGGCCATGACGATAGCTTTTTCTATCGCGTCAAACAATAGAATCACATAATTTTGCAATCGCTAGGAAAGGGGCACCACCATGGATTTGCGCGCGCGAAGAGTTGAGAAGCTTCGCCAAATGGTGAATGACGCGGGCGGCCCCGCCGCCTTCGCTCGATTGCACAAAGGCGTCAACCCGACCTATGTCTCGCAACTGCTCAATGGCGCCGCGCCCTTCGGCGATCGAGCAGTGGAGAAGATGGAGAAGCTTATCGGCCTACCGGCCGGGACATTCGACGCTGGAGAGGCCGACCGTGACACGCAGCTTGCAGAGCGTGACCGGGTTATTGCAGAACTGCGGCAACAGTTGGCAGCGAGTCGTGCGCGCGAGGCCCGCGCAGTGAAATTGCTGGCTGAAGCAGCCAGCCTGCTCGTTGACACGGAAGTACTTGCATTGGACCCGGCGGGAAGCAAATCAAGACGCTTCGAGGATGCGCCCGCAGAGGTTGCCGAGCCAGCCGACTACGGCTATCCGCCGCTTCCCAAGGCAAAGGCGCATCGCAAGCGCGCCAGTTAGAAAATCCCGCTTCGGCGGGATTTTTTGTTTCGTGTTTAGCCGGACGCGAATAGGAGAATTCCTATTCTATTGTTGGCCGCCCACCAACAACATGACTGCCCGCGCGGGCCGTCAGTCGAATCAACAATGGGCATCCTCATTCAGTTTCCTCAGCCAGCCACGCGCACACCGCCTGGAAGACCTCCGTGTAACGGCAGCGGGTCACAAGACGTGCGCCTTGCTGCCGCTTATCGGCGCGACCTTGATCGCGCAGTTTCACTACTACTCGAGCACGTTCAGAGCGATGCATACGACGGCGTAGCTCTCATCCTGAAACCGAAGTTGCCATCCCACAAGCCAGCCTTCGTCGTCGGGGGCCTCTACAGGCACAAGCTGCTCGAGGCTGCAGACGCTGCGATGCAGTTGCGTCTTGCGATCAGGCTGCGAGCAAAAGAACAGGGCTCTGAGCCACAGCCCTCCCCCGCGCATAACAGTCCCCTGCACTCATCAAACCACCAACAAGATGCCCTAGACCAAGCTATGCAAGTTACCCTGCAGGAAAAATGGAACCATGCCACCACTCGCTATCAGCGTTGCGAGCAATTGCTCCGCCTTGCGTTCAGCAAGCAGCTGCGCGCGTCGCCGGAAACCACGGCCCTTCTGCTCACCATCACTCAACTGCACATCGAAACCGTAGCAAACTGTCTTTGGGAACTGGTGCACCAGCCGAGCCAGTTGGCTCCTCAAGCGAAGCTCGATACTGTGAACGCCATTCAACTCTTCCGGACCGCAAGAGCTCAGGTATCAGCGTGGATGCCTCCAGCGGGTCAAGAAGCCGCTTACTTTTCTGCAAATGCAGCGGCTCTCACTGAAGACATGTTGCATGAAGGAGATAAGCTCCTGGCAGATGCCGAGCGGGCTCTCGTGAGGATCGGGGGCGATGTATGCCCCACAAAATCTGCAGGCATGTAACCCAGACCTACTCTCTCAATGCCTCCTTCGCTGCTCTGATGTCTTCTGCCCTAGCGTGAGCATCCCAATCGTCGCCGATGCGACGCAACATTCCAGCAGTGCGAGGCGACGTCTGCATGCGGTCTGCCCAAGCGCGGGCTTGACGGGCAAGTTCCCGCTCTCTGTCCCCGCCTTCGCCGATTGCCTTGCTGTACACGCCCCTCATGTTGAATCGAGCGATTGCCACTCCGCTCTCCAACCGGTCAGAAGAAATAGCTTCTATGGCACGGCGAACTGCTTCATGCGGCCACGCGTTGTCGGTAGGGCTGACCGGTGAATGCGCGAGTAAATGGCCGATCCGCCCGTCCGTAACCGCTCCACGCCCTGCCTCTGCCCCAAGCCTGCGAACCTGCATGCACCACGTTAACAAGAAATCACTATCGATCTCCTGCTCCCGCTGCCCAGGCAGAATCCGAAGGCTCTCAAGCAACCGATACCCTGCCATCGCGAGCTTTTGTTGCGCCTCGCTAATTTCTTTTGCCTCTTCATTTTCGCCCTTAAACACTGCACAAATCACCTCGACAAAAACCTCCGGTCTTTCGACGAGCATCCTATGCAGAGTCAATTGCTTGTCACGATGGTCAAGCAACGGCAAATAGGCAAATTCCAGTTGCGCTAGTGCGCCACGGTCAACATCGTCACGCTCCTCAAGCACATCGAACACTTGCTCAATATAGTGGGCTGTCATCGTCCCAACTGCCGCGCCTGCGCGATTAATCTGCGCAATCGTCGCCTTCAAAAGGCGATGCAGAGTGGAAGTCGGCAGCTCGCGTAGCCGCATGCCTGATGCTTGAATTGCCTCAAACGGTCGGCCATGAGCCTCATAACGTTCGATAGCGAAATTCAACTCTTCGAACGTTCCCTTGATGAAGAATGGATGCCTTTCCGACCAATAGGCGTCGCTTATTTCGGATCCAAAGCCATCCACTATGGCCCACGTCGCCTGGCAGTCATCGAGATGCATTAAGAGGACGGCAACGCGTTTCGCAGGGATCTGCAGACGAATCACAGCCTCCTGGAAATCAAAGATCGTCCCTTGTCCAAAGCGCGCAAGAGCCTCGCTGAGAATGGCGCCGGCGACGCCATCGAGTTCGGACCCCGTGACCAAGAGCGACTCTAGCAATTGAAAAAGGGGGGGCTGTGAAAGCTCTAATGACCTTAGCGCGACAACTATTGACTGCTTGATCTTCGCCCTGTTTGCAAGCTGCGCTAGTCCTCCAATTCCACTAGATGCGTAGAGCTCGCGTACTGCAGCTAACCGTGCAGCCTCAACCGGGACCATCGGGTCTCCATGGTCCATGCCCTTGCCGGGTATATCCGGCATCCAATCGTCAAACAGCCAGGTGATATCTTCTAAAGGATCGTCGGTCTTGAATTCCCTGCAGATCTCGTCCGCCTGCGCAAGGAGTTCCTCGGACAACGCCCATTCGGCGCCAGCATATGCCCGATGTCGGTTGACCTCCTTGCGCAGAGCGTCTACAACCTGTGCACGCGCGTCCGCCTGCATCTCGCCCAAATCAGTGCGAATCGCAACAAAAAACTCTGTGAAGATCTGAGCGGGAAACTCTGACATCGCTCGGATCAGAATCTGCCAGCGATCGGGCGCACCACTTGCATAGTCGACCGCCAGCCGAACCACATAGGTCTGGTCTGCCCATACTTCACCGTACGTCAAACTCTCATTCTTCAGCGGGCCAAACTCTCGAAATTTTGGCTGTGCCGCTGAATCTGATGTGTCGTAAGCTCGTGGGAGTAAAGCCTCAAGCAATGGCCATGCAATAGAGTGGACTTCTGAAATCACGGCTCGAAGAACTGCCTGCCGTTCTGGCTGGCTTGCATTCGTACTCGGCGACCAAGCAAGGAGAATAGATCTCAAGCTTCTTAGCGGCCGATTCTGAAGCCTACCCTGTGGGTCTACAACCGCAAGGCGAGCTAAACACAGTGCTACCCGGTGCAGGAGTTTTGAATCCCACGCGAGAGTCTCCAAAGCCCAAAGCAGTCCAACGTGAGGACTGGTAGGCGCAAAAAATTCTTCGCGCTCGTCAAAAATCGGTCGAATTAGTGTCGCGTCGCCCTCAAGCAAACGCTCGAGGGCATCAAGGAAAGGGACAGGCGCCGCCTCCGCAAGGAGAGCCAAGTTATCTGACAAAGCTGCCATTAGTCGATGATCGGAAGTCAGCCCCAGCAAGCTTTTCACAGTCCGATCAACGAATTCTTGCGGCGTGGAGCCCTGTACGCTGAAGTCAGCTTGCTCGTGCAACACGGCCATATGCAATAGCGTGTTCATTAGCCCGTCCCGCAGCCACCTGCTATGCGTGTCTTCCCGCTCAGAAGGTGAAACATAGACGTCGCTTGCAACTGGCGCTGACAAAGCCTTCGAGAAGACCGCTGTCAGTGCGTTGGTGAAGCGATCGAGGTGCTCTTGGCCGATTAGGTGTCCCAAATACACGAAAGCGTCCACTGAAGCTCTCATCGACCATATATCTCCAACATGGTCAATGGGGGAGTCACGCAGCTTGGTCAGACCACGAAGAGGTGCTTCAACTTGTTCGTATGGAACCCGGTCAGCAAGCAGGCAAAGTGCCTCCTTGTCAAATTTTCTTGTTGACTGCCAGGCGCCGGCGAGAAGAGCGGGAACGAGAACTTCCGCGTCCTTAACCCATTCAGGGGTCTCTGCGGTGCCGCTCGGCCTTTGCCGCGCAAGCACGGCAAGACTGCGTCCACAACGACGGGCAATGTCATATCCCTCTTGCTCAGAGAAGCCCATCCCCACAAATGCATGGCCCAGCACGGAACTATGTGGGCGATTAAGCAAGGTATGACTTCCACGTTTTTCATCAGCACCTGCACTGACAACTGTCGCCCCGCTGCGTGACAATAGCCCCACAAATGATCTTGCTTCGCCCCGTGGCAAAAACACGTGCCCTGAACGCGCAGACATAGCCCTCGCCGCCTCGGCGGTATCAAGCACAAGCGTTTTTGCTTCGAGAAACTTTCTGACTTCTAAGTCTGCCTTCCGAATCGCCGCGATCGCAAAAGCAACCACTTCATCCGGTGTATCTGCCGCGAATGCGACCCGATCACGAGGCTGCTTCAACCCTCTGAGTAGGTCATTCGCTTGACCCTCCCTTCCTGCAAGCAAGACGTCTTCAATAAGAGGAGGCTCAAAGCGAGTAACAAATTCCTCCCAGAATTCGTCAGTACTGCGTACGCCAGTTGCAGGCAATAGCTGAAGGTCGTATTTGGCAAACCTCGCCGCCACAGCGGGGCACAATGCGAACCAGTCTTCCAGTTTTGGTCCATCTATTAGCTCAACGGATAGCCACTCTTTCCTGCTCCGCTTCTCCTCCAGCCATGTGGAAAGCTCTTTCTTGGGTTTATCCCAAGTGTGGGGGGTAACAAAAACAAAAGTGATTTCTTTGCGCACCTCTGGATCGATCTCTTCCGTGCGTTTATCGTAATCGCTATTGGCCTTAGTTTCGATGTCTTTGGACGCACCGAACTCCCAAATCGATTTTCCCCCGGGTACGTAAGGCGGCACGCCCACCGCATCCAGCACGCCATCGAATCCGCGCACTTGCCCTTTATCGTCCTTTGGAAACCGAATATCCGAGATATCCGTGGCGACTGCACGGATTAAATCTGCCACGACACCCGGAAGCCGATTCTTAGCCTGAATTGTCTCAGACCATTGCTGAAGATTTAGCGCAGATACCCAACGCATTTTTCCCCTCCCTGGCTGCCGAATACTAAACGCAAGTTATTATGACCGGCTCACCAATATTTTTTTTAACCACCAGAGCCCCATACTGAATTAGCAGAAGGTGCAAGCATCTGCTTAACTGAGCCCTACTTCGCTAGTGCATATGTAGCCCGAACATCCCTTGCAATCATCGCCGGAGACTCCTCCCCGCCACCGATATGGAACTCATCGAGATACCTATCCAATGTATTCTGGCGTGGATCTGATACGGCAAGAATGTAGGCAAGATAGAAGACCCCAATAGCAACCGAAAAACTCTGAAATTCATCGTCCTCTGGACTAAGGCGGTCGTGAAGCCAAACTTGCGCGAACCGCTCCACCATCTTTCCGTGCTCCCGTACCGCCTTCATCAATTTTTCGGCTGTATTAATACCGAAAAACCTCAATCTGTCGACCTCACGCCCGGCGTCCTCGATGTCCATCTCGTTTTCCAAACCGCGCCTACCCGCTCTTGATATCGCGCGATTGATATCAATTATCTCCTTACTTCCTTCGACAATTGCTTTGAGCGAGGCGGCATTTAACTCAACTTCAGCAGGAGAACTTTCTATCTTTCCTTTGACCGTGCTGGAATAATCTTTCAGATAGCCTCGGATTGTATTAAATTCTTCATCCGCCAGCTCCAAAAGGCCAGCCAAGCGCGAGAATTGGCGTCGAACTTCGCGGGGAATAGCGTTGCTCGTCTTGTAGCCGAGATCATGCTCTATCTCTGCCCATGCGTGCTGCAAAATCGAACGTACTTGGATCTCGGCTTTTAGGCCTTGGAATTTCTTATATTCCGAAAGCGTTGCGCGGTTAGCTGCATTGGACACAACATAGTGCACCGAAAGATAACCAAACCTATCCGGATCAAGCGCTCTCGCCTTGTCGACAGAATTCTCGCTGTCGATGATAAATTCTGATTCGAATATATCAGAAACCTTTCTCACATCGTCTTCGAAATACGTAATAACCCGAAGCCCGCAAAGATCAGTAATCTGATTCAACGAGGCATATCTGGCACCCGGTTTATATAATTTCCGCTCCAAGCTCTTTCTATCTTTGCATCGGAAGGATACCGAATGAAATGGAACTGCCGCCGCCGTTAGAAGATCTTCCACTAGCGCTTTTAGTTTGACGCCAAAGCCTTCGTAGAGATGCCTACTCGCATCAAATTCAGACAGTATTTCGTGGCCTTCTCGGACTGATATGTTACTCATCAGAAAGTCGCTCCCCCATCAACACGTTACAGCCCCCGATTTTCATAGCTGAGTAGTCACCATTGCGTCGATCTCGGCGCTATCTGGCCGCCCGTATTTTGATACTTTACTACACTGACTGAGTGGGTCTCCGCGAACGGCTTCGAATAGTCCCCGTAATGTCGATACCCGGCGAGACCAGAATACAGCGATGTGCCCGCCCCGGTCTGGATTTGCAAGGTGGTGACTGACGCATAACCGAAAGTTCTACTTCTTTCCTGGTCCCTGCCACGCTTTCCCCGATTAATCGGGTTTCCTGTCTAGAGGCACTTAGACTGGCAATAGCCCCCACTAACCAAAACGCGTGGCCCGCTCGATTGGTGTGTGTACACAAGCGTTGCGCTCCAAGGGCAAGGAAACGCTACCGGCCTACCACCAACACATCTTCACACTTCAACTATTGTTTATGTAGATAGTTTTTACTATCGTCGGTGCATCAACGACCTCGGAGCACCGCGTGAAAATCTCTATTAAATGGGCAGCCGTCCTGAGCTACTTGGCCGCCCTTTGCCTAGTCCTAGCCTTCCACGCATACGCCCTCCATCTCGACGAATCATCCGAGACAGAGCCCACGCGCGTCGCCCAGCGCCAGGCATAAGGAGGACACGATGCGCCGCACCACCCTCCACCGCCTCGCGTCCGGCTACTTCAGCCACCACCCTGCCCTCGGCCTCGCCGTAGTGCTTTTCGCGTTCGGCCTCGCCGGCGCCATCGCGCCCGAAGCCGCAATGGTGCTCGGGGGCTGACATGCCTCCGCGCCCTATTACAGACGCGGCCGTGCTCGCCGAGCGCAACAAGCTGCGCCTCATCTGCACCGACGCGCAGGCCCTGGCCGCGGGCCCCATCCGCACCGCCATCGAGGCGTCCGCGCACGCACGCACCCATCCGCGCATTCGAACGACCCGCCGCGTGTGGGTCGACCTCAAGAAACTGGCTGCAGGCGACTTCGACGACTGACCAGCCGCAACGGAGACCAACCATGCATCGCATAGTGAACCGTACCCCCGCCACCCTTCGCATCGGCAAGCACGACGTGCAACGTCGCCCCGTGCCCGGCTCGCTGCATTGCAGCTACACCCTGCGCGTCGACGGCATTGTCGTGTGGGAGAGCATCAGCATCCCCTGCGCACGAGATCTCGACGGCGCCGTCAAAACGCACCGCTCGTGTCAGGAAGTCATGCAGGCCACGCGCCGTGGCGGCCGGCGGATGGGTATGCAGAAGATCAACGGCGCTGTTCGGCCGAAGCGGGGGGCGTTGTGATGTCGGCCACGGAAGTCCCAAAGGAAAGCACGCTCAATCCCCCGGCCGGCTCAACGGAGCTCGAAAAGCTGCGTGGACTGATAGCAGATGATGGCTTTGCTGCCACGTTCCAAACGATGGGGCGGTACCGAACGGCATTGCTGCAGATCGCGTCCGCACTTGCACGAAGACCCTCGAGCATTGCAGTGAGTGAAACCCTTAAGGAGTGCCCATTCTGCGGCGACGACATGAGCAACTTTGTCCCGGCGCGCGACGGCTTCACGCAAGGCCCAGGAATGCACTACGTGGAGTGCGATTGCGGCGCTAGTGGTGCCGGTGCCAAGACGGTTGCAGAGGCCATTTCTGCATGGAACACGCGCGCACAGCGTAGCGTAGACGGAGTGGCGACCGCCCTGCTGCAAGCCAACCCTATCCCTGCAGAAGACCCGACTGCGAACGCTGAGCCGGTTGTTACCGACCATTCTGTTGACGTCGACGAAATGGTTCAGCAGCAGACCGCCCTCGTGCAAGCCGAGGGCGGCGAATTATGAGGCCCATCATCTATCTTGATCTTCAGTCAGTTGCGGCCGCGATATCGCTCTCCGAGACAAGCGTCCAGCAACTGGTGCGCGAAGATTCCTTTCCCAAGCCGCGCAAGATCTCCGCGCGTCGCGTTGGATGGCTCTTGCGTGAGGTGCAGGAGTGGGCGGAGGGCCGCCCGGTCTCCGACCTGCTGCCCCCAAAGAACACCAGCCGGCGCGGCTAGCGGCTTGGCAGCGCCGCGCACCTCTCCAAATGCGCGGAAAGCTTCAGCAGCCACTCACGCCGCTCCCTGTCGTAGGTGTGCCGGTTGTACACACCTTCGACGCCCGGGAGCATATGCCCAAGAATTGATTCGCCAACTTCCATCGGGCAGCCGAGCGCTGCCAACATCGTCCGCCCTGTCCGTCGCAGATCATGGGGAGCCCAGTACTCCACTGGCAGCCGTGCACGCTCCCGCTGCGGGTGTGATTTGCAGTAGGACATGCGATGCCACACTCCGTGGCTGATCACCTTTTGCTCTGTGTGGCCACCCGACTGTGACGGGAAGAGGTAACCTCGGCCCGCCACAGCCAAGCGCCTCCGCACGACCGTCTCTGCCCGACCAACCAGCGGCACCCGCAGATCAGTAGCACCCTCGTTCTTAACGTTCTTGGTCTTGCCGTGCGGCACAGTCCACCACAGGCCGTCCGCTTCCTCCGAAATCTCCTCTGCCTCCATGCTGACAATCTCGGCGCCCCGCGCGCACGTCCAGAGGTAGAGCGTGCAGACGTCGTCGATCAGCGCTGGGAAATTGGGCAACCACCGAATCAGTTCGCCCACCTCGGCATCGGTGAGCACGCGCTTCGCCGTGCCCATTGTCTTGCCCTGAATACGTCGACCGACACTGCGCAGGCGACCACGCATCACCTCGCGCCACCAGTTGGGCACTCGCTCGCCCAGCCGTCCAGAGTCATGGCCGTACGTCCACACCGCCCCCAACTCCGTCCGGAGCCTGCTTGCCTGCGTGGGGATGTGGGCGTACGAATTGATCAGGTCAAATGCCACTGACCGGGTTACCTGCTCGGGCAGCATGTGGGCAATCGGCTCGAGCATCGTGTCGAACATCCGCCGGATCTCTTTCGCACCCTTGAGCGCGCGATGGCGCTCCACGTGCCCGACCAGGTAGTCGTCACACATGCGCCGGACCGTGTAAGGAATATGGTCCGGTACAATTTCGCCGTTTGAGACCGCCCGCGCCGTTGTGCGGCTATTGCGCCGTTCGTTTGCAATGTCGCGGCCGCTATCGCGCGCCTGGCGTAGCTTTTCCCATTCGACGATCGCAGCTGCCGGAGACATGGCCGGCCATTCGCCAATCTTTACTTGGCGCATGCGCGCATCAACGGGAGATTTGTATCGGTAGATCCAGGTCCGCCGCGTAGCGCTGCAGACAAGGCGCAGCCCAGGCTGCGTGTCGAGAGTCAGATGCTGCCCAGGTTTCAAGGCCTTGGCGGCACGTGCATCGAAATACATGGCGTAGCTTTTTTTAGCGTAGGTTTTGCCGCTACACCACCCCGAAGGGTCGGCGTAGGAATCGAGGCATGATACGTGAAAAAGCTACGCTGAAACGCCAAGTGTAGGCGAGCGAAGATGAGTGTAGACGTTATCCAAGAAAACTCGGGCACCGCCCAAGAACCCATGTACAGCAAGGGTTCTCAGGCTGTGAGCCAGAAAACTCAAGACTTTGCGGAGCAGGACTTAAGCAAGCACACCCCGATGATGCAACAGTACCTTCGCTTGAAGGCTGGGCATCCAAACACGCTTGTCTTCTATCGCATGGGCGACTTCTACGAGCTCTTCTTTGAAGACGCCGAAAAAGCCTCCCGCCTGCTCGATATCACGCTCACCGCACGCGGCAGTTCCAACGGGCATCCGATCCGCATGGCGGGCATCCCGTTCCACGCTGCGGAGCAATACCTCGCCAAGCTGGTCAAGCTGGGCGAATCCGTCGCCATCTGCGAGCAGATCGGAGACCCGGCGACGACCAAGGGACCGGTCGAGCGCAAGGTCGTGCGCGTCGTCACGCCGGGCACGTTGACGGACGCAGCACTGCTCTCCGACAAGGTCAACAACCATCTGCTGGCCATCGCGCACCTGCCCGGCAAGCGCGGCACGGCGCCGCTGATGGGCCTGGCGTGGCTCAACCTCGTCGGCGGCGAATTGCGCGTGATGGAATGCAGCCCCGACCAGCTCGACCGCGAACTCGAACGCATCCGCCCCGCCGAAGTGCTGGCCGACGATGCGACGCTCAACACAATCCAGCTTGATGTCGCCCGCACGCGCCTGCCCGATTGGCATTTCGACGTGGAAGCCGGCACGCGCCGCCTGCGTGAACAACTCGGCGTAGCGAGCCTCGTCGCGTTTGGCGCCGAAACGTTGACGGCCGCACTGGCGGCCGCCGGCGCACTGTTGAACTACGCGGCAGCCACGCAAGGGCAATCGCTGCGTCACGTGATCGGCCTGACCGTCGAGCACGAAAGCGAATTCATCGGCCTGGACACCGCCACGCGCCGCAACCTGGAGCTGACCGAGACACTGCGCGGGCAGGAATCGCCGACGCTGTTCTCGCTTCTCGACACCTGCGCGACCAGCATGGGCAGCCGCCTGCTGCGCCACTGGCTGCATCATCCGCTGCGGGATCGCGCCGTGCCTCAAGCGCGTCAGCAAGCGATTGAAGTGCTGCTCGGCAGCGATTGGCAAACGTTGCGTGCGACGCTGCGCACGCTGTCGGATGTGGAGCGCATTACCGGGCGGCTGGCGCTGCTGTCGGCGCGGCCGCGCGATCTGTCGTCGTTGCGTGACACGCTGGCGCGCCTGCCCGAGATTCGCGAAGGACTGCCGCGGAGTGACGCGGCTCCGCTGCTGACCGAGCTGTACGCCGCGCTCAGCTTGCCGGAAGACGCTCACGCCCTGCTGCAGCGTGCCGTGATGGCCGAGCCGGCAGCCATGGTGCGCGACGGCGGCGTCATCGCTCGCGGCTACGATGCCGACCTCGACGAGCTACGCGACATCTCCGAAAACTGCGGCCAGTTCCTCGTCGATCTGGAAACCCGGGAGCGCGAGCGCACCGGCATCGCCAATCTGCGCGTCGAATACAACCGCGTGCACGGCTTCTACATTGAAGTCACCAACGGCCAGGCCGCCAAGGTGCCGGACGATTACCGCCGCCGCCAGACGCTGAAGAACGCCGAGCGCTACATCACGCCCGAGCTGAAGGCGTTCGAAGACAAAGCGTTGTCCGCGCAGGACCGTGCCCTGTCGCGCGAGAAAGTCCTCTACGAAGAGTTGCTGCAGAAACTGCTGCCGCATCTGGCCGAGTTCAAGCGCATCGCCGCCGCGCTGGCGCAGGCCGATGTGCTGGCAACGCTCGCCGAGCGCGCGCATGCGCTGTCGTGGTCGCGCCCCACGCTGACCGATGCCCCGGGCATTGAGCTGACGCGCGCACGCCATCCCGTGGTCGAACAGCAAGTCGAACAGTTCGTCGCCAACGACTGCATGCTGCAGGAAGCGCGCAAGCTGCTGCTGATCACCGGCCCGAACATGGGTGGTAAATCGACCTTCATGCGCCAAACCGCGCTCGTCGTGCTGCTTGCCTACGTCGGCGCATTTGTCCCGGCGGAAGCGGCTGTCATCGGGCCGATCGACCGCATCTTCACCCGCATCGGCGCCGCCGATGATCTGGCGGGCGGTCGTTCGACCTTCATGGTCGAAATGACGGAGGCCGCTGCCATCCTGCACCGGGCCACACCCAACAGCCTGGTGTTGATGGACGAAATCGGCCGCGGCACGAGCACGTTCGACGGCCTTGCGCTGGCCTGGGCGATTGCGCGCCACTTGCTGTCGCACAACCGCAGCCACACGCTCTTCGCCACGCACTATTTCGAGTTGACGCAACTGCCACAGGAGTTTGCACAGGCCGCCAACGTGCATCTCTCCGCCGTCGAACACGGTGATGGCATCGTGTTCCTGCATGCCGTGCAAGAAGGTCCGGCCAGCCAGAGTTACGGCCTGCAGGTCGCGCAGCTGGCGGGCGTGCCGCAGCCGGTCATTCGTGCCGCGCGCAAGCGGCTGGCCTGGCTGGAGCAGCATTCCGCAGACACCGGCGCCACGCCCCAGCTTGACCTGTTCGCTCTCGCCGCAGACTCGCCCACCGACGACGAAGACGATGCCGACGCCGAAGCACCCGACAGCGCGCTGACGGAAGCACTCGCCGGAATCGACCCCGACGACATGACGCCGCGCGAAGCGCTCGATGCGCTGTACCGGCTCAAGGCACTGGCGAACCCATCCGCCTGACTCCATGACTCGCGCCGGCACAGCTTCCCGCACGCTCCAATGCATCGCCATGACGCTGGCGATGCTGCTGCCGGTGGCTGTGCCGGCGGCATCCGAGGGCGCAAAGCCTGCAACTGGCACGCCGGCTGCGTTCACCTTCACGGTGATCGGCAACGTGCCCGAGCGCGCTGAAGATGTCGCCCCGGCGCGCGCACTGCTGGACGCCATCGACGCCGAACACCCGGCCTTCGTCGTTCATCTAGGCAACCTCAAGGGCCGCGATGAGTCGTGCTCCGACACGCTGCTCGAAGCGCGCCACGATCTGCTCGACAGCCTGATCGCGCCCGTCATCTACATCCCGGGCGACCACGACTGGAGCGATTGCCAGCGCCCCGCGGCGGGCAGCTTCGACCCGGTGGAGCGCCTGTTGCGCCTGCGCGAGCTGTTCTACCCCGACGACAACACCCTCGGCCAGCGGACCATGACGGTCATGCGCCAGTCCGATCAGGCCAAGTTCCGCAGCTACCGCGAGAACACGCGCTGGACGATGAACGACGTGCTGTTCGTCACGCTCAACGTGCCCGGCGACAACAACAACTACAAGACGGCGGGCGGGCGCAACGGCGAATACGAAGACCGTCTCGAAGCCAACCGCCAATGGCTCGCCCGCGCCTTTGCCGTCGCACGCCAGCGCAGGATGGCGGGCGTGGTCGTCATGATGCAGGCCGATCCGCTCTTTGAAGACGGGTGGGAGCGGCGCCGCGCACCGACCCTGCTCGACGGTTTGTTGCGCCGCCGCTCGCATGACGGCTACCTGGCACTCAAGCGTCAGCTGCGAGCACTCACGCGCGATTACGACGGTGCCGTTCTCCTCATCCACGGGGCCAGCCAGACCTTCATGCTGGATCGTCCGCTCAAGGACGAAGACGGCCGCCCGGATCCGCACGTCATGCGCGCGCGCACCTATGGGTCGCCGGTGCTCGATCGCTGGCTGGAGGTGTCTGTCACGCCGGGCCGCACGCCGCTCTTCCATATCCGTAGCCGCCGCCTCGACAACACGCCCGCCCCGGCGCCGGAGATCGTGCCAGCGTCGGCGCAATAAAAAACGGGAGCCGAAGCTCCCGTTTTCGTATCTCGATGGACGTGCCGATCAGTGCAGCGTGTGCGGCTTGTCGTCGTCTTCGTCCTCGTCCACCACTTCAAGGCCGTTCTCACCGTGCACGTGGCCGTGCTCGATTTCCTCCGCCGTGGCTTCACGCACTTCAGTGACCTTCAGCTCGAAGCGCAGCGCCATGCCGGCCAGCGGGTGGTTGCCGTCCAGCACCACCTTGTCTTCCGCCACGTCGGTGACCGTGTAGACAATGGCGTCTTCTTCGTCGCCATCCTCGGGCACGCCTTCGAACTGCATCCCAACTTCGAGCGGTTCCGGAAAGCGATCGCGCGGCTCGATCTTGATCAGCTCCTGATCGTAGTCACCGAACGCATCGTCCGGTTCGAGCTGCAGTTTGGTCTCGAAGCCTTGCTCCTGGCCGTCCAGCGCTTCCTCGATCTTGGGGAACGTGCCATCATAGCCGCCGTGCAAATACACCATCGGCTCATCGGATTCCTCGATGACGTTGCCCTGCGCGTCGGACAGTTTGTAAGCCACCGACACCACCGTATTCTTCGCGATTTTCAATTGCGCACTCCATGAACGAAGTCCCATTATACGCTGCCGATGGCGGCGTCCAACCCGCTCTTCCAGCGGAGCGCCCCGCGCAACTCCTCGGCGGGCTGTCACCGCGCGATTTCATGCGCACGCACTGGCAAAAAAAACCTTTGCTGATCCGGCAGGCGCTGTCGCCCGAAGAGATGCGCGCGCTGCACTTTCCGCTATCGCCGGAGCGGCTCCTTGCCCTGGCCGAGCGCGCCGATGTCGAGTCCCGCCTGATCGCGCAATCGCGCGGGCGCTGGTCGTTCAACCACGGCCCCTTCGACGAACGCCCGTTGCCCTCGCGCAAGACGCGCAACTGGTCGGTACTCGTTCAAGGCGTGAACCTCGTCGAGCCGGCGGTCGAGGCGCTCATGCAGCGCTTCCGGTTCATTCCGGACGCGCGGCTCGACGACGTGATGATCAGCTTCGCAACCGACGGCGGCGGCGTCGGCCCGCACTTCGATTCGTACGATGTGTTCCTGCTGCAGGCCCACGGCAAGCGCCGCTGGCGCATCTCCGCACAGGATGACCTCACGCTCATCCCCGATCTGCCCCTCAAAATCCTCGCCAATTTCCAGCCCGAAGAAGAATTTGTGCTCGAGCCTGGCGACATGCTGTATCTGCCGCCCCACTACGCGCACGACGGCGTGGCCGAAGGCGATTGCATGACGTACTCAATTGGTTTCCGCTCACCGTCGTACCGGGAACTGGCTGGTCACTTCCTGGGCTTCCTGTCCCAAACGCTGGAAGACGACCCCAACTTCGAGGGCCGTTACGCCGACCCCGAGCAAAAACCTACCGGCCGCCCCGCCGAGCTGCCAGCAGCCATGGTCAAGGCACTTGCCCAGAAGCTCAACGCGTTGCGCTGGACGCCAGAACTTGTTGGGGAGTTCCTCGGCGCGTACCTTTCCGAACCGAAGGATCACGTCGACTTTGTCACGCAACCCCGCCTGCCCCTTGCCCGTTTCACGGCTCGTGCGCGCAAGGAAGGCATCGTGCTAGACGCGCGCACGCAAGCGCTGTATGACGCGCAACGCTTCTGGATCAACGGCGATACGTTTGAACCGTCGGGAACGCTGCTTGCGTGGCTTTCCGCGTTGGCCGACGCGCGTTGTGCGACCGCAGCTTCCGTGGATGCCGCAGCCGGCTTGCCGGATCTGATGGATACGTTGCACGCTTGGTACGAAGAGGGCTGGCTAAGGCTCGCTGGTCCCGCGCGGCGATGATTCCGCATTGAAACAGATCGTTACAAAACGGTGTGAATCGCACGTGCGTCAGCCCCGACTCGGCTACACATGGTAGGTAAAGGTCGCTATAATCCGACGCTAGCTTGCAGGTCGAGCAGCCCTCGTGCGGCTTGGCTGCCAGCAGAGAAGAAGGTGTAGTACCTGAGCGATAATTACCGGTAATTATTCATCGCCCTTTTTGTTGTCCGCTTTCCATATTCAGTTTAAGGATCGAAAAAATGAAAAAGTCTCTCCTGATCGCCTCGCTGATGGCTGCTGTGGCTCTGGCTGCTTGCGGTAAGAAGGAAGAAGCTGCTGCTCCGGCCGCCGCTCCTGAAGCTTCGGCTCCGGCTGCTGCCGCTCCGGCTGCTCCGGCTGCTTCGGACGCCGCTGCTGCTCCGGCTGCCCCGGCCGCTTCGGACGCCGCTGCTGCTCCGGCTGCTTCGGACGCTGCTGCATCGGCTCCGGCTGCTAAGCAGTAATCGCGTTTCTCGCGAGACGAAAAAGCCGACCTTCGGGTCGGCTTTTTTCATGGGCGAGTGGGCTGCAACGTCCGGACAGTAACGACGACGCCCATCCGCCATTCAAAGTTGTTTCTGAATCTTACAAGCAGCCTCCGGCGAAGGCTATCGCACTCAAACGGTGCGCCAAAGCAGGCCCTCTTCCTGATCCGCGATCGGCACGTCGTCTACGCGAGCACCCAGCGGCATGGCGATGGCCTCGGCTGCCAATTGCGGCGTGTTGTTCTGCTTGGATAGATGCGCAGCCACAACCGTATGCAGCCCATCGTGGCGCACACGCGCGAGGATCGCAGCTGCTATGTCGTTGGCCAAGTGGCCAAAATCCCCGCCGATGCGACGTTTCAATGACCACGGATAGGCTGAATTGGCCAGCATCTCACGGTCGTGATTGCATTCGAGCACGAGGGCGTGCATGCCGGCCAGATGCGTGCAAAGGTATTCCGTCGACATCCCGGCATCGGTCAGCACACCCAGGCGCCGCGCACCGTCGTTGAAGACGAACTGCAGCGGCTCGCGCGCGTCGTGCGGCACGGTGTAAGGCAAGATTTGCAGATCGCCGACGGAGAACACATCGTCGGCGCGGCAGAAACGCACGGCTGCACGGTCGGCGCCGCGTAGGTTTTCGGTCGCCCGATATGTGCCGTGGCTGGTCCAGACGGGGATATTGAATTTGGCGGCAACCGCATAGGCGCTGCCAACGTGATCGCTATGCTCGTGCGTGACGAGGATGGCGTTCAGAGATTCCGGTGTGCAGCCCAGGCGTTCAAGCCGCCGAACGGTCTCCCGGATTCCGAAGCCGCAATCAAGCAGGATGCGCGTGCATGTCGCGCCGCTCGCGGATTCGACGAGCAGCGCATTCCCTTCACTGCCGCTGCCAAGGCTGGCGAATCTCAGTGTCATCGCCCACCCAGGCAGCTGTACTGCATGATGCCGATTACCGAAGTTGCTCGTCGAGCAGCGACAGGATGCGCTTGCCGATGTCGCCGGTCTGCGCGGAGCCATCGTCGTTCTGGACCAGCACGGTCGACGACGTGCCGGCATCCTTCACCACCACGCGGTAACGCTTGGCGCGCTTGAGATCTTCGATCTTCGTGCCCGAGAACAGGCGCGAGAAGAAGCCCGGTGCGTTCGCTTCGGCGCGCGTATCAGCGTAACGGACGAAGTACACGCCCTGCGAACGGTCACGGTCATCCACGGTAAAGTTCACGCGGTCCAGTGCCAGACCCACGGTACGCCAAGCACGATCAAAGGGCTCCGGTACCTGCAGGACCGGCTGGCCATTCGACTGCGTCAGCAACGACGGGCCGGTACGCGGGGCCGGCTCGGCTTTCGTGCCGTCTTGCACCGGGTGCGCAGCCTGCGTTTGCGCGAGCTTCTGCTGTGCAGCCTCCTTGCTGGCGCCCAGGCGCTGCATCAGGCGCGAGAGGAATTCGGCTTCGAGCTCCGGATCGGCCGGACGCGGCGTCCACACGGTTTGGTCCTTGGACGAACCGACCAGTTGTTCCTGCGCGCCGCGGTGCGAGATGTAGACCTCGACCGTGCCGTTCGGGCCCTTCTCGATGCGGGTGCGGAACTTGTCGCGCTCAGACGTCGAGTACAGACCGTCGAACACCTTGCCGACGGTGCGGCGAATGATGTCCTGCGGAATCTTCGCGCGGTTCTCGGCCCAGTCGGTTTCCATGATGCCGGTCTCGGGCGAGTCGATCACCAGCAGGAAGCCAAGTTCCTGCCAGAAGGTGCGCAATTGCGGCCACAGGGCATCCGGCGTGGTCTTCACGACCAGCCAGCGCTGATTGCCATCACGCTCGATGCGCATGTCGGACACGGCAGGCAGCACGTTGTCGGTACCCGAGCCCGGCGTCGTGACCTTGGGCGCCGTCGACGTGTATGCCGACAGCGTCGTCGTACCCGTGTCCGGTGCGGCATAGCGGCGGTCAGCCTGGATGCCGGTCAAGTCGGGCGGGATCTCGAGCGTCGGGCCCTTCTTGGCCTGCGATTTGTAATCGATGCGGTCCGGCTGCATCACCTCATTGACGGTATCGCAACCGGAAATCAGGGCAACCGACAGCGCGGCCAGCAACAGTTGAGCGGACGTCGCCACAGCCCCGCGACGGGTTTGGTGCAGTTTCATTGACTTGCGATCCTTCAGATGAGAACGATGGCTTAAGGGCCTGAGAAGCGCCTTGAAACAATCAGGAGAGCAGCCCGGCATCCTTCAAGGATGCGCGCACAACCTCGTGATACTGGGGTGCCAGCGGCGTCAACGGCAGGCGGATGCCGCCTTCCATCTTGCCCATGGCCTGGAGAGCCCACTTGACGGGGATCGGATTCGATTCGACGAACAGGTTCTTGTGCACCGACAGCAGTTGCATGTGGATGCGGCGAGCCGTTTCCACGTCGCCGCGCATGGCAGCGGCGCACAGCTCGTGCATGGCACGCGGCGCCACGTTGGCCGTCACGGAAATGTTGCCGTGGCCACCCAGCAGCATCAGCGCGATGGCCGTCGGATCGTCACCGCTGTAGATCTTGAATGAGGCCGGTGCGCCCTTGATGAGGTGTGCCGCGCGGTCGATGTTGCCGGTAGCTTCCTTCACGCCGATGATACCCGGCACTTCAGCCAGACGCAGCATCGTTTCGACCGTCATATCGGCCACGGTGCGGCCCGGCACGTTGTACAGAATGACCGGCAGATCCACCGACTCGGCCACCTTGCGGAAGTGCAGATACATGCCTTCCTGCGTCGGCTTGTTGTAGTACGGCACGACCTGCAGGGACGCATCGGCGCCCACTTGCTTGGCGTAGGCCGTCAGCTCGACCGCCTCGGTGGTGGAGTTGCCGCCGGTGCCGGCAATGATGGGAACACGCTTGTTGGCCTGCTCGACCGCCACGCGGATCAGCTCACGGTGCTCTTCCACCGACACGGTCGGCGATTCACCGCTGGTGCCGACGATCACGATGCCGTCGGTGCCTTCGGCGATGTGCCAGTCGATGAGCTTGCGCAGGGACGGGAAATCAAGGCTGCCGTCCTCGTGCATGGGCGTGACGATGGCGACGAGACTGCCGGAAATCTGGATCATGGTTTCGAAAGCAGACAAAAGCGTGAACGTAAACAGTCGGATTGTACCGGATCGTCAGAACGGATTCGCCACATCTGAGACCCGCCAAGAGACGGGTAAGACGTCGTCCTCAGCAACTTCAAAGTGCGTAGCGCGGCGCAACCGCTCCAGCAGGCTCGCGGACCGCGCAAACCCGCTGCACGTAAGCCTCCCGGGGCGATGCGAGAAAACCGTCTTCGTAGCCGATCACCCGCAACGGGCCTCGCACCGCGTCAAGCAATTCACCCGGCGCCAGCAGGAATGCCGGGTTCGACGGCTTCCCGACGGTTTCGTTTCCCGCGGCAAAGGTTTCGTAGATCAGCCGGCCACCCGGCGCGACGGCTGCCAGCAAGCGCGGCCAAAGCGGTCGGTGGAGGTAGTTCGTGACGACGACGGCATCGAAAGTGGCTCCGGCAGGCAACGGCCACGGGTTCCCTTCGATGTCGGCGACGATGGTTTGTGCGACGCTGGCGAGGCCCGAAAGCGTAGCCGCGTCACGGTCGATGCCCGTCACGCGCAGGCCGCGCGCCCCGAGCCAGCGCACGTGGCGGCCACTGCCGCAAGCCACGTCCAGCACGGAAGCGCCCGCCGGCAGTTCAGCCGCCCAGCGCACCACCCAGGGCGACGGCGCAGCAAGCGTATGCGGTTCCGACGCGGCAGCAGACATCAACGGCCCATCAGCTGTACGTCAGACCCATCGCCTCGCGCACCTCGCGCATGGTCTCTTGCGTGACCTTGCGGGCGTTGTCGCAACCATCGGCGATGATGGCGCGCAGCAGGGACGGATCGTCCATGTATTTCTGGGCGCGCTCAAGCATCGGCTGTTGCTCGCGCAGGATGCCCTCGATCACGGGCTGCTTGCATTCCAGACAACCGATGCCCGCGCTGCGGCAGCCCTTCTGCACCCACTCTTTCGTGTCGGCATCAGAGTAGACCTGATGCAGCTGCCAGACCGGGCACTTGTCCGGGTCGCCCGGATCGGTGCGGCGCACGCGAGCCGGGTCGGTCGGCATGGTGCGAACCTTTTTCTCGACGGTTTCCTTGTCCTCGCGCATGCGGATCGTGTTGCCGTACGACTTGGACATCTTCTGGCCATCAAGACCGGGCATGCGCGATGCCTCGGTCAGCAGCACCTGCGGCTCGGGCAGGATGATCTTGCGGGCACCTTCCAGGTAGCCGAACAGGCGTTCGCGGTCGCCCATCGAGAGGCTCTGCGACTCGGCCAGCAGCGCGCGGGCCTGCTCCAGGGCTTCGTCTTCACCACGTTCCTGGTAGGCGGTGCGCAGTTCCAGATACAGCTTGGCGCGCTTGCCACCGAGCTTCTTGGCCGCTTCCAGCGCCTTCTCTTCAAAGCCGGGTTCGCGTCCGTACAGATAGTTGAAGCGGCGGGCCACTTCGCGTGTCATCTCGACGTGCGGCACCTGGTCTTCGCCCACCGGCACGAAGCCGGCGCGGTAGATCAGGATGTCGGCCGCCTGCAGCAGCGGGTAGCCGAGGAAGCCGTAGGTGGAGAGATCCTTCTCCTTGAGCTTCTCGATCTGATCCTTGTACGTCGGCACGCGTTCGAGCCACCCCAGCGGCGTGCCCATCGAGAGCAGCAGGAACAGCTCGGCGTGCTCGGGCACACGGCTCTGGATGAAGAGCGTGGCCTGCGTCGGATCGACGCCGGCAGCCAGCCAGTCGATCAACATTTCCCACACCGATTCCTCGATCACCTCGGGCGACTCGTAGTGCGTGGTCAGCGCATGCCAGTCGGCGACGAAGAAGAAGCACGGGTACTCGGCTTGCAGCCGGACCCAGTTTTTCAGGACGCCGTGGTAATGCCCCAGGTGCAGCGCACCGGTCGGACGCATGCCAGAGAGAACGCGGTCAGGAAACATGTGGGAAATGGAGTTGAAGACTCAGGAAAACAGCATCTGCAACGGACTCAGAATCCACTGCAGCAGTTGAAACAGCAGCGCCATGATGGGGCGCATCCAGACATTGGTAATGACGTTGGAAATGATCAACGCCATCACGATGAAGAAGCCGAACGGCTCGATGCGCGAGAGGCCCAGCGCCACACGGGGCGGCAAGAGCGCAGCCAGCACGCGTCCGCCATCGAGCGGTGGCAGCGGAAACATGTTGAAGGCCGCCATCACCATATTGACGAGAATGCCCGCGCGCGCCATGCCGATCAGGAACGGCTCGTTCACGCCGCCCACCGCGAACACAACCGCCAGCACGCCCCAAAAGATCGCCTGGACAAAGTTGGTGGCGGGGCCAGCGAGCGCCACCCACATGCCATGCCAGCGCGGATCCCGCAGATGGCCAAAGCGCACCGGCACCGGTTTGGCATAACCGAACACGAACGCGCCCTTGGTGGCGAAATACAGGAGCAGCGGCATCGCGATCGTGCCGATGGGATCGATGTGCCGCAGCGGATTGATGCTGATGCGGCCCATGACATAGGCCGTATCGTCGCCGAAATGCTTCGCGACATAGCCGTGCGCCGCCTCATGCAGCGTGATGGCAAACAGGACGGGAATCGCGTAAACCGCGATGTTCTGGATCAGTGTGGGGTCCATAGGCGGGCTATTGTAGCAAGCGCGCGCCGCACGACGGCGCCACCGAAGCACGCGCCAAGGCGTCGCCTACAAGCCCACGCGGGCAGGATCGCCCCGGCCCTGGCGCACGAGTTGGGGCTCGCCGCTCGTCAGGTCGATAACGGTGGTGGGTTCGGCCGGGGCCGGGCCGCCGTCGATGACGAGTTCGAGCTGCTTTTCGAGCCGATCGCGAATGGTCTCGGCCTCGTTGAGCGGCTCGTCGTCGCCGGGCAGCTGCAGCGTGGCGGAAAGCAGCGGCTCACCGAGTTCGGCCATCAGCGCCAGGGGAATCGCGTGTTCCGGTACGCGCAGGCCGATCGTCTTGCGCGACGGATGCGAAAGCCGGCGCGGCACCTCCTTGGTCGCCTCGAGCAGGAAGACGAACGGCCCGGGCGTCGCCGCCTTCAGCACGCGGTATTGCTTGTTGTCGACGCGCGCAAACGTGGCCAGCTCGGAAAGGTCACGGCACATCAGCGTGAGGTGATGCTTTTCGTCGATGCCGCGCACGCGCCGCAGGCGCTCGACGGCGGATTTGTCGTCCAGATGGCAGGCGAGCGCGTAGCAGGAATCGGTAGGCAGCGCGACCAAGCCGCCAGCGCGGATGATCTCCGCCGCTTGGCGAATCAACCGCCCTTGCGGCGTGGTCGGATGAATCTGGAAGAACTGGGACATGGCAGGCGCGCGCTCAGGACATCCACCGGCTCCACACCGGCGTCAGGTTGTCGGGCAGCGGCGGCAGCGTGCCGAGTTCGACGCGGCCCTCACCCGGGCCGTGGAAGTCCGAACCGCGCGACGCCAGCAGGCCGTAGCGGCGCGCGACGTCGGCATACAACGCGTATTGGTCGGGCGTATGGCTGCCGGTGATGACCTCGACGCCCTCGCCGCCCAGCGCCTTGAATTCATCGAACAGGGCGCCGTGCTCGACCAGCGACAGCGTGTAGCGCCCCGGATGCGCCATCACTGCGACGCCACCCGCGCCTTTGATCCAGTTGATCGCATCGGCCAGGCGTGCCCAGCGATGCGGCACGTAGCCCGGCTTGCCGTCGCCGAGGTAGCGGTCGAACACCTCGTGGATATCCCGGCAGTGGCCGTGCTCGACCAGGAAGCGCGCGAAGTGCGTGCGGGAGACCATGTCCGGATTACCGGCATAGCGCAACGCGCCTTCATAGGCGCCTTCGATGCCCAGCTTGGCCAGCGCGGCGCTGATGTCTTCGGCACGCGCGCAGCGACCGGAGCGTGTGCGCTCCAGGCCCACCACCAGATCCGCGTTTTCCGGATCGATACCCAGGCCGACGATGTGCAGCGTGCGCCCTGCCCACGTGACCGAAATCTCCACACCAGAGAGGTAATCCATGCCCAGCGCCGTCGCGGCTTCACGTGCTGCGGCCTGCCCGCTCACTTCGTCGTGGTCGGTCAATGCCCAAAGTGTCACGCCGTGGGCAGCAGCGCGGGCGGCCACTTCGTGCGGCGCGAGCATGCCGTCCGACACCGTGGAATGGCAGTGCAGATCGGCATTTCGGGCGGAGGCGGCGGAGAGATTTGGCATTCCGCCATTTTACTGCTGCGGCGCGCAACCGGGGGCGCCATCCCGCCGCGGTTTGGCATCCGGAAGACCCGACTGCCCGTGGCGGTGTTCGCGGCGCGCCGCTTGCTGCGGGCTATAGTGGCCGCATTGTTTCGTTCTCGACGCTTTGCCATGACTTCCGCCGCCACCCTCAACGCAGATTCCCCCCAGCCCTTGGAGCAACGCATCGACGTGCTCGTCGTGGGGGCCGGGCCGGTGGGCCTGTTCGCGGCGTTCCAGGCGGGCGTGCTCGGCATGTCGTGTGTGCTGGTGGATGCATTGGACCGGCCGGGCGGCCAATGCACGGAGCTGTACCCGGAAAAGCCCATCTACGACATCCCGGCGCTGGTGTCATGCACAGCGCAGGAACTTGTCGACCGACTGATGGCCCAGTGCGCGCCATTCAACTACCCCATTCTTTGCAACCGACGCGCTGAGACCGTCGAAACGCTGGAAACCGAGCACGGCCAGCGCTTTCGCGTCACGACAAGCGCCGGGGACGTGTTCGACTGCGCCGCCGTCCTGATTACGGCGGGCAACGGCGCGTTCACGCCACAACGCGTGGCCCTGCCTGAAGCGGCCGCGCTGGAAGGCCGTCATCTCCATTACGCCGTCCGCGACACGGCGCGCTTCGCCGGCAAGCGCGTCGTCATTGCCGGCGGCGGGGATTCCGCGCTCGACTGGGCACTCGCGTTGCGCAACGTGGCCGCACGCGTGACGCTGGTCCATCGGCGAGAGGGCTTCCGCGCGGCCGATGCGAGCGTTGCAGAAATGCGCGCCGCCGTGGCCGCCGGCGAAATGGACTTCGTGCTCGGCATGCTTTCGCGCCTGGACAGCACGCCCGACGGCACACTCACCGGCGCAGCCATCCGCGGGCGCGACGGCGAAACCGTGCTGCCGTGCGACGAACTGATCGCGCTGTATGGGCTGGTCTCCGAGCCGGGCCCTATTGCCAACTGGGGCGTGGAAATGCGCGCGGGCCGGATCACGGTGGAAACAACGGCGTACGAGACCTCGCGCCCAGGCGTGTTTGCCGCCGGCGATATCGCGCTGTATCCGAACAAGCAGAAGCTGATTCTGTCGGGCTTCCACGAGGTGGCGATGGCGCTGCGGCGGGCTTACCGCTACGCGAATCCGGACAAGACGCTCGTGCATACGCACTCGAGCAACGATGCGGGGCTGCAGACAAAGCTGCATGTCACGGCGGAATAACTTCTCGCATGCGCGCACCGTCGCTCTACGAAACTGTGCTTGGCGCGCGATATGCGGAGCTGGCGCCGGCCGTGCAGACATTCCACCGAATGACCGGCGCGGTGACCCTGCACGGCGAGGTCGAAACGGAACCGCCCGCGTCGCGCCTCGCACGCGTGCTTGCGTGGTGCATCCGTACGCCGCGTACGCCGACGTGTGGCCCGATCCGCATTACGCTCAACGCTGGTGCCACGGAAGAAACCTGGACGCGCCATTTCCCGCGCCACACGATGCGCTCGACGCTATCCCTGCACAAGGGGCGCCTCACAGAGCGGCTCGGCGCGGTGCGTCTGTTCTTTGCGCTGGAGGCGAATCACGGTGTGTTGCAGATGCGCCTGAAAGGCTTGCGCTTTCTCGGCATCCCGTGCCCTGTTTGGCTGCGGCCTGCCGTGTTGGCCGAAGAGTCCGGTGACGGTGACCGCTTCCACTTCAACGTCCGCGCCAGCCTGCCGTTGCTCGGCGTGGTGGCGGCGTATCGAGGTTATCTGGATCTGGCGACGGCGGAGCGCGCATGATCGTCGTCTACGATGCGCATTGCCTGCTGTGCAGCGGCTCCATCCAGTTTCTGCTGCGACATGATCGACAAGGCGCGCTGCGCTTTGCCTCCATGCAAGGCGAGACCGGGCGACGATTGCTTGCGCAGGCCGGCGTGAATCCGGATGACGTCGATACCGTCCTGTTCGTGCGTGACGGCAAGGCATGGCGGGAAAGCGCCGCCGTCCTGCGCATCCTGCATGTGCTCGGCTGGCCGTGGCGGTTGGCATGGATCGGTTGGTTGATCCCGGCAAGACTGCGCGACGCCGTTTACCGCCGCATCGCACGCAACCGCTATCGATGGTTTGGGCGGTCAGACACCTGCATCCTGCCGCCGCCGGGCACGGCACAGCGGTTTCTTGATTGAGCTTCCGCTCAACGCTGCATGCAGAACTCTTCGATGAGCGCGGCCACCTGCTCCGGCTGGTCGTGATGCAGCATGTGGCCCGCATCCGCAATGAGCACCTCACGGAAATCAGGAAACGCCGCAAAGCGCGTCTTGAATTCGGCCAGCGGCACGTCGCCTGCAATGGCTTTTAGTGTGGGCGAATCGACTGCCTCAACGTGCAGCACGGGCGCGGTAACACGGCGCCAGATTTCCATCACCTCATCCAACCGATACAGCTGCGGATTGATGATCTTGTGCGCCGGGTCGCCAAGGATTTCCCAGCGGCCTTCGGCATTCCGGCTCGACCAGTGCTGCGCCAGGAATGCCGCCTTGTCGGCCGGCAGACGCGGATTCGTTTTCTGGAGGCGCGCGGCGACGTCTTCGACGGTGGCGTAAGTGTTGAGACGCGGCTTGTCCTTCAGTTCATCGAGCCAGCGCGCATAGCGGCGCGGCGCCTGCGACGCCTTCGACGCCGACATGCCGAAGCCTTCCAAGTCGACCACACGCCGAACGCGCTCGGGCCGGATGCCCGCGTACAGGCACACCACGTTGGCGCCCAAGCTGTGCCCGACCAGCGTCACCTGCCCCTCCGGCTGATAGTGATCGATGATGGCTTCAAGGTCGGCCACGTAGTCGGCAAACCAGTAGCTCTCGACGCCGGGGGCATCGGTGGGCCGGGCAGACTGGCCATAGCCGCGCCAATCCGGTGCCACGATATGCCAGCGCTCGCGCAGCGCATCGACCAGAAACTGGAACGATGCCGACACATCCATCCACCCATGAAACAGGAAGAGGATGGGCGCCCCCGACTCGCCCCATTCGCGGATGTGGTAGCGCAGGCCGCGCACGGGCAGAAAGGTCGAGCGGGAGGCCTGACGTGCGGCAGGCTGTGTGGTGGAGTCCATGGTTTCCGTCACCGAATAGAAATCGAACGATCGTTCTTTTTCTGGCGATTATAGCGGTGGATGGACAACCCTGTAGCGCTTAGAACGAGGCTTCCAGCGCGGCAATTTCGTCGTCGTCGAAACCGGCCTGACGCCGGGCTTCGAGGTTGAAGGGCCCGCGCAAACGCGGCGCACCGTACTGCTCGGCCAGCTTGCGATACGTCGGCACGGGGTCCAGCCCCGCGCGCTCGCAGAGCCAGCGGTACCAGCGGTTGCCGACCGCTACGTGCCCAATCTCGTCCCGCAGGATGATGTCGAGGATGCCTGCAGCCGCCATGTCGCCAGCCTGCGCGAGCTTGGCCCGGATCGGCGGTGAAGCATCGAGCCCCCGCGCCTCCAGCGTGCGCGGCACGAGCGCCATGCGCGCGAGCGGATCGGCGGCGGTTTTCTCCGTCATCTGCCACAGGCCGTCGTGGGCGGGATGATCGCCGTAGCGGCAATCGAGCGTGGCCAGATGGGCGGAAAGCAGCGAAAAGTGCGTCGCCTCTTCTGCCGCCACGCGCGTCCAGTCTTCGTAGAAAGCCACCGGCATGCCAGCAAAACGCCACACGGCGTCGAGCGCAAGATTGATGGCGTTGAATTCAATATGCGCGAGCGCGTGGAGCAAAGCGCCGCGACCGCGTGGCGTATCGATCGCACGGCGACGCGGAACCTCAGCAGGCGGCACGAGCACCGGAGCGTCGGGCCGCCCGGGCACACCGCTTTCCGGAGCCGCAATGGCTTCATCAATGCCCCAGCGCGCGGCGTCGACGCCCTTGGAGCGCTCGCCCAGACGCAGCGTGGCGTCCACCTTGCTGGCCGGATCGGTGAGACAGAGCGCGGCAAGGGCAGCATGACGGAGCGTGTCAGCGGGCGTTTGGTGGCGAGGTTGCGGAGCGGTCATCAGCGTACAATTTGGACTTTCCGCCATTTTAATTCGACGCATCGGCCTGCCTTGCCCGGCAAGCTTGAAGACGCGCCCTTTTCCCCCACCTACGCAGATTCTGGAGACCGATCGCATGGCCCTCTACCAACTCGGCGATGTTGCACCGACCATTGACGCCAACGCCTATGTGGCCCCTGAAGCGACCGTCATCGGCCGCGTGGAGCTGAAAGCACGCGCAAGCGTGTGGCCCGCCGCCGTCATCCGTGGCGACAACGAGCCGATTACCGTGGGCGAGGCCAGCAACGTGCAGGAAGGCTCGGTGCTGCACACCGATCCGGGCTGCCCGCTGAACATCGGCGACCGCGTAACGATCGGCCACCAGGCCATGCTGCATGGGTGCACGATTGGCGAGGGCTCGCTGATCGGCATCCAGGCGGTGGTGCTCAATCGCGCGGTGATCGGCAAGAACTGCCTGGTGGGCGCGGGCGCGATCGTCACCGAAGGCAAGGTCTTTGAAGACGGCACACTCATTCTGGGCGCGCCTGCGAAGGCGGTGCGCAAACTGACGGAAGACGACATCGCCAAGATGCACCTGAACACCGAAACGTATGCGGTGCGCCAGGCGATGTACAAGCAGCAACTGAAACGGATCGATGGATGACTGACGAGCTGAAGAAATTTGTATTCGACGCCGCGCCCGTGCGCGGTGAACTGGTGCGTCTGGAAGGGACGTGGCAAGAGGTGCTGGGCCGCCGCCGCTACCCTGCCCCGGTCAGTACGCTGTTGGGCGAGATGATGGCCGCCGCCGCGCTGCTGTCGGCCAATCTCAAGTTCAACGGCGCGCTCGTCATGCAGCTGCACGGCGACGGCCCGGTGCACATGCTGGTCGTCGAGTGCAACTCCGACCTGTCGATGCGCGCCACGGCCAAGATCGCCGAAGGCGCCGAGATTGCCGACGACGCCACGCTGGCCGCCATGGTCAATGTGCACGGCAACGGACGCTTCGCCATCACGCTGGATCCGCAAGACAAGCTGCCCGGCCAGCAGCCGTATCAGGGCATCGTGCCGCTGTCGGACGAAAACGGGCCACTCGCGAGCATCACCGAGGTGCTTGAGCACTACATGCAAAGCTCTGAGCAGCTGGACACGCGCCTGTGGCTGGCGGCTGACAACAAGGTCGCGTCGGGCATGCTGCTGCAGCGCTTGCCTTCGTATGGCGGTGCGATGGAAGGCCGCACGGGCCACGCGCCCGCGCAGGTCGGCGAGACCGGCCAGCCGCTGCACCAGGACGTGCAGGAGCAAGACCTCGACACGTGGGAACGCGTCTGCCAGCTCGGCAAGACGCTGCGCCGTGACGAATTGCTTGAGCAGCCCATCGACACGCTGATCAAGCGCCTGTACTGGGAAGAAATGGAAGCCGCCGGCATCCGCATGTTCGAGCCGCAGAGCCCGCGTTTCCGGTGCTCGTGCTCTCGGCTGCGCGTGGGCTCCATGCTGCGCACGCTGGGTCAACCCGAGGTCGACAGCATTCTGGAAGAGCGTGGCAAGGTGGAAATCGACTGCGAATTCTGCGGCCAGCACTACAGCTTTGACGCCGTCGACTGTGCTCAGCTCTTCGCTCAGGAGACCGTCGCACAAGGTATCCAGAGCGCATCCGACCAGCGCCACTGAGCACGGCGACATAGTATGAAGTGCGCGTGGCGCCCGGCACTTATCGGTGCCGCCCACGCTCTAAATCGCCGGATCCGTCATCTGCCGCTTGCTGCGGAACGCACCATGCTCAAGCTCACTTCCTCGTCTTTGCCATCCCTGAATTTCGCTCGCGCGCTGGCACTGCCGATTGGTGCGGCACTGCTGGCTTCGGCCTGCGTCGCTGTGCCGCGCGGCCCGGGCGGTACACCTTACACCGCCCGGCTGCAGAACGATACGCAGGCTGCGCCACCGGTGGCGTTATCGGCGGAAGACCGCAAGAAGCTGGACGCGCTGAATGCGAAGGCGCTACGCGAATCCGATCAAGCCATCCGACGCGATGCCGAAGCGCGCGCTTATGCAACGACGCCGTACTACGCGCCGTATCCATACTACGGAGGCTATTCGGTGTACTACGGCAGCGGATGGCGTCACCGTGGCGGCTGGGGCGTCAGCTACGGCGCCCCCGTGTGGGGCTATCCGTACTACTGGTAAATCGCGGAATTTGCCTTCAAGACGGACGCGCATGCAGGGCGCGTGCCCCAGCGGACTCAGTGATGCAGCTGCTGTCCCGCCGGAGGAGGAGGCGGCGGCGGGGTTTCGCTGGTTTTCGGGGCCGGCGCGACGAACTGCACGAAGCCTTCGTCGTCCTTCACCATGCCCAGCTCATAGCGCGCGCGCTCTTCAATGGCGCCCGTGCCTTCCTTCAGATCCTTCACTTCGCCTTCGAGCTTGGCGTTGCGCTGCTTCAGTTCAGCGTTGCGCTGATTCTGCGCCGTCACCTGCTTCTGCATGTCCCACACGCGCAGCCAGCCGCCCTTGCCCAGCCAAAGCGGGTACTGGATGGCAAGCAGCAACAGCAGCAGGAACAGCGTAATCAGGCGCATAGAGGCAAGCGTTGGCGGTACTCGGGCCCCAAATACCATGCGACCGCCAGAGCGGCGGTCGCACAGTCATGCGGGGCAAAACTGCGAGGGATTATCGCAGGTTATAGAACGCCGACTTGCCCGGGTAGCTGGCGATATCACCGAGGTCTTCTTCGATGCGCAGCAGCTGGTTGTACTTGGCCATGCGGTCCGAGCGCGACAGCGAACCGGTCTTGATCTGGCCGGCGTTCGTGCCAACAGCGATGTCGGCGATCGTGCTGTCTTCGGTTTCGCCCGAGCGGTGCGAGATCACGGCGGTGTAGCCGGCGCGCTTGGCCATCTCGATGGCGGCGAACGTCTCGGTCAGCGTGCCGATCTGGTTGATCTTGATGAGGATCGAGTTGGCGATGCCCTTCTCGATACCTTCCTTCAGGATCTTGGTGTTGGTGACGAACAGATCGTCGCCCACCAGCTGCACCTTCTTGCCGAGCTTCTCGGTCAGGGCCTTCCAGCCTGCCCAGTCGCTCTCGTGCATGCCGTCTTCGATCGACACGATCGGGAACTTGTCAGCCAGGTTCGCCAGGTAGTTGGCAAAGTCTTCCGACGACAGCTGCAGGCCCTCGCCTTCGAGGTGGTACTTGCCATCCTTGTAGAACTCCGACGCGGCGCAATCCAGCGCGAGCAGCACGTCTTCGCCAGCCTTGTAGCCGGCCTGCTCGATGGCCGACAGGATGGTGTTCAGGCACTCTTCGTTGCTGGCGAAGTTCGGTGCGAAACCGCCTTCGTCGCCCACGGCCGTGCTCATGCCCTTATCAGCCAGGATCTTCTTCAGCGCGTGGAAGATCTCTGCGCCGCAGCGCAGGGCTTCACGGAAGCTCGACTGGCCCACCGGCATTACCATGAATTCCTGGATGTCCAGGCTGTTGTTGGCGTGCGCGCCGCCGTTGACGATGTTCATCATCGGCACCGGCATCTGCATGGCGCCCGAGCCGCCGAAGTAGCGGTACAGCGGCAGGCCGGCTTCCTCAGCAGCGGCCTTGGCGACGGCCATCGACACGGCCAGCATGGCGTTTGCGCCCAGGCGGCTCTTGTTCTCGGTGCCGTCCAGGTCGATCAGGGTGCGGTCCAGGAACGCCTGTTCCGATGCGTCCAGGCCCATGATGGCCTCGGAGATCTCGGTGTTGATGTGCTCGACGGCCTTGAGCACGCCCTTGCCCAGGTAGCGCGACTTGTCGCCGTCACGCAGTTCGATGGCTTCGCGCGAGCCGGTGGATGCACCCGACGGCACCGCTGCACGGCCCATCACGCCCGATTCGAGCAGCACGTCGCATTCGACGGTGGGGTTGCCGCGCGAGTCCAGCACTTCGCGACCGATGATATCTACGATGGCACTCATGAAAATCCCTCTTGGTGTCTTAAAGCAGGTAATGCTACGAGGTCGACAGGCAGCTCAAACGCCTTCGACCACGATCATGTTCATGTTGGCAGCCTTGGCGCGCGCATTCCGTGCAGCGAGATATTCCTCGCTGTCGTAGAACGCCTTGGCAGCGTCGTAGCTCGGGAACTTGAGCACGACGATGCGGGTGGGGTTCCACTCGCCTTCCAGTTGCTCGGTCTTGCCGCCGCGCACCAGCGGTTCGGCGCCATGCGCTTGCATGGCCTTGGTCGACAGCGTCTTGTATTGCTCGTATTGCACGGGGTCTGTCACGTCCACGTACGCGAGGATGTAGCCAGCGGCCATGTGTCTCTCTCCGGATGCCGAAACCAAAACTGAACTGTGCTGAACCGAAAACGACAGCGGCGGCTGGTGTGGCCGCCGATGGTCGGAAGAATCAGTCGAACTGATTTTCCAGGAAACCGCTGCGCTTGGTGAGCGCATCCAGTTCTTTCAGTACTGACAGCAAGTCTTTCATGCGGCGCAGCGGCACGGCATTCGGGCCATCTGATTTGGCGCATGCCGGATCAGGGTGCGTTTCCATGAAGACACCCGAAACCCCCACGGCGATGGCGGCACGGGCCAGCACCGGCACGAACTCGCGCTGGCCGCCCGAGCTGGTGCCCTGGCCGCCCGGCAGCTGCACCGAATGCGTAGCGTCGAACACCACCGGCGCCCCCGTCTCGCGCATGATCGCCAGCGAGCGCATGTCCGACACGAGATTGTTGTAACCGAACGAAGCGCCACGCTCGCAGGCCATGAAGTTGTCTTCCGGCAGGCCGGCATCGCGAGCCGCGTGACGCGCCTTGTCGATGACGTTCTTCATGTCGTGCGGCGCGAGAAACTGGCCCTTCTTGATGTTGACGGGCTTGCCGCTCTGCGCGCAAGCACGGATGAAATCGGTCTGGCGGCACAGGAACGCCGGCGTCTGCAGGACGTCCACGACCTCCGCTACCGGCTTAATCTCGTCGATCTCGTGGATGTCGGTCAGCACCGGCACGCCCACCTGGCGGCGCACTTCCACCAGGATGCGCAGGCCCTCTTCCATGCCCAAGCCGCGGAACGAAGCGTCCGACGAGCGGTTGGCCTTGTCGAACGACGACTTGTAGATGAACGGAATGCCCAGCGCCCCGGTGATTTCCTTGAGCGTGCCGGCGGTGTCGATCGCCATCTGCTCGGATTCGATCACGCAAGTGCCGGCAATCAGGAAGAACGGTTTGTCGAGGCCGACTTCGAAATCGCAGAGTTTCATCGTATTTCCCGTGCGCCAGCGCGTTAGGCGACAGCGCGTTGCGCGGTCTGGTTGTGATGCGCCAGCGCGGCTTCCACGTAGGCCTTGAACAGCGGGTGGCCGTCACGCGGCGTCGAGGTGAATTCCGGATGGAACTGCACGCCGACGAACCACGGGTGCATCGACGCCGGCAGTTCCATCATTTCCGGCAGGTTTTCCGACGGCGTACGGGCGGAGATGATCATCCCGGCCTTTTCCAGCTGCGGCACGTAGTGGTTGTTCACCTCGTAGCGATGGCGATGGCGTTCGTTGACTTCCGCACCGTAGATCGCTGCCGCCTTGGTGCCCGGCTGAACCGGCACGCGCTGCGAGCCCAGGCGCATGGTGCCGCCCATGTCGGAGTCGGCCGAGCGCTTTTCAACGCGGCCATCGTGGTCCAGCCATTCGGTGATGAGCGCGACCACCGGGTGTTCGGTCTCGTCGTTGAATTCCGTGCTGTTGGCGTCCTTCATGCCGGCCAGATGGCGCGCGAATTCAATCACGGCCAACTGCATCCCCAGGCAGATGCCAAGGTACGGCACGCCTTTTTCGCGCGCATATTGAATTGCGCGGATCTTGCCTTCCGTGCCGCGCTTGCCGAAGCCGCCCGGCACCAGCACCGCGTCGAGCGTGTCAAGCACCTGCGTATGGCCCGATTCGAGCTCTTCAGAATCGATGTACTCGATATTGACGCGCGTCGAAGTGTGCAGGCCGGCGTGGCGCAGCGCTTCGATCAGCGACTTGTACGACTCGGTCAGGTCAACGTACTTGCCGACCATGCCGATGGTGATTTCGTGCTGCGGATTTTCCAGCGTGTGCACCATGTGCGCCCACACGGACAGGTCCGCCGGCGGCGCTTCGATGCGCAGCTCTTCGCAGATGATGCGATCCAGCCCCTGCTCGTTGAGCATCTGCGGGATCTTGTAGATGGTGTCGACATCCCACACCGAGATGACCGCGTCTTGCGGCATGTTGGCGAAGAGCGAAATCTTCGCGCGTTCATCGTCGGGAATCGGGCGGTCGGCGCGGCACAGCAGCGCGGTCGGCTGCACGCCGATTTCGCGCAGCTTCTGCACCGAGTGCTGGGTCGGCTTGGTCTTCAGCTCGCCGGCGCTGGCAATGAACGGCACCAGCGTCAGGTGCGCAAACGCCACCTGGTTGCGGCCCAGGCGCAGGCTCATCTGGCGAGCGGCCTCCAGGAACGGCAGCGATTCGATATCGCCCACCGTACCGCCGATTTCCACGATCGCCACATCGGCCTTGCCGTCGTGCGATGCAGCGGCGCCGCGCTCGATGAACGCCTGGATTTCGTTGGTGATATGCGGAATGACCTGCACCGTCTTGCCGAGATACTCGCCGCGACGCTCCTTGCGGATCACGGATTCGTAAATCTGGCCGGTGGTGAAGTTGTTCGCCTTGCGCATCTTGGCCGAGACGAAACGCTCGTAGTGGCCAAGATCGAGGTCGGTTTCTGCGCCGTCCTCGGTCACAAACACTTCGCCGTGCTGGAACGGGCTCATCGTGCCCGGGTCGACGTTGATGTAAGGATCGAGTTTGAGGAGGGTGACTTTGAGGCCGCGCGACTCAAGAATGGCCGCGAGCGAGGCGGCGGCGATGCCCTTGCCGAGTGAGGACACTACGCCACCGGTAACGAATACGAACTTGGTCATGACCTAGCTTGCCGGGGAAAGCCGGATTATAGCAAAGGTCCCCCCTTCGATCCGTGACAGATCGGTGGAATTTGCCTTGAGGCCGCTTCACCTACGCGGCGTGCCGCATGGCGCCTGCGTTGGCGCGCATTTCGTTGATCAGCTCACGGATCAACCCGGCCGTTTCCAGTGGTTTTTCCATCGGATAGAGATGGCTGCCCTCGATCCAGCGCAGCCTGCTGCCGACGATGCGCCGCGTGGCACCCAGTCCGACCTGCCGGATCTCACGCGAACGCGTGCCCGCCACAAAACTGACCGGGAACGCCGTACCGCCGGCCACCTTGCGCCCCATGTTGGTCGGCAACGTCCGGTAGATCTGGTATTCGATTTCGCGTGAGAAACGCAGTGTGCGTTCGTGGTCACGTCCGGTGGGCTCGGTACCATGCTCAACGTAGTCGCGCAGCACGTCTTCATCCCAACGATCGAACTTCCGCTTGGCTTTGAAGTGGCTCCAGACGGCATCGCGATCGGGCCAGAGGTGACGCCGGTTCTTCGTCGCGGCGGCCGGCGACTGGCTTTCATCGATGTCCAGCCATTGCGCGACGCGCAGCAGCTTGGCCCGCCATCCTGCGATGATCGGCGAATCGAGCATCACGACGCCGCGCACGCGCTCGGGCCTGCGCAGCGCCGCCATCAGGCTCAGGAAGCCCCCGAGCGAATGCCCCACCAGCCAGACCGGCTCGGCCTGCCCGTCGATTTCGGCGAGCAGCTCTTTCACCAGCCCCGGCCAGGAACGCGTGACCGGAAAACGCGGGTCATGCCCGAAGCGTTCCACGGCACGGATGTCGAATTCGTCACTCAGCACGCCCAGCATCTTGCGATACGTCCCCACGGGGAAGCCGTTGGCATGCGAAAAAAGCATCACATCGCGCATCGCAAGTCCCTCTTCCGTTCAACGCGACTTTTGCGTTCCGCCCGCCACGCGCTGGATCGTGGAGACCTGCTCCAGCGCAGGGCCGGGCGCGCGTTCCGGCGCGGCGGGCGTGTCGGGCGCGGGCGGTGCAATGCGCACGGGGCCCACTTCTGCAGAAGGATGCCCCTCCCGGCGCAGCGGGTGCGACGGCGAAGTGCCGGTTTCCCAATCGGGATCGTCGATTTCGGCAAACACCTGGCGCAGACGCTTGCCCCAGGTGCCGCGAATCATCGCGAAATAGGGGTTCTCTTCATCAATGGCGACAAAGCGCGTCACGCGCAGGGAGTCAGCCTCGTAGACCAGCAGATCCAGCGGTAAACCCACGGAAATATTCGACTTCAGCGTCGAATCCATCGAGATCAGCGCGCATTTTGCGGCTTCGCCCAACGGCAGCCCCGGACTGACGACGCGGTCGATGATGGGCTTGCCGTACTTGGCTTCGCCGATCTGGAAATAGCAGTTCTCGGGCGTGGCCTCAATGAAGTTTCCAGCCGCGTAGACGTTGAACAGGCGCGGCCGTTCTGCGCCGATTTGTCCGCCGAAGATGATGCTGACGTTGAAATCGATCTTGGCCTTGGCCAGTGCTGCGGCATCGCGGTCGTAGACATCGCGCACGGCCTCGCCAACGATCGTGGCTGCCTCGAACATGTCACGCGCCGTCCAGAGCGAGCGGGGCTTGCCGCGCGCTTCGGTCAACACCTGGCGCACCGCCTGGCTGATGGCGAGATTGCCCGCCGTCAGCAGCACCATGACGCGATCGCCTTCGCGTTCGAAGACGGTCATCTTGCGGAACGTGGAAATCGCGTCCACGCCCGCATTGGTACGGGAGTCGGACAGGAACACAAGGCCTGCGTCCAGGCGCATGGCGACGCAATAAGTCATGGGCGAAGCAACAAACGGAAAAATCGGTCGGATGAGGGCATTCTAGCGCGCCGACCGGAACCCAACCGCGCGCTTGGAAGGGAAGCTCAGCTCACTCCGGCGTCGGCGGGCAGCGGTTCAATGGAGATGCTGACGTCGAGTGTCTCGGCACCTCCGCCCTGCCGCACGCCGCGAACCGGTGCGGCGGACTGATAGTCGCGGCCAACTGCCAAGCGGATGTGGCGCGCATCGGTAAAGCATTGGTGGGTGACGTCGATGCTGCACCACGTGTGCGATTCGGCATCGAGGCAGACGTCTGCCCAGGCGTGGCTGGCGAGGTCTTCTTCCCCCACCGCATGGAAATAGCCGCTGACATAGCGTGCCGGTACACCCAGGGCCCGGCAGCATGCGACCATCACTTGTGCCTGGTCCTGGCATACGCCGGTGCCCAGGCCAAACGCCTCCGCAGCCGTCGTGCCGACATGGGTGGTGTTCGGTTTGTAACGCACGCGGGTGGCAATGGCATGCGCCAGGCGCACTGCAGATTCTGCGTCGCCGGGCACCAGTGCGTGCTCGCGCGCAAAGGCGATCATCTCAGGCGGCGCGGAAGTCAGCGGCGTGGCGCTCAGGAAATACAGCGGCGAAACGCGATAGCGCCCTTCCCCGGGCGCATCGACAAACCGCTGGCTGCCCGGCGAGCCCGAAGGAAACGCCTCGACAATGCCGCGCGCGTCGATGATCACGTCTTCCGTACGGTTGCCCAGCGTGAAGTGATGGACGACGTTGCCGAAACCGTCGGTGGCGCGCGTGAGGTTGCCGGGGGCGTGGATCTGCCAGCTGTCTACCTGCTGCAGCTCACCGCTGCGAGGCGTCAGCCGCAACTCGTGCACGCTGTGGCGCAGCGGCTCGGCATAACGGTAGACCGTCGTATGTCGAATTTGGTATTTCACGATGACACGGGCGCCACCCGAAAGCAGCGCCCCGATGTATGCACAATGTCCTGCACGTCACGCCACCTCGAGCGGCACCAGGAAATCCTGGCTGATGCCGTTGCCCAGGTCGCCGATCCGCTCCAGGAAGTTGGTCAGCCAGGCATGGAGGCCGACCGCAAAAATATCTTCGATGCGGGCGTACCGCAGGTCGGCGTGCAGTTTACCAGCGCGGCGCTCGGTCTCCGCCGATTGGCTGTTGCGCACGGTCGAAAGAATCGCAACCACCTCGTCCATGCTGGCCAGCAGCGAACGCGGCATGTCGCTGCGCAGAATCAGCAGCTCCGCCACGCGCGTCGGCGTGATGACGTTTCGATAGATCTTGCGGTAGACCTCGAAGCCCGACACGGAGCGCAGCGTGGCCGCCCAGTGATAGAAGTCGCCCTGCTCTGCAGCGGCTTCATCGCGCGTGGGCGTGGACTGGAATTTCACGTCAAGCAGCCGCGCCGTGTTATCGGCGCGCTCCAGAAACGTGCCCAGGCGCATGAAGTGGAACGCGTCGTCGGTCAACATGGTGCCGACCTGCACGCCGCGCGACAGATGCGAGCGGAACTTCACCCACTCGAAGAATTGCGACGGATCCTCGCGCAGCATGCCTTCGGCAATCAGGCGCTGCACGTCGAGCCACGTGGTGTTGATGGTTTCCCACACCTCGGTTGTGAGCGAGCCACGCACGGCTCGGGCGTTCTCGCGCGCGCCGCGCAGGCAGCTCATGATCGACGACGGGTTGGTCATGTCGCGCACCATGAAGTCAATCACGTCGTCGCGCGAAAGCAAGCCGTAGCGGTCGGCAAAAACTCGCGTGAGCTCGGAAATATCGAGCATCGCCCACCAGCCCTGCTCCGCCACTTCCGCCGATTGCGGCATCAGCGAGGTCTGGTAGTTCACGTCGAGCATGCGGGCGGTGTTCTCGGCGCGTTCGGTGTAGCGCGCCATCCAGAAAAGGTGGTCTGCGGTGCGGCTGAGCATGGCGTTCCCTTCTACGAATTCGATATGCGATTGATCGACTGCCAGTTGCGACACAGCGCGAGCGCTCAGCGCTCCAGCACCCAGGTGTCCTTCGTACCACCGCCCTGCGATGAGTTGACCACCAGCGAGCCGGCCCGCAACGCCACGCGCGTGAGGCCGCCGGGCACCATGCGCACGTCCTTGCCGGACAGCACGAACGGCCGCAGATCGATATGGCGCGGCGCGATACCGGCTTCCACATACGTCGGGCACGTCGACAGCGCAAGGTAGGCTGCGCGATGTACTGATCGGGGCGGGCCTTCACCACCTCGCGGAAAGCCGCGATCTCCTCCTGCGTGGCAGCCGGGCCGACCAGCATGCCGTAGCCGCCCGCGCCGTGCGTCTCCTTGACCACCAGCTCGCCCATGTGGTCGAGCACGTATTGCAGGTCGTCCGGCCGGCGGCACATGTACGTCGGCACGTTATTGAGGACCGGTTCCTCGCCGAGGTAGAAACGGATCATGTCCGGCACATACGGATAGATCGACTTGTCGTCTGCCACGCCGGTGCCGATGGCGTTGCAGATGGTGACGTTGCCGGCGCGATAGACCGACAGCAGCCCCGCGGCGCCCAACGAAGAATCCGGCCGGAACACAAGCGGATCGAGGAAGTCGTCGTCCACACGGCGGTAGATGACGTCGATGCGCTGCGGACCCTGCGTCGTGCGCATGTAGAGATGGTCGTCCTGCACGAACAGGTCGTGGCCCTCCACCAGCTCAACGCCCATCTGCTGGGCCAGGAACGCATGCTCGAAATACGCCGAGTTGTACATGCCCGGCGTGAGCACCACCACCGTCGGGTCGGCGATGTTCTGCGGCGACACACTGCGCAGCATGTCGAGCAGCATGTCGGGGTAATGCGCGACGGGCGCCACACGATTGCGTGCGAACAACTCCGGAAACAGCCGCATCATCATCTTGCGGTTTTCCAGCATGTACGACACACCGGAGGGCACGCGCAGGTTGTCTTCCAGCACGTAGAACTCGCCCTCGCCCGCGCGCACGATGTCAATGCCCGCCACGTGCGCATAGATGTCGCGCGGCACGTCCACGCCAAGCATGTCCGGGCGGTATTGGGCGTTGTTGTAGATCTGGTCGGGCGGGATGACACCGGCGCGAAGGATGTTCTGCTCGTGATAGATGTCGTGCAGGAAGCGGTTCAGTGCATCGACGCGCTGCCGCAACCCGCGCTCGAGCTTCGCCCATTCGCTCGCCGGGAAGATGCGCGGAATGATGTCGAACGGGATCGTACGTTCGGTGCCGCTGTTCGATTCGTCCTTGTCGCCGTAGACGGCAAAGGTGATGCCGACGCGGCGGAAGATCAGGTCTGCCTCGGCGCGCTTGTTCTGCAGCGTCGTGGCCGACTGTGCGCCCAGCCATTCGGCGAAACGTCCGTAGTGGCTACGAACCTCGCCCTGCTGGACGAGCGCTGCCGGGGCCGGTTCGGCGGCATGGGGGCTGCGGTCCCCGTCATGCCAGTTGAGCATTTCATCATAGAACCGGACTGCCATGCCTTTTCTCCCCTGACGGCGCCGCGCGATGTACGCGGCACGTGGTTTTTATAGCACAGCGGTTTTGAACCCCACAATGGGGCCAACCCGTTGTGCCACCAAGTTTTCACGGCTGGGCGTCGAGGGCGCCGGGGGCCGTTGCCAGGGGTTCCACTTCCTGTGCGGAAGACCAGTACCGCGGCCGCATGGTGCGCGCGGTCTGGATGTCCAGCACATCGCCGTCGGTCTGAATGACGACGGCACCGGTCTTGTCCGTGCGCAAACCGTCGATGTCGCGCGCTACGTAGCGCTGCCAAACCTGCGGATGCGGATGTCCGTACCGATTGCGGTAGCCGACCTGGAAAACCGCCACCTGCGGAGAAACCGCGTCCAAGAACGCGCCGCTGGAGCTTGTCTTGCTGCCGTGATGAGGCACAAGCAAGATGTCTGCCATCAGGCGCTCAGGCGTTTCTGCCGCGACAAGCGCGCTTTCCTGGGCGGCTTCGATATCACCGGTCAGCAAAGCGGCGTGGCGGCCATTGGCAATACGCAGTACGCAACTGCGGGCGTTGCTGGACACGCGCTCGCGTTGCTCCGGCAGGCGGCGCGGGTGCAGCACCTCAAAGACAACACCGTCCCATGTCCATGCTTGCCCCGCCAAACAGTCGACAAAGCGGATCCGGTTCTCGTCGGCCACGCCGCGCAAAGCATGCCCTGGAGGCAAAGACGCCAACATGGTGCGCACCGGCACCGCACCGATCACCGTTTCGGTGCCACCAGCGTGGTCGCTGTCTTCATGGCTGACAACAAGCGCGTCAAGCGTATCCACCCCATGGGCGCGCAGATAGGGCGTGATGACGCGCCCTGCGGCATCCGCGTGGTCGCTGTAGCGCGGGCCGGTATCGAACAAGAGGCGATGGTTAGCCGTTTCGACCAACGCCGCAGCGCCCTGGCCGATGTCGAACGCGACGAGCCGGAATTCGCCAGGCGATGGCAACGGCACGCGCGCCAGCACCAGGGGCAAGAGGAGCAAGGCACCCTGGGCGCGCCATGCCCAGGCGCGCATGCCGCCCGGCACCAGCAAAAGCGCCGCGCCAACCATCGACAGCAGCAACGCCCACATGGGCGCAACCGGCGCAACCCAGACTGACCAGCGCGGCGTCGCCAGCCATTCAAGCCAGATGACGAGCCAGCGGAAGCTCGCTTCGGCCAACATCAGCACGGGCTGCGCCAGTGGCTCCGGGAGCGCCGCCCCGATCAGCGCCAACGGCGTCGTCACAAAACTCACCGAGGGAATCGCCAGCCCATTGGCCGCCGTGGAGACGACCGAGGTCTGCTGGAACAAGAGCAAGGTCAACGGCAACAGGCCGAACGTGACGGCAAACTGGATCCGCGTAGCGCCCGCCATTGCCCTCCGGCTGCGCTCGATCCAGCTATCTGTTTTGCCATCATTGGCCCGACCATCGAGCGCCATCTGCGCGGCGATGAAGATGATCGCCACCGCTCCGAACGACAGCCAGAACCCCGCCGACATGACCGCCCACGGGTCCACCACCGCCACCACGGCCGCCGCCCAGCACAGCGAGAGGCTGGCCGGCACATTGCGATCCGTCAGCCGGGCGATGGCCACGGTAGACAACATCAGGAGCGTGCGCTGTGCCGGCACGCCCATCCCAGCGAGCAGGCAGTAGCCGAACGCTGCAAGCATTGCTGCGATGGCGCCTGCGCGTGGAGCCGGCATGCGTAGCGGCAATGGCACGCGGAGCCGGCGCGTCAGCCCGAACGAGCGACGCCACAGCGCCATCCACAACGCTGCAAACAGCCCGGCGATCATGGTGATGTGCAGCCCGGAAATGCTGACGAGGTGGCTGATGCCGGTGCGGCGGAACAGGTCCCAGTCGTCGCGGGCGATGCCGCTCTGGTCGCCCACCACCAGGGCGACGATGACCGCCGCGTAGCCCGCATCGGGCAAGGCATCGAGGATGTGGCGTCGCACGCTGGCCCGCCAGCGCTCCACGCCAATCCCGAAACCAGTGCCCGCCCCATCCAGCGCGATGTTCTGTGCGCGCTTGCCTGTCCGCACATAGCCGACCGCACGGATGTTGTCGGCGAGCATCGCGTATTCGCCGTCGAAGCCGCCCGGGTTGATCAGGCTGTGCGGGCGCTTCAGGCGCAGCGTCAGTTGCCAGCGTTGGCCGGGCTGCAGATCGGGGATGCCGGCACGTCGGTCTGGCTTTGCATCTTCCTCCCCCACATTGCCCCACGTCCGTGCGCCATACCAGGACAGGCGCACGCGGGGCGGCACGGCATCACCCGCATTGCTGGATTCGATGTGGAAGAGAAAACGCGTGGCGTCATCACCGGTCTGCGGCAGCTCGGCCACAACGCCGGTCGCGATGATGTCCTTGCCTTCCCACGCGGGGCTGAGCGCCACGGCCATGCGCTGCTGCGCACGCCAATTGCTCCAGCCAAAGCCCGCGGCGATGGTGCTGGCGACGAGCAACACGGGAAACAGTATTGGCCGACGCCGCGTGACAGCCGCGAGCGACAGACAGAGCACCAGCACGCCAAGCGGCAGCCACACCGGCGGCAGCGTCGCCTGCATCTGCAATGCAACACAGCCGGCAACAAAGCCGATCAACCCGAGACGCATGTGCGAGCGTCAGGCTTGCAGGAGCGCTGCCAGGCGGGGAATGGCGTCGATGCTGTTGCGGCGCGCCTGGTCGGCCAGCGCGTCGATGGAGATGCCGCGCAGTTGCGCCATTGCGTCGGCAATGCGGGCGACTTCCGTGGGCGCATTGCGCACGGCGCCCTGCTCGCCAAACTGGTCGTCGGCAAGCCAGGCGGGGGCCAGGTCGGGCGCGTCGGTTTCCAGCACGATCGACTCGATCGGCATCTCCTGCGCCAGCCGGCGCACGCGGTGGGCGCGGGAGAAGGTGAAGACGCCGCCAAACCCGAGCTTGAAGCCGGAATCGACAAAGCGACGCGCCTGTTCCGGGCTGCCGTTGAACGCATGCGCAATGCCGCGCACGCCCGCCTTGGCGGCGGCGCTCCACACCTGATCCTGCGACTTGCGCACGTGCATCAGCACAGGCAGATCGAATTCGCGCGCGATGCGCAGCTGGGCGCGGAACACGGCGCTCTGCCGTTCAACGTCGTAATCGGGAATGAAGAAATCGAGACCGATTTCGCCAACGGCCACGAAACGCGGGTCGTCCATTGACGCGGCGACCTGGCGGCGCAGCTCCAGCAGATCGTCGTCGCTGGCCTGCGCAGCGTAGATCGGATGGACGCCCAGCGCATAAGTGCAGCCGGCATGCCGATGTGCCAGCGCCCGCACCGTGTCGAAATTCCAGCGTGCCACCGCCGGCACGACGATGTGATTGACGCCCGTCGCACGCGCCTGTGCGACGACCGCATCACGGTCGGCATCAAAGTCGCTGGCATCGAGGTGGCAATGGGTGTCGATCCACATGGTCAGTTCGGCGTTGGGAAAGGCGGCAACGTACCGGAAAGCGAAGCGTTCTGGAATCCGCCTTTTCCGATCATGCCGCCCGGCTCAGCGCTCCTGGTGCAGATGGCCCTCCCGCAGGCGGAAGATGCGGTCGCAACGGCCGGCCAGTTCAATATCGTGCGTGACGATGACAAAGCTCGTGCCCAGCGTGCGCGTGAGTTCCAGCATCAGGTCAAACACTTCACCGGCGGTGTGATCGTCGAGATTGCCGGTGGGCTCGTCAGCCAGCACGCAAGCCGGAGACCCGACGAGCGCGCGCGCAATCGCCACGCGCTGGCGCTCGCCGCCGGACAGCTCGCCCGGACGGTGTGCCGTGCGCGGGCCAAGACCCACACGTTCGAGCATCGCCTGTGCGGTGTGGCGCGCTTGCGCCTCTTCCACGCCGCGGATACGCAGCGGCATTGCGACATTGTCCAGCGCCGTGAATTCGGGCAGCAGATGGTGGAACTGATAGACGAAGCCGAGCGCCTGGTTGCGCAGCATATTGCGCTCGCGCTCCTTCATGGCTGTGAACGGCTTGCCGAGCAGCGAGACGCGGCCCGACGTCGGCTCGTCCAGCCCGCCCAGCACATGCAGCAGCGTGCTTTTGCCCGAGCCCGACGCGCCGACGATGGCGACTTTCTCGCCTACGCCGATGCGGATGTCCACACCCTTGAGCACGTCGACGTTCAGGCCGCCCTGGCGGAACGACTTGGACAGCCCTTCGGCCTGCACCACCACACCCTGCGGCGCCGCGGCCGGCGCTTCCATGGAAGTCATGACGGCCTCACTCATAGCGCAGCGCCTCCGCCGGGTTCACGCGCGAGGCGTGCCAGCTTGGATACAGCGTCGCCACCGACGCGAGGATGAAGGAAATGACGCCAATGGTCGCAATGTCGTTCACGCGGGGGTCCGAGGGCAGTTCGCTGATGAAATAGATGTCACGCGGCAGGAATTGCACGTGGAAGAGACGCTCGATGAACGGCACGATCACGTCGATGTTGTAAGCGATGAGCGTGCCGAAGCCCACGCCCAGCAACGTGCCGATAAACCCGATCGCCACACCCTGCACGATGAAGATCTTCATGATCGACGCCGGCTGTGCGCCCATGGTGCGCAGGATGGCGATGTCGGCCTGCTTGTCCGTCACCGTCATCACCAGCGTCGACACCAGGTTGAACGCCGCCACGGCGATGATCAACGTAAGGATGATGAACATCATCTTCTTTTCGGTCTTCACGGCGGCAAACCAGTTTCGGTTCTGGCGTGACCAATCGCGAATGTACAGCTCGCCGGACAACGTGCGCGACAGGGCTTCGGCGACCTGCGGGGCGCGGTCCATGTCGACCAGCTTCAGCCGCACGCCGGTCGGGCCATCGAGGCGGAACAGCCGTTCGGCGTCTTCCATGTTGACCAGCGCCAGCGAGCTGTCGAACTCGTAGTGGCCCGATTCGAAGATGCCCGTCACGGTGAACTGCTTCAGCCGCGGCAACACGCCCGCCGGCGTGATGGTGCCCTGCGGCGCCACCAGCGTGACCTTGTCCCCCTGATGCACGCCCAGGCCGTTGGCCAGCTGGCTGCCCAGGGCGATGCCGAATTCGCCGGGTTTCAGATCGTCGATCGTGCCCGATTTGAAATCCTTGGCGATGTCCGACACCTTCGGCTCGTCGGCGGGCGACACCCCGCGCAGCAGCACGCCGCGCACCGCCTCGTCGTGCGTGATCATGGCCTGCGCGCCCACGTAGGGCGCCGCGCCGATGACTTCCTTGTTCTGCATGGCCTCATTGGCGGTACGCTGCCAGTCCGGCAGACTGTTCGGCGCCATCACCTCGATATGCGCCAGCACCGAGAGCATGCGGTCCCGCACTTCCTTCTGGAAGCCGTTCATAACCGAAAGCACGATGATCAGCGCCGCCACCCCCAGCGCAATGCCGAGCATGGAGATGAGCGAAATGAAAGAGATGAAGCTGTTGCGGCTGGCGCGCTTGCTTGCGCGTGTATACCGCCAGCCGATCTGCCATTCGTATGGAAGTTTCAAAGGGGGTTCCCCGTGGGTGTGATTTGTCCGGCTCACTGGCCGACGAGCCGGAAGTTTACAATCTCGGAGCCATGATTCCTGAACTCACCCTGATTGTCCCGTTTTGCGCGCCCGCTGCCGAGGTGGCCGACGACGCTTACCGTCAATTGACCTTGCCGGGCCTGGAAAGGTTGCTCGCACGTGCGCGCGAGGCCGAGCGCGAGCGCCACGACGACGCCTACCTGCCCACGCTGCCGCACGAGCGCTGGCTGGCCAAGCACGCCGGGCTGCCCATTTCTCCGCTGCCGTCCGCGCCGTACATGCGCCTGGCAGACGGCGGCACCGCCGACACGCGCACCTGGGCCTGCCTGCAACCGGTCCACATCCACGCCGCCCGGGACCATCTGGTGATGCTCGACCCAGCGCAGCTCCGCCTGGAAGCCGCCGACGCCGACGCCCTGCGCGCCGCCATCGCCCCCCTGGTCGACGAGATGGGGATCACGCTCGATGCTACGCACGCCGCGCGCTGGTACGTTGCCGATTCGCCCTTTGGCGACCTCATTGCCGCCGCGCCGCAGCGCGCCACCGGCCACAACATCGACATCTGGATGCACAAGGGCGAGCGGGAGCGCGCCTGGCGCAAGTTCCAGAACGAGATCCAGATGACGTGGTACGACCACCCCGTCAATCAGGCACGCGAGGCGCGTGGCCTGCTGCTAGTGAATTCGGTCTGGCTATTCGGCCAGGGCGCGCTGGTCGATACCCGCCCCATTGCCGAGCGCATGATCGGCGCTGATCCGTTCTTCGCAGGCTTATGCCACGCCGGCAACGCCACCGAGCTGTGCGCCGAAACCTTGGCCGCGGTGCCGTTCGACGACACGAGCGCCGCCGTGCTGCTGGGCGACGCCGGCAAGCCCTATCTTTCCGCCGACTGGTACGACTGGATCGAAACGCTGCGCGCCTACGATCGCGACTGGTTTACCCCCGCCGCCGATGCGCTGGCCGACGGCCGCATCGACGCCGTCTCGCTCGTGCTGACCGGCGACTCGCATTACGCCCACTACCGCGTCACGCGCCGCGAACTGGCCAATGGCCCGTTCGGGTGGCTGCGCCGCTTGAGCCATCCACTGAGTCGCCCCCGCACCTTGCGCGACGCGCTGTCCCCGCTTTCCATGGCCGCTTGAGCCTGCCTGAGCCCGCCTGAACCGATTCCGCATGACCCGCATCGCTGTCCGTTCGCATTCCCCTGACGCCGCCACCACGCTGGCCGGCCACGGCATCCATCCTGTCCTCGCGCGCATCCTCGCCGCCCGCGGGGTCGCGCGGCCCGACGAACTGTCGACCGAGCTGACCGACCTGCTGCCGCCCGCGCAACTCAAGGGCATTGACGACGCGGCGTGCTACCTGGCCGACGCCATCGCCGCCAAGAAGCGCCTGCTGATCATTGCCGACTACGACTGCGACGGCGCCACCGCTTGCGCCGTGGGCGTGCGCGGCCTACGCATGCTCGGCGCGCAGGTCAGCTACATCGTCCCCAACCGCTTCGAGTACGGCTACGGCCTGTCGCCCGAGATCGTGGCGCTCGCCGCACGCGAGAAGCCGGACGTGCTGGTCACCGTCGACAACGGCATCGCCGACGTGGCGGGCGTGGCGGCCGCCAACGCGCTGGGTATCGACGTGGTCGTGACGGACCACCACATGCCCGGCGCGCAGTTGCCCGAGGCGCGGGTGATCGTCAACCCGAACCAGCCGGGCTGTGGCTTCCCGAGCAAGAACCTGGCGGGTGTCGGCGTGATGTTCTACGTACTGCTGGCGCTGCGGGCGGAGCTGCGCAAGCGCGGTGTGTTCACGCCACAGGATCAGCCGCGCCTTGATGCGTTGCTCGATCTGGTGGCGCTCGGCACCGTCGCCGACGTGGTCAAGCTCGACGCCAACAACCGTCTGCTGGTCGCGCAGGGCCTCAAGCGCATGCGCGCCGGGCGGATGTGCCCGGGCATCGCCGCGCTGTTCCGCGTGGCCGGCCGCGAAGCAAGCCGCGCGTCGACGTTCGACCTCGGCTTCGGACTCGGCCCGCGCCTGAACGCCGCTGGCCGCCTGGCCGACATGTCCCTCGGCATCGAATGCCTGCTCACCGACGACTACGACCGCGCCATGTCGATCGCCGCCGAACTCGACGGCATGAACCGCGAGCGCCGGGAGATCGAAGCCGGCATGCAGCAGGAAGCCCTCGCCATCCTCGACAGCATGAACGCCCTCGACGGCTCCGGCCGCCACACCATCGCGGTCTACAACGAGACGTGGCACCAGGGCGTGATCGGCATCGTCGCGTCGCGCATCAAGGACAAGTTTCACCGCCCGGTCTTCACCTTCGCGCCCGGCGACGATGGCGTCATCAAGGGCTCAGGCCGCTCGATTCCCGGCTTCCACCTGCGCGATGCGCTGGACGCCGTTCACAAGCGCAGCCCAGGGCTGATCGTCAAGTTTGGCGGCCACGCCATGGCGGCAGGGCTCACGCTGCGCGAAGACGGCTTCGATACATTCGTCGCCACCTTCGAGGCCGTCGGCCGCGAATGGCTGACCGAAGCCCTGCTCTCGCGCGTGCTCGAAACCGATGGCGAAGCCGATCCCGAATGCTTCACGCCGCAGTTCGTCGAGCTGCTCGAAACCCAGGTCTGGGGTCAGGGTTTTCCGGCGCCGAGCTTCTGCGGCGAGTTCGATGTGCTGTCGCAGGCCGTGCTGAAAGACAAGCACCTGAAGCTCAAGCTTGGCCGCGGCAAGCAGCATTTCGATGCGATCTGGTTCAATCACGCCGAGCCGCTGGGCGCCTCGGCCTATGTGGCCTACCGGCTCGACAACAACACCTTCAACGGCATCACGCGCGTGCAGATGGTGATCGAGCATGCGCAATAGCGGATTGGACAAACCTTGCGCCAACGCATAAACACATGCCAAAACTGTCTGACAGCGCGCCCATGGCACAGCAGCCGGGCGCGGCCGGTGCGTTACAATGCGGGATTGCCGGCATGGAAACGCACAAGCATCCGTGACCGCGCCCCCACGAATTCCTAGCATCAACTTCCAAGCGAAATGACTCACGTCGTTACCGAAAGCTGTGTCCGCTGCAAGTACACCGACTGCGTGGACGTCTGCCCCGTCGACTGCTTCCGTGAAGGCCCGAACTTCCTGACGATTGATCCGGATGAATGCATCGACTGCGCCGTCTGCGTGGCCGAATGCCCGGTCAACGCCATCTACGCCGAAGAAGACGTGCCTGCCGATCAGCAGAAATGGATCGCCATCAATGCAGAGCTGGCGCAAGCCGGCTGGCCGTCCATCACCAAGACCAAGCAACCCTTGCCCGACGCCGACGACTGGAAGGACGTGAAGGACAAGGAGCAGTACCTCGACCGCGGCTGAACGCGTTGGGCGAACTTGCCCAACACACTTTTTGTCGTGCATCGCAAAAAAGGTGTTGACGGGCGGATCGGAAACTAGCTAGAATTCATTTCTTCGCTGCTACAGCGATTCCCCGATAGCTCAGTCGGTAGAGCGCCGGACTGTTAATCCGTAGGTCCCTGGTTCGAGCCCAGGTCGGGGAGCCAAAATAACAAAACGCCTCGCTTCGTGCGGGGCGTTTTCATTTGTGGCATCGGTGCGTGTATTGTCTGCATCGATCCCCATGCCCGGATGGTGAAATTGGTAGACACCGCGGACTTAAAATCCGCTGCGCCCTAATCGGCGCGTGCCGGTTCGATCCCGGCTCCGGGCACCAAACCCTCTCTCCGCTTCTTCCTTCTTCCGCTTGAGTGCCTTACGTCGCGCAGCAGCCGTGCGCTTTCGGTGCGTCTTCATATTCGTCATGACGGCGCACCCATGACATCGGGCCGGACTCGTTGCGGCCGAGCGGCGCGCGATCCAGCAGCAGCAGCGTGCCCACCATGTCTTCCAAGCCGCGCGCATACGTCGAGTACGTGTGGAAGACGTTGCCGGCCTCGTCCTTGTAGAACGCGCTCATCCCAGGCAGTTCGTCGTGGGCTTGTTCACGGGGCGTGGCCGTGTAGTTGTAGTCGACCGAGCCGCTGGCGAGTTCGTCTTGCGAGAAACTCACGCGATAGTCGTGGTTGAACGTCGTGCCGAACGGCGACACCCACGGGAATTGCCAGCCCATGCGCTTCTTGTACGCCGCGATTTTGTCCATCGGCGCGCGCGACACGGCGACGAATGTCACGTCATGGTGGTTCAGATGCGTGAGCATCCCGCTGACATGGTCGGAGAAGAAGGAGCATCCGGGGCAGCCCGCATCCCAGTCGGGGCCGAACATGAAGTGGTAGATCATCAACTGGCTGCGGCCGTCGAACAGCTCGCCCAGCGTCTTCCTGCCGTCCGGCGACTCGAACAGGTATTGCGTATCGACCTTGACCCACGGCAACGCCTGCCGCTCGGCGTTGACGGCGTCGCGCAAATGGATGACTTCTTTCTCGCGGGCCAGCAGCGCCCGGCGTTTGATGAGCCATTCATCTCTTGAGACTACGGGATGCGCTTGCATGGTCGCCCCTTTGTCGAAGACACAGGACTTCATACTAGGCGGCCGCGCACGAATGAAAAGCCGCGGCGCACAAGTCGGCAATCGGATGCGACTTGGACGCCATGGAGGCGAACTTGCCGCCCCCGCTCACCGCTTCGGACGCCCGATCAACCTACCAGCCAGCGCACGCCCACGTTGATGAGGGCGCCGCCGCACACCAGTCCGCCCCACAACACGGCAGCGCACAGCAGCGGACGCACACCGGACTTCAGCAGCATCGGCACATGCGTTTGCGTGCCGATGGCAAACATCGCGCAGGCCAGCATGGCGGTGTCGATGGCATCGATGGGGGCGTGCCATGCAGCGGGGATCGCACCGGCGGAATTCAGCAGCGTCACGATCAGCAGGCCCACCGCAAACCAGGGCATCGCCTTCCAGGCGTGGCCGGCGGCTTTGCGAAGCGCATTGCCCGCAGACGCCGAAGCTGAGGTGTGCCCTTCCGCAGGCGTCGTGCACGCCAGTACCACCAGCAACGGAGCCAGCGCCAGCACACGCACCATCTTGCTGACGACGGCTGCGTTGGTGGCGTCGTCGCCCAACGGACGCGCAGCGGCAATCACCTGCGCGACCTCGTGCATTGTCGAACCGATGTAGACGCCAAAATGCTTGGGCGTGATGGCCACGCCGGCATGCGCAACCAGCGCGTACAGCCACGGATACAGAAAGATGCCGATCGTGCCGAACAGCACCACGCTGGCAATCGCCACAGCCGTCTCGCGCGGCGACGCCTTCACCGCTGGGGCAACGGCCAGCACGGCCGCCGCTCCGCACACCGCACTGCCCGCCGCCACCAACACCGCCTGCGAACGCGTGAGGCGAAACCAGCGCGTGCCGATCCACGTACCGGCCAGCATCGTCGCGGCCAATACCACCAAGGGAATCACCACGCCTGACGTACCCAGATCCTGGATCTGCGCCAGCGTCAGCCGGGCGCCGTAGAGAATCACGCCCGCGCGCAGCAGCGTATGGCGAGCAAACTGGATCGCACCCGGCGTCAGCCAGCGCTGGTGCCCCGGCACATGGCCCACGGCCATGCCGAGCAGAATAGCGAGCGTCAGCGCGCTCAAGCCGAGATGCCCCGCCCACGGCATTGCACCAAGCGCCACCGCCGCCCCCGCAAACCCGAACAACACCGCCACGCTGGCGAGCGTCCGCCCATCGAAGCCCGCTGCCATGCCCTGGGGCGCCAGCTGTTTCTGTGCAATCGTCATCACATCTGCCTTGCTTATTCGTTATGCGCATAACGATATGCAGTCCGTGATAACATGTAAAACAGGTAATTTTTGTAATTTCAACCAGTTTTATGGATAACAAAGCGCCTCGCGTGACCTTGCGGCAGTGGGCCGTGTTCGCCGCCATCGCGCAGAGTGAGACGACCACCGCTGCCGGGGAAGCGCTTGGCCTGTCGCAATCAGCCATTAGCGCAGCGCTGGCCGAACTGGAATCCACGCTCGGGCATCCGCTGTTTGACCGGCATGCGCGGCGCCTGCACCTGAATGCGCTGGGCCGGCAGCTTCTGCCGCAAGCGCAAGCGCTGCTCGATCACGCCGATGCGCTCGAACACGCGACCGCCCAGCCGAACGTGCGCCTGAAGCTCGCGGCCAGCAGCACGATCGGCAACTATGTGCTGCCCGCCCTGCTCGCCGGCTTCCGGCATGAGATCGCGCCCGACAGCCAGCTCGACGTGCTGATCGGCAATACGCACGACGTGGTCGACGCCGTGCAGCGTTTCGAGGTTGACATCGGCCTGATCGAAGGCACGTGCCGCGGAGAGGCGTTGGAAATCGAAACATGGATCGACGACGAGATGGTGATCGTGGCGGCGCCGGGGCACCCGCTCGCCCAAGGGACGGAGCCGGCCTCGCACGCAGCGCTGCGCGAAGCCGGCTGGCTGATGCGCGAACCCGGTTCCGGCACGCGCGAACTGGTCGACAGCCGCATCGCTTCGGTGGTCGGCCCGCTGCATGTGGCGCTCGAACTCGGGCACTCCGAAGCCATCCAGCGCACGGTGGCTGCCGGCTACGGCATTAGCTGCCTGTCGCGCCACGTGGTGGCCGACGCGTTGCGTGACGGCCGCCTGGTCGAGGTGAACAGCGGCCTGCCGCGCATCGCCCGGCCGCTGCTGATCGTGCGCCATCGGGACAAGCATCCGACGCACGGGCTCACGCAATTCATCGACGTGCTACGCAGTCACAGCGCCGATTCGAAAAAAATTCGCGCAAAGGACTAGCGCGATCCAAAAAAGGTTGATATAGTCTCGTTTCTTCGCGGGGCGTTAGCTCAGTTGGTAGAGCAGCGGACTCTTAATCCGTAGGTCGAGTGTTCGAGTCACTCACGCCCCACCAGAATATGGAAGGCCCGACAGACAACTGTCGGGCCTTTTTCATTTGCGCAATTTGCGATGCGCTCTGGCCTCGGTGCTCGGAAAACAAAACGGCCGACGCTCTGCGCGCCGGCCGCTTGTTGTGCAGACTTACCGTCGCCCGGTTGCTCAGTGCAACAGCTTTAGCAAGATCGTCGCGGCCACCACCATCGCAGCCCCGCCAATGCGCGTCGAGATCTGCGCGAACGGCATCAGCCCCATGCGATTCGACGCCGACAGAATCGCCACATCGCCCGTGCCGCCCAGCCCGCTGTGGCACGCCGTCACGATGCCCGACTCCACCGGATACATCCCCAGCCATTTGCCGACGAAGAAGCCTGACGCCACCAGCGCCAGCACCGTCGCCGCGCAGATCGCGAAATAGCCGGGCGTGAACGCGGCCAGCAGCTCTTTCCACGAGACGAACAACGCGCCAAGGCCGACGAGGATCGCGAACGTCAGATTGGTCGAGACGAACTTGTACATCTGGTAAGCGCCCAGTTCCATGCTCTGCGGCAGCACCTTCGACACCTTCAGCAGCGCGGCACTGACGATCATGAGAATCGGGCCGGGAATGCCGGTGAAGCGCGACAGCAGCGCGCCGAAGATGAAGAACGCGCAGCTGATCAGCAAGCCGGCGCCCATCAGGCCCAGATTGAGCGGCGCGTCGGTGCGATCGTTGGCCAGCAGATCGGCATCGTTGCCGGATTTGACGAGATCGCCATGGCCGGTCAGGTGCGGGCGCTTCTCACCCAGCGATTTCAGCACGCCGCTCGACAAGATGGCGACAACGTTACCGAGCAGCGCCGCCGGTACCAGCATCGCAATCAGCTCCGCCTGCGGCCGGCCGAGAATCTCGGAATACCCGATCGACAGCGGCAAGATGCCTTCGCCAATGCCGCCCCCGACGATCGGGATGACGATGAAGAAGAACGTGTGCTTGGGGTCGTAGCCGAAGAACAGCCCGACCGTTACGCCCGCCACGATGGCCGCCGCCGTGCCGATCAAGAGCGGAATGAACATCCGCATGAAGCCCTGCACCAGCACGCGATGGCTCATCCCCAGGATGCTGCCCGCCACCAGGCACGCGATGTACAGATATTGCAGGTTGGCCGTCTTCATCGTCGTCGTGAGCGCCTTCAACATCTCGGGGTCGATCACCTTGTAGCCGACCAGCGCCGACGGCACAAATAGACAAAGAATGGCCGCGCCCCCAATGTGCTTGAACACCGGCAGCCGCGCACCGATTTCGCCCAGCAGAAAGCCGAGCAGCATCAGCACGGCCAAACCACCGATCATGTCGTCGGGCAGCTTCTTGTTGAGCGCCGCGAGCAGCGTGATGGCGGCAATCGTGGCGTATACGGGAAGAGGCAGCGGCCCGATCCTGTAGCCGCTGAGCGTGCGCCAAAGGCCCGCGCGCGCGTCTTCCTGCGCCCGAATGGATGCTTCCATGATGTCTCCTGATCAGCCGCGCGGCGCGCCTCGTCTTCACGCGAGGTGGACTAGCGCCGGCGTCGCTGTGTGGGGTTGCGAAAACGTGTTGGGAAAATTCAGAGGCTGCCGCTCGGCGCCATGGCAGCCAGACGTGCGCGAGTGGTGGCCGCGATGTCGCGCAGCCACGGGCGCGTCTTCCAATGCGCCTGCTGGAAGGCGTCGATGTCGCTCCAGCGTGCGAGCGTCGCGCCGATCATGTCGAGCCCGTGCAGGAACATGTGGCGGTGGCGTTCGGACAGCGTGAACGACACCTCCACGCTATGGCTGCGCACGGTCATCGATCCAACGTCGATGGCGATGTGGCTCGTGGCCGCGTCCGACACGTCGGCCAGGATGCGTTCCACCGTCGCCTCGTCGAGCATCACGAGCAGCAGGCGGTTGTTCATGGCGTTGCTGAAGAAGATCTCGCCAAAGCTGGGCGCGATCACGGCGCGGATGCCGAATTGCTGCAGCCCCCACACCGCGTGCTCGCGACTGGAACCACACCCGAAGTTGCTGCCGCCCACGAGGATGGACGTGCCCTGATACGCCGGCTGGTTGAGCACGCAATCGCTGCGCAACTGGTGATCGGCGTCGTAGCGCAGGTCGTAGAGCAGGCCCTTGTCGAGTCCCGATTTGTCGATGCCGCGCAGGAACTGCTTGGGCATGATCTGGTCGGTGTCGAGGTTGGGCGTGGGCAGCGGCGCGGCCGTGCCTTCGATGCGTTTGGTGTCAGACATGGGCAGCCTCCGCTTGCGCCGGTTGCGATTGCAGTTGGCGGACGTCGGTGATGCGACCGGTAATGGCAGCGGCCGCGGCCATGGCCGGGCTCATCAGATGCGTGATGCCGCCCCGCCCCTGACGCCCTTCAAAGTTGCGATTCGTGGTCGAGGCGCAGCGCTCACCGGGGGCGAGAACGTCGTCGTTCATGGCAAGGCACATCGAGCAGCCCGGCTGGCGCCATTCAAAGCCGCTGGCGATGAGGATGTCGGCAATGCCCTCCTGCTCCGCCTGCACACGCACGGCGCCGGAACCCGGCACGACCATGGCGCGCACGCCCTGCGCCACCTGGCGGCCCTTGACGAGGCTGGCCACGGCGCGCAGGTCTTCAATCCGGGCGTTCGTGCACGAGCCGATGAACACGCGCTGCACAGGCACACCCTCGATGGCGGCGCGGCCTGCAGGCCCGTATAGCGCAATGCCCGGGCCGACGCGTCCTCGGCGGCTTCGGGGTGCGGAATCTTGCCGGTGATGGGAATCGCCTGATCAGGGCTGGTGCCCCATGTCACGTACGGGGCAACGTCGCGCGCGTCAAAGGCGTGCTCGACGTCGAAATGCGCATCCGCGTCGCTGAACAACTGGCGCCAATCCGCCAGCGCGGCGCTTACATGGGTATGCGCCACGTCGCGCGCATGTTCGAGCACGTAGCGTGTGGCCTTGGCATCGGGCGCGATCAGTGCGCCGCGCGCGCCGGCTTCGACAGCCATGTTGCAGAGGGTCATGCGCGCCTCCATCGAAAGCGCGGCAATGGCACTGCCCGTGAACTCGACTACATAGCCGCGTGCACCCTGCGCGCCGATGCGGCTGATGATGTGCAGGATCAGGTCTTTTGCCGTGGTGCCGACGGGCAGTTCGCCTTCTACACGGATACGCATGTCCTGCGCCAGCCGGTAGACCAGCGTCTGTGTGGCCAGCACATGCTCGACCTCCGACGTGCCGATGCCAAAGCCGAGCGCACCGAACGCGCCGTAGGTCGTTGTGTGGCTGTCTCCGCAAAGCACCACCATGCCCGGGCGGATCATGCCCAACTCGGGCGCAATCACATGCTCGATGCCCTGCAGCGCATCGTTGGTGTCGAACAGGACGACGCCGTGTTCGCGGCAGTTCTTTGCCAAGTTGGACGCCTGCAGTGCCGACGCCGGGTCCTGAATGACCCGCACGCGCACCGGGTGCGTGGGGATGATGTGGTCCACCACGGCCATGTGCTGGCCCGGCACGGCCACCGTGCGGCCCGCTTCCGCCAAGCCGGCGAAGGCCTGCGGGCTGGTGTACTCGTTCATGATGTGCAGGTCTGCGTAGAGCAGCACGTTCTGCGCATCGAGCTGGGCAACGGTGTGCGATTCGACCAGCTTCTGATACAGCGTCTTCGCCATGCTTCCTCCCATTCGCGTGGCCGGCCCACCCGCCTGACTGAAGGCGACCCGGGCCACTGGCGAGACGAAGTGTAGACATGCAAAACGGTTTTATAATTGGCGCGAAAATTTATCTATTCTTCATTTCATCTGAATAATGGATCGCGTATCGGATCTGGAATTTTTCACGCAGCTCGTCAAGCAAGGCTCGCTGGCGGCGCTCGCACGCGAACTTGGCGTGACGCCGCCGGCCATCACCGCGCGCCTGGCGCAGCTGGAAAAGCGGCTCGGCGTGCGGTTACTGAACCGCACCACCCGGCGGCTGAGCGTCACGCACGAAGGTGAAATCTATCTGGCGACCGGCGCACGCCTGCTCGAAGAGCTGCAGGAGCTGGAGCAGGTGGTCTCCAGCAGCCGGGGCACGCCCAAGGGTCTGCTGCGCATCAACGCCACGTTCGGCTTTGGGCGGCGGCATGTGGCGCCCGCCATTGTGGAATTCGCGCGGCGGTATCCGGAGGTGGAAGTGCAGCTCGAACTGACCGACCGCTCCGTCAACCTGACCGACAAGGCGTTCGACATCGGCATCTGGTTCGGCACGGTGCCGGATTCACGCATGGTCGCGCGCAAGATCGTGAGCAACAAACGCGTGCTGTGCGCCTCGCCCGATTACCTGAAGCGTGCCGGCATGCCGCAGGTGCCGCGCGATCTGCAGTCACATCAGTGCATCGTGCTGCGCGAGAGCGACGCGGCTTACGGCACGTGGTACCTCACGCGCGGCACTCGACAGGAAACCATCAAGGTGCGCGGCGTGCTCAGCACGAACGACGGCGAAACCGGCGTGCTCTGGGCGCTGGCCGGTTACGGCATCCTGATGCGATCGGAATGGGACATCCACGAGCACGTGCGCGCCGGCCGGCTCGTGCCGGTGCTGACGGACTGGGCGCTGCCCGTGGCGGACATCTTTGCGGTGTATCCGGAGCGCGCCAACCTGTCGGCCAAGGTCACCGCGTTTATCGATTTCCTGACGGACTGGTTCGGCAAGGAAGCCGCGTGGGCGGACGCACGCCGGTAGCGCGCCGAGGCATTTCAGGCCGTTGTTTCGATGCGCACTTGCATGCGCATGTGCAACGTCTCGCCGGGTGCCAGAGCGCGCAGGCCGGTGCCTTTCCACCCCCGCGCCGCCAGATTGATCGCATCGGCCACGTGTGAAATGGGCTCCAGGCAGAAATACGGCTGCCCGTGCGGCGCGTGGAGGATGAAGTGGTCGAGCGGATCATCGGCGCTCAGCGTGAGCACGCCGCCCGCGCGGGACACCACGGCGCGTCGCTGCCATTCGCTGTAGTAGACGCTGAGCGCCGCATCGGGCAACGCGCGCGCCTGGTGGAAATCTTCCCGCGCCGTGACCGGCTCGCGGCGGACGGCGACCTCGCCCGCATCGGTCGGCCACGTCGTCGCAGCATCGAACTGCAAGCGCGTATCGGCCGCGCGTGCGAAATATGGATGGAAGCCGCCGCCGGCCGGCATGCTGCTGTCGCCATCGTTGCGCAGCGTCATGACGGCATCCAGCCCGGATTCAGTCAGCACCAGCGTTTGCGTGGCGGTGAACGGCCAGGGCCAGTTGTCTGCCTCTGGCACATAGCGCAAGCCGAGTTCGATCGACGACGCTGTCACCTGCTCGACCGTCCAGGCACGCGCATGCGCCAGTCCGTGCATGGCATGTGCCTGGCCGGGATGCGGCGCGAGACGGATCGCGCGGCCGCCCCATTCAAAGCGCCCATCGCGGATGCGGTTGGAGAACGGCAGCAGCGGATAGCAACCGGCCTTGGGCCATGCCAGCCCGTCGAAACCGTCGCGCAGGGACTCCGCCGACATCGGCGCCAGCCAGTCGACACGCTGGCCGCCTTCGCCGGCCGACGCCAGCGAAGCAATGCGGCCACCGGCTGCCGGCGCGACGATCATCGTCAACGCGCCGGCCTGCAGCGTGTGCACTGGCCCGGGCGCAAGCCAGGTCTGGTTATGCATCAGAACGAATGCCGAATGCCGACCATGCCCACAAACTGGCTGCGTCCATTCGACGGCGTACCGTTCTGCGAGTCGCCCACCGACGCCACCGCATCCACGATGGAGGTGCTCGTCCCTGAAGCGCGCAGCGTCTGGCCATTGGCGCGCTGATACGCCTGGATCGCATAGAACGCGGTGCGCTTGGACAGCGAATACAGCTGCTCCATCGAGAACTGGTTGTACTTGGCCGGCGAGCTGATGCCGTTGCGCGCCTTCTCGGCCGTATAGCTGTAGCCGAACGCGAGCCGCAATGCCGGCGTCAGATCGTAGGTGGCAATCGCGCCCACCGTATTGAACGTGGCCGATTGCGTGAACAGCGACAGCGCGCCCGGCTTGTACTGAACATTCGAATAGTTCAGGCCGACCATCAGCTTGCCGAACGTGTAGCGCGCGGCCGTGGCAATGAGCTGAGCAGAGTCGGCCGTGGCATAGCCGGCGTTGACCGGCGAGTTGTTGGCGAACGTCCCGACGTTGCTGAAGTTGCCGGCCGTCGTGCCGCTCGACACGTTCTTCAGGCGCGTATAGCCGACGCCCCACGAGAAGGCCTGGTAGTCATAGCGCAGCGCGGTGCTCACGCTGCTGCCGTTCGAAACGCTGCCGGCTTGCTCGCCAAAGCCGTATTGCACGCCAGCCTGCAGACCGCCCCACACCGGCGTGCTGTAGGTGATGGAATTGTTGAAGCGCAGCGTGGTGTCCAACGCGTCCACGTCGCCCGGGTGTGCGCCGGTGGCACCCGTCAGCACGTTGGTCGGCCCCAGCGATGCGACGTACTGGAAGTACGGCGTGTACGCACGACCCAGCGTGACCTGGCCATAGTTCGTGTTGCTCAGGCCGACGTAGGCCTGACGGTTGAAGATGACCCCGGCTTGGGCTTGTTGCCCCGTGTCGGCGTTGAAGCCGCTCTCCAGCCGGAACAGCGCCGTGTTGCCACCGCCCAGATCTTCCGTGCCGTACAGGCCGAACTTGCTGGCCAGCAAGGCGCCCGAATTGATGTAGACGTTGGAATGCCCGCCCTGGTTGCTCGAATACGCAAAGGCGTTATCGACCACGCCATACAGCGTGACTGACGTTTGCGCTGCGGCATGCATCGACACGCCCGCGCAGAGCAGCGCTGCCGAGGCGTAGACCGGGCGGATCGAAAGGGAACGTTTGGCTCGTGTGGTTTTCATCGTTGTTATCTCGGAAATCTCCTGCACCAAGGGAACACTGCGCATCACCGTGTCTCTGCGGACCCGATCGTAATGCGCAGCGAGAATGCGGCACTAGGCCGGCAATTGCAACGTCAGGCGGCGCCAGCCACCCACGACAACGGTTTCGAGCACGCGGGCATGCGGCGTCTGCACCGGCCGCGCATCGCCGGCGGGCAGGTAAATCTCCACCGTGTCGTCCAGCGTCGGCATCTTGCCTTCGCGCGATACGTGCAGCGTGATGGCTTGCGCATCCGACACCGCACGCACGCTCCAGCGGCCCTGCTCGCCGTTGCGCCACGCTTCGGTTTCGCCATCGTCTTCAACACTGCCTCCAGCGGCCTCCCCAACGCCCCGCACGGGCACGACAAGGAAGCCGCGTTGATCGGCGCGCTGGTCGAAATGCTGCTCCGCCACGTTCAGCGCGATCACGCCGCCTTCGCGAATCAGCATGACGGGTTGGTCCCACGGCGAAGGCAGCGTGACGGTCTGTCCGCCTTCGAACGCCTCGCCGCTCCAGTACGAGACCCATCGCGCGCGGCCGGCAGATAGACGGTGCGCTCGGTCTGCCCTTCGTCCACCGTCGGCGCCACCAGCAGCGACGAGCCGATCATCATGTCGTCGCACTCGGCGTAGCACCGGCGGTCGTGCGGGAACTCGGCAAACGTGGGGCGCAGCACCGGCTCGTAGGCCTGCGTGGACTGCCACAGCAGTTCGTACAGATACGGAATCAGCCGATAGCGGAGCTTGATCAGCGAGGCAATCTGTGAGGTGACCTGCGGATACATCCACGGCTCGTTGACGGTCTTGTCGTCGTTCCACGAGTGGATGGAGAAGCGTGGCAGGAACACGCCAAAGGCCACCCAGCGCACCAGCAGTTCAGGAGACGGCGCCGGGCCGGCAAACCCGCCGATGTCGTGCCCGATGTTCGAGACGCCGGAGAGCGCCAACCCCAAGCCCATCTTCAGGTTGTAGCGCAGCGTTTCCCATGAGGTGTAGTTGTCGCCGGACCATGTCTGCACATAGCGCTGCATGCCGACACCGCCCGAGCGCGACACCAGGAACGGCCGACGCTGCGGTGCAAATTCGAGCTGCGCTTCGCGCGAGGCGCGCATCATCAGCATGGTGTGCAGCACCTTGGCTTCGCGGATGGGCGCTTTCTTGCCGAACCCGTGAGCGAAAGCGTCGGGCGTCCAGACTTCGAACTCGTTGTTGTCGTTCCAGGTCGACGCCATGCCGTATTCGAGCAGCGCGCTCTTGACATTGGCCTTCCACCAGTCGAGCGTTTTCGGGTTGGTGAAGTCGAGATACGCGCCGACCTCATCCCAGAATTGCACCCAGGCCGGCTCGCCGTTTGCGTCGCAAATCAGCAGGCCAGCTTCTCTCGCTTCTTCAAACTTCGGGTGATCGCGCAGCAGGCACGGCTTGATGTTCGGGCACAGGCGAATGCCCGCGTCCAGATAGCTCTGGACGAAGCCGCGCGCATCCGGGAATTTGTCGGTGTTCCAGTTGAAGACGTAGCGCTTCGGCCCAATCGACGTATAGCCCGACGACAGATGGAACGAATCGCACAGGATGTCGTGCTCACGGCATCCCTTGATGAACTCGGCCATCTGTTCCTGCGCGTTGGGCGCGTCGGTGTACGTCATGGTCGAGCCGGAATAACCGAGGCCCCATTTCGGCATCCACGCGGGGCGGCCGGTCATCCACGTAAAGCGGCGCGTGGCGTCGAGCGGCGTGTCGGGCGAGGCGATGAAGTAGTAGTCGAGATCGCCGTGCGGCGCGACAAAGTAGCGGTAGAGGCCGTGGTAGTTATCCAGCTCGCGGCCCATGTCGAAGCTGCAATCGGACAGCGTGTCGTAGAACAGCCCGAAGCCGGTGCGGTTTTCCGGTTGCCACGTCACGTAGAACGGGATGTGCTTGTACAGCGGATCGGTCGTGCGCGCGCTGTAGCCCATCGCGTCGATGTTGCGCATCTCATAACGCTGGTGCGCACGGTTCATGTCGCCGGCGCGCTCGCCCAGGCCGAAGTACATCTCGCCCGGTTCGCGGCGCACGTAGTGGTAGACCTGCTCGTCCCAATAGCCGAAGTTGTAGGCCTGCGTGGGGCGATCGTTCAGCACGGTCTGCCACCCGCCCGCGCCGCGGATCTGCCATGTGCAGAAGCCACCTGCCAGGGCGACGCTCAGGCGAATCTTGCTGGTTTCCACGCGCAGCGTGTCGGCATCGGTGTGCAACGCAAACGCAGGCAACGAGAAGCCGCTCAGGTCGCGGCGGTCACGCCCTTCGAGCGGCGTGTCGTCGCTGCCGGGGGCGATCGACCACGTGGCCGGGCCGCGAAGGTCGCCCTGCGGCAGCACGAGCACGCGGATGATGTCTTCTTCCAGCACGAAGAGTTCAATCGCGGCGCCGGCGCTGCTGGCCAGCCGCAGCCGGCTGCCTTCATGCGCCTGCACTTCGAATCGGGGGGGGTTCAACATCGACATCGGTTTCAACCTAATTTGAAGCAGAGAGTTTCATTTCGCGGGCGGCACGTTCTTCATGCGACTGGCCGCGAATCAGCACAATCAGCAACGCCGCGCCAATCAGATCGAATGCGCCGAGCAGGCCGAACAGCGGACCATAACCGACCTTGTCAGCCAGCGCGCCCACCAACAGCGAGAAGCCCAGGCCGCCGATCCACGCCGCCATGCCGGCAAAGCCGCTGGCGGTACCGACCTCTTCCGGATCGAATACATCCGCAGACAGCGTGTTGACGAGGCCGGAGATCATCTGGTGCGCAAAGCCGCCCACGCAGAACAACGCAATCGCCGTGTAGGGAGACGCCACGAGCCCGACGCACGCCGGACCGATCATCATGAACGCACCCAGCACGACGCCGCACACACGCGACCACACCAGCGGAATGCGGAAACGCTTGATCAGGAACGGCGACAGGTAACCACCCACCAGGCCGCCCAGGTCCGCCGCCAGGAACGGCAGCCACGCGAACATGGCGATCGCTTTCAGATCGAGATGGCGTTCGTTCACGAAGTACAGCGGAATCCAGAAGCTGAACGTCTGCCAGGCCGGCTCGGCGAAGAAGCGCGCCAGCGCAATCGCCCAGAAACGGCGGGACGTCACGACATCCTTGACCGGGCGCTTGCCGCGCTCGGCGCTCACCGGGCGGAGCTGTCCGCCGATGATCTTTTCGCGCTCGGCGTCGGACAGCGCGGCGTGGTCTTTCGGCGAACGGTAAAACGCGAACCACAGCGCGGCCCACAGGAAGCCGATGGCGCCGGTCACCACAAACGCCGACTGCCAGCCGTAACGCAGATGCAGGAAGACCACCAGCGGCGGCGCCAACATCGCACCCAGCGAAGTGCCCGAATTGAACCAGCCGACGGCGACGGATTTTTCCTTGTCCGGGAACCATTCAGCCACGGCCTTCATGCCGGACGGAATGGCAGCGGCTTCCGTCAGCCCCATCAAGGCGCGAAACCCCGCCAGCGACAGCCAGCCGGTGGCGCCCGCGTGCAGCACGCCGGCAAACGACCACAACACACCAAACAGCGCAAAGCCGATCCGCAAGCCGACCAGATCCACGATAAAGCCGCAGACCGGCTGCATGATCGTGTAGCCGACCTGGAAGGCCGCCACCACGTAGGAATATTGCTGGGTGCTCATCCCCAGCTCGTTCTTGAGGGTGGGCGCCAGCACACCCAGCGAGTTACGCGCCAGATAGTTGACGATCGTGCCCAGGCACACCAGCACGATGATCCACCAGCGCAAGCCCTTGATGGTCTTCACGGTGTTGTCTCCGATATTTTTTTATTGGTTACCGATCTACGAGGCGGCGTGCCACGACGTGCGCCGCCTCGGGTTCCGCCGTAGCGGTCAGCGGTCAACGCACCATGCAGGGGCGCTTGTTGTCGAACTGCCAGTTGGGAATCAGTTGGCGCATGGCGATCGCGTCGTCGCGTGCGCCCAGGCCGTGCTGCTTGTACAGGGCGTGGGCCTTCTCCAGTTGCTCCATGTCGACCGTGACGCCCAGGCCCGGGGCGGTCGGAACGGCAATCTCGCCGCCGACGATCTGGAACGGCTCGCGCGTCAGGCGCTGTCCGTCTTGCCAGATCCAGTGCGTGTCGATGGCGGTGATGTTGCCCGGCGCGGCCGCGGCCACGTGCGTGAACATCGCCAGCGAAATATCGAAGTGATTGTTGGAGTGCGAACCCCAGGTCAGGCCCCAGTCGTCGCACATCTGCGCCACACGCACCGAGCCCTGCATCGTCCAGAAATGCGGATCGGCCAGCGGAATGTCGACCGAGTGCAGCTGAATGGCGTGACCCATCTGGCGCCAGTCCGTGGCGATCATGTTGGTGGCCGTGGGCAGGCCCGTGGCACGGCGGAATTCGGCCATCACCTCGCGGCCCGAGTAACCGCCCTCTGCGCCGCACGGGTCTTCGGCGTAGGCCAGCACGTCGTGCTTGTCGCGGCACAGGCGAATGGCCTCCGCCAGCGACCACGCGCCGTTCGGGTCCAGCGTGACGCGCGCCTCGGGAAACGCTTCGGCCAGTGCCGTCGTGACGACCATTTCGTCATCGCCACTCAGCACGCCGCCCTTGAGCTTGAAATCCTTGAAGCCGTAGCGCGCATGGGCCGCCTGGGCGAGGCGCACGACCGCCTCCGGCGTGAGCGCTTCTTCGTGGCGCACTCGGGTCCAGTCGTCGGTGGCGTCGCTGCCGTCGGCGTAGTCCAGGTCGGTGCGTGTGCGATCGCCCACGAAGAACAGGTAGCCGAGCACGGGCACCTTGGCGCGCTGTTGCCCCTGCCCCAGCAGCGCCGCCACGGGCACGCCGAGATGCTGGCCGAGCAAGTCGAGCAGCGCGCTTTCCAGCGCCGTCACCGCATGCACGGTGGTGCGCAGGTCAAAGGTCTGCAACCCACGGCCGCCCGCGTCGCGATCGGCAAATTGGCGTCGCACGCTGTTGAGCACGTTGTTGTACGCACCGATCGGTTGTCCGACAACCAGCGGCGTCGCGTCTTCGATGGTCTTGCGGATGGATTCGCCGCCCGGCACTTCGCCCACGCCGGTATGCCCTTCCGAGTCCTCCAGGAGGACGATATTGCGGGTGAAGAACGGGCCGTGTGCGCCGCTGAGATTCAGCAACATGCTGTCGCGGCCCGCCACGGGAATGACCTGGAGGCGGGTCACGCGCGGTGTGTGAACGGGAGTCTCGGTGGCTTGGTGATTCATTGTCATCACGTATGTCATCAGTCGTCGTACAACATGGAAGGCGACTATAATGGACACATTCCTACCGAACCACCCCTGGTAAACCCGCACCCCCTCGGAGACCGCATGCCCATTGCCAGTTCGCCCGCAACGCACGTGCGCCGCACCCAAAGCCTGGCGGACGTGGTGGTGGACCACATCAAAGGGCGCATCGCCAACGAATCGCTGCGCATCGGCGACAAGCTGCCGACGGAATCCGCGTTGATGGAAGCGCTGGGCGTAAGCCGCACGGTGGTACGCGAAGCCATCTCGCGCCTGCAAGCCAAGGGGATGATCGAAACGCGCCACGGCATCGGCAGCTTTGTCCTGCCGCCGCGCGCAGACAACAGCATCCCGCTGGGCGATGCCTCAACGATGCACGACATCCTCAGCATGCTGGAATTGCGCGTCGCCATTGAAACGGAGTGCGCGGGGCTGGCCGCACAGCGCATTTCTCCGGCCGAGATCGACGCCCTGCGCATGGCTCTTGAAGCCATCGAGCAGGACCAGGCGGACGGCAACGACAGTGCCACCTCCGACCTGCAATTTCACCTCAGCATCGCGCGTGCGACCGGCAATGAGCACTTCGTCGGCGCCCTCGCCCAGCTCGGCAAGACGCTGATCCCTCGCACGCGGATGGGGTTGGCGCAGGTCGGTTACCTGAACGCTCCGGAGTTGCGTGCCACGGTCAACCGCGAGCACCACAGCGTCTTTGAAGCCATCGCCCGCAAAGACCCTGAAGCCGCGCGGGCCGCGATGCGCATGCACCTGTCCAACAGCCGCGAACGCCTGCGTCGTGCGCATGAAGCAGCCAGCGCGCAAACCCCGGCACAGGTGGGCTGAGTCATTCGCTCCACGGCACAGTTGTACGACGTCCCACCACTGTACCTTGGATCGTCCCATTCGCCGCCGGGGCGCTGTTGATAAACATTTGCATTCCCTCGCTCTCGGCCACGTAACCTGAGCTTGCACCGACCCCTCGTGGGTGCGCTCCGGTCGCGGAAGAGAGAGCCGCGGCCTTCTTGGCCCTGATGCTGCTGTCCCGAGTATCAGGGCGTTTCTTTTGGCAGCGATCGCTGATCGCGCCCTTCCGCTCCAAAACAAAAGAGCCCCGACTCGCGGGGCTTTTTTGCTTTGAAACGACGGTATTCAGCGATCGCGTGCCATCAGGTGATAGCCGGCCAGCAGGATGACGGCTCCCGCCAGCGAACCGACAAACCCAGCCGACTGGCCCGGCTCATACCAGCGCATCAACTGGCCCAGAAATGCGGCCGTCAGCGCGCCGGCAATGCCGACCATGATCGTGAGGAGGAAACCTCCCACGCCCCGCCCTGGCGTTGTCCAGCGGGCGACAAGCCCCGCCAGAAAACCGATGGGGATGGTGATACCGAGCAGTTGCATGGCGTGGCTCCGCAAATCGAGAGTGTTCAGTGCGTCGCTGCCGCATCCATCACGCGTTCCAGGCAGAAGCCCTGCCCGTAGATGGCGCGCAGGCGCAGGCCGTTCTCCGTGCCGAGCAGAAGCTTTTTGCGCAAGCGCGAGACATGCGTATCGAGCGTGCGTGAATATGGGCTCAGCTCGCGCCCCCATAGCGCGAGCTCGATGTCGGCGCGCGAGAGTACGCGCCCCGCATTCGCGAACAACAGCAGCGCCAGCTCAAACTCACGCGCATGCACCGACACCAAAGCATCGTGCAGGCGAATGGAACGATTCTGCCGATCGAGCGTGTACGGCCCCAGGCGAATCTCCGACGCACGCACGGCCCGGCTCACGGCAAAGCGGCGTATCAACGCGTCGAGCCGCGCCAGCAATTCTGGCGGACGGATATCGCCTTGGAAGCACAGATCTGCGCCGTGATTGAGCGCCTCTGCGGTTTCGGTATCGGCCTGGCCGTCGGCGAGGTAGACGATCGCCATACCGGGGCCTGCGCGCTCACGCACCGTGCGCACCAGCGATAGCCCGGGCATGTCGTGCGCATGCGCGCCGACCATCAGCAGATTGATACCGTGCAGCTCGATGGCTTCAAAAACCTGGCGGGAGAGAAACAGCGGCACACATTCAAAGCGCGTGGGCTGCAGCGCGGAGTGGATCGCCTGCTGACGGGCGAGATGCGTGTCGATCAGACCGATTTTCATGGCTCGGTTTCGTGGTTGACTGCGTGCGGCGCGGTCAAGCGGTGGTGCAACGAAGGTGTTGTGCATTGCCGTCGTCGCGGCCACCGCCGCGCCGCATGGATACGTGCCGACCAGCCAGCCAGAAGCGTTCGTCCTGCGACGGGCTCCCGTCACCTCGCAGGGCTTGATGCAGTTGCGCGCGAACGCGTTCGTAATCGCATTCGTTCAAAACGTCGGTTGCAGTCTGGCTCAACATGCGTGGCGCCTCGGGCGTGTCTGTGCTCGGTTTTCCAAGGTGCCGCCGTCTCTCGACCGGTGTGTCACCGGTGCATGCTGTGCGGGTCGGCCAATGAACTGTAGGGCCGCCGCAGTGCCGAATTGCAAATGATTGAAAAGGACATGTGGCAAAGGCCACAGGAGGCCGCGATGGCCTCAGGCGTCGTGGCGATGCGCCGCGCGCGGCAGCCACAGCGTGAAGGTGGAACCCAGCCCGGGTGCGCTCTGCACCGCAATCCGGCCGCCGTGCCGGTCGACCACCGTCTTGACGAAGACAAGACCCAGTCCACTGCCGGACGGCGCATTGGCCGCGCCCTCATGCAAGCGGTGGAATGGCTGGAACAACCGCGGCTGGTCCTCCAGTGCAATGCCGGCGCCGTGGTCAGCCACGGCCACCGAGAACATCGCCTCGTCCTGTTCCACGGACACCGTCACCATGGAGCCCGCCGCGCTGAACTTGATGGCGTTGTTGAGCAGATTCACCAGCGCGCGCACCAGCAAGCGTGGCTCGCCCCGCACCGCCGCTTCGATGTCGGCCACCACGCGCACTTCTACCTGGTGACGATTCGCAAGCGGCCAGACTTCATCGGCGGCATCGAGCACGAGGCCGACCAGATCCACGTCCACCAGCTTGAGTGTTTGCGATTCGGCACGCGCCAGATCGATGAAGGCATCGGCCAGTTCCAGCGTGCGCGACGACAGCTGCGCGATGCGCGCGAGCAGCGCTTCGCGATCCAACGCGCGCGACGCATCGCGCTGCAACTCGATCAGCGCGAGGATGGCGCTCTGCGGAGACCGCATGTCGTGCGAGATGAACTGCAGCGCTTCTTCGCGATGGCGCTCGGCCTGGCGCACCGGCGTGATGTCGGCAAAGCTGACGATGATGTCGACCGGGCGGCCGGCTTCGTCGCGTAACGCGGCGGCGTGCATCAACATCGAGCGACCATCGTGCGTTTTCAACTCGACAGGTTCGAGTCCGGTGGGATTGGCCAGCCAGCGTGCCCAGTAGTGCTCTCCGGGCGCGGGGTCGGGGAACGCGCGCGCCAGCAGCGTCGGCAGGTCGCGCAGCGCGGCCGCGCGGTTCTGGCCGGGCGTCTGCGACTGGCGGGCCAAGTCGGCGCTGCGGCCATTCGCCAGGCGAATCGTGCCATCGTGCGTGCAGACGACGGTGGCATCGGGCAGGCTCTCCAGCGCATCCGCCAGAAAGCGGCGCAGCGCGCGCAGCTTGTCGGTGAGCGAGGCGACGGCGTCCATGTGCGCACCCAGGGTGCGGCCGGTGCGGGCGAGCGGCGCGGCATCCGCCAGCAGACCGGGCTCGCGCGCCAGACGCTGCATCTCGTCGCGCAGAAAACGCAACGCGGCTTCCTGTTGGCGCCAGCTCCACAGCGGATACAACACCAGCGGGCCGACCAACGCGGCAAACGGCGGCAACCAGCGATTGCCGAACACCAGCACGCCGATTGCGCTCAACACCAATACGGCAGTGCTCGCCACCGCCACGGCAAGCGCCATGCGCGGCGTAAGCCAACGCACCGCAAACGCCGTCGTCAGCAAGGGAAGCAGCGTCATCGCCCAGAACACGCCCGGGGGCACCGGCAGGATGGCGCTGCCGTCGAGTACCGTCTGCGTGGCATTGGCCAGCACCTCCACGCCGCTCATCGTGCGCGACGGGGGCGTCGCAAAAATATCGGACACGCCCGATGCCGTCGCCCCGATCAGCACCAGCTTGCCGGCAAGCGCATCGGGCGCCACGCGGCCGTTGAGCACATCCACCGCCGGCACATGCCGATACGTACCGGCCGGCCCTGAAAAATTCAGGCGGATATTCGCCCGGCGCGTCCAGCCGCCAGCGTCGGTCTCCACATCAGACGGCGCCGGTGTGGATGGTGGGGGGCGCAGCGCCTGCCGCGCAAGCTGCACGGCAAGATGGTCAAGGACATGCGCACGCGGTCCCTCCCCCAGGTACATGCCGCGCACAACGCTGTCCGCATCGGGGGCGGCATTGATATGTGCGACGGACGCGTTGATACCGAGGAACGGATAGTGATACACGCGCCCCTGTTCGGTGCGCTCCGGCAACGCCGGCAGGATAACGTGTCCGGCCTGCTCGATGGCGGCGGCCAAGGCGCGGTCACCTTCGGGCTGCGCAAGGTCGGGCTCGATCAGCAGAATATCGATGCCGATGGCGCGCGGCTGTGCCCGTCCAACGCGGGCAATCAGGTCGGCCAGCCGGCTGCGCGGCCACGGCCAGCGCCCAACCGCGTCAAGACTTTGGTCATCAATGGCAACGATGACGATATCGTCCCGCGGCGCATGCCCATGCAGCGTAACGACGGTGTCGTACAGCGCCGCATCGAGCCGCGCGACGACGCTCCAGCGCACCGCGCCCAAGGTCAGCAGCGCAGCCAGCGCCACCAGCACGACCCACTCCACCAACGCGCGCCGCCCAAGGCTGCGCACGGCTGATCTGGCGGGCACGGGATCAGTCATTGAGAAGGAGACTGCCGCCGCCGCTCTGCACGGGGCTACGGACGGAATCGCCGACAAACGTGCCGACGTCAATGCGCTGCGGCTTGGCGTAGACCACCGATGCTGCATCGCCCAGGTCGACGCCGGTGCGGATGTAATACACGCCGGACGGCGGCCGGGGAATGGTGGCCTCGTTGCCGTCGCTCACGATGTCGGCGATGGGCTTGGCGAAGCTTGTGTCGCTTGCCAGCTGCACCCGCGTGCGAGCGCCCGATGCCGCCAGTTCGGGCGACAACGCCGGCCAGTGGGCGTGCAGCTTGCCATCATTGCCGCCTTCCACGGCGGCGTCGGCACGGCATCCGGCGGGATGTCCAGCACGCGAAAACGGAGCGCATCGCTCCACGGGCCGGTTTTGCCGTCCGCAGCCACCGAGCGCACGCGCCACCACCATGTGCCGGCCGTCAACGGCTTGGTCAGATGCACGTCGACGCCATGCTGCTGAACGGTGGGCGTGGCGAACGACTCAGCGTCTGCGACTTCCATGTCGTAGCTGGCAGCGTCGGACACAACAGCCCAGGCGAATGCCACGTCGCCGCTGCGATAGGTCCGGCCGCCGGCGGGCTGAATGGTGTATGGCGCCTCCGGGTGCAGGCGCACCGTGAACGGCCGCGTGGCCGATTCGCTTGTCAGCCCGAGCGCGTCGATGCTTTGGACGACGAGCGTGTAGTCGCCGTCCTCATCCCCGCAGAGTGTTGCCGCAGGCGTTTTGCTCGATTGATAAGCGCTGAGTTCGGTCAAGGCGGCATCCCGCGCCACGGCAGCGCGATACCCGACAGCGCCCTTGACGGGCTGCCACGTCGCGCGCAGGCACGGCGTCTGCACAAGCTCCGGAATGGCATCGAGCCTCGGCGCCGGTGGCAGCGCCGCACGCTTGAGGTGCCCCGCCGATGCCTGCACGCCAAAGCCGGCCTTGACCGCCTGCTTCTGTCGACCGGCACTCGTCGCCACCTCGCCTTCGAGCACGGAACTCGTCGATACGGCGTCGCTCGCCTGCACGCGGAAACGCGTACCGCGCACGCCCGTCACCAGCGCAGGCGTCGATATCTCGTACCGGCCCACGCCGCTCTTCCTGGGCGAGACGTTCGATTCCGCTTCGCCCTGCTTCACGTGGACGCGCACATCGATCAGGCCGGCACGCGCAAACGCTCGTACACGCGACAGCGCCACGTGGCTGCCCGGCGGCACCGTCACGCGCGTGCCGTCATCAAAAGCCAGCGTCACGGCACCTTTGTCGCCGGTGTCGATTTGCGCTTCTTCTGCGAGCTTCGTACCGGCTTGCAATGGCTTGCCGCCGATGGTTGCGTCGCGGGCAAACACGACCTGCGCCGTCGCCGGGACGACCGGAATGCGATCGAACGGAATGCGCAGCAGCGAACCGGGCTTCAGCCGGTACGGATCGGCTACGTGGTTGCGCTGCTGCAGCAGACGCCAGCCCTCGACGCTGTCCATGTAACGTTCGGCGAGGTTGATCAGCGTGTCGCCCTGCTGCACGCGATAGACGAAATCGGTGCCGTCCGCGCCTGAAGGCTGCGCCATCGCAGCCTGCCACACGCCGCCAAAAAGAACGAACGCGCCGACAAACGCGGCGCGCCCAATCAAACCACCCCAGATTGCGTCAGGTTGCTTCACCATCTTCCTGCGTGGTTTCGAGCCGATAGCCATGCGAATACACCGAGACCAGCCGCACGCCATTCTTCTGATTGAGATCGAGCTTGAGCCGCAGCTTGGAGATATGCGTGGCCAGCGTGCGCGAATCCGGGCCAATGCTGCGCCCCCAGACCGCCTGCTCGATCAGCTCGCGCGGCACCAGCTTGCCGACATTACGGAACAGGTACAGCGCAAGATCAAACTCGCGCGGCGACAGCTCGACCTGCGAGCCGTTCAACGTCAGCACACGCCCGACCGGGTCCACCGCATACGGGCCGACACGAATGCGTTCGAGCGATTCGCTCGTGCGCGGCGCCGCACGACGCAGCAGCGCACCGACGCGCGCCACCAGCTCGGCACGGCGCACGGGCTTGACGACGTAATCGTCGGCGCCGGCCGCCAGACCGCGCACGACGTCGTCTTCGAGCGAACGATTGGTCAGAAACAGCACCGGCAGCGCCGGGCCGACTGTCTGCCGCACCCAGCTCACAAGCTGGATGCCGCTGATATCGGGCAACTGCCAGTCGAGCAGCAGCAGGTCGAACGTGCGATCCCGCAGCGCCTTGACGAAGGCATCCCCGTTATTGAAGCTCTCGCATTCGTATCCGGACGAAATCAGGATCTCGCGAATCAAATCCGATTGCGCCTGGTTGTCTTCGACCGAGGCAATTCGTATCGCCATCTGGATTGCCCTTTCCCCGTTTCGGGTCCGGCATCGCTATGCAAAATGCCGGCTCACTCCGTGCGTCGATGTGGTTGGAGTCCCGGGCTGGCGCATCGCAGTTCGATCCGCCAGCCCGCACCGGCGCGGCAGCCGCGTCCCGTGCAAGACCGTTTACCTACGCCCAACCGGCAGGTGTCGCACGCCGGCTTGAGCCCGACTCATCCTAAAAGGCCGCCCCTTTGATATTGCAAACAATTGTGAAAAGCTAATCGCAGAGCCGGGTTTTGTGGCGTTCTATCATTTTTTGTCACGCCATTACAAGGTGTGAGTTCTCAGCAAGTATAGGAGCGGGCCCGCGCGCGGTGAGTCTTCCGGGTATACGCTGCCTCGGATTTGCTGGCGAGCCTCGCGCTAGCGCCCTTTGCCGCGCATCCAAGCCGCGGTCGCCGCCCAGAACATCAGCGCCGCCACGCTGAGAGCCGCTCCCAGAAGACACACCCCTGACCACCCTGCCGACGCATACACCTGCGTCGAAAGCATCGCCCCCAATCCGCTGCCCGCCGCATAGAACAGCATGTAGGCGCCGACCAGCCGGCTGTGCGCCTCCGGCCGCAAGCGAAAGACCAGACTCTGGTTGAGCACGTGCACCGCTTGCCCACCCAGGTCCAACAGAACCACGCCGACGATGAGCCCTGCCAGATGCTGCGAACCCAAACCGAGCGGTAGCCAGGCGACCAGTAGCAAACCCAACGCGACGCCAGTGGCCGCTTGTGCCCAACCTCGATCCGCCAGGTGCCCCGCTCGCGCAGCCGCCAGCGCGCCGATCACGCCAACCAAACCGAATGCACCAATGCCTGCGGGGGAGAACCCATAGGGCGGCGCACTCAAAGCCAGCGCCATCGCGCTCCAGAAGACGTTGAACGCCGCGAACATCAGCAAACCGATCAGGCCGCGTATCTGCAATACGCGTTCGGTCACCAGGAGCTGCCACATCGAGCGCAGCAGCGCTACGTATTTCGTGGGCGAAAGTCCACTCGGCGGCGCCGGCAACGCGCGCCAGAGCATGCACAGCATCGCCGCCGAGAAGCCCGCTGACACCATATAGACCGCCCGCCAGCCAGCAACGTCCGCAATCCAGCCCGCAACGGCGCGAGCCAGCAAAAGACCGATCACGACTCCACCCTGTACCGCCCCAACGACGCGCCCGCGTTCCGCCGGCGGCGCCAGTGCGGCGGCGCAGGCGATCAGTCCTTGCGTCATTGCTGTGCCCAGCAAGCCGATCGCGAGCATGCCGATGAGCAACGACCAGCGCGCCTGCGCCAGACCTACCGCGAGCAGCGCCAGCGTCAGCAAGACCAGCTGCACCAGCAGCACGGGCTTACGCGGCCAACGATCCCCCAGCGGAACGACCAACGCCAGAGCGAGCGCGCAACCGCCTTGTGTCGCACCGATGATGCCGCCCGCCCATGCGTCGCTGAGCGCAAAGTCACGGGCCAATGCTCCGAGCAACGGCTGGGCGAAATAAACGTTGGAAACACTGGCCGCTGCGCAGAATGCCAGCATGGCGACCCATGCATGTGGCAACCCGGGAGAGGAAATGGCGCACTCGTTAGACGAACCGTCGACAACGCAATCACGGGACATCCTTCACCTCATTCGGTTTCAAAATAGAACCGCTTGAGTCTAGTCAGCCCAGTTTTCTCATGCAACCACTTGGTTGGAGCGGGATTGAGCTCGGATGCCGTCAGCACTCTGTGCCAACGCAGCGCCGACGCATTGTTCGAACAGGAGAGCGTCAAGGCAGGAGATGCCCAGACCCGAGCCAGTGCATTGCGACGATGCAAAAGAAAAGCCCCGAACCAGTCGGGGCTTTTTCGCATTCTGGAGGCGGAGGCCGGAATCGAACCGGCGTACACGGCTTTGCAGGCCGCTGCATAACCACTTTGCTACCCCGCCAGGGGCTCAGCACCGCATTGTAGCAATTCGTGAAGAACCGCGTGTTTGCCGTGCCGATAAAGAAAAAGGGAAGCAAGGCTTCCCTTCGGGATTGGAGCGGGAAACGAGGCTCGAACTCGCGACCTCAACCTTGGCAAGGTTGCGCTCTACCAACTGAGCTATTCCCGCGTAACCGGTTATGCCGCTGCGCCATCACATCAACACAGCCACATATTTAAAACTGGAGCGGGAAACGAGGCTCGAACTCGCGACCTCAACCTTGGCAAGGTTGCGCTCTACCAACTGAGCTATTCCCGCATTTTTGGCTACCAGCACTGCCGTACAACCTTTGTGCTGCCAGACCGTTTGCGTCACATCACTGCAACGCGAGAACGAGATTATGGCAAAGAAGAATCGTCCTCGTCAACACTTTTGCGCAAGAGTTTTTACAGGCTCATTTTGCGCGCTCACGAATCTGCGGCCACGCGAGCTTCATGTAGTACGCCATCGACCACAGCGTGAGCACCGCCGCCACGTAGATCAGCCATGTCCCCCACATCTGCGCGTCGATCACGTCGAACAGGCGGCCCTCGAACAGCAGCAACGGAATGGCGATCATCTGGAAGGTCGTCTTCAACTTGCCGAGGAAGTTGACGGCCACGCTCTTCGACGCGCCAATCTGCGCCATCCATTCACGCAGGGCAGAGATGGTGATCTCGCGGCCGATGATGATGAGCGCGATGACGTCGGACACGCGCCCCAACGACAGCAGCACCAGCAGCGCAGCGGCCACCATCAGCTTGTCGGCGACCGGATCGAGGAAGGCGCCAAACGCGGACGTCTGGTTCCAGCGGCGCGCAAGAAAGCCGTCGAACCAATCGGTGAGGCTTGCAACGATGAAGAACACCGCGGCCGTCAGGTTCTTGGCGGGTAGCGCCATCCAGGTGTCCGGCACGTAGAACACGCCCACCACCAGCGGGATCATGGCCACACGCAGCCAGGTCAGGAGGATCGGGAAGTTGAAAGGCATGGCAAGTCGAGAGGACAACCGCCGCGCAAGCTCCAACCTACGCGGCAAGATGGGGCATTGTCGCCGATCAATGCAGCTGACGGTAGATTTCTTCGGCCAGGGTCTGCGAGATGCCTTCGACCGTGGCCAGTTCGTCGACGCTCGCGGCCATCACGCCACGCAGGCCGCCGAAGCGCGCCAGCAACCGCTGCCGACGCTTGGCGCCGATGCCTTCGATCTCCTCCAGCCGCGACGTGTTGCGCGCCTTGGCCCGCTTGGCGCGCATGCCGGTGATGGCAAAGCGGTGCGCTTCATCGCGAATCTGCGCAACGAGCATCAACGCAGCGCTGCCTTGTCCCAACTCCAATGACGGACGGCCATCGGCAAAGATCAGCGTTTCGAGGCCGACCTTGCGCCCCTCCCCCTTTGCCACGCCGACGAGCAATCCAATATCCAGCCCCAGCTCTTCAAAGACCTGGCGCGCAACTTCCACCTGCCCCTTGCCGCCGTCGATCAGCACGATGCTCGGCATGTTCGGCGCGTCTTCGCCGGCCTGTTCGACGATCTTCTGGTAGCGGCGCGTGAGGACTTGCCGCATGGCCGCGTAGTCGTCGCCGGGGGTGATGTCCTGGATGTTGTAGCGGCGGTATTCGCTGTTTTGCATGGCGTGGCTGTGAAAGACCACGCACGAGGCTTGCGTGGCCTCGCCGGCGGTGTGGCTGATGTCGAAGCACTCGACGCGCAGCGCGGCAAGGTCTTCCAGGTCGATGCCGATGGTCTCGGCCAGTGCGCGCGTGCGGGCCTGCTGGCTGCCCTGCTCGGAAAGCTGGCGCATCAGCGACAGCTCGGCGCCCTTCTCCGCCATCTCCAGCCAGGCGCG
>NZ_VOSS01000049.1 GCF_007997035.1 Ralstonia sp. TCR112 | reverse complement strand
CGCAATTGCGGGGCTTTTTTGTTGCCCGAAGAACGGAGTCGTCCGGGCAGCGCGGAGCAGGGTCTTCAGACCTGCGCGCCGAAGTTCGGATCGTCTTCCTTCGGACCACCGGCCTTTTTATCGGCCTTGACCAGATCTTCGCGTTTGACGCCCAGCCACATGCACAGCGCAGCGGCCACGAACACCGACGAGTAGATGCCGAACAGAATACCGATCGTCAGCGCCAGGGCGAAGTAGTGCAGCGTCGGACCGCCGAACACCAGCATCGACACCACCATCATTTCGGTCGAGCCGTGGGTGATGATCGTGCGCGAGATGGTGCTGGTAATCGCGTGATCAATCACCTCGTGCGTGTTCATCTTGCGGTACTTGCGGAACGCTTCGCGGATCCGGTCGAAAATCACCACGGATTCGTTGACCGAATAGCCCAGCACCGCGAGCACCCCTGCCAGCACCGACAGCGAGAACTCCCACTGGAAGAAGGCGAAGAAGCCCAGGATGATCACGACGTCGTGCAGGTTGGCGATCACGCCCGCCACGGCAAACTTCCATTCGAAGCGGATCGACAGGTAGATCACGATGCCGATCACCACGAACAGCAGCGCCAGCAGGCCATCCGTGGCGAGTTCCTTGCCGACCTGCGGGCCGACGAACTCAACGCGCTGGAGCTTGGCGTCGGGGTTCACGGCGGTCAGCGCCGTCATCACCTGTTGGCTCTGGACTGCCGAGGCGATGGGTTTGCCGTCCGGACCGTTCTTGAGCGGCAGGCGGATCATCACGTCGCGCGAGGTGCCGAAGTTCTGCACCTGGGCGTCGGCGTAGCCGAGCTTCTCAACGTCGCCGCGGATCTTCGGCAGATCGGCGGCCTGGGTGTAAGCGACTTCCATCACCGTACCGCCGGTGAACTCCACCGACAGGTGCAGTCCCTTGTGGAACAGGAAGAAGACAGCGGCGATAAACGTCAGGAACGACAGCGCGTTGAGGATCAACGCGTGCTTCATGAACGGAATGTCGCGGCGGATGCGGAAAAACTCCATGGTCTGCCCTTTGTGGCGGCCGCCCCTTCGTGTCGGGGCAGCGCCGGTTCTATGCGAGATTCGTTGTGGGAGGCGTGATTACTTGGCGGGCGATTCCGTGTTCGTATTGCCCGGCTTCCACACTTGGCCGATGGCGACGCTCTGCAGCTTCTTCTTGCGGCCGTACCAGAGGTTCACGAGACCGCGGTTGAAGAACACCGCCGAGAACATGGACGTGCCAATCCCCAGGCAGTGCACGATCGCGAAGCCGCGCACGGGGCCCGAGCCGAAGGCAATCAGCGCCAGACCAGCGATGAGCGTCGTCACGTTCGAATCGAGGATGGTCGCCCAGGCGCGGTCAAAGCCGGCGGAGATGGCCATCTGCGCCGAGGCGCCGTTGCGCAGCTCTTCACGCACGCGCTCGTTGATCAGCACGTTCGCGTCAATGGCCATACCGAGCGCCAGTGCGATAGCCGCAATGCCGGGCAGCGTGAGCGTGGCCTGCAGCATGGAGAGCAGCGCGATCAGCAGGAACACGTTCACGCCCAGCGCTGCCACCGAGAACGCACCGAACAGCATGTAGTACAGCACCATGAACACCGAGATGGCAAGGAAGCCGTACAGCGCCGAATCGAAGCCCTTCCTGATGTTGTCGGCACCCAGCGACGGGCCGATGGTGCGTTCTTCGATGATCTCCATCGGCGCGGCCAGCGAGCCTGCACGCAGCAGCAGCGCGAGGTCGGAAGCTGCCTCGGTCGAGCCCATGCCGGTGATCTGGAAGCGCGAGCCGAGTTCGGACTGGATGGTCGCCACCGTCAGCACTTCGCCCTTGCCCTTTTCAAAGAGCACGATGCCCATGCGCTTGCCGATGTTGTCACGCGAGACATCGCGCAGCATGCGGCCACCCTGGCCGTCGAGCGTGATGTCGACCGACGAATTGTGGTTCTGGTCGAAGCCTGCCGAGGCGCTCGTGATGCGGTCACCCGTGAAGATCACCTGCTTCTGCAGCAGAACGGGCGCGCTGCGGCCTTGCGTGAACAGCTCGTCGCCCAGCGGTACCGGGTCGCCGGCGCGCGGCACGAGCGGCGCGTTGGGATCGGCAAGGCGCGCTTCCAGCGTTGCCGTGCGGCCGATGATGTCCTTTGCCTTGGCCGTATCCTGCACGCCCGGCAATTGCACGACGATGCGGTCCGGGCCCTGCTGCTGGATCACCGGCTCAGCCACGCCGAGTTCGTTCACGCGGTTGTGCAGCGTGACGATGTTCTGCTTGACCGCGTTGTCCTGCACTTCCTTCATCGCGGCGGCGGTGAAGGTGCCGGTGAGCGTGGCGCCGTCGGCGCTCTTGTCGACGGTGTAGGCCAGTTCGCGCGTGGAGTCGGCCAGCAGCCCGCGGGCGCGATCGGCGTCGTCCGGGTTGGCGAACTTGATCGTGATTGTGTTGTTGTTGCGGTCGATGCCGCTGTGGCGGATGCCCTTGTCACGCAGCTGCGTACGGATGTCGCCAGCCAGCGAGTCGAGCTTTTTCGTCACGGCGCCGTTCATGTCGACCTGCAGCAGGAAGTGCACGCCACCGCGCAAATCCAGGCCCAGGAACATCGGCTTGGCAAAGAACGGTGCGCCGCTCAACCAGCGCGGCGAACCGGGAAGCAGGTTCAGCGCCACGATGTAGGTCGGGTCGGCCTGATCGGTGTTCAGGCCGCGGGCCAGCACGTCCTTGGCCTTGAGCTGCGTGTCGGTGTCGGCAAAGCGCACGCGCACGCTGGCGGAGGTGCCGTTGTTGTCGAAGAACACGCCGTCGGGCTGAATGCTGGCCGCAGCCAGCAGGCTCTCGACCTGCTTTTGCACGTTCAGGTCGACCTTGACGGTGGCCTTGCCAGAAGACACCTGCACGGCAGGGGCCTCGCCGAAGAAGTTCGGCAGCGTATAGAGGAACCCAATGGCAAGCGCCACCAGGATCACAATGTATTTCCAGAGCGGATAGCGATTCATCTTGGAATGCAGAGAGGCGACGCCTAGGGGCGCGGGCGCGGATTCTTAGAATAGGCGCTGCCTGGGGTGCCGGCGCCGGCGCAATCGTGCGCGGCGGCGCCGGGAGGGGCCGATTACAGCGCCTTGAGCGTGCCCTTGGGCAGCACGGTGGTCACGGCGCTCTTCTGGACAGTGATTTCGGTGTTGGCAGCGATTTCCACGGTGACGTACTGCTCAGCCACCTTGCTGACCTTGCCGAGAATGCCGCCGGCGGTGACGACTTCGTCGCCCTTGGCCAGGGCTTCGAGCATCGCCTTGGTTTCTTTCTGGCGCTTCATTTGCGGGCGGATCATGATGAACCACAGCACCACGAACATCAGGATGATCGGCAGGAAGCTCATCAGGCCACCCGCGGCACCACCAGCTGCCGGTGCAGTTTGCGCGTAAGCGTCGGAAATCAGGAACACGTCAGAACTCCGTAATGGTTCGTCAATCGGTCAAAAATCGGACCGGACATTCTACCATTGCGATGCTGCGGCAAATGGGCGCGCCCGGCGCCCTTCGAAGGCGGCTTACAGGGCCCCGCGCGCGCGGTCTGCGGCAAAGCGCGCCTGGAAGGCAGCAAAGCCGTGCGACTCGATGGCGGCGCGCATTTCGGCCATCAATTCCAGGTAGTAATACAGGTTGTGGATGGTGTTCAGGCGGGCACCCAGGATTTCGCCGACGCGCTGCAGGTGGTGCAGGTAGGCGCGCGAGAAATTGCTGCAGGTGTAGCAGCCGCAGGTCTCGTCCAGCGGGCGCGGATCGTTGCGGTGTACCGCGTTCTTGATCTTGATGTCGCCAAAGCGGGTGAAGAGCCAGCCGTTGCGCGCGTTGCGGGTCGGCATCACGCAGTCAAACATGTCGACGCCCGCGGCGACGCCTGCCACCAGATCTTCCGGCGTACCCACGCCCATCAGGTAATGCGGCTTGTTGGCCGGCAGACGCGGCGCCACGTGCTGCAGCACGCGCATCATGTCTTCCTTGGGCTCGCCGACCGACAGGCCGCCGATGGCGTAGCCGCCGAAACCCGCGCCGCCCGCATCGGCGTCAATGGCTTGCAAGCCGGCCAGCGATTCATCGCGCAGGTTCTCGAACATGCCGCCCTGGACGATAGCGAACAGCGCGTTGGGATTGTTCTCGCGCTCGAACTCGTTGCGAGAACGTTGCGCCCAGCGCAGGCTCATGCGCATGGAAGCGGCGGCTTCCGCTTCGGTGGCCGGGCGATCGCCAATCTTGTACGGCGTGCATTCGTCGAACTGCATGACGATGTCGGAGTTCAGCCGGCGCTGGATCTGCATCGAGATTTCGGGCGAGAGGAACAGCTTGTCGCCATTGATCGGCGATGCAAACGTCACGCCTTCTTCGGTGATCTTGCGCAGATCGCCCAGTGAAAACACCTGAAAACCGCCGGAATCGGTCAGAATGGGCTTATCCCAGCCATTGAAACCGTGCAGGCCTTTGTGCGCGTCCATCACTTCCAGGCCCGGGCGCAGCCACAGGTGGAACGTGTTGCCAAGGATGATCTGCGCGCCGATGTCTTTCAGCTCCGCCGGGGACATCGCCTTGACCGCGCCATAGGTGCCCACCGGCATGAAGATGGGCGTTTCGACCACGCCGTGGTTCAGGGTCATGCGGCCGCGTCGGGCGAGGCCATCGGTGGTGAGCAGTTCGTACTTGAGCATGGTCAGGCGGAAATGGAGTCTGGTTCAGCGCGGGTGAGCAGCATGGCGTCGCCGTAACTGAAGAAGCGGTAGCGCTGGGCGATGGCGTGCTGATACGCCTCACGGATGGCGCTCATGCCGGCAAACGCCGATACCAGCATCAGCAAGGTCGACTTGGGCAGGTGGAAGTTCGTCACCAGCAGGTCGACGGCGCGGAAACGGTAGCCGGGGGTGATGAAGATGTCGGTCTCGCCGCTGCAGGCATTGAGCGTGCCGTCCGGCTGCGCGGCCGACTCCAGCGCCCGCATCGATGTGGTGCCGACCGCGATGATGCGGCCGCCGGCCGCGCGCGTGGCGCGGATGGCTTCGGCCAGTTCAGCCGTAATTTCGTACCACTCGCTGTGCATGCGGTGCTCGGCGATGTTTTCCACGCGCACCGGCTGGAACGTGCCCGCACCGACGTGCAGCGTGAGAAAACCGCGCCGGATGCCCATGGCGTCCAGCTTTGCGAACAGCGCATCGTCGAAATGCAGGCCCGCCGTGGGTGCCGCGACGGCGCCCGGGTTGCGCGCATAGACAGTCTGGTAGCGCGTCTCGTCAAAGCTGTCCGGGTCGTGCTCGATGTAGGGCGGCAGCGGCAGGCGGCCGTATTGCTCGATCAGATCCAGCGCCGGCTGCGGGAAGCGCAGCGTGAAGAACGGCTCGGCGCGCGGTCCGACCGTCACGTCAAAGGCGTCGGCCAGGCGCAGCGTGGTGCCCTCGACGGGCGACTTGCTGGAGCGGATCTGCGCCAGCACCGTGTGTTCGTCCAGCAGGCGCTCGACGAGCACTTCCACCTTGCCGCCGCTGGCTTTGTGGCCAAAAAAGCGTGCCTTGATGACGCGCGTGTCGTTAAAGACCAGCAGGTCGCCGGGGCGCAGGTAGTCGACCAGGTCAGCAAACTGGCGGTCTTCAAAGTGCACGGCGTCATCCGCGGGGCGTACGGCCAGCAGGCGGCTCGCGGTGCGGTCGGGCAGGGCGGTTTGCGCGATCAGCTCGGGCGGCAGATCGAAATCGAAATCGGACAGCGTCAGCATGAAAAGTGGCGCAGACGTGGATTGCGCCAAGTGATGGTCGCGGGCGCCGGTACAATCGGGCGAAACCGCAAAGTTCGCCATTGTAAACGCCCTGTGCCGCCTCGCGCCCGTTCCGCCACTGATGCTGCTCCTATGCCCGACGCTGATACTGCGCCGGCGCCGAAGCCAAAACGCGCAACCGCGACGGACCAGCCTGCCAAGGCAGCGGCCAAGGCGGCCCGCCCCGCAGACAAACTCGCCAAGCTTGGCCTGCACCGCGACGTCGATCTCGTCCTGCATCTGCCGATGCGCTACGAGGATGAAACCACGCTGCTGACCATTGCCGAGGCCACAGCCCGCGCCAACACCGGGTGGGCTGCGCAGGTCGAGGGCACGGTCACGCGCAACGAAGTGGCGTTCCGGCCGCGCCGGCAGCTGGTCGTGCATATCGCCGATGACTCGGGCGAACTGGTTCTGCGTTTTCTGAATTTCTACGGCAGCCAGGTCAAGCAGATGGCCGAGGGCGTGCGCTTGCGCGTGCGCGGCGAAGTGCGCGGCGGCTTTTTCGGCGCCGAGATGGTGCACCCGACCGTGCGCGCCGTGGCGGACGATGAACCGCTGCCCGATCGCCTGACGCCGGTCTATCCGAGCACGGCGGGCGTCGCACAGGCTTATCTGCGCAAAGCGATCCTGAACGCGCTCACGCGCACGCCGCTGCCGGAAACGCTGCCGAACAGCCTCGTCACCGGCCCGCTCGCGCCGCTCAAGCTGATGACGCCGGCCGATGCCGTGCGCCTGCTGCATCAGCCGACGCCCGATGTCGATGAGCACAGCCTCGTCGAGCGCACGCACCCGGCGTGGCTGCGCATCAAGTTTGATGAGCTGCTCTCCCAGCAGCTCTCGCTCAAGCGTGCGCAGGCCGCGCGCCGCATGCGCAACGCGCCCGTCCTGCGCGGCAGCGGCAAGGATGGGCTGCTCGCGCGCTTCATGAAAGCGCTGCCGTTCAAGCTGACCGGCGCCCAGGCCCGCGTGTGGGAAGAGATTCGCGCCGACCTCGCGCACCCGTACCCGATGCAGCGGTTGCTGCAGGGCGACGTGGGCAGCGGCAAGACCGTCATCGCCGCGCTGGCGGCCTGCCAGGCCATCGATGCCGGCTGGCAGGCTGCGCTGATGGCGCCGACCGAACTGCTGGCCGAGCAGCACTATCGCAAGCTTTCTGCGTGGCTCGAACCGCTGGGCGTCGACATCGTCTGGCTGGCCGGCAGCCTCAAGCGCAAGCAGAAGGACGAGGCGGCCGCACGCGTGGCGGGCGGCACGGCGCAACTCGTGATCGGTACGCACGCGCTGATCCAGGATGCGGTCACGTTCGCGCGGCTGGGCCTGGCGGTGGTGGATGAGCAGCATCGCTTTGGCGTCGCGCAGCGCCTGGCTTTGCGCGGCAAGGCAAGCAACGGCGATGCACCTGCCGCCAACGCCCAGGTGCCGCACCAGCTGATGATGTCCGCCACGCCGATCCCGCGCACGCTCGCAATGACGTACTACGCCGACCTCGACGTCTCGGCGATCGACGAGTTGCCGCCCGGCCGTACGCCCATCGTCACCCGCCTGGTCAACGATGCGCGGCGCGACGAAGTGATTGAACGCATCTACGCCGCCGCACGCGAGGGGCGACAGGTCTACTGGGTTTGCCCGCTGATCGAGGAAAGCGAAGCGCTGCAACTGCAGACCGCCGTTGAAACCTTCGAGACGCTCTCGCAAAGTCTGCAAGGCCTAAAAGTGGGCCTTGTACACGGACGCCTGCCATCCGCCGAGAAGGCCGCCGTGATGAGCGCCTTCGCCGGCGGCGACCTGCACGTGCTGGTCGCCACCACCGTCATCGAAGTGGGTGTGGATGTGCCCAATGCCTCGCTGATGGTGATCGAGCACGCCGAGCGCTTTGGCCTTGCGCAGCTGCACCAGCTACGCGGGCGGGTGGGACGCGGCACTGCGGAATCGGTCTGTGTGCTGCTGTATCAGGCGCCGCTGTCGCCGACGGCCAAGCAGCGCCTGCAAACCATGCGCGAGACCACCGATGGTTTCGAAATCGCCCGGCGCGACCTGGAGATCCGCGGGCCCGGTGAATTCCTCGGCGCGCGGCAATCAGGCGAAGCGATGCTGCGTTTTGCCGATCTGAACCACGATGCGTGGCTCGTCGAATTTGCGCAGGGCGCTGCAGACGAGATGCTCGCGCGCTTTCCTGAAGCCGTGGACACCCACCTTAAGCGCTGGCTGGGCGAGCGCGAGCACTACCTGCGCGTCTAAGACCGGCGGCGCACGGCTTTTTAGTGCGCTAGCCGAGCCTGCTTGCGTAAGCGCTTGGCGGTATACACCGCACGATCGGCCTGGTCCATCAGTGCGGGGACCTCCGTCAACTGAACGTTTTCTTCGTCGGATATCAGTTCTCAGGTTTGGCCGACGGCCGGCTCCAGACGCAGCAGCGTGATTTCCGACGGCGCACCGAATCGCTTGGGCGGGCCCCAATATCCGGTGCCGCGGCTGGTGTAGATCCACAGGCGTCCCAGCCTGTGTAATCCCGCCGTAAAAGGCTGCTGCAGCGGGACAAAGAGGCTCCATGGCCAGAACTGGCCGCCATGGGTGTGCCCAGAAAGCTGCAGGTCGAAGCCGGCCTCCGCAGCGGCGGGAGCGGTGCGGGGTTGGTGCGCGAGCAGGACGGTCGGCGTCACCCCAGGCGGCGACCCTGCCAACGCCCGGGCCGGATCGCTCGTGTGCGCAGCGTCGAACTTGCCTGCGCTGAAATCGGTCACGCCCGCAATCACCAGCGGCGCGCCGTCGTGTTCCAGCACCGCATGCTCGTTCATCAAGACCCGCATGCCGAGCCGCTCGAACTCCGACACCCACGGTCCGACGCCCGAGTAGTACTCGTGATTGCCGGTCACCGCAAAAACGCCGTGCCTTGCCGACATGCCGGCAAGCGGCGCGATGTGTGGACGCAGCACTTCCACCTCGCCGTCCACCAGATCGCCCGTCACGGCAATCACATCGGGCTGCAATGCATTGAGCCGTTCGACCACGCCAGCCACATAGGCGCGCTTGATGGTGGGGCCGACATGCAGGTCGGTGATCTGCGCGATGGTGAAACCGTGCAGCGCCGCCGGCAGGCCTGCGATGGGCACCGTCACCCGCGCCACGCGCGGAATGCGGCGCGCGTTGATATAGCCGATCACGGTCACCAGCACGGTGAGGCCGACGACAAGCAGGGCCGAATCGTGGCGATAGGCGTGTGGAAGCACGATCAGCGCGATGTCGCGCAGCAGCGTCAGCACCAGCAGCGACGAGAACAGGCCCATCAGCAACGCGCCAAACCAGGTGACGCGGTCCGCCAGCGAGATGGGCCGGATCACGAAGCGCGCCGCCATCCCGGTAGGAATCATCACCGTCGATATGAGCAGAAAGATGATGCCCGCAGCCCAGCCGGTGCCATTCCAGCCCAGATCCGGCAGCAGCCGCCATCCGATGTAGAGGTGCAGCGCTGCCATCAGCGCCACGACCGTCGTCAGAAAGCGGCGCCTGCCGCGGGGCAGGGATCGGCTGCCGTTAGGTTCGTCACGCATGCTGGGGCGGCTCCTTTGGGTCTTGGTGAGACGTGTCCACGGAAGATGGGGTGACTGGCAGCGTTGTCAATGCCGGGCACCCGTTCGAAGCGCAAGCAACATCGCACGTCCCTTGGTAAAATCTATCGATATCCCCAAGCCGATTGATCGTCATGACGCTCACCGAACTCAAATACATCGTCGCCGTCGCCCGGGAACGCCACTTTGGGCGTGCCGCCGAGGCCTGCTTCGTCTCGCAACCGACGCTGTCGGTCGCCATCAAGAAGCTGGAAGACGAACTGGCCGTGCAGATCTTCGAGCGCGGCGCGTCGGAAGTGAGCGTCACGCCCGTCGGCGAGCAGATCGTCACCCAGGCGCAGCGCGTGCTCGAGCAGACGATGGCGATCCGCGAGATCGCCAAGCAGGGGATGGACCCGCTGGCCGGGCCGCTGCGGCTCGGGGTGATTTATACGATCGGCCCGTACTTGCTGCCGGCGCTGGTCAAGCAGATGATCGACACCGTCCCGCAGATGCCGCTGATGCTGCAGGAGAACTTCACCGTGCGGCTGGTGGAGCTGCTCAAGCAAGGCGAGATCGACTGCGCCATCATGGCCGAGCCGTTTCCCGAAGCCGGCCTCATGACGGTGCCGCTGTATGACGAGCCCTTTGTCGTGGCGGTGCCGCGCGGCCACGAGCTGGCGAAGGCGTCGTCGGTAGACCCGGAGGCGCTCAAGCAGCAGACCATGCTGCTGCTCGGCAACGGCCATTGCTTCCGCGACCACGTGCTGGGCGTGTGCCCGGAGCTGTCGCGCTTCTCGCAGAACGCAGACGGCATCCAGAAAACCTTCGAGGGTTCGTCGCTGGAAACGATCCGGCATATGGTGGCCAGCGGCGTGGGCATTACCGTGCTGCCGCGTACGTCGGTGCCGAACATGCAGCCCGCCGCCAATGATCTGCTGACGTACGTGCCATTTCAGGAGCCGGTGCCCGACCGCCGCGTTGTGCTGGCCTGGCGCAAGAGTTTCACCCGCATCGCCGCGATCGAAGCGGTGGCCAAGGCGGTCGCGCAATGCGACTGCCCGGCATCAAGCTGTTGCCGCCCACGCCGCTGATTCACTGATCCCCGAGCCCTGAGCGGGCCGTCTGTCGCCATAGCGAAGAAAATTAGAAAAAACGCTATCTTGCTTAGAGAAAATAGCGAAGTAAGTTAGAAAAAATAGCGAAGTTTGCTGAACTGGATGGCGTAGATCGTGTTGCGGTGTCAATGCTGGGCCATTCCGGCTTGCTTCGCTCGTGCTAGTACAGGCTTCGCGCTCGCGCCGGGACTCGACACTGGCAACCCTCCATGGCCGCCTGTAACCTAGCTCGACAAGCTTGGCAACGCGATATCCAAATGCATGCCGTGCTCGACATCAAGGATCACGCATGGCAAAGCCTGTATCACTTTACCGTTGGCTGCGCCATGATCGATCAACGCTTGTCGACGCTTGCTCCGTATGAGGTTCAGGCTTGACACGGATGTTCTGCTCCGGGAAAGCTCCGCCAATCCATCAGCTTTCGGACTCCGCTTGGCAAGGACACCGCAATCCAGGCTTCGGAACTCGTGTGGGTTGCGGGGGCAGAATTGTGGAGGCGCGTTGGCGCGCCACGCGCGACGCACCACATCCCGGCCTGTCAGAGCTTTCCAGGAGTCTGCGACTATGCATATGGCAGCGCCCCCAAGCCTCGGCCAGGCAAATCCACCACGGCGGGTGTATGGTCGCCTTGGCCTGCGGGCCAAATATTCGTGATGCTGTGTGTGTTGGCGTTGTAAGGGCCTAGCTCCACCACCATGGGCTGCGATCGAGCAGTCAGCCCGCAAAGGATTTCGCAAGGCACTCCACGATCAGATCGCGCAAAGAATTCGCAGTCAGGTCGCTCAGATCAAGGGTGATCTCAGAGGTTGACGCCGTTCCGCTACGGTTGGAAACCACCATGTGCACGTGAACTTTTTGGTCGAGCGCGTCGCCTATCAACGTGATCTTGGGGTATTGGTTGGCGTGCCCTGAGTCATACTCCTGTGCCTCCCTGCCGGCGGGAAAAACATGGAGCGTCGTGCTCAGTGCCGTCATTTCGACTTTGAAGCCATGGCCGCGTTTCTGCAGATGGGCGCCGATGTCTTCAAAGACGGGATGCGCTGTCTTCATTCGGAACGCCGCGAAATCGGTCCGAAATTTTTCCACTGCGATCTGCTTGTCGGCAGCGTCTTCCTTCTCTTCGGCCTTGCGCTTGTCGAACGCATTCATTGCTGCGTCAAGCTTGTCATAAGAGCTCATATTCGTCCCTCGCTAGGATGGGGATCTACACCGCGAGCCGGCTCAGGATTGTCCTGGACTGGACTGCCACATCGATCATGGGCGCTGACGCCATGGCGATGTTCCTATCATTGTAGGCATCGACACGCAAACACATTGTGCGCATCTCGACGCTGACCTCTTGCAATGGGTTGGCGCCGTGCCTCCCTCAATGGCACTGCCTGCTTCAGCGCGCAAACTCAGCGCACTGTTGCCCCGGTCGTATCCCAGCGCTGAATGCGATGCCAGAGGAAATGGATCCTTCCGGGATAGCGGCCCCTGCCCAGCCTGTGGCACGTCCATCATTGGGCGTGAAGCGATATTCGGAAAACCATCGCCGGTCACTACGCTGCGTCGTGCGCACTTCGAGTGCTCCGTTGGGCAGGTCAAGCGAGCTAATTATGGAGATCCTCGTTGCGGTCACCCTGGTATGCCGGAACGTGCCGGTTCACTGTTATTTGTGATTCCAACGTAGTTTGCTGGTGAGGACCTGTCGGCTCGGTACCGTACAGAAGTTGGTCGGTTGTTGGTCCCTTAGATCGAAGCTGTTGCACCGCCCCGTCATGCACAAACACATCGGAGCAGACCACGCGATCAATGCGTCTGCTGCCGTACCGACACCTTCCCAGCGATCAAGGATCTTGGTTCTTGGGACATTCGCGCGACACATGCCTATTGCCGCACGGGTGCCCCCTCCAACGGAGATCGCCATGGATGCCTATCCGACTTGCCAATACAAGGGGTACGACGTTTATCCCTTGATCTACCTGTTTGACCCGCCTCGGGAATGGCACGAGCGTCGTCCAGATCGGTCATACAGCGCCTCTGTGATGATCTGCCTCGAAGGCGCATTTCCGGATGCGGCGCATTCCCGTATTTTTCGCCTGAGCGGTGAACCATGGGAGAGCATCGGTACGGCCAAGCGTGCCGCCATGAAGGGCGCTGAAGAGATCATCAACGGCTTCGTTCCCGTTCAGTCCATGGCCTTCGCGTGATCGCCCACCAGTTTTTGGGCAACGGTCGGGACTCCGCGACGCGGCTATTCACCCATCACTTTTTTTCCAACAACCATGTGGCTCCGGGGGCTACAGGAGGGTCGTATGGTTCGCATGCGCTACTCAGTCCGCTTGGCCTATGAGGTACGTGATCCAACTGCGGATTTCATTTTTAATGTTCACGCCGCGAAGACGTCTCGCCAGACGATCGTCGCCGAGTCACTGCATCTGACGCCGGCGATGTCGACCGTGCCTCATACCGAACCGACCTTGCGCAATCGCCGTTTGCGTGTACGGGCGCCTCGGGGCAACTTCACCTTGACCTATGAAGCGACGGTGGACATAGAACACCTATTGACGCCCGCCGAACTGCTGCACGAAGTCCCTATTGCGGATTTACCGCTGTACGTTGTCCCATTCTTGACCCCTAGTCGCTATTGCGAGTCGGACCGGCTCATGGAGTTTGCGCAGCAGGAATTTGGCGGCTGCCAACGTGGCTATCCGCTGGTTATCCGGATTCGTGACTGGGTCTGTCGTTACGTGCGATTTGTACCGCAGTCAACGAGCGAGCGAACGTCTGCGGTCGGCACGCTCGTGGAGCGAAAGGGCGTGTGCCGCGACTATGCGCACTTGATGATTGCATTGTGCCGCGCGCTGAGCATACCGGCGCGCTTCGCAACCAGTCTCGACTATGGTGCCGATCCATCGCTGGGATTGCCTGACTTCCACGCCTTCGTGGAGGTTTTTCTGGGAAACCAATGGTATCTGGTCGACCCCTCGCAGGCGGCGGTGCCCATGGGGCTTCTGCGAATCGGTACCGGACGCGATGCGGCGGACGTGCCCATTGCCCTGGTGTTTGGTAACGTCAAATTGTCGCGGCCGATCGTGGAAGTTCAGGCCCTTGAGAACGCGGATCTGAAAACCAGCATGCCAATTGACACTGTCCAAGGAATCAGTACGTGGTGAGAGGTGGATGTGGCGACTTATCGCTCGTCCGTCGCGGGAGACTCCTCTTCTGGGCCGAGAATCACGTCTACTGCGGCGCGGCCTGCCAGTTCGCCAATCAGGTGCGCCCAGCGTCGAGAAAAAGGGCTGCCGTGGACCTTGATGCGCTTGCCTATCGCAGCGACACCAGGCGGCTTCATGGGGCCGTCGATGCTGAACCACAGATCGAACATGTCCTTCTGCGTCCCAATCAATTGCAGATGAATTTCGAAGCCTCGGTACTCGGTTGTACGGGTCATGCTGCGCCTCCATTCTTCGCTGCCGCCTCTGCAAGCGTAGTGCATCAAACGGGGAGAAATGACCGTTATTGCAACGGTCGTGCGCATCTTATGCGGCAAACCAGAATGGATCGTGCAGTTCGGAGCGCCAAGTAGGCCCAATCCAAGCGGTAGTTCGATCGCTTCCTGCCGGACGTTTAGGCAGCCTGAACTGCCTTCTTCCAGCTTGTCTCGGTTCTTCCCACCACGATCCTTTAAGCTTCCCGTCGGTAGGACGTTACGTACGGTACCGGACCGTCTTTACGCTCCCAAGCACTTACCCTGGATCAAGGTGGAACTACGTATTCTCAATGAGAGTTCTTGCGGCTCCGGGCTCGATTTGGCACTGGAAGCGTGTTGGACGCGGGTTCGCCAGGATGTGCACGGGAGCCTGCCAGAGGAGCGCGTCATGTCTGTCGGTGTCCTGCTACTTACCATCTTGGCTATCGCTCTCGTCGGGGCGATTCCGGTGTGGCCCTACAGCGCTGAGTGGACTTACGGGCCAAGCGGAGCCATTGGCGTTCTTGTTCTTTTCGTGCTCGTGCTGATGCTCACGGGGCAAATCTGAACGCGCGCGGCAGAGTTTCGTCAATGAGTTTCCAAAATAATCAGTTATGCGAGGGATGTCATGCCAGATACGAACGTAAGGCGTACTTTTCGAGGGCTCCCGTTGACCGCTGCCCAGGATGCCGAGATCCGTCATTACATCAAAGCCAAAACGCGGCGGCATGAACCGTGGGACACGCCAGAGTTGGAGGCCATGCTCAAAGACATGCTGACGCCTCCTATTGGTGCGCAAGAGGAGTCGGTGGAATTTCTGGAGCAAGCGAAGGCATCCGCAGAGCGTGCCGAATCTTCAGTGGACGAGGCAATGGACCCTACCGAGGCCTATGAGGAGCGAAACGCGGCCAAAGAAGCGGAGGCAATGAAAAGGCCACGGGGGTGAACCCTTTCGTCCCCAAGCCGGGCGCTTGCAGCGCTTCCTGTGCCTCCGGTGTTGCTTGCTGGTCTTGGATGCGCTTCTCTTCATTCAATGCGCAGACCAATGCACAGGGATGTTGCAGAACAGCTTTTGCGGACCCGCGATGCTTCTGGTCCTCGGTAGAGCGCTATGATCATCTCCAGCCGACCTTCGGTGAACAAGGACTCCCAGAATGGATGCCAGTGGACACCACCGGGTCAATCTTTATCGCACCTTGCGGGCGCGGTTGAGAGATCATCCCTTGTCCCGCGTTGGCCCTGGCCTCATCACCGGGGTGGCCGATGACGATCCGAGCGGGGTCGCGACCTATTCGCAGGCCGGCGCACAGTTTGGGTTGGACATGCTTTGGACGATGCCGCTCGCTTTCCCCTTGATGGCCGCGATTCAATCCATGTGCGCAAACATGGGACGTGTCACCGGAAAGGGGCTCGCCGCCAACATCAAGGATGTCTTCCCGCCGAGTGTGCTGCGCGGCGTCGTGCTGCTATTGCTGGTCGCAAACACACTGAATATCGCCGCAGACGTCGCGGCGATGGGCGAGGTCGCAGAACTTGTTTCCGGTGTCGACCGGCACCTCATGACGGCATTCGTCGTGTTTGGCACGCTGGCGCTGCAGATATTCGTTCCTTACCATCGTTACGTCTTCTTTCTGAAGTGGCTGACAGCTTCCTTGCTGGCCTACGCGGCCGTCTTGTTTACAGTGCATGTGCCGTGGGGCCAAGTTGCGCTGCATACGGTGTGGCCCCACTTCAAGCTCAACGCGAGCGCCGCATCCATGGTCGTCGCGGTCTTCGGGACCACTATCAGCCCCTATCTCTTCTTTTGGCAGGCTTCCGAGGAGGTTGAGGACATGCATGCGCGCCCATCGCTGAAACGCGATGGCGCCAAGGCTCGCACGGAGCTACGGCGCATCCGGTGGGACACGTGGAGCGGCATGCTTTATTCGAACGTGACCGCGTATTTCATCATCCTGGCGACAGGCGTGACCCTTCATGTGTCCGGCGTCACCGACATCACGACGGCGGCACAGGCCGCCAGTGCATTACGGCCGCTTGCAGGAGACTTTGCGTACCTGCTGTTCACCATCGGCATTTTGGGCGTCGGCCTCATCGGCGTACCCGTGCTGGCCGGCTCGGGCGCCTACGCGCTTTCCGAAACCATGGGTTGGAAGGAGGGGCTGGAACGCAAGGTAAGCGACGCACGTGGGTTCTACAGCATCATCGCGGTCAGCGTACTTGCAGGGCTTGCAATTCAGTACTCTCCGATCAGCCCGATGAAAGCGCTCTTTTGGAGCGCAGTCATCAATGGCGTGGTGGCGGTACCGCTGATGGTGGTCATCATCCTGCTGGTCTCGAAACCCGCTGTCATGGGGCCTTACACCGCAAGCCGACCCATGATCGTTCTGGGCTGGACCGCCACGGCGATCATGGGCGCTGCCGCCATGGCGATGTTCCTATGATACGAGTCGACACGTAGACACATTGTGAGCATGCCGATGTTGATCTCGTGCGGCGGTACCTCTCCCACAATGGCACTGCCTGCTTCAGCGGGTAAGCTCAGCGCATTGTTGCCCCAGTAGTATCCCCGCGCTGAATGCAAGACCAGAAGAAACGAATCCTTCCGGAATCGCAGCCTGTGCCCAAGCGGTGACACGTCCATTGTTGGGCGTAAAGCGATATTCAGAAAACCATCGCCTGTCACTACGCTGCGTCGTGCGTATTTCAAGCATTCCGTTTGACAGGCTAAGTGAACTGTTCATAGAGATCCTTGTTGCGATTCCCTCGGTATGCCGGGATGTGCCGGCTCACTGCAATTTGTGACTGCAGCGTAACGTGATGGGGGAGTCGCTGTCGGCCCGGTACCGTACAGAACTCGCTCTTTCTATTCCCTGCTCGAACCCGCGGCACCGCCGACAAGATGCGCGAACACAATCGAGCATCGAGCCCCGTGCATTTGCGTCTGCCGCCGTACCGACACCGTTGCTGTGACCGGGGATATTGATCCTTGAGGCATTCGCGCGACACCTACCTATTGCCGCAGGGGTGCCCTGATGGGCTGTACGCCGTTCATGGTCTGTACAGAAAATTCAAGTCTCGCGTCAGCGTTCTCTGCAACAAGATGCTTGGGGTGCGATCGAGACGGAGGTGCACAAAATGCGTAACGATCGAATAGCAGGACTGTGCGGCGCGATGGTGTTGATCGCGACGCTTGCGACTGGGTGTGCCGGGATGTCTCGACGCGGTACGGATACCGCAATCGGTGCGGGTGTCGGCGGTGTCGCCGGCGCAGTGCTGACAGGCGGGAGTGCCGTGGGAACAGTGGGTGGTGCAGTCGTTGGCGGGGTGGTGGGCAACCAAGTTGGCAAATAGGGCTTAGCTGCGACCATGGAAGCCGAACACGGCATTCCCACATCTGCGGGAATGCCGTGTTCCGTATCGCTACGCCACAGCTACCGCCGTCTTGATGGGCACGACAGGACTCACCGGCTCTGTACTGCTGGAAACCCCGAACGCGACCGCAACGGGATTCATGCTGTCGACCATCGACGTTGGCATCAAGATCGTCGCACCGCGCTCCTTAGTGGTCTCGTAGATGATGTTCATTGCGCGCAACTGCAGCGCTTGTGGATGCCCCTCGTACATGCCGGCAGCCTCGACAAACTTGGCTGCAATGGCCGCTTCGGCCGAGCCCAGAATGACGCGGGCTTGCTTTTCGCGTTCCGCCTGCGCTTGCCTGGACATCGCATCCTGGAGTGCCACGGGGATGGCCACGTCGCGCACCTCCACCGAGGATACGGTCACGCCCCATGCTGCAGTCTTCTCGCCGATCTCGGCGCGCAACTGCTCATCTGCCGCTTTGCGATCGGATAGCAATGCCGACAGCATCGAGGCCCCAATCATTTCACGCAACGACGTCTGCGCGACGCGGTCGATTGCCTGGCGATAGTCGGTAATGGCCAATGCGGCTTTCTGTGCGTCATGGACGTGCCAGAAGATGATCGCGTCAACGTTGACTGGCACGGTGTCTTTCGTCAATGCCTGCTCCGCATTGAATCCGGTAGTCTGGATGCGTTCATCTATGACTGCCGTCACGCTGTCGACAATCGGCAGGATCATGAACAACCCGGGCCCTTTTACGCTTTGCAGCTTGCCCGCACGCAAGATGACGAACTTCTGCCATGCGTTGGCCATCTTGAGTGTTGCGGCGAGCAGGATTGCGGCGATGGCAAACAGGGGCGCCAGCAGAACAGAGACGAATACGCCGGTGGCAGCCCCCAGGAACAGGAGAAGCACAACGAGGAATGCGGTGATGGGATTCATATAGGGCCTCGCAAGCGAATGAAGCTGCAACCGATGGCCTAAAGACACGCTCTTTAGGACCGGGGATCCGATATGCCCGACCCCCTACCTATCCGAAAACGCGTGACCGGATATCGTCCTCAAAATCGATGACCCATTCCGGGCCCAGTGCTCCGTCGTACTCGCGGGCAGTCTTGCCCATCCGTACAGTGATGCAGCGGTCTAGCGCCGCGCCGGCCGAGGCGCTCGAAAAATGCTCGACGGAGGACACGTCGAAGCCATCGGGCGCCAGGCCGTTTCGCAAGCAGACCTCACGAAATGCATCGCGCTCCACCTCCGGGAATTGGTGAATGGTTTGATCGAGCATCACGTTCTCCTCATGCTTGCGCTGTGCCGCCGCCTATGCTTCGGACCCCTTGGGGTGTACCGAAACATGCGCTTTAGAGTCGCCCCATGAGCAATAGCACGAGAACGATGAGCAGACCCAAGCCGAGCGCACCGCTTGGCGCGTAGCCCCAACCATTGCTGTAGGACCACCTTGGAAACGCCCCAACCACCAAAATGGCTAGGACGATTAGCAGTAGGATTCCGAGAGACATGATGTCCTCCTCGTTGAGTAGATTCCCCCCCACCCGTGTGCCCAACGCTGGGCGAAAAGCGCTCCACGGTTGTTTCATCATGAGGTTGACGCTCGCCTCTTCTTGATCGCTGTTCGTGGGGGCTGAGCGCGCCTCATCTCCTTAAAGGATAGATGGGAACGGGCTTGAAAACGGTCCGGTAGCGTACGCACTGGCACGCCAGATTGCGTACCTTGTGCCGTCGAAAAGCGATGATCACCCGGTAGCCAGCCGGGGCGTCGAGTGATGGCTCCCCTAGCGATGCTCATGATCTCTGGACTCCTCATGGTCACGTTCGTAGCCACCGTGGCGATTCCCCTCGTATCCGCCACGTTGGCCATTTTCATAGCCACCCTGTCGAGCGTCGTGGTAACCGCCATCAGGAACCCACAGGCAACCAGCCAACGAGGCGATCCAGATCCCCATGGCCGTATAGATAACCGCGCGCATGATGTCCTCCTGACAACGTAGCCCTACGATGAGGCGATGACACAAGCCGCACAGACGGCCGGCGGCCTCACTTTTTCGCTACAGCGATTTGAGCTTTGTGACCTTCGTGCCCTCTAGCGTCACGCCTGCCATCAATCCACTGTTTGTGAGCACGAATGCCTGGATTGGCCCAGTCGCGGTCGAGCTATCAACGGTGCCGTTTGTACCCACCTTCAGCACGGCAACCGACGCGTCACCACCCACGGACCAGCCCTCGCTATTGCGAAATCGGTCAAGCGAATCCTGGGTCATGAAGAGGAAGATGATGGCTTTCGATTGCGCGCCAATCTGCCATCCAATCGAAGCCGTTGTCGTGCTGTAGTACCCAGTCGTGCCGCCGCCGGCGCGCAGTGATCCTTCACCATACTGGCCACCGATGCCAAAACCGGCGGCAATGACCGATGGGAACACCAGTACGCCTCGGGCTTTGCCAACCAGTTCACGTGAGCCATTGGCAGCGGTATACAGGCGCGCAAGTGTCGAGTCGACGGCCGTATCGATCGTGTGTCGCTTGTCGGGTTGGTGCGCGGCTGCTTCCGATGCCCCGGTCGTTGTGCGGCCGGGCGTCATGAAACTGATTGTCGTAGCGACAGCCATCGTCGTCATTGCTACCAAACGGTCTTTCCGCATCTCTGTCTCCACCATGTCTCAAAGTACATTGAGCCTATGCGACGGCGGCGGCGGTGACGGTACGACAGCGTACCGAGACGTATGACTTGAGCAGAGGTTGTGAGGGAGGCGTCGTGCGCTACACGTCGGCAGTTTCGGTCCAACGTTGCTGATCAAGCGATTCGAAGCGGCAAGTGAGGGCGTCAACATGTCGCCTTCGTTCGCCGCCGTACAGACGGTATGCCGACGTTGGACTAAGAATGGTCATTCGTTGGACAGGGTCTTCGTCTGCGCAGGTCGCGTGGCAGTTTGGCGCTCCAAGCATGGCGCGGTTAAGACGTGATGTACCTGGCGATCAACGCAGGTGCCGAGTTTGGAAGGAGCGTTGTCATGAACAAGGATCAAGTGAAGGGCCGCATTGAAGAAGCGAAGGGAAAGATGAAGGAAGCCGTCGGTAAGGTCACCGGAAAAGACGCAACCGCAGCGAAAGGAAAGGTCCAACAGATTGCAGGAAAAGCGCAAGCCGCGTACGGCGACGCGAAGGAAGCTCTCAAGAAGCAGCGCAAGCCCTGAGCGACCGTTGCGGTCGCCACCGTTCAGGGACGACGGACCGACGATCAGAGCGCCTGAAGGTCTGGGAGCAGGCGGTCAAACTCCCGCTTGACCACGGCGTAGCATTCACAGACGCGGCCTTCTAGGCCTGGCCGGTCCAGCACTTCAATATTCCCGTGGCTATAGCGGATCAATCCGGCGGTCTGCAGCTTCAGCGCCGCCTCGGTGACGCCGGACCTGCGCACACCCAGCATGTTGGCGATCAGTTCCTGTGTCATGCGCAGCTCGTTGGACGGCAGGCGGTCCAGGCTCAGCAGCAGCCAACGACACAACTGCTGGTCGATCGAGTGGTGGCGATTGCAGACAGCCGTTTGCGCCATCTGCGTAATGAGTGCCTGGGTGTAGCGCAACAAAAGACGTTGCATGGCACCGGCGCGGGCGAACTCCTGTTTGAGGACGCGAGCGCTCAGGCGATACGCGGCTCCCGCGCTTTGAACCACTGCGCGGCTGGGCGTGGTTTCGCCGCCCATGAAGATGGCGATGCCGATCAGCCCTTCGTTCCCGACAATCGCGATTTCTCCTGACGAGCCGTTCTCCATGACATAGAGCAGGGACACGATGGCCGTGATGGGAAAGTAGACGTACTCAGGTCGGTCGCCCGATTCGTAGACAACTTGCCCCAGCGGCATGTCGACCAGGACAAGCTCTGGCGAGATTCTCGACCAGTCGTCAGGAGGAAGCACGGACAGCAGATGGTTCCGCTTCGGATTTGGTTGCGCCACCATGGCAGCCTCCTTTCCACTCGCCGTAGATTCGTATCCCAGCCATCAATGACTGTAGGGTTACAGAAACGATGGCTGCCGTGGGTCAACGCACCTCGTTGCCTAGGCTTTGTGCGGCCCACGCTCGTGACAGCACAATTTTAAGCGCGGCGATCACGGGTACCGACAAAAAAATGCCCGCAACCCCACCGAGTTGTTCGCCTGCGAGCAGCCCCACAATGACGAGGAGTGGACTGACCTTCACCCCCTCGCTCATCAGATAGGGGTTCAGCGCGTAGTCTTGGAACAGGCGGTAGGCGACGATGAATCCGATCAGCCAGAGCAAGTGCGGATACCCGCTAAAGCCGGCGACCGTGACTGTCGCCACCACCGCGGCCAACGGCCCAGCGAACGGAATGAACTCCAGCACTGCGGCCGTGGTTGCCAGCAGCAGCGCATAGGGCACACCCAGCAGGTAAAACGCGATGCTGTAGACAACCAGCGTGGCCAGCGATAACAGCAAGAGCGCCCGGACATAGCGAGACAGGAGCGTGTCCAAATCCTCAATGATGCCCGCCCACAGGCGCCTATCGGAAGAGCGTATCCACGAAAGCAGCGCGGCATGAATCGATGGCGCTTCGTTGATCATCAGAAAGCTCATGATGGGGATGAGCACGAGATAGACGAGATTGCTAGCCGCGTGCATGACACCCAATCCAACGCTGCGAACCAGCGGCATGGCCTGGTCTGAACTCGTCGAGAGTTGCTCACGTACGAATTCCAGGATGCGCGCACGCAATGGTTCCAGGAAGCTCGGCAGCGAAAGACGATCTGCCATGGTGCTGGTATCAAGCAACTTTGGGAGTTGATCGGCGAGCCTGCCCGCTTCGTCCTGGACCGTCACACCAAACACCGAGCCAGCGACGATCGCCACGACAACGACCAGGATGAAGACGATACCGATCGATACGCTACGTGGTACCTTGCGCGGCATGTGCCGTTCCAGTCGCTCGACCAGCGGGTACAGCAAGTAGCTGAAGAACACAGCGAACACCGTGACCATCAGCACGGAGGCAATCTTGTAGACGATCAGTACGGCAAGCGCGAATAAGAAAACTGTCCAGACAATTTTGCCGGCACGTGGGTCAAATCCGAGCATGACGATTCCTCCTTGTCGGGGCTGTAGCAAAGCGAACCCCGATCGTTAGATTTGGCTCACGTGCGTCGCAATGCTTACACTGATTTTAGTGATCACCGCGTGGACCTTCGTCAGCGTGTCTAAGAACTCGCTGAAATGCGCCGCGTCCATACGATGATGCGTCGCGATTGCATTGGCCAGTTGTTCTCTAAGCTGACGAATGTTGGCAAGCAATGCGATGACATCGCGCACGAGTTCAGGGGTACTGAGGTTGTGCAACTGAATTGCGGCGATCGCAGCTTCAAGCTCATCAATCGCGCGAATATCGAATGACCTTTCTCCTGTGGCGATCGCGCTGACGGCTTGCTTATCGGGCAGCTCGCTGATAACGCGTCGTACCAGCTCCTCTGCCGCCATGGCAATTTCGCTCACCGCTTTCGCCAATGTGCGCCTCTCCATTCGCCTTTCCGTGCGCTGAAGGAGCCAACCTGCCAGCCACGTTCCCGCAATCGCGACAATGATGGCGACTGCCTGTACCCACGCCGCTAGCGCGGGATGCTTTTCGATCCAATCCAGAAGGCTGCTCATGAGAGAGTTTTCGGTTCTTGACCCAAACGCAAACTGTCTCGTTTTCACGTGGGGTAGGTGGCCAGCGTCAAAACGGCATGCGAGACTCATTCCAACTGATTGAACGCGCCGGCTTCGATATCTTTCCTGAAATGCTGGACCCAATCGGCTCCATCGCCGAGTGGGTATTCCCTTGTAATTTTGGTTGATAGTCGGGTTACCGTCACGTAGCCCTGCAAACCGAGGTTCTCGTCGCCTTTTGGGTCAGTCGTATCTACTTCAAGAAGTTCGAAGTCATCTTCTGCCTGACCGTTGCGCTGCAAGGTTGCAAGAAATTCCCGTTGTTCATCCGGTTCGATCAGTCGCACGATTGGTACCTCATCTGTTCAAAAGGGGGGGAGTCCCAGAGCTTTTGGGTAGGTCATTAGGCGCCTTTCCATGCCGGCAGTCGTCCCGATGCTCGACTGCGCTTTCTCGATTGAACAGTTCGATCCGCCGTGTGTGTTTGTCAACCGCCCGCGAAAATTGTCGGACTGACCAGTGAAGTTGATGCAGTGGAGTGACCCGGCGACAAACGGTTGTCCAGACCGATGACGGGATGACGAAGGGGCACCTCCAGAGAGCCGCGCAGAGCCCATTTCGGCAGATCTTTCATCGCCGCTTGCTCAATTTATGCAACTTTCGCCGCTTGTTTGCACCATTTATAGGGCATTCATCGAAGCGATTCAGCCGTCTTGCTGATGCAGACCTGCCATGTTGGCTAGGCGCCAGCTTGCACCTGCAATGGCTTGACTGCCATATGCGCACTACATAAGCACCGTTGCCCGACCTAGACTGCAATGCGCTCATTACGTGAGCCCCTCGCGATGGAGGGTCGACAAGTCAGGGTGGGGAAAGCAAGATTCCACGGATGTGTGATTTTTGGAGCGCTTTATGCCGGTCCGCCGGATCCCCAAGAATTACCTGTTTGTCACTGGACGCCACGCCTCGCCGCACGCGGACGAGGTCTTCGAGTTCGAGTCGATCTTGGAAAAGGAGTACATGCTCATGTTGGACTCGGATCCTCACCTCGAATCGTACGACGTGCAGCCCGTCGAAATCCCATTGTCCCGAGGTCGAAGCTATGTCCCAGATCTGCTGGTGACATATCGCCCCACGTCTTCTGGAATCCAGCGACCGCCAGAGTTGGTGGAAATCAAAATTCAGGAGCACCTTGAGCGACACGCTGAGGAATACCAAGAGAAGTTTGCGGCGGCAGCAGCGTTTGCGGAAGAGCGAGGCTGGATCTTCATTACCCGAACAGAACTGGATATCAGGACGCCTCGTATCGAGAACCTGAAATTCTTGCACCGGTACCGTCATACGCCCGCTGACCCGGCTGCTGTTGAGCGCTTGCTTGAGGCGATGCGTCAGGTGGGCAGTCCAACAACGCCGCTTGCGTTGCTCGACAGCTTGACCGACAGGTTGGAGGTACGTGCAGTTTGGATTCCCGTGCTTTGGCATCTTGTCGCGCATGGCGCAATTCAAGCGGATCTGCAGGTTCCGCTGTCGGAAAGCACGCAGCTATCTCTACCGAGCTAGGCCATGGCAAGCAAGCCGTTAGCAAAGACGCCAACTGTTCTGCATATCAGGAAAGGCAGCAGCGTTAGTCATGATGGGCGGACGTACACAATTCTCCGCTATGCCGACTTGGACAAGGTTCTTGCACGCGAGGTGGCGTCAGGAGAGACGGTCATCCTGAACGTGGGGTCGCTTAAGACTCCGTTCAAAGGCAGTGACAACTCGCCCGAGCCCCGAGATCAGGTCGATCTCGAAGACGTATCGAACGACGCCTGGGAGATCGCGCAAAGCCGCCTGGATACCATTAGTCCCCTGCTTGACCGGAGACGGAATCGGACAAAGGCGGACTACGTTGCTGTGGCTGCTAACGCAGGCGTAAGTGTCCCGACGCTCTATAACTGGCTGAGTGCGTACTCAGATTCCGAACTGTTGTCTTCCCTGATACCGACGCCCAAGGACGGTGGCCGCGGGCGCAGTCGGCTCGCACCAGAAGTGAAGCTGATCTTGGACGACTACGTTCAAGAACAGTACCTGACCCAGCAAAGGCCCTCTGTAGCGAAGGCCGCCCGGGAGATCCGTCGCCGCTGCCACGTTGCGGAGCTCGATCCTCTTCCCGCTGTCTCGACCATCTACCGGCATCTAGGTTGGTTGGATGAACGGGAATCGCTTAAGCGCCGGGAGGGCCGCCGCGCCGCAGAGCAACGGTTTCGCGTGAACATCGGATCAATTCCGGATGCTGAGTACCCGCTCGCGATCGTTCAAGTCGATCACACCTTGTTGCCGGTCATCATCGTTGACGACAAGCACCGCAAGCCGATCGGTCGGGCGTGGATCACGTTGGCAATCGACGTCTTCAGTCGCGTTTGTTTGGGCATGTATCTGTCTTTGGATCCTCCTTCGGCGATGTCTGCAGGCATGTGCATTTCGCACGCCATCCTACCCAAGAGTGATTGGATGGCAAGGCAGGGTTGTGGCGATATCGAGTGGCCTTTCCATGGCCCCATGGATGTACTCCATATGGACAATGCCAAGGAATTCAGAGGCAAGATGCTGGCCGTCGCCACCCGGGAGTACCACATCGATATTCACCTACGGCCCGTAAAGCAGCCTCGCTATGGTGCACATATCGAGCGACTCATGGGGACCGTATCGGAGGAGTTGAAAGGGCTAAAGGGCGCAACCTTCGCGAACCCTCAACAGAAAGGGGAATACGATGCCGAGGGCAATGCCTGCATGACTTTCGACGAGCTGGAGAAGTGGCTCGTTCTTATGTTCGCCCGATATCACCGAGACGTGCACTCCGGCATTGGGACGACGCCAATGACCAAATGGCGTGAAGGCATTCTCGGCACGCGAGGAAAAATGGGGCGCGGAATACCGCCAATACTGACCGATGCTGAGAAGGTTCGCATCGACTTCATGCCCTATACCGAGCGAACGATACAGGGTGATGGCGTCAGAGAGAACGGAATTCACTACTTCCACGACGTTTTGCGGCCATGGGTGGGCGAGCGTGATCCAGACAACCCCAAGCGAGGCAAGCAGTTTCGGTTCCGCTATGACCCGCGCGACATGAGTGTGTTGTACTTCTTCGATACTGATCTCAAACGTTATCAGTCGATTCCCTACCGAGATTCGAGCTTGCCGCCGGCAAGTATTTGGGAAATCCGTGCGGCCAAGAGTGCAGCAAAGGCGGCGGGCATGAAGGACTACAGCGAGCGGGATTTGTTTGCGCTGATCGCACGACAGCGCGAACTAGAAGAGGCTGCGGCTGCGAAGACCAAGGCGGCGCGGCGCGCTGAGCAGCAACGCAAGCAGCAGGACAAGGCTCGCGCGCGGAAGTCTCAAGACCTGCCCCGGGCTTCGAAGGTGGAGCCTTCCAGATCCGCGCCGGCAATCCGGGGATACGACCCTGACGATATCCAACCGCTGAGCGACGATGAATAGCATGATGACTGAGTACGCTCATCTCAGTCCGGCGGCACAGAAGCATCTGGCGCTGCCGGACAAGGATCGGATTCGAGAGATCCTGACGGGCACCTGGCTACCCCTCGACCATGCGAAGACGACACTTCAGAAGCTGGAGGATTTGCTCGACTATCCAAAGGTGACGAGGATGCCGAGCTATCTCATCGTAGGCCCCTCATACAGCGGCAAGACGTCTATTCTTGAGCGGTTTCGCGGAGACCACCCTCCCGATTTGGACCCCAATAAGGAGGTAACTCGGTGTCCGGTGGTGATGGTCGACGCGCCACCGAAGCCCGAGCTGTCCGACTTCTATAGCCGGATCATGGATAGTCTGATGACGCCGTACAAGCCGACGGCTCCCGCCTATGAAAAGTACTCGCAGGTCAAACGTCTCTTTGGTGAGATGGATGTGCGCATCCTCATCATCGACGAGATTCACCACCTGATTGCCGGCGGCCTCACCAAGCAGCGCGAATTTCGCAATGCTCTCAAAACCCTGAGCAATGAGGCGAAGATCAGCATCGTCGCCTCAGGAATCGAAGAAGCCTACAACGCGTTCAACGCTGATCCGCAGATGTCGAGTCGATTCGTCCCGATCGAGATGCCCAGTTGGACGCCTGGCCGGCAGCTAGGGACGTTGCTGAAGACCCTAGAGCGCCGGACACCGCTGCGCAAGCCGTCAGGTCTGCATTACCCCGATATGATGCAGGCGATCTATGTGAAGAGCGAATCCACTCTTGGTGACATCTTCGACCTCGTGAAGGTGGCGGCGGTTGACGCCATTCGTTCCGGCGAGGAAGTGATTACCGAAAAGCAGCTCGATGCGTTGGATTGGGTGCCACCCTCTAAGCGCAAGACGTACAGGCGGAGGCTATGAAAGCGTGGTTATGTGCGAAGACGCAACTCTGGCCGATACGATACAAGCCCATACCCGGTGAGCTTCTTTCGAGCTGGATTGTGCGACTAGCGCATGGCCATGGAATGGGTGTGATGCCGTTCTGCAATGCGGCGCTCGGACCCACGGCTCTGGCGTTGACGATGGATATCGACCGACGCAGTCCCACCCCCCTTCTGGAAGCACTGGCGTTGCACACGGGGGCCCATCTGGAATCAGTGCATCAGGCCACGCTGCGTGTCTACGAGGGGACGCTTTACCCACAGTTTCACGTTGGGGGATTCCTCCCTTGGGTGATCGCCATCAATCTGCCGCGGAGTGCCCGGCTCGGTCCAGGTCTTCAGTTCTGCCCGTACTGTCTGAGGAGTGATCCGGTACCGTATTTCCGTCTCTGCTGGAGAGTTGCACTTCAAACCTTCTGTGAGCGGCACCAATGTTTGTTGCTTGATCGGTGCCCAAGCTGTGGCGCTTGCTTGTTTGTTCAGAGGGTCGATACAAACTGGTGTCATGCGGAAACCGACGGCATTTGCTATTGCCACAACTGCGACTTCGATCTCCGATTGGCGGAGGCGCCCGTCGTAGACGACCGCGGAAGTGGTTTCCTTCCCACGTTACAGCAGTTGACGCGCGACCTTTCTGTCGTGAACACAGTGGGTCCGCCAGGTTTGTTGGAGCGTCTACACGCTATGGCAGTGACGGTGTTGTCGGGCAAGGCCAAGCCGCGTCTCTGCAATTGCCTAGCGTGCCGCTTCGGCTACTCCGACTTGGAGATTGAGCAGGCCAGAAAACCGGCACTGGAACTGCAATCTGTGGTGACACGGCATGCGGTGCTGCTGTGGTCCCTCTGGCTTCTTCAATACGATCCCGATGCGCATGAGCGGCCGGTCAAGCCTGTCGCTCCACTACACCATCGGTTCATCAAAGGCATCTTGACGCAGCCCCGACTGGAGGCTGGTGTCCAGAGGCGTTGCGATTCGCTTGCAGAGCTGCCAATGGCAGATGGCAGCTCACCGCAGATACGCGATGGCCGCGTGGTACAGCTGCATTGAGATCCAAGAACGCAATTCGTCGGGAGCATTGACCTGGGTGTGCTCCAAGGCCATCACCTGATAATCGGTGCCGTTCTGGACCGAGATGAAGGCTTCCGTCGCCGCCTGAATCGCACGTTGAATCGCTTCGTCACCTTTGTTCTGCAAGGGGACGGCAAACGAAATAGGTGGGCTGGCTTCGTGAACCATGAGCAACGTGGATGCCTCCTTTGAAGAAACAGCGAAGGCGGCTACACGCTTCAGCCGGTGTTTGTCATCCGGAACCAGCAGATGTTCGTCCAGTACCCCGTCTTCGTCCGCGATCAGTGGCATCGGGACGGACCATCCATCATCACGGCTCGCCGTCAGGACTCGCACGGAGGCGTCGTCCAGTGTGGATAGCGCTTTGACGGCGTGTTCCAGGAATGCGGGTGGGTCTGGAACCTCGTTGTCGCCTTCGACGATCTGCGCTTCTCGGATGCGCTTCGTGGAGCCGGGTTCGCCGATCGCATGCTCACTGATCGGGTCACCGGACGAAGCGCTGGCTCGAGGCTTTTGTCCGGCAATGGCTCTGTCAGCGAAGACCCATTTGTCCTCCAGGTCGACGAACCGCCGATTGCTGCGCACGGGCATCGTAGCTGGAGCAAGCTGCGATGAAGGATCATGCTCCTCCAGGCTGATTTTGGAAGGTTCCTTGGTTCTCCGGGCTGGGGGTATGGCTTCCTGTGGTGGGGAATCGGGCGCCATGCTGGCACTGCGAGCTTTCTTTGTGCCCGTCACGCGGAATCGCAATGACTTGAAAGGGAACGGGTGCGAGCAACTCAGGAGCTGATAGACGAGGAACGTTCCTTTTGGGTCATTGCCTCGCGACAGCCATTTCCCAGAGGCTCGCAGTGTTGTCGTTCCTTCGAACGGAAATAGGGTCTGCGGATAGATCTCCTGGCGCGCCTGCGCGGCTTGTGCACAGGAGGCACCGATCTTTGCGGCCGCATGCCAGGCGAGTCGGCTTCCAGCGATTCGGGCGATGTCCTCGGCACTTGCGCGCGGAATACGATCGGCAAGTTGGAGCGTCATCCGGTTGTGCCGATCGATTGCCGGCATCCCTGTGTAGAGATGCTCTTTACGGAGTTGGGGTGAGAACAGCCGATTGAGGAGTTCGCTGGACGAGCCAAAGTAGAAGCGGATCAGCTCCATGCACGGTACGACAAGGAGCTTTCCGTCCGGTAGCGTGACCCGGACGCAATAGGAGTGCGTGTTTTCGCGATGTCCCGCATGCTCGTGGAGCGGCAGCATGAAAGTGCCGTCTTCGAAGCTCGATCCGGCTTTTACGAGTTCGCAGGTGTCTCGGCTGATCGCCAAATCTTCACAAAGCAACTCCTCGTCAGCCGCGCGGGATTCCAAGCCCTGCTCGCGCCACAGGTCACCAATGCGCAAGAGCATTGTGGTTCCGACTGAAACCCAGCATCGGGTTGCTTGCCTTTCGGCTTGGTGGAACGATAGGAGCGATAAGCGACCGGCCCCATCTTGGGCGTTGGCCTTGGATAGCGAGACCAGCACGGATGGATGCCGCCGCCGCAACATGCGATCGGGGAAGGCGATGGGGCCGAACCAGTCCACGCGCCAATGGTCCCCGCTCTTAGGAAACGCGTCTATACGAAGCATGCAACTCTGATTTTGTCGTCAAACCGTCGCCATGCACCGGAGCGCTGCCCAACTGCGACAGCCGCGCGCCCATGACGAATTGGCGATTGCTTACGCCCTGCTGTGACGGAAGTACAGGTACACCAGCCCAATTGGTGCAATGAAAACCGCGAAAGCCCAGCAAATCAACATCGTAGTGAACTTGGCAAACAGCATCACGATTGCATTCACAAAGAAGATGTTGTTGCCGAGGATGAAGCTCATGACGCCTTCGTACACGAACCTGGCGTATGGATAGAGGAACGTGTTGGCGATAAAAAATAGAACGACTGGGAAGGGAATCGGTTTTCCAGCGTGGCTTACAAAGAAGAAGAACGCGGGAAAGAGCAACCCGAACAGGAAGTGGCGGAAGTAGTAAGGACGAGATAGGCCACCGAAAGTCTTGGCGAAGATAGATTGCATTTTTTGTGTGGTTGGTCGGGTAAAAATGCCGATTCAAGTTGATCGCAGGGCAAGGCTCGGGTCGCAGTCAAACGCAATCGCGAGCGAGCCTGGATATCAATGAAACGACATCGATCGACCATGCTGCACCCTTCTCTAGTTGGGAAGCGCCACTTACGGGAAATCAGGTAGCTGCAATAGTGCGCACAAGCTGTGCGCTGGGCAGAAGTTGCAGAAGATGGCCTCAAGCGTTGAGGCAGCTTTCATCACCTTATGCATAGCACCGGAATTTCGCGTTTCTAATATCAGATATAAAGGATATTGTGACCGGATCTTCCTCTCCTTGTTATCGCATCGGTAATCGCTGCCTTTGCCGAGGTTTCCATACTAAGGTGGGGTGCACATTGGAATTTTTCGGCTTACATTTTTGAATGCGACACTGATCGCGTGGTCACTTCCAGCCCCATCATGCCTTTGAGAAAGCAATTGAACGCAGATAAGCTAGTTGACGAGTACCCAGATCCCTATCCTGAGTTGCCAGTCGAGCGTGGCCCGCATGGGCGTGGGGTTGGTAGGTGGGTCCCTGAAGAGAAGCACCTCTACCTCAAACAGTATATTCATGCCACGCGTAAGGCCCAGGCGAAGTTCAAGCAGCGGGTACTGATTGATCCATTCTGCGGTCCCGGTCGCATTCAAGTTGTAGGCGAATCCTTTACCCGCAGTGGCGGCTCGGTAGTGGCGTACCGTCAATCCGCCGCCTCTGGCGCGCCCTTCACACGTGTCCTGGTCGGCGACATCGATGCGGAGCGAGTGCGAGCAAATCAGTTGCGCCTTAGTGCCACCGGCGCCACTGTGCAGGGCTTCGTTGGGTCTGCGACTGACACAGTCGATGCCATGATCAAGGCAGTTCCGTTTGGAGCGCTTGCTTTGGCCTACATCGACCCTTACAACTTAGAACACTTGTCGTTCTCAATCATCGAGCGCCTATCCAAACTGCAGCACGTGGACTTCGCCATCCACTTCAGTCTGATGGATCTAACGCGCAACATTGATATGGAACTGGATTCGCAGCGGGATCGGTTTGACCATGCGCTGCCTGGCTGGAGGTCCAGGGTACCTACCGATATGTTGTCCAAGACAAGCTTGCCGGGGTGGTTCTTCAACGCATGGTGTGACGCGGTGCGGGACCTGGGTTTCAAGGTCAGTGTTCAGATGCCGAAGATTACCGATGGTAACGGGCGGATCATCTATCGAATGGTGTTCCTGTCCCGGCACGAGTTGCCAGACCGCATTTGGGATGACATTGCTCGCAGTCCCAACCTGAGCCTGTTCGATTCCTGATCGGGTGTCTATATCTGCTTCGTTGATCTGACGGGCGCGGCCACCGCCGCGTCCAATTATTTCTCTTGATTAGTGGACGATTGTCCACCAAAATAAAGAAATGGCTCGAACCAACAATGACCAGGCGCATTTGCGCCGACTTCGCGACACGTATGCGCAGATGGGGTGCGTGCCCTCGTACAGCCAGATCGCCAAAGCGCTCGGCTTTAAGGCGAAGAACGCAGCTTTCAAACTGACGCAGCGGCTGATTGCTTCCGGCCATCTGACTAAGTCTGTGGGCGGGCGCTTGGCGCCGGGCCCCGCCTTTTTCACGCTGGAGTTGAGCGACGATGAAGTGCGAGCAGGCTTTGGCGCGGATGGCAGCGCTACGGGCCTTGTGCAAGCCCAGGCTCTCGATCAACTGTTGATGGCGAAGCCTTCGAAGACCGTGCTGGTGAAGGTGCGCGGCGATTCAATGCTGAACGCAGGGATTCTGAGTGGCGACGTCGCGTGGTTGAGACGAGTTCGCAGGCTTTGACCGGCGACATCGTGGTGGCCGAAATCGACGGTAGCCAGACCATCAAGGAATTCAGGAATGATCGAGGTCAACCGCGCCTCGTATCGCACGGCATGGATGGCAAGACAGCGACTCCGGAGAAGACCCTGAACATCATCGGCGTCGTCAGGGGCATTGTCCGAAGCTATAGGCCGCAGCCGGCCGGTGGGACTAAGATAAAAAACAGGGAATATCTCGATGACAACCATCAGCAAGATTGAGTGGACTGAGCAAACTTGGAATCCGACAGTCGGGTGCACCAAGATCTCGCCCGGGTGCAAGCATTGCTATGCGGAGGCCATGGCCAAGCGGCTGAAAGCTATGGGGACGCCTGGCTATGAGAACGGTTTTGCGCTCACTCTTTTGCCGGAGCGCTTCAACGACCCGATCAAACGCAAGAAGCCGACAGTTTATTTTGTGAACTCCATGTCGGATCTGTTCCACGAGCGGGTGCCGGACGCGTATATCGACAAAGTATTCGAAGTCATCGCACAGACACCGCACCATACATATCAAATACTTACCAAACGAGCTGCTCGGATGGCGCGCTATTTCCGGAAGCGTTCCGTGCCGACGAATGCGTGGCTTGGAGTCTCTGTCGAGGACCGGAAGTACGGCGTTCCCCGTATTGACTACCTACGCCAAGTGCCCGCGACCATCCGGTTCCTATCAGTTGAACCGCTACTGGCCGATGTTGGTGAACTCGACTTGACGGACATTCATTGGGTGATCGTGGGTGGTGAGTCTGGCCCGAAGGCGCGCCCAATGAAGATGGAATGGGCAGAGGCCGTTCGGGCTCAATGTCAGGAGCAGGGAGTCGCCTTTTTCTTCAAGCAGTGGGGCGGATGGGGCGCAGACGGCAAAAAGCGGGCGAAGGCCGCCAACGGTCGCGAATTGAATGGCCGGACCTGGGACGAAATGCCGGTCACCGTCGTCGAGCGCGTGGCATCTACGTGAGAGGCATCGATGCGCCCTTGAGGCCGCGGGGGCAGATTGGCAGGCAGGGGTCACAAGAGCGCACCAAGCCTGCCACTCAATGCCACACTACAAATGGGTCTGGGGAAGTCCGCCACCGCAGCTTAAGCGGCATAGCGAGGTCAAGCATGCGCTCCTGCGCAACTATTTGGTCGACTATTTCCTGACGCTGGTGTCGCTGCCGCACCAGGACAAGATCCAACTGACCATCGTTGATGGTTTTTGTGGCGGGGGGCTCTATCTCAACGAGGATGGCCAGGAAGTTCCGGGCTCGCCTCTCGTCATTCTTGAAGCCATACGCGAGGCCGAGACGCTCCTGAATATTCGGCAAGAGCGTCGCAAGCCCATCCTGATCGACGTCGAACTCATCTGTGTTGACGCCAAAAAGAGCTCGTTGCACTACCTTGGTCGCTTGCTGGAAGAGCGCGGGTACGGAGCCGCACTCGCCAACGGTAAGGTGCGCTTGGTCAAAGGCCAATTTGCCGACCATTGCGGCGCGGCCATTCAGCGGTGCCATGATCGAAGCCCGCGTTCTGGGCGAGCATTGTTTGTTCTTGATCAGTACGGCTATTCCGGCGTGCCAATGCAGTGTTTGCGCGATATTTTTGCCAAGCTCAAGCACGCCGAGGTGATCCTCACCTTTTATATTGATGCGCTGATCAAGTACTTGAATGAGCGCAACCTTGCGGCCTTCCAAAAGGCCACAGGCGTCAGTACATCTGTGCGGGCATCCGAGCTCGACGAGATCAAGCAGTCGCCACGCTGGCGCGTACATCTCCAATCCTCGCTCTACCAGAATCTCACCAATCAATGCTCGGCCCAGTTTTACACGCCGTTCTTTATTCGCCCTGAGCGCGGGCACGGAGATTTCTGGTTGCTGCATCTCTCGCAGCACTGGAAAGCTCGGGATGTGATGGCCTCCACGCACTGGCAGCACAACAACCATTTCTCGCACTATGGGGACGCTGGGTTCCACATGTTTAGCACGGGCTACATCAGCAAGATCGACGATGAGCACAAGCTGCAGGCAGGATTCGATTTCGGCGAGGTGGCGGCAGCGGTGAGCAAGGAAACCATGCTCGAGCAGATCCCCGAGATGTTATTCGATGGCGCTGAGGGGATGACCTTCGAGCAGTTCTTCCTGAAGCTGATCAACACAACGCCTGCTACTCGCGAAATGGTGGAGGCCACCCTGTTAGAGCTTCACCAAGGCGGTGAGATCGTCGTGGTCGATGAATCCGGCGACCCGTCCAGGGCGCGCGTTAATCTGAAGGGCAATCATGTTCTGCGCTTGCCGTCGCAGCGCTCCTTCTTGTTTTCTTGAGGGCTTTAAGGCTTGCTGGACGACACCGGATGCTTTAGACCTGCAAGATCAGCCTCGGATCGAATGCGCTGTTTTCTGTGCTCCGCCCCTTGGGCGCATAGCCTCGCGGATTGCAGATGACCCGACATGCTCCGGCGCTGTAGTCAGAGCTCTCGTGCATATGGCCATGAATCCATAGATCGGCGAGTTGGATCACTTCATCCATGCGGCTGGCATACGCCGGCGTGAGCGGGTCATCTTGAAATTGCGGAGACACACTGCGCGCAGATGGAGCGTGATGACTGATAACTACCCGTCTGCGCCGCGAAGGGGTGGTCAACTCCTCGTCCAGCCATTCGCGTGCGACGACGTGCATCCGAGCCGTGTCCCGCGGTTGCAGCTTTCTGAACACCCCACGCGTTTCGAAGCGAATGGCTCCGGTGAAGTCAGTCATGCCCCGAGCAGCGTAGCTCTCGGCGGCACGCACTTCCTCTTCTGCACCACCGTACAGCGCGAAGTCTGTCCAGAGCGTGGCGCCCAGGAATTCCACGTCCCCGATCATGATCTTATCCATGTCGAGAAGGTGGACGTTCGGCGTCGCGGCACACGCCGCACGCAGATCTCGAAGCACTCGACTGTGCTCACCTTTGTAGAACTCGTGGTTGCCGGGCACGTAGATGACCGGCAGGCCGCGGCTCTGGGCTTCAATCCAAGGCATTCCGCGCTTGCCAAGATGAATGTCGCCGGCAAGCACGATCACGTCTACCTCGGTCGTGTCGATGTCGAGGGGGGAGAATTCGAGATGAAGGTCACTTAGAACGAGGAGATTCATGTTGTCCAGGAACGCCTGAGCTTGCTTCTTGAGGACTGTCGCCCGGTCCAGCGCCAACTTTCGATTGCTGGCTTGGTTGGCGCTGGATGTAAGCCGGTGCGATGCCTCGCTTTTCGAGGCGACGCACTGCCTTAGCCACTGCCGCGTTCGCACGTTCCAGGAATGTGCCGCTGGTCATGAATCGGCCGAGTTTGTCTGCCGCCATGGCTTGCTCCATTTGTCGTGCCCCAAGAGTACTCCCTCCACGCTTTCGCGGCCGAGCGTGCCGTTCAAAGGGGTGACCCTGCTCAGGCTGCCTTCCAGCAGCGCAAGTTGTTGGACATCAGCGGATTCAATGTCGCCACGCCCTAGGCTCGCTCGCCCGATTGGCCATCCGCTACGAAGCCGATCGTCAGCCGCGCAGCACGCCGCGGCACCTTGAGCACGGCGAAGGCCTTTCCTGATGCCATTGCTGTCGCAAACGCGTCCTGCACCAAGCGATGCGTTGCGCGCAGATCGACATCACTTCTCTCTGACAAGGCTTCTGCTGCACTGGCGTCCAGTTCAATGCGTTTGCCGGTAGCCCGCTGCAGCCGACGAACTTCCGCCAAGATGAGCTGCAGCCGTTGCTCGGGCTCGGGTGCCGGGATGTCGAATACCTCTACGCGGCTCAGTAGTGGCGGAGGCACAGCGTCGGGATCGTTCGCTGTCAGGACATAGATGATTCGGCTGGCGTCAAATGTCATGCGGAAAAACGCGTCTTGGAACGCGCTCGCTGTTCCCGACTCAAGTAGATCCAGCAGTACTGGCGTAACCGGGTAGCGGCCATCGCTGCCAATCTTGTCCACTTCGTCCAGGATAAGGACAGGTGTCGCCGACTTGCCGCTGGCAAGCATCTCAACAATCATCCCCGGCCGAGCGTGGTGCCAGGCGCTATCGCCGCCCGTCAGTTGGAAGCTTGCTTGGGCACTTCCAGCAGACCACTTTCGCATCGGCACATTCAAAATCTCCGCCAACTTCAACGCGAAATGCGTTTTGCCCACGCCAGGTTGCCCTGTCAGGAGGATCGGACGAACGCGAAAGTCCTTCGCCCGCATTGCGCCGATAAGCGTGAGATCAATCTTCAGCTTCTGAATTGGCTCGCGCAGGTTGCCGAACAACGTCTGGGCTGTTGCGAGCTTCTTCAGTGCCGAGCGGGTACGAGGCAGCGCGCGGTAGCCGTCATTGGTGCTGGCTTGCTCCAACAATGTCTGTGCGTAATCCCGCTGGTAGCGGTCGGCACCTCGCAAGTTCACGTTGGCGAGCGTTAGCGCCTCGGGCCCAAAGATAAGAACATGCCCGGGCTTGGCTCGACGAGGCGCAGGTGCGTGCGCCGCCGACGCAACTGTGGACGGTTCCTCAACTGAGAATCCAGGGATCTCCTCCTTGGGTTCATTGTCCTGCCGGGCGGCGGCAAGAGCCGAGCGCGTGTCCGAGGGGATAAGCAACCGCCATGTTGCGGCGCTGCGCAGTGCTGCGAGATCGCCTAAGGGCAAGAACCCAGGGGGATGCTCCGAGGAGTGCTCGGGAGCAGACATGATGATTCTCCATACGCGAACTGGCGGCATGTAGCCGCAGTTGTCGAACCGGACAATGCCGGGACCAATCGAGGCTGAGGATCAGCCGGCTATTCGCGTACGGGTTCGTTCGAGCGGAACGAACGCGAGGCTGCCCGAACCGGCCGCGTGGGTCGATTGGTGACGGTGAATGTCCTTGGCAGCCATGGAGAGGTGAGAGTGAGATTGCGCCGGTGTTGCTATGTTGCTCAACCCTACAACACCACGTGGTTTGGGGCTATCCGGCGAAGTATCGAGTCGCGGTGAAAGTTGTGGCCAGATGGCCGCGACGCGCGGATGCGTCGCATATCAAATTGTGCGCCGCATCATTTTTGGGAGCAGAGAAAACGCATGGAATGGCTATAGCAAAGGGTTTAATGGGAAATCCTGCCATTTCCAGCTTCGATATTTTCTAGTCTACTTCGATATTTTCTAATTTTCTTCGCTATGCCAACACCGTCACCCCATGACGGCCATAGCGCACGCCTAATTGATAGATAAAAACAATCAAATATACGATTCAATAGCGTAAAGATAGACTGTGTTCCATGGTGAGCGCATCGCTCACTGCAGATCACCGTGGAGCCCGTCATGTCCTGGTCGCTTGCCTCGAACACCGTTGCGACCGTGCTGGAATGGCTCGCTGCCTATGGCGAATCGCACTGACCTGACGGATGCACGAAGTTGCTCGCGCGAATGGTGTGGGCATCAGGAAGGCGCAGGGTCGCAAGGAGAAGAAAACATGGCAATGGTGCGGATGTTCGTTTCGGAGTGGCAGGGATTTGCGGGCACGGTGCGCGCCTCGCAGGCAGAGGTCCCGATGCTGTCGGGCATGCCAGGTAGTGCAGCGGGCGGCCGCGTTGCGCGTGTCGCAGAATCCGCCCGCCTGCAACGGAAGTGGGTGCGCAAGCAGATCGGTCTAACCATCGTGACAGCCGGCGCTATGATCGTGCTCCTGCACGGTATGGTGCAGCTCATGGTCTGATGATCGGCCTGATCTTCGGTTGTCATCCGTTCTGCGTTTCGTCACAGGACGATGCGACGATCGGAACTTGCTGTGCGAACGGCAACCGAAAGAAGGCTCGAACCACGCGTGGCCCGACGCTGAATGAGCGGAACGGCATCGCGTTTTTGCACACCACTTCATAGGGGAATCTAGATGGCAAAGAAGAACAACGGCGCGCCTGCCGCAGCCCAGATCAACATCGGCATTGCTGACAAGGACCGCAAGAAGATCGCCGACGGCCTGTCGCGCCTGCTGGCCGATACCTACTCGCTCTATCTGAAGACGCATTACTTCCACTGGAACGTCACCGGCCCGATGTTCAACACGCTGCATCTGATGTTCGAGACGCAGTACAACGAACTGTGGAATGCCGTCGACCCGGTGGCTGAGCGCATCCGCGCCCTGGGCTATCCGGCACCGGGCTCGTATTCGGAGTTCGCCAAGCTGTCGTCGATTCCGGAATCGAAGGGCGTTCCCGAGGCGATGGACATGGTGCGCGAACTGGTGGCCGGCCACGAAGCCGTGACGCGCACCGCCCGCAGCCTGTTCCCCGACGTCGACAAGGCCGCCGACGAACCGACCGCCGATCTGCTGACGCAACGCATGGACATTCACGAAAAGACCGCGTGGATGCTGCGTTCGCTCCTGGCTTAAGGCTGGCTTGACGGCCGTTCGCCACGTTTGCGACAGGCGTTTCGACAGCAGCGAATTGCGCCCCTCCCGCGAGCCCGTTGCGTTGCGGGTGGGGCGGCATCAACCCCATGACCTAAACGAGAGAATCATGACGACTGAAGCTAAATGCCCGTTTTCCGGCCATGCTCCCGCTGCTTCCCACGCCTTCGGTGGCGGTACGTCCAACAAGGACTGGTGGCCCAATCAACTGCGCGTTGATCTGCTGAACCAGCATTCCGAAAAGTCCGATCCGCTCGGGTCGAGCTTCAATTACCGCAAGTCGTTCAATGCGATCGACTACGACGCGCTCAAGGCCGATCTGCGCCGCCTGATGACGGATTCGCAAGACTGGTGGCCGGCAGACTTCGGCCACTACGGCCCGCAGTTCATCCGCATGGCATGGCACGCCGCCGGTACATACCGCACCGGCGATGGCCGAGGCGGTGCCGGGCGTGGCCAGCAACGTTTTGCCCCCCTTAACTCCTGGCCTGACAACGTCAACATCGACAAGTCGCGCCGCCTGCTGTGGCCGATCAAGCAGAAGTACGGCCAGGCCATCTCCTGGGCCGACCTGCTGATCCTGACCGGCAACGTTGCGCTTGAAACCATGGGCTTCCGCACGTTCGGCTTTGCCGCCGGCCGTGAAGACACGTGGGAACCGGACAATGACGTCTACTGGGGCAACGAGACCAAGTGGCTGGAAGCCACGCGGTATTCGGGCGAACGCAACCTCGCGAACCCGCTTGCCGCCGTACAGATGGGCCTGATCTATGTGAATCCGGAAGGCCCGGAACACGCCCATGGCGATCCACTGGCTGCTGCCAAGGACATCCGCGAGACCTTCGCCCGCATGGCGATGGACGATGAAGAAACCGTCGCGCTGATCGCCGGTGGTCACACCTTCGGCAAGACCCACGGTGCCGGTGCGGCAAGCCACGTTGGCGCCGATGTCGAAGCCGCGCCGCTGGAAGCGCAAGGCCTGGGCTGGGCCAGTACCTTTGGCACCGGCAAGGGCGCGGATGCGATCACCAGCGGGCTTGAAGTCACCTGGACGCAGACGCCCGCGCAATGGAGCAACTACTTCTTCGAGAACCTGTTCAAGTACGAATGGGTGCAGGAAAAGAGCCCCGCCGGCGCGCTGCAATGGGTCGCCAAAGACGCCGAGGCGATCATTCCGGGCCCGACGCCCGACTCGCCCAAGCGTAAGCCGACGATGCTGACGACCGACCTGTCGCTGCGTTTCGATCCGGCATACGAAAAGATTTCGCGCCGCTTCCTGGACAACCCGCAGGCGTTTGCCGAAGCCTTTGCCCGTGCGTGGTTCAAGCTCACGCACCGTGACCTCGGCCCGAAGTCGCGTTACCTCGGCCCCGAAGTGCCGCGTGAAGACCTGATCTGGCAAGACCCGCTGCCGGCGGCCACGCACAAGCCGACCGAAGCCGATATCGCCGACCTCAAGGCAAAGATTGCCGCTTCTGGCCTGTCGGCATCCGAACTGGTTGCCGTGGCGTGGGCGTCTGCCTCGACCTTCCGCGGGTCCGACAAGCGCGGCGGCGCCAACGGCGCGCGCATTCGCCTGGCGCCGCAGAACGATTGGGCGGTCAACCAGCCGGTGGCCGGCACGCTGGCCAAGCTGGAGGAAATTCAACGCGCCTCGGGCAAGGCTTCGCTGGCGGATGTGATTGTGCTGGCAGGCAGCGTCGGTATCGAGCTGGCTGCCAAGGCAGCCGGCACGACGATCACCGTGCCGTTCACGCCGGGCCGCGTCGATGCGACGGCCGAGCAGACCGATGCGGCGTCCTTCTCTGTGCTCGAGCCCGTGGCCGACGGTTTCCGCAATTACCAGAAGGCGCAGTTTGCGGTGCCGGCCGAAGTGCTGCTCCTGGACAAGGCTCAACTGCTGACGCTGACGGCGCCGGAGCTGACCGTGCTGATCGGTGGCCTGCGCGCCATCAACATCAACGCAGATGGCAGCCAGCACGGCGTCTTTACCAGCAGGCCAGGCGCGCTGACGAACGACTTCTTCGTCAACCTGCTCGACATGAACACCGAGTGGAAGCCTGCCGGCGACATCTACGAGGGCTATGACCGCAAGACGGGCGAGCGCAAGTGGACGGGCACGCGCGTCGATCTGGTGTTCGGTTCGAACTCGATCCTGCGTGCGCTGGCCGAGGTGTTCGGCAGCGCCGACGGCAAGGAGCGCTTCATCAGCGAGTTCGTGGCCGCATGGGTCAAGGTGATGAATCTCGACCGCTTCGATCTGGCCGCCGCCTAAGCTGCTTTCGGCGGGACTAAAATGGCGCCTTGCCTCGTGCAGGCGCCATTTTTCTTTGGTGATTTCCATGCAATCGTCCGCTGCCCAACCCAGCCGCCTCGTGCTCTACGCGCGCCTGATGCGGATGGACAAACCGATCGGCACGCTGCTGCTGCTGTGGCCGACGCTGTGGGCGCTATGGATGGCGGCTGACGGCCATCCGCCGCTGTCGCTGGTGGTGATTTTCACGGTCGGCACGTTCCTGATGCGCTCGGCCGGCTGCGCGGTCAACGACTGGGCCGATCGCGACTTCGACAAGCACGTCAAACGCACCAAGGAGCGGCCGATCACCGCGGGCCTGATCGCCCCGTGGGAGGCGCTGGCGGTTGCGGCGGTGCTCTCGCTCGTCGCCTTCGCACTGATCCTGCCGCTCAATGCGCTGACGAAGTGGATGTCGGTTGCCGCCATCGTGATTGCTGGCACGTATCCGTTCTTCAAGCGGTTCTTCGCGATTCCGCAGGCGTACCTCGGCATTGCGTTCGGGTTTGGGATTCCGATGGCGTCCGCCGCGGTGCAGGATCAAGTGCCGATGCTGGCGTGGCTGATGCTCGCCGGCAATGTGTTCTGGGCCGTCGCCTACGACACCGCGTATGCGATGGTCGACCGCGATGACGATTTGCTCATCGGCATCAAAACGTCGGCCATTACGTTCGGACGCTACGACGTGGCGGCGATCATGCTGTGCTACGTCGGCTTCTTCGGGATCATGGCCTGGGCTGGCCATGTGATGGCGCTAGGCGTGGCGTACTGGATTGGATTTGGCGCTGCCGTGGCGTTGTCGCTTTGGTATTACCCGATGCTGCAGACGCGGGATCGGATGAAGTGTTTTTTTGTTTTCCGGCATAACAATTGGTTGGGGGCTTGTTTGTTTGCTGGAGTGGTTGGGGGGTATTTGCTGCGCTAAGGGGTTTTTGGTGCATCCCCTTTTCGTACCCTGCCGGGCA
>NZ_VOSS01000048.1 GCF_007997035.1 Ralstonia sp. TCR112 | reverse complement strand
GTGCCCGGCAGGGTACGAAACAGGGATGCACCACCAAGCCAAAAAGACGCACAACGAAACAGCCTCTAATGCTCCGCTTCCCCAAAACCCTCTCCCCCGGCAAACCCTTCCCCCTAGGCGCCCAATGGGACGGCCTGGGCATCAACTTCGCCGTCTTCTCGGCCAACGCCAGCAAGATCGAACTCTGCATGTTCGACCCCACCGGCCGCAAGGAACTGACCCGCTTCGCCCTGCCCGAATGCACCGACGAGGTCTGGCACGGCTACCTGCCCGGGGTCGAAGCCGGCCTCGTCTACGGCTACCGTGCCTACGGCCCATGGGAGCCGCAGCACGGCCACCGCTTCAACCCCCACAAGCTGCTGCTCGACCCCTATGCCCGCCGGCTGGTGGGCTCGCTGCGCTGGTCCGATGCGCTGTTCGGCTATCGGCTCAATTCCAACCGTGGGGACCTTTCGTTCGACCGCCGCGACAGCGCCCCGGCCATGCCCAAGGCCGTCGTCACCGACGAGTCGTTCAACTGGGGCAACGACGTCCGCCCCAACACGCCGTGGTCACGCACGGTGATCTACGAGGGCCACGTTCGCGGGATGTCGATGCTGCGCGAAGACCTGCTGCCCCCGGAGCGCGGCACGTTCAGCGCCCTCGGCGACAGCGTCTTCATCGACCACCTGCAGCGGCTGGGCATCACCGCCATCGAACTGCTGCCCATCCATGCCTTCCTGCAGGATCAGTTTCTGGTGGAGCGCGGCTTGCGCAATTACTGGGGCTACAACACGCTGTGCTTCTTCGCGCCGGAGCCGTCGTACCTCTCCGCGCCATCGCTGCATGAGCTGAAGGTGGCGATCCGGCGGCTGCATGCGGCGGGCATCGAGGTGCTGCTCGACGTGGTTTACAACCACACGTGCGAAGGCAGCGAACTGGGGCCGACGCTGTCGTTCCGCGGGCTGGACAACGCGAGCTACTACCGCCTCGTGCCGGGCCAGGAGCGTTACTACATCAACGACACGGGCTGCGGCAACACGCTGAACCTGTCGCACCCGCGCGTGCTGCAGATGGTGATGGATTCGCTGCGCTACTGGGTCAACGCATTCCACGTGGATGGCTTCCGCTTTGACCTGGGCGTCACGCTCGGGCGCGAGGGCAACGGCTTCGACCAGGGCTCGGGCTTCTTCGATGCCATACGGCAAGACCCCGTGCTTTCCACCGTGAAGCTGATCTCCGAACCTTGGGACGTGGGCCCTGACGGCTACCAGGTCGGCAACCACCCGCCGGGTTTTGCGGAATGGAACGACCGCTTTCGCGATGGCATCCGCCGCTTCTGGCGCGGTGACTCGGGCCAGCGCCCAGACCTCGCTGCACGCCTGACGGGCAGCGGCGACCTGTTCGATCGCCGCCACCGCCGGCCGTGGGCGTCGGTCAACTACGTGGCGTCGCACGACGGTTTCACGCTGCACGATCTGGTCAGTTACGCCGACAAGCACAACGAAGCCAACGGCGAAGACAACCGCGACGGCCACAACGACAACTGCAGCGCCAACTGGGGCACCGAGGGCCCCACCCAGGACCCCGCCATCCAGGCCCTGCGCGAACGCGTGACGCGTGCGCTGCTGGCCACGGTGTTCTTTTCCAACGGCACGCCGATGCTGCTGGCGGGCGACGAGTTTGGCCGCACGCAAGACGGCAACAACAACGCCTATTGCCAGGACAACGCCTTGTCGTGGCTCGATTGGTCATTGCTGCAGAAAGACCCCGGGCAGGCGCTCGCCCGCTATACGGCGCGGCTGATCGCGCTGCGCAAGGCAAGCCCCGCGCTGCGCTGGCCGCATTACGTGCACGGCAACACCGAGATCCTGCCGGGCGTGCCGGACATCGCCTGGTTCGACGAGCGCGGCCAGGTGCTCTCGCCCGACGCGTGGAACGACAGCGAGGCGCGGGCGTTGGCGGTGCGCCGCGCCTGCATCGAGACCGTCGACGCAGAGGCGCGCCCGCATGTGGCGCTACTGCTGATCAACGGTGCGGCGACGGACCTGACCTTCACGCTGCCCGAGCCGGCCATGGACTGGCTGCTCGCCATCGACAGCGCAGCGCCCGACGAAGACGCTCGGCCGCACAGCGACGGCACGCTGAAAGTGGCGGGGCGCAGCGTTGTGCTGCTGCTGGCCACGCAGCTCGCCACGATCGCGCAGATTGCGGGGCAGCCGGACGCAGACGCCAGCGGCGAAACCCTCGGGCAGGTTCCCGATACACAAAACGCACCACAGAGCGCACCACAGAACGACAGGCCCGAACAACCTGCGACCGACGACGAGCGCACCGCCCCGACCGCCGGCCAAGCAGCCAGCGATGACAATGGAGACGCCACGCGATGACCGCACCCGCCCCCCGGTTTGCACACGACATGCCGTTCGGCGCCACCGTCCTGGCTGACGGCAACACCCGCTTCCGGCTGTGGGCACCGGACGCGACCGCCGCCTGGATCGACCTTGACGATGCGCGGGGCGACGGGGCCATCCGCATGGATGCCGAACCCGACGGCTGGTACGCAGCGGTCGCGCCCGTGAGTGCCGGCACGTGCTATCGGTACCGCATCACCAACCGCGACGGCGTGACGCTGTCGGTGCCAGACCCGGCCGCACGCGCGCAATGGCAGGACATTCCCGGTCCGAGCCTCGTCGTCGATCCGCAGCGCTACCGCTGGCAGCACGCCGATTGGCAGGGCCGGCCCTGGCACGAGACGGTGCTGTACGAACTGCACGTCGGCGCGCTGGGCGGCTTCAAGGGTGTGCGCGGGCGGCTGCCGGAACTGGCGCGGCTGGGCATCACGGCCATCGAGCTGATGCCGGTGGCGGAGTTTCCGGGCGCGCGCAACTGGGGCTATGACGGCGTACTGCCCTTTGCGCCTGACGCCAGCTACGGCACGCCGGACGACCTCAAGGCGTTGATCGACACCGCGCACGGGCTCGGCATGATGGTGTTTCTCGATGTGGTCTACAACCACTTCGGGCCCGACGGCAACTACCTGCACCACTACGCGCGCAGCTTCTTCCGCGACGATGTGCATACGCCCTGGGGCGCCGCCATCGATTTCCGCATGCCGCAGGTGCGCGAGTTCTTTATCCAGAACGCGCTGATGTGGCTGATGGAATATCGCTTTGACGGCCTGCGGCTCGACGCCGTGCACGCCATCACCGAGCGCGATTGGCTGGGCGAACTCGCCGCCCGCGTACGGCTGTCGGCCGAGCCTGGCCGGCATGTGCATCTGGTGCTGGAGAACGAGCAGAACGCCGCGTCGCTGCTGCGCGATGGCGATACCCATGGCGACTTCGATGCGCAGTGGAACGACGACGGCCACAACGTGCTGCACGTGCTGCTGACTGGCGAACGTGAGGCCTATTACGCCGCCTATGCCGATGCGCCCGCGCAGCGCCTGGCGCGCGTGCTGCAGGACGGCTTCTGCTACCAGGGCGAGCCGTCGCCCATCCACGAAAACGCGCCGCGCGGCGAACCGAGCGCGCACTTGCCGCCCACCGCGTTCGTCCTGTTCCTGCAGAACCACGACCAGATCGGCAACCGCGCCTTTGGCGAACGCCTCACGCAGCTCGCCCACCCCGATGCGTTGCACGCCGCGCAGGTGCTGTTGCTGCTGAGCCCGCAGATCCCGATGCTGTTCATGGGGGAGGAATGGGGCAGCACATGCCCGTTCCAGTACTTCACCAGCCACCACGGCATGCTGGCCGAAGCCGTGCGGGAAGGCCGGCGCAGGGAGTTTGCGAAGTTCGCGGCGTTTGCCGATCAGCACCAGCGCGAGCGCATTCCGGACCCGAACGATGAAATCACCTACCTCGCCTCCTGCCCCGGCGAGGCGAACCTGGCCGAACCGGGACAGCTCAACACACTGAACCGCATGCACCGCCTGCTGGCGCTGCGTCACGCAGAGATCATCCCGCGCCTGCCCAATGCACGCGCGCTCGATGCGGTTGCACTGGGCCACGCCGGCGCCCTGGCCCGCTGGCGCATGGGCGATGGCAGCGTGCTCACGCTGATGGTGAATCTGTCCGATCAAGCCGTGGCGGTGCCTACGGTGCTGGCCGGAAGCCCTGCCGATCTGCTGCACGAATCGCACGAGGGCGCCGCCGCCGCGCTCATCGCGCATCGCCTGCCGGGGCGCGCCTGCGTGGCCTTACTGCACACGCCGTCGTCCACCTGACATCGGACAACCGCAACGCACCAACACACCAACCCACCAACGCACCATGGACCGCACCAGCAACGCCTCCGGCACGCAGCGCACGCCGCTTCAGCAACTGGCCACCGATGCCGGCCTGCTGGTCGACTGGGAAGACGCTGCCAGCCGCCCCATGCGCGTGACCGACGACGTGCTGCGCGCCGTGCTGCGCACGCTGGGCCTGCCTGCCGGCACGCCGGCCCAGGTGTCGGAAAGCCAGGCGCGCCTGCGTGCGGAAGCCGAAGCGGTGGCCATCCCCCCGCTTGTGACCGGCGTGGTCGGACAGCCGATCGTGCTGCAGACCTCGGCGCCGCAGGCCGCGTTGCTGGACGGTCAGCCCTATCGGGTCGACTTGGAAAAGGACGGCAGCGCCGAGGGCAAGATCTGCGTCAGCGCAAGCGAGCACCATGCAACGCTGCGCCTGGGGGCGGTGCATGCCGTGGGCTACCACCGCCTGACCATCGACGCCGGACCGGGCGCCGTGATCGAAGCCACGCTCGCCATCGCCCCAGCGCGTTGCTATGGCGTGGCCGACGCGCTGCGCCAGCACGATCGCCCAGCCGACACCCGCGTGTGGGGCGCCTCCGCGCAGCTCTATGGCATGCGATGCGAGGCCGAACGCGCCGCCAGCAGCGCGGGCCTGGGCGACTACACCGCGGCGGGCACGCTGGCGCGCCACCTTGCACAGCGCGGTGCGGATGCACTGGCGCTCAGCCCCGTGCATGCCATGTTCACGGCAGACGCGCGTCGCTATTCGCCGTATTCGCCGTCGAGCCGCCTGTTCCTGAACGCATGGATGATCGACCCCGCCGCGCTCTTCGGAGACGAAGCCGTGCGGCAAGCCGTGGTCGACTGCAACCTCGTCGCAGACTATGCCCGGCTGGAGGCTGCACCGCTCATCGACTGGCCGGCCAGCGGGAACGCGCGCATGACGGTGCTGCGCGCGTTGCATCACCGCCTGCTGCAGGCGCCGCTCGGGGACGCCGTCGCCCAGCGGCTTCTGAACGATTTCCGCGCGTACTGCATCGATGGCGGCGCCAGCCTGCGCGACCACGCACACTTTGAAGCGCTGAATGCGCACCTTGGGCCTGCGCATTGGAAGCAGTGGCCCGCGCAATATCAGGATCCGAGCTACCTGGGCGTACAGGCCTTCGCACGCGAGCATGAGGACGCGGTGAACTTCCACCTCTTCCTGCAATGGGCGGCCGCCCGCCAGTGGGCCATCGCGCAGCGCACCGCGGAAAGCGCCGGCATGGCCATCGGCCTCATCGCCGACCTGGCTGTGGGCACCGACAGCGCGGGCAGCCACGCATGGGCCCGGCAGCGCGACTTGCTGATCGGCGTGACGGTGGGGGCGCCGCCCGATGTGTTCAACGCGCAGGGCCAAGGCTGGGGGCTGACGACCTTCAGCCCGCGCGCCATGCGCACGCAGGGCTTCTCGGCCTTCATCGAGATGCTGCGGGCGGTGATGGCCGTGCCCGGCGGCGTGCGCATCGACCACGTGCTCGGGCTCATGCGGCTGTGGGTCATTCCGGATGGTGCACGGCCGCTCGACGGCGTGTACCTGCGCTACCCGATGCAGGATCTGCTGCGACTGGTGGCGCTGGAATCGTGGCGCAACCGCTGCATCGTCATCGGCGAAGATCTTGGCACCGTGCCCGCGGGTCTGCGAGACAAGCTCGCCGACGACGGCCTGCTCGGCATGCGCATCCTCTGGTTCGAGCGTGAATACACGCGCGACGATGCGCCCTTCAAGGCACCGCGCACGTGGGCGCCGGCGTCCGTCGCGATGACGAGCACGCACGATCTGCCCACGCTCGTCGGCTGGTGGATCGGCAACGATCTGCGCTGGCAAGCCCAGCTCGGCCTGCTGCCCGCCGGCATGAGCGAGAGCGAGGCGCACGCGCGCCGCATGGACGATCGCGCTGCGCTCGTCGCCGCCTTTGCCGAGCACAACCGGCTGGTGCTGGCCGATGGCGGGGTGCCGATGATCGGCGTGGCGCCGCTGCAGGCTGCGCTGGAGCAGGCGCGTGTCGCCAACCCCGCGCAAGCCGACGTCATCCTGCAAGCCAGCGCGCAGGACTTTGCCACGGCGGCCACGGTGTTCACGGGCGCCGCCAACACGCCGCTGGCGCTGGTGCCGCTGGAAGACCTGCTGGGGCTTGTCGAGCAGCCGAACCTGCCGAGCACGATCGACACACACCCGAACTGGCGCCGCCGCCTGCCGGCGCCCGCCCCGACGCTGCTCGACGCGCCCACGGTCCAGGCGCGCCTGTCAGCGCTGACTAACGCGCGCATCGGCATGTCATGAGCGAACCGACCACACCCCTCACAACCCCCGCGCCCGTTACCCTTCAACGCGTGCCGCGCGCCACGGTGCGCCTGCAACTGCACCGCGACTTCACCTTCGACCATGCGCGCGCGTTGCTGGACGACTTCGCCGCGCTCGGCATCTCGCATCTGTACACGTCGCCCATCACCACGGCGCAACCGGGCTCCACACACGGCTATGACGTTGTCGACCCCACACATGTGAACCCCGAGCTGGGCGGCGAACCTGCGCTCGAACGGCTGGTGGATGCACTGCATGCGCGCGGCATGGGGCTCATCGTCGATATCGTGCCGAACCACATGGGCGTGGGCGGCGCACACAACGCGTGGTGGCTGGACGTGCTCGAATCCGGGCCTGACAGCGCATACGCCAACTTTTTTGATATCGAATGGCAGCCACCCAGCCCGGCGCTGCGCAACAAGGTGCTGGCGCCCTTCCTGGGTGAAAGCTACGCCGACGCGCTGGCCGGCGGCCGACTGCAACTGGCCTACGACGACGCAGCCGCGCGACTGGCCATTGCGTACTACGACCACCGCTTCCCGATTGCGCTGGCCGACTACGCCACGCTGCTTCGCGCCGGCAATGCCGACACCGCCACGCATGCGGTGGCAGACCGCTTTGCCGCGCTCGCTACCCATCGCTCATTGCGCACGCGCCGCGAACGTGCCGCCGAAGCGCGCGACGCGCTGCGCAACCTCGCCACGACACAAGCCGGCGCCGCACACATCGCCGAGGCCGTATGCACGCTCAACGCGCAACCCGATCAGCTCGATGCGCTGATGGCGCGCCAGCACTGGCGCCTGGCTCACTGGTGCACCGCCAACGACGAGATCAACTGGCGCCGCTTCTTCGACATCGGCTCGCTGGCCGGCCTGCGCATGGAGCGCGCCGAAGTCTTTGAAGCGACGCACGCGCTGCTGTTCCGGCTCTACCGTCTGGGCTGGATCGACGGTGTGCGCATCGACCACGTTGATGGCCTGGCCGACCCGGCCGCCTACTGCCGCCAGCTACGCCGCCGTCTGCAAGCGGAGCACGCTGCGCGTCCTGCTGACCGGCTCACGAGTCACCCGTGGATCGTCGTCGAAAAGATCCTCGCCCCCGATGAAGCGATGCGCACCGACTGGGGCGTGGACGGCACCAGCGGCTACGACTTCATGAACCAGGTGGGCGCCCTGTTGCACGATGCACACGGCGAGACCGCGCTCACGCAGGGCTGGCTGGAGTGGATCGGCGCACCGGTGGCTGAAGCGCCGTTCTCGGCCACGGCTGTACCCGCACGTCGCCAGGTTCTGCATGCGCACTTTGCGGCGGAACTCGATGCGGCCACATCTGCGCTACATGCAGTGGCACAACAGGAGCGCAGCAGCCACGACGTGACGTGGCACGCCATCCGTCGCGCGCTTGCTGAGGTGATCGTCCACTTTCCGGTGTATCGCACCTATGCGAATGCGCAGCAACGCGATGCGCAAGATTCGGCCATCCTGCAAAGCGCCACGTCGGGGGCAGCGGCCTGCCTGCGCCGCATCGACCAGCCCGTGCTCGGCTGGCTCGACGCCTGGCTCGGCGGGCAGCCGGCCGGCCAAGACAAGCTGCGCCAGCTCGCGTTGCGGCGGTGCCAGCAGTTGTCGTCGCCGGTGGCGGCCAAGGCGGTGGAAGACACGGCGTGCTACCGCTACGGGCGGCTGCTGTCACGCAACGAGGTCGGCGCGGACCCGGGCGAGTTCTCGATGAGCGCCAACGCGTTCCATCACGCCATGCAAACGCGCGCCCTTACCTGGCCGCACGCGATGCTGACCACCGCCACGCACGACCACAAGCGCGGTGAAGACGTGCGCGCGCGGCTGGCCGTGCTGTCGGAACGGCCCGCGCAATGGTTGGCCGCCGCACATCAATGGCGTACGGAACACGCCGCATGGATTCGCCATCTGCAGACCGGCCCCGCCCCCTCGCCCGCCGCGCAGTGGATGCTGTATCAAACGCTGGTCGGGATCTGGCCTGCGGATCTGGACTGGCATGACGCCGATGCCGTGCGCGAGCTGGCAGAGCGCGTCGCGCAGTGGCAGGAAAAAGCCCAGCGCGAAGCCAAGCTGCGCACCGACTGGTTCGCACCCGATGCGGAGTACGAAGCCGCCAGCCGCGATTTCGTCTTGACGCTGCTGACGGGCGAGGCTTCTCCAACGTTCCTGCCTTCTCTCTCGGCCTTCGTGCAAAGCGTGGCCCCGGCCGCGGCGGTCAACAGCCTCGCGCAGACCTTGCTGCGCACCACGCTGCCCGGCGTGCCCGACCTGTATCAGGGCGCCGATTTCTGGGACACGAGCCTCGTCGATCCCGATAACCGCCGGCCGGTCGATTACGCTGCGCGCCACCGCGCATTGCGGGCATTGCATGCGCACGCCGGCCATAGCCTCGCGTCGCTGCTCGGCCACTGGACCGACGGCCGCATCAAGCAAGCCGTGCTGGCACGTGCGCTCGCCTTGCGCGCCGCACTGCCAGCGGTGTTCGAATCGGGCGATTACCAACCGCTGGCCGTGACCGGCAGCGGCGCACGGCATGTGTTGGCGTTTGCGCGCACGTATGGCGCCGACGCGATCGTAGCGATCGTGCCGCTGCATGCCTCCGCGCTGCTGGGCCACGCCCCCACGCCAACGTTCGCGGACGGCGCATGGCGGGACACCACCGTCTGCCTGCCGCCGGCGCTCTCCCACACCCCGCTGCACAGCGCATTCGACGGCCAGACGCTGCAGAGTCCGCGGCTGGCGCTCGGCCAAGTGCTGGCGCACCTGCCGGTCGCCCTGCTGCACAGCTGATCGCCGATTTCCTCCGCTCGGGTTAACACCGACTGCACCGTCTCCTGCTGCGCCCTAGAATTCCTCTATTCATATAGATGACTAGAGCAATGCGTGATGAACACGCCGCTCACGTCACCCGGAGGAGACCGCATGTTCGGCTGGTTCAAAGAGATTTCGAAAGGGGAAAAGCGCACGTTCTGGGCCTGCTTTGGAGGCTGGGCGCTCGACGCGCTGGACGTGCAGATGTTCAGCCTCGTCATCCCGACCATCATCGCAGCGTGGCACATCGGCAAGGCCGAGGCCGGGCTGGTGTCGGGCGTCACGCTGGTGGCGTCCGCGCTCGGCGGCTGGATTGCCGGGGCGTTGACGGACCGCTTCGGCCGCGTGCGCACGCTGCAGATCACGGTGCTGTGGTTTTCGCTGGCCACATTCGCCTCGGCCTTCGCACAGAACTTCGAGCAGTTCCTGGTGCTGAAGGCCATCCAGGGCTTCGGCTTTGGCGGCGAATGGGCGGCAGGCGCCGTGCTGATGGCCGAGAGCATCCGCGCCAGCCACCGCGGCAAGGCCATGGGCACCGTGCAGAGCGCATGGGCCGTGGGCTGGGGCGCGGCGGTGCTGCTGTATGCGCTCACGTATTCCTTCATCGAACCCGACCTCGCCTGGCGCGTGATGTTTGCTGCGGGGTTGCTGCCGGCGCTGCTCATCATCTACATCCGCCGTGGCGTGAAGGAACCCGTACCGGCCGCCAAGCCGGATGCGAACGCCAATGCGATGCCGATCTCGCGCTTTCCGCTGCTCGACATCTTCCGCCCGCAGGTGCTGCGCATGACGCTGATCGGCGGCCTGCTCGGCGTGGGCGCACACGGCGGTTACTACGCGCTGATGACGTGGCTGCCGACGTACCTCAAGACGGAGCGCCATTTGTCTGTGCTCGGCACGGGCGGCTACCTGGCGGTGATCATCTTCGCCTTCTGGTGCGGCTGCGTGGCCAGCGCATGGCTGCTGGACGTGCTCGGCCGGCGCGGCAACATCCTGCTGTTTTCGTGCTGCTGTGTGGTGACGGTGCTGGTGTATCTGCTGGTGCCGCTGTCGGATGGCGCGATGCTGGTGCTGGGCTTTCCGCTGGGCTTCTTTGCGGCGGGCATTCCCGCCAGCATGGGGGCACTGTTCAACGAGCTGTATCCGCACGGCGTGCGCGGCACGGGCGTCGGCTTTTGCTACAACTTCGGCCGCGTGGTGTCTGCCGCGTTCCCGGTGCTGGTGGGCAAGATGAGCGCCTCCATGTCGCTGGGCACGGCTATCGGCATCGACGCGGCCATCGCGTATTCGATCGTGGCTGTGGCCGTGCTGATGCTGCCCGAGACGAAGGGCCGCGATCTCGCTGCCGTCACGGTCTGAACGCCCATCACAACATCATGACGACGCACTCGATCCGTCGCCGCCAGGAGACCCCATGCCCACTCGCCGCGCCTTCAACACCGGATTGCTTGCCATGCTAGGTTCCACCGCCCTTGCCGGCTGCGCCGCCACCGGCAACAGGGACGCCACGCGCGGCACCCCTGCCCGCATCACCGCCATCGATACGCATGCGCATGTGTTCGAACGCGGCTTGCCGCTCGCCAATGCGCGCCGCTATGCCCCCACCTATGACGCGCCGCTGCCGGCCTACCTGGCGCAGCTCGACGCGCATGGCGTGTCGCACGGTGTGTTGATCCAGCCGAGTTTCCTGGGCGTTGACAACAGCTACCTGCTGGCCGCGCTCAAGCAGGCGCCGCAGCGCTTGCGCGGTGTGGCTGTCATCGACCCGGCCGCGCCCGAAACGCTGCTCACGCAGATGAACGCCGAGGGCATCGTCGGCATCCGCCTGAACCTGATCGGTGCGGCGGACCCGCAATTGAAATCGCCCGTATGGCAAGCCGCGCTGGCACGCCTGCATGCGCTGGGCTGGCATGTGGAACTGCACGTCGAGGCACGCCGCCTGCCCGCGCTGCTGCCGCCGCTGCTGGAAGCGCAGGTCAACGTGGTGGTCGATCATTTCGGCCGCCCCGATCCCGCACTCGGCGTGGACGACCCCGGCTTCGCCGCATTGCTCGCCGCCGGCCGCTCGCGCCGCGTGTGGGTGAAGATTTCCGGCGCTTACCGGAACGGTGCCAACGGACGCGGCGAAGCCATCGCCCAGGCCGCCATGCCTCGCCTGAAAGACGCACTCGGCCTGGACCGCCTGGTCTGGGGCAGCGACTGGCCGCACACGCAGTTCGAATCGCAGATCAACTACGACAAGATGTGGGCCTTCGCCGGCGTGCTGCTACCGAGCGCAGCGGACCGCAAGCAGGTGCTGGTCGACACGCCTGCGCAGCTGTTCCGCTTCGTTTGACCACGCAATAGCTGCAACGCGCTCGCGCGATACCCCGTTTCGCGAATCACGAATTTCGCCGCGCAGGCCGCGCTCCTACACTGGCCGCTCCTCATCCCCACACGCCATAAGGAGCAGCCATGCAGCAGCATCGACTCGTCGACCAGCAATTCGGCCAAGTCGCCCAGGCTTACCTGACCAGCGCCGTGCACGCACAGGGCGCCGATCTGGACGCGCTGGCCGCGCTGGCGCAATCGGTGCCCCATGCCAAGGTGCTCGATCTGGGCTGCGGCGGCGGGCACGTGAGCTTTGCCATGGCTCCGCACGTGGCCGCCATGGTGGCGTACGACCTGTCGGAAGACATGCTGGGCGTGGTGGCCGTCGAAGCAGCGCGCCGCGGCCTCGCGCAATTGCACACGCAAGCCGGCCGTGCCGAGCGCCTGCCATTTGACGATGCCGCGTTCGACATCGTTGCCACACGGTTTTCCGCTCATCACTGGTACGACGTGCGCAAAGGCCTGGCCGAAGCGCGCCGCGTACTCAAACCCGGCGGCACGCTCGTGGTCGTGGATATCGTGGCGCCGGAAGTGCCGCTGCTCGACACGCTGCTGCAAACCGCCGAGGTGCTGCGCGATGCGTCGCACGTGCGCGACTACCGAGTGTCTGAATGGCAGGTCATGCTGGCCGAGGCCGGTTTCAAGCCCGGCACGCCGCGCACCTGGAAGCTGACGATGGCCTTCGACAACTGGATCGCCCGCATCCGCACGCCGCAGGTCCGGGCCGATGCCATCCGCGACCTGTTCGACCGCGCCGCCGACGAAGCACGCGCGTACTTTGCCGTGGCGCCAGACCATTCGTTTGCGATCGACGCGATGCTCATCGAGGCGACCTGAATCGTTTGAGCGGACCGGGCGCCTTCATCCTCCCTCATCCTTTTTGTCACACCCATTAGAGGGGTACCGCGATGCGACGCCATTTCAGGGTTTCGCTTAATCCTGAATGAAAAAAATGTGATATCGGAACACGTGTACGAACGCGGGGTTGCCGGTAGCCTTCCGGGTTACCGTCGACTCCCGTCGGCATTGGCGCGCGGCCACTGCGCCGACCTCCGATTTCCATGTACGCCCTGTTCCCTGCCTTCGTCTCGTCGCTCTTCCTGTTCTACGGCGTCTACGTCGTGACCACGCGCGGCCGCACGCGCGCGAGCCTGGCGTTTCTCGGCATGACCACGCTCACGTGCCTGTGGCAGGGCATCTGGGCGTTTCTCTTCCAGACGCATGACATCGGCACGGCCCAGGTGCTCGCCAAGCTCGGCTGGATCGCCATCCTCGTCATGCCGACCATGCTGTATCACTTTGCCGTGGAGGTGGCCGAAGCACCGGGCGAGCGGCACTGGCTCCTCGCCGCCTATGCGCTGGACGCTGCGTTGATCGCGTTGCTGTTGACCACCAACCTGGTCATCGATGGCGTGCATCAGTTCCACTTCGGTTTCTATCCGAAGGCGGGCGTGCTGGAAGCCGTGCATATCGCGCAGACAGTTGCGCTCGTCACGCGCGGCATGTGGGTGCTCTACCGCGAGCAGCGGCATGCCACCGCCGAAAAGCGCAAACGGTTGCTGACGTGCCTGTTCGGCGTCGGGCTGATTTCACTGGCGGCGGCCGACTACGCGGTCAACTACGGCATGGCGTTCTACCCGCCGGGTGTGCTGCCCTTGGCCATTGCCCTGGGCATCATCGCCGTGGGCGTGGTCAAGTTCGACCTGATGCGCCCGTATGCACTGGCCGCCACCGTTGCACATGAAGTGCGTACGCCGCTGACGACCATCCGCCTGCAGGCCGCCGAAATCGCCCGCGCGTGGCCCGACGTCTACCGCGGCTATCAGCTCGCCATCGACAACGGCCTGTGCCAGCCGCCGCAGCATCCGGCCATGCTGGATCGCCTGTCCAAACTGGCGGGCGCCATCACGTCGGAAGTCGCGTCCGCACACAGCGTGATCGAAATGGCGTTGGCCTCCGTCACGCTGGAGCGCCTCGACCGGCGCACCTTTGCGGCCCACTCGCTGCGCGAATGCGTGGAGACGGCCGTGGTGCAGTACCCCTTTCAGGCCGGCGAGCGCGAACGCGTGCACGTTGAGGCATTCAACGCCGACTGGCGCTTTGTGGGCTCCGACACGCTGCTCGTCTATGTGCTGTTCAACCTGCTGAAGAACGCGCTGCATGCCATCCAGATCGCGCGCAAGGGGCACATTGAAATCTCCGCCCGCCAGGATGGCGACAGCTACGTGCTCGTCGTGCGCGACAGCGCCACCGGCATTCCGCCCAGCGTGCAGCGCCGCATGTTCGACCCGTTCTTCTCCACCAAGCATGTCGGCAAGGGCTCGGGCGTGGGGCTGACGTTCTGCCGCCGCGTCATGCAGGCATTCGGCGGGCGCATCCAGTGTGAATCCGTGGTTGGGGAATACACGCTGTTCTCCATGCGGTTTCCCCAACCTCCTGCTATCTAAGGCTCACACCCTCAGAACGTCAGGACACGTGCGCCAGCTCCGGCAGCGTGTCCAGCTCGTACGCCTTCACGCGCGTGCGCACGTGGTCCGGCAAGCGCTGAATCACGCGCTCGGCGTTGGCGCACACCACCTGCTGATACCCCAGCGACACCAGCCGCCCGCCTGAAACAAACCGGAACACCATGTAGAACGAGCACGGCTGCACCCGGAATGTGTTCAGGTGGCATTCCACGCGCTGAAACGGAAATGTCTCTTCAACGAATTCCTGATGCGCCAGCTTGGTCACGAAGATCACGCGCCCGCTCATGAGCAGATCTGCGTCAATGCATTCGTGGAACCAGCGCTCGCGCACCACGCCCTGCCACTCGAAATACCGGGCGAAATACGTGTTCGCGTAGGCGTTGGAATCCTTCAGATAGACATCGAAGGCGTGCTGGAACGTCTGCTGCGCAGAAATGGCTTCGGGCAGCTCGGCATTGCGCAGATAGTGGTCGACGACTGTGGCAATGGATTGGCCTGTCGGCATCGCATACTCCAAGAATGGAATTGGCTGCTGGCGGCAGCCGCGCATGCGCGGTGGTCCGCGCATGTGTCCATTCTTCCGAGGCACCTGCCGTTGCGTAACAAGGCAATGCCGTAGCCCTACGAACGGGCGGCCTACTCCCCGCTCGCAACACTCCGCAGCCCTGGCGGACTCTGGTGAAAGCGGAATGTATTGCGCCCGCTGCGCTTGGCATCGTAGAGCGCCGCGTCCGCCCATTCGAACAGCACGTCCAGGGGTTCGTCGGCGGGCGTAAGCGTGACGGCGCCGGCTGACAGCGTGACGTACGGCGCCGCGATGGAGGCAGCGTGCGGCTCGGCCCGTTCGGCCACCATCGCCACGGCACGGGCCACGGCCTGGCGTGCGTCGTCGCGGCTCAGGTCGAACAGCATGGCGACGAATTCTTCGCCGCCCACGCGCGCGATGAAATCGTCAGGGTGACGGCACGCCATACCCAGCGTGTCGGCCACCATGCGCAGGCATTCGTCGCCTTGCAGGTGGCCGTAGGTGTCGTTGTATTGCTTGAAGCAATCGATGTCGAACAGCGCCAGCGTGACGGGGCGATTGTCACGGCGGGCATGGTCGAACAGCCGCGGGGCCTGCGTCTCAAAAAAGCGGCGATTGAACAGCTGCGTGAGCGCGTCGCGGTTGACATCGTTCTCAAGCACGCTGAGCTTCGCCTGCGTACGCTGCAGTTCGCCACGCAGCGCATCCTGGGCGCTGGCCATGCCCGCACGCTGCAACTGCTCGACCGTCACGTCGCGCAAGAGCAGGAAAGCGCCGGCGTGGTGTCCGCGCGCGTCGGTCAGGCCTTCCAGGGTGACTTCCAGCGTGCGGCCCGTGTCGGCCATCCAGACCTGGTGGCGGTTGGGCAGGCGCGTACGCTCGAACTCACGCAAGATGCCCGCCACGTTCAGCACGGCGGGCGGCATGGCATGCATCTGGGCGCTGGGCAGCAGATAGCGCGCGGCGGCGTTGATGCTGGCGATGGAACCATCGCGGGCCAGCACGATGCAGCCGTCACGCATGGCATCGGCGATCTTGCCCCGGGCATAGGAGGCGGTATCGCGCAGGCGGGGCCGCAACACGATCCAGCCGAGCAATGCGGTGCTGACCGCAAACGTGGCGGGGGTGAGGTCGCCGCCGATCGCCGTCGTCCAGTGCTGCAGATAGGCCAGATGCGCGACCAGCGGCAGCAGTTGCCCGATGACCAGCGCCAGGCGCACCTGCGTGCGCGACGACATGTACAGTCCGCTTGCGGCTTCGCCGGGAGGCAGCACCAGCAGCACAAGGCTGATGGCCAGCAGCACGTAGTTGTAGGCGGTGCCAACCCAGAAGACCTGCCCGTGATCGAACACGGCGCGCCGTACGCCGTCAATGATGACGAAGCGCGCATCGACCCATACCAAGTGGTGCAGTTCATTCGTGGCGACCAGTCCGATGAACACCGCAGCCACAACCAGCGTCAGCACCCAGCCCGCGCGCACAAGGGGCAGTGCATTGAATTCGGGCCGTATAAGGCGACGACCATACGCAGCCATGCGGCCGGCACCATCATGATGCCGAGATAGGCAACCTTGGCCCAGCCCACACGCACGGGCATGTCGAAAGTCACGACTTCCATGAGACGCGCGCCGCTCCACAGCGCGGTGCCGATCGCCAACAGCATGAAAGCGGAGACTTCCGTGTCGTCACGGCGCGGCCATGACAGGCCGATCAGCGCGATCGAGACGAGCGCAGCGCAGGCCAGTGCCGCGATCAGCATGATCGGTACGCCCCGCGCGCATGGCGATGCCGGCGGATGACGACGCCAGCCGTTTGGTCCACGTGTATTCCCCGTCTGTTCGTTGTTCTTGCAGTGTATCGGGCACTGTTGTCGGGTGAATGATTGCGTGGTGCGCACCCGATCACCTCCCCCTTCATCGGCAGGAAATGTAAAAACTGAAGGCCCGGGCGGCTTTGCGGCGCATGGCGGCGCCGGTTGCGACCGGGACGCGTATATCGATCTGCCAAGGAATTCGTTTGCGCGGCGCAGCAATCACCCTACGCTTGAACCCCTAAAAATCATCAGGGGGTTGTCATGCAAGCAAGCGTTTCGGGCGCATTCTCGTTGCCGGGTCTGGCGCAGGCGTTGGCAAAATCGTCGCGCCAGGCGGTGGGGGTGGTCATCGGGGCGGCGCTCGCGGTGGCGGTGCTGCACGCACCGCAAGCCCACGCCGACAAGCTCGACGACATCAAGAAGGCGGGTGTGCTGCGGGTGGGCGTGTTCGACGCCAATCCGCCGTTCGGTTACGCCGATGCCAAGACCGGTCAGCCTGTTGGCTTGGATGTGGATTACGCGCAGGAAATCGCCAACAAGCTGGGCGTCAAGCTGGAACTGCGCGCCACCAACCCGGCCAACCGCGTGCCGCTGCTTACGTCCGGCAAGGTCGACATCGTGGCCGCCAACTTCACCATTACCGACGAGCGCAAGAAGCAGATTGAATTCAGCACGCCGTACTTTGCCAGCGGCCTGCAGTTCATCGCCAAGAAGGGTGTGCTGAAGCAGCCGGACGATTTGAAGAAAGACGGCATCCGCCTGGGCGTCGACAAGGGCACCACGCAGGAAACCACGCTGCGCGACGGCTATCCCAACGCGCGCGTGATCGCCTATGACGATTCCCCGCTTGCGCTCACCGCACTGCGCACCGGTGCCATCCAGGCTTTTGCGCAGGACGGTGCCAAGCTGGGCGCGCTGCTGGCCACGCTGCCCAATCGCAGCGAGCTGGAGATCTCGCCTTTCGTGCTGACGCGCGAGTACATGGGCATCGGTGTGCCGAAGGGTGAAACCAAGCTGACGGCCACCATCGACCAGATCCTGCAGGGTCTCGAGAAGGACGGCACCGCCGGCCGCATCTATGACCGCTGGTTCGGTCCGAAGAGCGCCGCCCCGCTGCCGCGCGACTTCATCATCGGCAGCACCAAGTGAGCTTGAGCCTGCCGGCACTCCTCCAGCCCCTGCCGCCGCGTTATCTCGGCTGGATGCTGGAGGGCTTCGGGATGACGCTGCTGGTGTCGGCGGCTGCCATCGCGGGCGGGCTGGCCATTGGCCTGCTCCTGACGGCGCTGCGCGCGAGTGCTCAGCCGTGGCTGCACTTACCGGCCCGCGCGCTGGTGGCCTTCCTTCGCAAGACGCCGTTATTGGTGCAACTGTTCTTCTGGTATTTCGGCGCGGCGCAATTGCTGGGCGAAGACGTGGTCGGGGCCATCACCGGCTGGGGCGGCATCGCCGTGGGTGCCTGGCGGTTGCCTGCGCCGTCGTTCGAATTTGTGGCGGCGGCGTTCGGCATCGCGCTGTACGCCGGCGCGTTCTTCTCCGAAGAGCTGCGCGCCGGCATCCGGGCCGTACCGCGCGGGCAGCGCGAGGCCGCGCTGTCGCTGGGCTTCACGCCGCGTGCCGCCTTCCTGCGTGTGGTGCTGCCGCAGGCGCTGCGCGTGTCGGCGCTGCCGCTGCTGGGGCAATGTGCCAACACCATCAAGAACACCTCGCTCGCCATGGGCATCGGGCTGGCTGAGCTTGCGTATAGCGCGCGGCAGGTGGAAACCGACACGCTGCTCGCCTTCCAGGCCTTTGCCGTGGCGACGGTGCTGTATGCCGCCGCGATCCTGCTGCTGCAATGGGCGGCGCCGATGCTGCTGCAGCGACTCGGATGGGCGCGTGCTTCGGCAACGGCTGCCGGAGCGCCCGCATGACGATCGAGGCCCTGCTGCTGCACCTGCGCTACCTGCTGGTGGGCCCGTACCCGAACGGGCCGCTCGCGGGCGCCGCACTCACACTCTGGATGGCCTTGTGGGCCTGCGTGGCCGCCACGGCGGCTGGCGTGGGTGCCGCGCTGCTGCTGGACCGGCTCCATGCCGCACCCGGCCTCGCCTGGCTGGCGCGCCTGCTGCGCGGTCTGCTGGCAACGCTGCGCGCCGTTCCGGTGCTGATGCTGATGTTCTGGGCGTATTTCCTGATCCCGATGGCGCTGGGTGTGGCGGTGCCGGAAACCGCCACGGTGGTCACCGCACTCGCCGCCGTGGGCGCGGCCTACATTGCACAGAGCATGGCAGCCGGGCTACGCGCCGTCGGTGCGGGACAGCGCAACGCGGCGCTCGCGCTGGGCATGCGACCGGCGCAGGCGTTGCTCACGATCGTGTTGCCGCAGGCATGGCGCATCATGCTGCCGTCGCTGGCCAACCAGTGGGTGTCGACGGTCAAGGACACGTCGCTGGCCTACATCGTGGGCGTGGTGGAATTGTCCACTGCCGCCAGCCAGGTCAACAGCCGCACCGTGGCCTACCCGGCTGAGGTATTCGGCGCGGTGGCCGTGCTGTATTTCCTGCTGTGCACCGGCGTCGAGGCGCTACCGCAATGGCTGGGGCAGGCGGCCTCGACGCGACGTCCACTGTCGGATGAACGCCGTGGCCCGGCACCGGCCGGCGCGGTCGGCGCCGTGCCTGGCCGCCGATAAGCCCGCGCACGCCTCAGGCACGCCAGGCCGCCCCATTCCGCCGGCCTGCGCTACAAGTAGCAGACCCCGGCGACATACGCCTTGCGCCAGCGCGTGATGTGTACGCGCTCGAACAATCCGGCCAGTGCATATGGGTCTTCGGCGATGAAGCGCTCGGCCTCGGCGCGCGTGTCGACGTCGACCACGTAGACGCCGCCACCGGCATTGCTGCCGTCGTCGTTTAGTTTGGCGCCGCAGGCCAGCAGCAGGGCCCGGTGGCGCTCGAGAAACGCCAGATGCCGGTCGCGCTCGCGCAGGCGCAGTTCGGCCGTGCCGGGCTTGTCGAATGTCTCGATGAAGAACGCCATACCGCCCCCGCCTAGTTGGCCGCGAGCGCAGACGGATGCTGCGCAAGCGGCGTCACCTGCATCGACATGAACGGGAACAGCGGCAGCGCGCTCAGCAGCGCATGCAGCTCGTCGTTCGACTCCACGTCGAACACGCTGTAATTGGCGTACTCGCCGGCAACGCGCCAGAGGTGTCGCCACTTGCCTTCGCGCTGCAGCTGTTGCGAGAACGCCTTCTCCTCCGCTTTCAGCGCCTCGGCGCGGGCGGGGTCGATGTCGGCCGGAATCCTGACCTGCATGTAGACGAGATAGAGCATGAGTGAAGCGGTTCCGTGTCAATGTTCAATGTCAGTGCCACGCCAGGACGGCCACCGTGTAGACGATGCCGATCCAGAACATCATGATGACGGTGTAGCCCATGATGTCTTTGAGCTTGAGCTTGGACAGCGCCAGCGCGGGCAGCAGCCAGAACGGCTGGACGAGGTCGTTCCATGCATTGCCGAGCATCACCGCCATCGAGGTATGCGGCACCGAGGCGCCGATGGCCTTGGCGGCATCCACCATGAACGGCCCCTGGATGACCCAGTGGCCGCCGGCTGACGGTGCAAAGAAGTTGATGACGAACGAGCTGATCAGCCCCCAGAACGGCAGCGACTCGGCGGTGGCGATCTTCACGAACCCGTGCGAGAAGGTTTCCACCAGGCCCGACGAGGCCATCACGGCCATGATGCCGGCGTAGAACGGGTACTGCAGGATGATGCCGCCGATGGTGCGGATGCCCTCATTGAGCTTTTCGACGTAGCGGATCGGTGTGCCGAGCAGCAGGATGCCGAGGAACAGGATGATGAAGTTGATGAGGTTCAGGTCCATCGACCCGCCTGCGCGGAAGTGCAGCACCACGTAGGCCATGCCGATGATCCCGATCACGCCGCTGAGTACGCGGCTGTGGTTGAGCCGGTTGGCCAGCGTGTTGCCCTCGCCGATGTCGAGCGTGGCAGCGGCAGGCGCCTGGCCTTCAGCCTCGCCGGCGATCTCCTTCACCGGCTGGCCGGGCTTCGGATGCAGCCACGCATTGAGCAACGGCAGGGTGATCAGCACCACGAGGCTCGTCAGCAGCATGGCCGGCGAGAAGATGGTCTGCGACAGCGGCACCACGCCCATCTGCGCCTCCATCGGGTGGCCCTTGGTCGAGATGAGCACCGGAATGCTGGCGGACAGCCCAAGCCCGTACAGCGTGAAGCCGCTATAGGCCGACGCGATGATCAGCGGATAGTGCACGCCGCGCACGCGCAGCGCCAGCTTGCGGGCGACGATGCCGCCGATCACGAGTCCGAAGCCCCAGTTCAGGTAGCTGCCGATGCCGCCGACCAGCGTGGCCACGATCACCGCCGTGCGCGGGCGATCGACGCGCGCCACGACACGGTCGAGCAGCCGCTCCGTCAGGGGCGCGGTGGCCAGCACGTAGCCCATCGCCAGGATCACGGCCATCTGCGTCGTGAACGCGAGCAGCGACCAGAAGCCCTTGCCCCAGCCCAGTACCAGCGCGGTGACGGCCTGCCCCTGTACCAGCATCGCCAGCACCATGGTCAGCAGCGTCAGACCGAGCGCGAACACGAACGGGTCTGGCAGATACCTGCGCATCAGTTCGGTGAAGAAGGCGGTGATTTTCTGCATGTAGGTCTCCTCGAATCGTTGTTGTTGTTCGTTCTGGTGTGCGGCTCAGACGCCCGCGACGCCCACGGTCATGCCGCCGCAGACGTACAGGACCTGCCCGGTGACGAAACCACTGCGCGCATCCAGCAGATAGGCCGCCGCGTGCGCCACGTCCTCGGGCGTGCCCATGCGCCTGACGGGCACGGCCTCGACGATGGCGCGCGTGCGCGGCGCGTCGGGCGGATTGGCGCGGTCAAACAGTTCTGTGCGGATCGGGCCCGGGCCGATGGCATTGGCCGTGATGCCAAAGCGGCCCAGCTCCAGCGCCCACACGCGGGTCATGCCCAGCAGCGCCGCCTTGGTGGCCGCATACGCCGTGCGCAGTTCCTTGCCCAGCGCAGCACGCGACGACATGTTGACGATGCGCCCGAAGCCCGCGGCTTTCATGCCCGGCAGCAGCGCCTGCATGCACTGCTGCGCGCATCGCACGTTCAGCGCCCACGCGCGCTCCAGCTCTTCCAGCGTCTGGTGCTCGGCGTCGGCCGGGACTACTACGCCGACGTTGTTCACGAGCCGCGTGATGGGCCCGCCCTCGAGCGCCTTCTGGAGCGCCTGCGCGGTCTGCGCGGGATCGCTCAGATCGGCGATCAGGCCGTCGCCCACGCGATCGATGACGACCACTTCGTAACCCTCATCGAGACAGCGGCGCGCGCAGGCGGCCCCAATGCCGGCAGCACCGCCGGTAATCAAAACGCGTTCTCTGGACATCGTCAGCAACACAGATGGAAGGACATCGGCAGGGTCAGACCGTCGCCACCGGGGTGACCGGCGAGCCCATCGCGCCGGGCAGGCGCAGCGGCGGCGCGGTCAGCATGAAGCGCGAGCGGCCGTGCGCGCGCAGCCATTCGGCCAGTTCGCGCAGGTACCACAGCTCACCCAGCGGCAGGCCGAGCTTGAACAGGCAGTGATGGTGCAGCGGCAGCAGCGGGTGTTGGTCCGGCGTATCGGGTGTGCGCGCGGGGTAGCGCTCCACCGCGTAGTTGTCGGCGGCCAGTGCGGCGATGCCCGAATCGGTAATCCACTGCAGCAGGCGTTCGTCGCGGCCATCGAGCGCACAGCAGTGGCGGTTGAGCACGGCCTCGTCCGGCTGGCGGTTCATCTCCAGCAGCAGTTCCGCAAACCCGGTGCGCAGCAGCAGGATGTCTCCGGTCTCGACCTGGACGCCGTCCGCTTCGATCACGCGCATCAGGTCGTCGTAGCCGACGGTGCGGTGCTCGCGGCCGTGGTGCGCGACCAGGTCGACCAGCACGCCACGGCCCTGCACACCCTTGACGGCCAGGTTCTCGATACCGAGCGCCTCGGCGCGGCTGCCTTCGCAACCGCACGGGCGCGGCGTGAACTGCGCGTCTTCGCGGTATTCCATGGGGCCGAGAATGTCGGTCTGCGCGCGATAGCCGTTGTAGTACACGCTCTCGGGCACGCCGTCGCCGTCGGCATCGAAGCGCGCGCCAACGTGTGCGAGGGAATCCCACTGCGTGGAGTACTGCAGCGACAGCAGCACCTGGTCGTCGCTGACCACATCGGTGGCGCCAGGCGCCAGGCGTGCAAACGGAAAGTTCACGTAAGGCAGGCCATCGCGCTCGGTCGGGCGCAGCACCGGCGGATGGCGGCGCGGGTTGAGCTTGTTCTCGCCGGGGTAATCGAGCGGCAGCGACAGCGCGAAGCTCAACCCCTCGCGGATCTCGCGCGCGCCGGCCAGCACCTGCTGCGGTCCGATCAGGTTCAGCCTGCCGAGCTGGTCGTCCTCACCAAACTCACCCCAATTCGAGCCTTGCGGCCGTTGCTTCCAGCGCATCTCCATCCTCCAAGCAAGGAGCGCATCGCCTTCATGGTGCGCGCCCGGTCAGCCGGCCGCGAGCAGCGACGGCGGGATCTGTGCGTAAGCGTCGAGCAGCGCCTTGACGGCGCTCTCTTCATGCCTGAGCAGGCGCGCCTTCGGCCCGCCGATGACGAGCGCGAAGGGTTCTCCGTGGATCAGGAAGCCGCGCGCCAGGCCCGCCACGTCTTCCACGTTTTCGCCGGTGGAGCGGTGCCAGCCGCGCGCGAGTCCTTGCTCCACCTCGTGCTCCAGCGTGGCGCGGTCGATCGGTGAGCCGTCGGTGGCCGGAGGCAGCGGTTCGCAGCTGTCGAGCAGCCTGCGGCGCGCATCGGGCGCGAGCGTGCCGAGCAGCGCCTTGCCGGCCGCGCTCGCGTGCACGTACATGAAACCGCCCGGCTCATCGCTGTAGCGGATCTTCTGGCGCGACTCCACGACGTCGAGATAGACCACGCGATTGCCCGCCAGCGAGGCGAGCGCCGCCGTCTCGCCGGTGGCGTCGCGCAGCGCGCCGAGCAGCGGCTGGAAGGCCAGCGTCAGCGGATCGGCGCTGCAGATGTCGCGCGCCACGTGCAACAGCCGCTGCGTGGGGTAATAGCCCGCCTTGACGCCCGGCGCATACAGGTAGCCCTTGGCCACCATCGTGCGCAGCAGCGCATGGCAGCTCGATAACGGAATCTCGGTCCGGCGCGCGATCTCGCTGTAGATCATCGGTTGGCGGACTTCCGCAAACAGGTTGATCACGTCGAACACGCGGGTAGCAGTTTTCACATCCATGACAACATTATCGGCATATCGATAATTCTGTCGCAAGATGTTTACGGGTAAATCCCGAGAAACGGCCCGCCATGCCCGGCATGCCGGCCTCTCGGGTTCACAAAACGTCGGTATCATCGAACACATGACCGATACCCGCGCCACAGCCCATCTCTATCCCGCGCACGACCTGGCGATCTGCACCGACGCCAACACTGCCGTCGAGCGCATCACCGCCATCTACGAGCGCTCCGCGCAGGCGATCCGCGATCGCTTCCACGCCTTTGCGCGCGGAGAGGACTGCAGCGAAGACCTCGCCGCCTGCTATCCGTACCTCGGCATTACCGTCGACCCTAAAACGCTGGTGAGCGATGCGCGGCCGGCATGGGGCACGGTGGCGTATCCGGGCGTGTACGGCACGACGCTCACGCGGCCGGACTTGTTCCGTGATTACTACCGCGTGCAGATCGAGCGCCTGCTGCACTATCACAACAGCCCCGTCGTGGTGGGCGTGAGCAACCGGCCGATTCCGCTGCCGTTCGTGGTGGAAGCGTCGACGGTGGACATCACGCCGGAACAGGCGCGCGCGCTGGGCGGCGCGTTCACGCTGCCCGACCTTGCGCAGATCGACGATTCCATCGCCAACGGCACATACCGCCCGATTGGCGACGAACCGCAACCGCTGTCGATGTTCACGGCCGAGCGCGTCGACCTGGCCCTGCAGCGCCTGTACCACTACACCGCCACGCACCCGAAGCACTTCCAGCGCTTCGTGCTGTTCACCAATTACCAGCGCTATGTCGACGAGTTTGCCGCCCTCGGCCGCAAGCTGATGGAGGACGGCAACGACGAGGGCTACATCCGCTTTGTCGAGCCCGGCGACACCGAACACGAACTCGGCACGCCGGCACCGGACGATTCGCACCGCATCAAGGGCCTCCCGCAGATGCCGGCCTACCACCTGGTGCGCGAAGACCGCCTGGGCGTGACGCTGGTGAACATCGGCGTGGGCCCGTCTAACGCCAAGACCATCACCGATCACCTGGCCGTGCTGCGTCCGCACTGCTGGATGATGATCGGCCACTGCGGCGGCCTGCGCCGCTCGCAGCAGCTCGGCGACTACGTGCTCGCCCACGCGTATGTGCGCGACGACCACGTGCTCGACCAGGACCTGCCACCGTGGGTGCCCGTGCCGCCCATCGCAGAGATCCAGGTGGCGCTGCAGGAAGCTGTGGCGCGCATCACGGGGCTCTCGGGCGCCGACATGAAATCGCGCATGCGCACCGGCACGGTGGTCTCCACCGACGACCGCAACTGGGAGCTGAAGTACCAGGCGCTGTACAGCCGCTTCAACCAGTCGCGCGCCATTGCCATCGACATGGAAAGCGCGACCATTGCCGCCAACGGCTTCCGCCTGCGCGTGCCCTACGGCACCCTGCTGTGCGTGTCGGACAAGCCGCTGCACGGCGAACTGAAGCTGCGCGGCATGGCCAACCTGTTCTACCGCCAGCGTGTCAGCCAGCACTTGGACATCGGCATGGAGGCCGTGCGCCTGTTGCGCGAAAGCGGCGTTGAAGCGCTGCACTCGCGCAAGCTGCGCAGCTTTGACGAACCCGCGTTCCGATAGCGCGGGTGAGCACCGATTAGCGCCGATTAGCGCGGGGGCTGCTCCGGCAGCGCCTCGCGCAGGAAGTCCAGAAACACCCGCACCACCTCGGGCAAGGTGCGGCCCGCCAGGGTCTGCAGTTCCACGGTCCGCCCACGCATGCCGCGCTCGCGGATCTCCGCGGCATGCAGTTCACCGCGCCGCACGCGCTCGCGCACGGTGATTTCCCCGGCAATGCCCAAGCCGCCGCCTTGCAGCACGAAACTCAACAGCCCATCGAAGCGGTTGCTGACCAGCACCGGCTCGAACACGAGCCCGCGTTGACTGCAGCCCATGTCGAACAACTGGCGCACCGTGTTGTCCGGCCCGGAAAGCGCGATCGGAAATGGATGCATCTGCGCCAGCGTCACGCTGCTGAACTTCGCCAGCGGGTGGTCGGGCCGCATGATGGCAAACACCGAGCCACGCTGCTGATACGCCACGCGAATGCCGTGCACGGCGGCGCGGCTGTAGGTCAGGCCGATGTCCACATCGCCACGCAGGACAGCCTCGGTCACGCGCATGGGCTCTTCGGCTCGCAGGTCGAACTGAATGCCCGGATGGCGCTCGCGAAACGCCACGATGGCGCGCGGCACAAACTCGATCGCAAAGCCATCGGAACACGCAATGCGCACGCGGCCGCGCTGCAGCCCTTGCAGGCGTTGGATATCCGAGACCACGCGCTCTGCCTCCAGCGCCCCGCGCAAGGCATGCGCGGCAAGCAGTTCGCCGGCGGCGCTGGGCCGCATACCGCGCGGCTGACGCTCGAACAGCGGCACGCCCAACAGCTCTTCAAGCATTGCCACTTGGCGGCTGATGGCCGAGGCGCTGACATGCAGTCGCGCGGCCGCCTCCGTCAACGAGCCAGTCCGCACGACCTCCAGAAAATAGCGGAGGGACGTCTCCTGCAGGCGATGAGATGACATAGGCGACGTAGGCGCGCGGCCCTTCTGCTTTGCATGAAACGCAAAGATATCCCAAGAAAATTCTAATGGTCAAAAAGGTATGGGTTGCGCAGACTCATGCGGAACTGTTCGACCAGCGGAGTGTCCTGATGCCCCTTCAGCAAGCAGCACGTTCATCTGCCGTCCCCCGCGTTTGCCGTCGCCTTCTGGCGTTGGTGCCGGCCCTCATGCTCGGAGCTTCCGGCCTCGCTTGCGCCGCCGAACTCTCTGCTGCAGACGCCGAACGCCATGCGCAGGCCACCTACCGCGAATACTTCGAGCTGCTCTCCCTGCCCAACGACGCCATCGTGCCGGAAGATGTCCGCAAGAATGCCGACTGGCTGGAGCAGGCGTTCCGCAAGCGCGGCTTCACAACAAAACAGTTGGCGAACAACGGCAAACCGATGCTCTACGCCGAGCTGCCGAACCCGGATGGCGCGCGCAAGACGGTGCTGTTCTACATGCACCTCGACGGCCAGCCGGTGATTCCCGCGCAGTGGGCCCAAAAGAGTCCGTGGACACCGGTGCTCAAGCACAAGACCGCACAAGGCAACTGGGAAGAGATCGACTCCGCGCAGCTGTTCAGCGGCCCGCTCGATCCGGAATGGCGTGTATTCGGCCGTTCGTCCGCCGACGACAAGGGCCCGATCATGATGATGCTGGCCGCCATCGATGCACTGAAGGCCAGCGGCGGCCAGCCCGCCGTCAACGTCAAGATCATTCTCGATAGCGAGGAAGAAAAAGGCTCGCCGTCGATCAGCAAGGTCATGCAGGCAAACCGCGAGCTGCTGCGCTGCGACGCCATCGTCATCCACGACGGCCCGATGCACGCGAGCAACCTGCCGACGCTGGTCTTTGGCAATCGCGGCGCGGCCGAAGCCCGGCTCACCGTCTACGGCGCCAAGGTGCCGCTGCACAGCGGGCACTACGGCAACTACGCCCGCAATCCAGCCCAGCAGTTGGCGAACCTGCTGGCATCGATGAAGAACGACGCGGGCCGGGTGACGGTGCCGGGCTATTACGACCACGTGAAGATCAGCCAGGCCGACCGCAAGATCATGGCCGCCGTGCCCGACGACCAGGCAGCGCTCAACAAGCGCCTCGGCATTGCGCATGCCGACAAGGTCGGCGCCAATTACCAGGAGGCGATGCAGTACCCGTCATTGAACGTGCGCGGCATGGCGTCTGCGGCGGTGGGCGACAAGGTGGCGAACATCGTGCCCGACAAGGCCGTCGCCGAACTGGACCTGCGCACCACGCCCGACTCCACCGCAGGCTACCTCGGCAAGCTGATCGAGCAGCATATCGAGCGCCAGGGCTACCACCTCGTCAAGAACGCCCCGACCGACGAAGAGCGCAGCCGCTACGACAAGCTGGCCACCTTCACGTATCAGAGCGAGGGCGCGGATGCCGCGGGTTCACCCATCGACTCGGCAGTGGGCACATGGGCCTACAAGTCGCTGACCGACACCTTTGGCGCCAATCCGGCGCCGGTCCGCATCCGCATGATGGGCGGGACGGTGCCCACAGCGGAAATCGTTGGCGTGCTGCAGGTGCCGTTCGCGATCATTCCTCTGGTCAATGCCGATAACAACCAGCATGCCGCCAACGAGAACCTGCGGATGGGCAACTACGTGAGCGGCGTGCGAACGATCTACGGCCTGCTGACGCACCCGCTCTGACAGGCGGCCGCTTTAAGCCCTTTAAGCCCTTTAACCCCTTTAACCCCTTTAACCCCTTTAAGCCGCGCGAAACAATCCATGCAGCCCGAGCGGCGCCACGCCGTTCAGGCTTGCCATGGCGACGGGCCCCGCTGAAACATTGTGCGCATCGAACGCCGTCAGCCTGGTGCTGCCGGCATCCACATCGAACACCGTGCCGATCAGCCAGCCCTCGCCTTCACGGGCGCTGGCCGATGCCGGCACGAACACGTGTTCTTCCACCAGCGTGCGGTGCCCGAAGCGGTACTGCTGGACCCGCCCCGAATCCGTATCGACGCGCATGACGGTGTCAAAGCCGTGGAGCGCCTGCGGGCTGCCATTCGACGACGGCGCCGTTTGAGCCACCATGAACAGCGCGCGATGACGCTGTGCGGTGCGCCGCGAGTCGATCTTCGGAAATTCGGCAACGTGGTCGGTGCTGAACTGCTCGGCGCGACCCGTTCGCAGATTCAGACGCACTTGCGTGAGACGCGCGCCAGGGGACGGGCGAATCTGCCCGCGCATCAATTCACGCAGCGACGTGGTGACGACCGAGGCATCGTCCGAGCGGATGTAATCGAAATGGATCTCCTGTCCATCCGACGACGACCACGCATTGCCCAGGTGGAAGACAAAGCCCGCCGGCAACTGCAGCCAGCGCATGCGCGTGACGTCGTCCTTGTCCAGTACCAGCACGCGCATGCCCAGCTCCGGCCGCCACACATGTGAATCGAGAAACGACATGCCGGCGTGCGAGCGTTCAAGGTCGTACACGAACGGCGGCAGCAGAAACACCAGGTGGCGCTGCGTCACGGCAAAGTCGTGCACCATCGCCACGTCCGGCACCTTGATGGACTCCACGCGCTTGAGCGCACCGTCCGCGCCTATGCAATAGACGGTGAGCAGACCGGCCACGCTGCTCACGCCAAAATTCCACAGCGTGCCGTCAGGTTCGACCCTGGGATGGGCGGAAAACGGCATGCCCCTGTAGTCGTCGCGCCAGGTCTGCACACCCAGCGTACGCAGCGAATCCGGATCGACACGCGTGGCCGAGCCGCCTTCCCACAGCGCGAGCATCTCGTCGCCGTGCATTACCAGGCTGGTGTTGGCAACGTTGATGCTGTCGGGCGAGGCGACCGGCTCCATGTCGGGGTTGGCAGTACCGAACGTCGCCCGCAACGGCCGGCCGGCGGTGGTGTCGGCGATGAACTTGTCGGTACGCACGAACACGCCGCGATGTGTCACGCCCTGCTCGCTGATGTCGTAGCGCTGGATCATGCCGTCGCCATCAAACAGATGGTGATAACGCACACCGCCGATCTCATGCCGCGCCGGGCCGTTTCGATAAAAGGCGCCGCGCAACGCAGGCGGAAAGACGCCCTCCACCTTCAGTGCGCGAGTCGGCATGTCGGCGTTGACGCCTTGGTAGCCTGCCAGCCACGGGTATTGCGCGCGTGCCACTGCAAACCCGGCAGCCCAAGCGTCCGGGGTGGCGGCCATTACGTCGGTCAGAGTCAAGCCAAAGGGTGCGGCGCCCAAGGCCGCAATGAAGAATCGGCGTTGCATGACGGGCCCTCGCTCAGCATCAGTGCAAGTGAATCGTCACGCGCTGGTCGCCCTGCACGTCGATGGCGGCATCGTCAAATGCGGGCGGCCCGAAACGGCCACGAGCATCACGACTGAAGCCGTAAGGCTCGATGGGAATGCCGGCCGGGTTGGTGCCAAGTTTGCCGTCGTTGTTGGCGTCATGGAAGACCGACAACGCGTAGCGCCCCGCCGGCAGATCCGGATAGACGAAGGTGACGTTGCTGCCGGACACGCTTTCGAGCGCGGCAATGTCGGCACGGACGGCCGAATCGGGCTTCAGCCAACCGGCGGTGTCGTGGAACATCGCGGCGCGCACCGCGCCTTGGTGCCCTTGTGCGCCCTCCACCACTACAGTCAGCGTCACGGCGAATGCGCTTGCGGCAAGCGTCGTCACCACCAGGGCCAGCGCAATGCGCGGCAGAGAAAACATGGCTGTCATGAAGGTCTCCTGAGTGGCCGGCGATGCGTTGATCGGCCGGCGATCAGGAGGCAATGTAGGGGCGCGCGCTGTGCCGGTCAGCGCGCATGCGACGAAGTGCGGGCGCCGGGGCGCAAACGGTCGCTTGCGGGCGATGAATGGATCACGAGCATTGGAACGGATCACGCCGGACGTGCAGACTAAAACGCCCGCCGGAGGGGGCGGGCGTGACGTGGTGTCGGCGGCTAATGCGGCAAGCTCGACAACCGGTGGTCGGCCAGCAGCACGCTGGCGCTCAAGGCGAGCTGGGCGGAGATGAACCCCTCGGGCATTTCAACGTCTTCCCAGTCGCAGACGATATGGCCAGCGCGGCAAATCTGGAAACGGGCCGTCCAGCGATGATCATCGCGTTGCAGCGGATCAACGAAGATGACATGCGCACCATGTGTCACTTCCTGAATCGGCATTGTGGTTCCCCGTTGTTGATCGTTGGAGGACCACCTTAACAAAGGCACGTGACACAAATCTGTCCGCCGCTCACCTACAAATGGGGGAGGGCGCACCTCAACCGACCAGCGGATCGGGACGCGCAGACGAGCGTGTACCGGGCAGCGGATGGTTATCGGGGCCGTAATACGTAAACACTGCCGAGAATTTGACCGCGCCCGTCTGGTTGGCGCGGGCCGCATGGAAGGTGTTGCAATGAAAGAGCAGCACGTCGCCGGGGAGCAGCGGGACGGGGCGCGCTGTATCGATCAGCGCGCGGTTTTCCGGCAGGTCCTGGCGCAGGAACAGCTTGGCGTCGAACCGGTCGGCGGGCAAATCGAGCGTGTGGCTACCGGGAATCACCCACAGACAACCGTTGTCGACCGTTTCTTCCACCAGAGCCAGCCACGACGACACCAGCTCATTGCGCGCGAACGACCAGTAACGGCTGTCGCGGTGCCAATGCGTGGCGGTGCCAAACGCCGGGTGCTTCGTCATCACGCAGTTGTGGTGCGCGAGCGAAAGGTGCACGGGGCTCCCGATCAGTTGCGCAATCGCGGCGGCCACGCGCGGGTCGCGCGCCCATTCCGTATAAGGGGTGCCGCGCGAATCCGCGTCGAGCAGACGGCGCACCGTGTGGCCTCCCTCGGCCTCGCGCGAAGGGGGCGCCCCGGCGTAGCCGACGTCGGTTTCCAGCTCCACCGGCGCCGCAGCGCGGGCCAGCCCATCCTGCGCGGCCGCAAGCAACGCGGCGCTCACCTGCTGGCTGACGAACCCGCGCAACACGACGTAGCCATGCTCCTTGAAGAAGGCTTGCTGCTCGTCGGAAAGCGGGTGTGCGTGGGTGGCAGTGGGGACAGACGCGGACATGGCGGAAAGAGCGTACGGAGACGGCGAAAGAGAACGAGTGTAACGCGCCGCCGTATGCGTTGCAGGCCCGACATCCGGCGGGCCTGCGCAGGATCAAACGCGATATGCGCGGTCCTGCTGGGGCCCTACCAAAACGCCTGTTGGCCCGACAGGCGGAAATACTTTGCGATCACCATCAAACCGAGCAGACGCTCCTGGTCTCGGTTCATGAATTGCGCCACCCACTGATTGGCGTTGCGCACGATCGCCAATGCATCGCCAGGATATTTGCTGTAATGCTCCATTTTCTCCTGAAGGTCGGAATAATCGTCCTTCAGCAGAACATAATGGACATCCGGAATCAACCGCCCTTCCATGAACCACGTTTCATACCGGGGGCGTCGCATAAAGCAAAGCGAATTGGACGCCATGATCCATTTCAGGTTCGTTGCCACGTCGTTCCCCTCGACGCTCACAATAAACTTGTATTGCAGTTGCTCCGCAATCGTCATGGGCGCTTTGTAAGTCGCCTTCCCAATCTCCGATTTTCGTGTGTCGCCGATGTTGACGTGCGGCAAATCGTGGCACCGCTCCACGAAGGCTTTGCGGTGTTCCTGATGACAAGGGCCACGAAACACCGCCATGGGTTTCTTGTCGTGGAAGTCGATCGTGTCGCGCGCCAGCGAAAAATGCCGGATGGCGTCCAGCTTCAAGAGAATCCCATTATGCGACGTGCTCTTGATGGGACGGCTCTTCACGAACGCGGGGTGGTTCGGCTCGGCAGTCACGTCTCCGCAGTCGTAGTCGAAGCTGTAGCCCGGGCCGAAATAATCCATCAGATCGACAAGATCATAGAAATAGGTGCTGCCTATTTCACAATCCTTGTCGACAATCGTGCTTGTCGAGGATTTCAACAGGAAATTCGAATACTCGACAGCGTTGCGGCTCGGGTGGAATGTCTCTGAAATCGAGTTGTAATAACTCAATCGATCAATGACATTCTGCATGGCATTACGTCCGCCTCTGCTCTTCAGAAGCGCCTCTGCCCTTCCATTTTTTGTCGCAGGGGCCAGAAAATGGCTGGAGGCATTTGAAAAGTAATACCAGAATTTTCTTGCAGAGACCCTGCTCAAGCGGTATTTGAAATGACGCATGAACCAAAAGATGCAGCGGAAATTTAAACTGGGAGCGCCGCTTTTCGGGTGAATGTCGCAGCCCCACGCGCAGATAAAAAGTGGCGAGAGGCCTACTTTTTTGCTCGCCGCCGATGCCTGGTACTGCCGGTCGCGCTGCCGTTCACATAGCGCACCGCCCCTTTTCCCATCCGCATCCGCAGCGGGCCTTACTTTACCGTAAGAAACTTGCGTCTCATTCCGTTTCTGGTGGGGGGAGCCGCGTCCGCCGGTGTGGGGTCTATTCACGGCCGCTTGGCCGTTGTCACGGCGTCACAGTTTCCTTGCAGCGGGGGAGGCCGGCCCGTCACGCAGCGCCCCCCGGCTCCGGAAGCGAGCCGGCGGCCCTCCCCCTCTTGTTACTGCACTTCCAACGCGGTCACGGTCAGTGCGCCGTTGAGCTTCTCGGCGACAAAGTGAACTTTGCTGCCCACCTGTACTTTGGCGAGCATTGCCGGATCCTGGACGCGGAACACCATCGTCATGGGGTCCATGTCGAGATTGACGAGCGGCCCGTGCTTGATGGTCAGCTTGCCGGCGGCAGTATCGATCTTCTTGATCTCACCCTCAGACATCGGGGCGGCAGTGGTGACGGCAGGCGCGGAAGCGCCATCTTCGGCCGCATGGGCGAACGGTGTGCCGGCGAGCAGCGCGGCGAGCATCAGGGCGTGACGAAACATGTCGAGCTCCTTATCGAAAGAGGTGTCGAAGAGAGATCAGGACTTGTTGCCGCGCACCTGCACGGCGCCGCGCATGCCGGCCTCGAAATGTCCGGGCTGCAGACACGCAAACTCGACCGAGCCGCTGCGCGTGAAGTGCCAGACGATCTCGCCGCGCTGGCCCGGGTCAACGGTGACGGCGTTGCCGTCGGCGTGCTCCATTTCGGGGTGCTTACGCATTTGTTCGGCGTGGGAGAGGAGGTCGGCCGGTGTGCCCAGCGTCATCTCATGCCGCACGCGGCCGTTATTGACGACCTCGAAGCGGATCGTCTCGCCGCGCTCAACGATGATCTGCGCGGGCGTAAAGCGCATGGTGTCGGCCATGTCGACGCGCACGGTGCGTGTGATGCGGGCGGCGTCGCCGGGTTCGCCGATGGCGGCATCGCCATGGTCATGCCCGCCGGCGTGATCGCCGGATGCGTGCGCGATGGCGGCCATCGACATCAGCGCGGCCAGGAAGGTGGAACGGATCAGATTGCGTTGCATGTTCGGTCTCGGTTTCGTATGGGATGTGGATTCAGCATCGATCAATCGTCGATGCCGGTGCCGGTGTATTCGTAGGCGACGGTGCCCTTCGGGTGCTTGTACCAACCGGGGTCGGCATAGCTGTTGCGCGGCAGATCGCGGCGCACCTTCATCACCGTGAACATGCCGCCCATTTCAATGGCGCCGAATGGGCCCTGCCCCGTCATCATCGGCAGCGTGTTGTCGGGCAGCGGCATTTCCATCTCGCCCATGTCGGCCATGCCGGCCTGGCCCATGCCCATGTAGTCGGGCACCAGCGCGTTCATCTTCTTGGCGAGGTCTTTCTGCTGCACGCCGATCATGGTCGGCACGTTGTGCCCCATGGCGTTCATCGTGTGGTGCGACTTGTGGCAGTGGAAAGCCCAGTCGCCGGGGTTGTCGGCAATGAACTCGATGGCGCGCATCTGGCCCACGGCAATGTCCGTCGTCACCTCCGGCCAGCGCGCACTGGGCTGGACCCAGCCGCCATCGGTGCCCGCCACTTCGAACGTATGGCCGTGCAGATGCATCGGATGGTTCGTCATGGTGAGGTTGCCCATGCGAATGCGCACGCGATCGCCCAGCCGCACGGGCAATGGGTCGATGCCGGGAAAGACGCGGCTGTTCCACGTCCACATGTTGAAGTCGGTCATCTGGGCGACGCGCGGCGTGTACGAGCCGGGGTCGATGTCGTACGCGGCGAGCAGGAAGACAAAGTCGCGGTCGACGCGGTGCTGCGCCGGGTCTTTCGGATGCACGATGATCGAGCCCATCATGCCCATCGCCATCTGCACCATCTCGTCGGAATGCGGGTGGTACATGAAGGTGCCGGACTTCTTCATCTCGAACTCGTAGACGAAGGTCTTGCCGGGCGGAATGTGCGGCTGCGACAGGCCGCCCACACCGTCCATGCCGGCGGGCAGGATCATGCCGTGCCAGTGCACCGTGGTGTGCTCGGGCAGCTTGTTGGTCACGAAGATGCGCACACGATCGCCTTCCACGCATTCGATCGTCGGGCCGGGGCTCTGGCCGTTGTAGCCCCAGAGGTGGCCCGTCATGCCGGGGGCGAATTCGCGCTCGACGGGCTCGGCCACGAGGTGGAACTCCTTCCAGCCGCCGCGCATGCGCCACGGCAGCGTCCAGCCGTTGAGCGTGACGACGGGGTTGTAGGGCCGGCCGTTGGGCGGTGCAAGCGGCGGCTGCGTGGCGGGCTTCGATTGCAGCGGTGCTTCGGGCAGCGAGGCCGCGCCGGCGCGCGAGACCATCGCTGCGCCCAGCATGGCCGCGCCCGTGCCGCCGAGAAATTGACGTCGGGAAACCATGTTCAATGTCCTTGAGGAGAGTTCGGCGCTGCGGTGGCCGCATTCGCTTCAGCCGGCGGCAGCTTGCCGCCCAGCGCCATCTGCAAGTCGGTCTGTGCAATCCAGTAACCGCGCAGCGCGTCGATGTAGCCGTTCACGGCATTCACCTGCTCGCGCGCATCGGCCAGCAGTTCGAACACGCTCGCGAGCATGCCGTTGTAGCGCAGCAGCATCTCGTCGGAGATGCGCTTGCGCACGGGCACGACCTCGTCGCGGTAGTGGCGCGTGAGGTCATATGCGGTCTGGTAGCGCACGTACGATTCGCGCACTTCCGAACGCGCACGCACAGCCGTGTCGGCAAGCTGGTCGGCCGCCTGCATGTAGATCGACTGCGCGCGCGCCACGCGGGCACCGCCCCAATCGAACAGCGGGATCTCGATGCTGATCTCGTAGCCCGTCTCACGTGGTTCGTTGGATTTGCTGTTGCGCACGTAACCGAGGTCGAGCACTTTGATGAAGCGCGTGGCCTGCGTGAGCCCCAGCGACGATGCCAACCCCTCGACCTGCAACTTGCCCGCCTGGATATCGAGCCGGTTGCGCAGCGCGTAGGCTTCGATCTGCTGCAGTTCGGGGCGATCCTTCGGCAGGTCGGGCAGCCGTTCCGGTAACTTAAAACCGGTATCTGCGCCCCACACTCCCAGCAGGCGGATCAACGCCTCGCGTTCGGCCTGGGCCTGCTGACGCGCGCGCGCCAGGCTTGCGGTGGCCTCCGCATAGAAGGCGTGTTCACGGGCGCGATCGAGCTTGCTGAAGTTGCCGGCAGATGCCAGGCGCTTGGCGAACTCGGCACCGGCTTCGGCAGCCTGCTGAACCTGCTCCGCATAGCGCGCGGATTGCTCCGCCGCCACGGCATTGACGTAGGCGCGGCGTGTGTCTGCGGCCACCTGCAGCATCTGGTTGGCGACCAGCAGCTTGGTCTGCTCGAAGTAGCGGCTTTCGATGCGCGTAGCCATCGGCAGCGTCAGCAGGTTCAGGAACGACAGCGAAAACGTGCGCTCGATCGACACGTCGTCGCCGCTGCGCGTGCGCTTGAAACTGAAGCCGGGATTCGGCAGGCGGCTGGCCTGCACGAGCGCGGCTTCCGATAGCCCCAGCTCCGCATACGAAGCCTGCAGGCCACGGTTGTTCAGCAGCGCGATCTGCACGGCGCTGTCCATCGTCAGCGGCTGGGCCAGCAGCTCGCGCGTGCGTTGCGCGGCGCTGTCGCGTGCTTCCGCTGAACGCTGCCAGGTGGCGTCCTTGCCCAGCCGGTCGCGCGCCACATCGGCAACGCTCTTGAAACCGCTGTCTTGCGTGATGGTGGCGCAGCCGCTCACCAGCAGCGTGGCCGCCAGGGCGCACAGGGCCAGGCGACGTGTGGAAAGTTTGAGCACGGCGCCTCCTAATGGTGATGCATGCCGGGCATGGATTCGCCGGCAGGCTTGTTGGAGGGAGCGACCGGCGCACTCGCTGGCATGGCGTGCCCTGCGTGGCCGCCCTGCGCGGAGGCACCGGACTTGGGCTTCGGGCTTACGGCTGCGTTGGTCTCGCGCCAGGGCGCAGGACCGCTATCGCGATACGCGTGGTAACTGTCGAATGTGCGCGGCGCGGCTACAGCCGGCACAGCCGCGTCCGCGTTCAGCGGGTCAGGCGTGGAGGCCGCCGGCGCTGACGCAGCGCCCTGCGCCAACACCCATGGCGGCGCCAGCACCAGCAGCGCGGCGGCCACGAACCATCGTGTGAGAAACATGAGAAACCTCGATCAAGCGTGATGACGTACGGCCGCATGCGGTGCATGGAGCCGTCAAACCAGAGGCCAGCCCGTTCTATGGACGGACTGGTGGCGTCAAACGCGAATCGAGGGTGGACGTTGCAGCGCTTCGGGAATGAAGCTGCGGAAGGAAACAGCGAGGCCGCGCGGCGCAGCGGCCGGCAGCTTGATCAGCGGCATGCCAAGGCTGGCAGCCAGGGGAACGACCGAACCGAGCGAACAGGCCGCGCAGATCGGGCAGGTCTTGCAGTGCGACTGTGCCGGCGCTTTCGATTCGTTGCCAGCAGCCGCGGCGTCTTCGTGCTCATGGCAGGCATCGGACATGACGGCGTCGTCATCCGGCGTTGCCATGGCAACCATCGCATCATCCATTGCACCGCCGTGCGCCATCATGGTCGTCGCGGCAAACCCTTGCAGGGGCAGTGCCAGGACAACCAGCCAGAGCAGGAGGCGGGTCAGGAATCGATACATGGAAAACAGGACGGGCTGAAAATCGTTTGCCGCGGAAACCGGTAGTGTAGCGCGATGCCATCAAATTTCACGCAATGCAGCACAAGATGGGTCGAGCGCGGCACAATGACGCCCTGCTGCGTACCCATTTCTGCGCACCCTGCTTTTCCCATCATTCCAGCTTCAACGCCCCCATGAATACGCAATCCCACCAGCTCAGCATGACCGTGCTGATGACGCCCGACATGGCCAATTTTTCCGGCAACGTGCACGGCGGCCACATCCTCAAGCTGCTCGATCAGGTCGCCTATGCGTGCGCGAGCCGCTACGCCGGTCGCTATGTCGTGACGCTGTCGGTGGACCAGGTGGTGTTCCGCCAGCCGATTCACGTGGGTGAGCTGGTGACGTTCCTCGCGTCGGTCAATTACACGGGGCGCACGTCGATGGAAATCGGTATCAAGGTCGTGACGGAGAACATCCGCCACCAAGTGGTGCGCCATACCAACAGCTGCTACTTCACGATGGTGGCTGTCGATGACGACGGCAAACCGGCCGACGTGCCTCCGTTGGCGCCGGCCAACGCAGAAGAACAGGAACGCTTCGAAGCCGCGCAGCAGCGCCGCGCCCTGCGCCAAGAAATGGAAGCCCGGCACAAGGCGATCAAGGCCACCTACAGCACGCCGGTTTCGGGCGCCTGAGCGGCCTGCCTACGCAGTCAGCAAAGAACCGCAGGCCGCGTGGTATCGCGGTCGCGCATCGTTATCCACAGGCTTACCCACTGTTTCTGTGGATAACGCGCGCCGCCCGTGTTGCGCAAACGCGCTCGGACTCGATGCGGCCTACGGCTGAGGAAGCCCGCGCAGGAACGCGAGCATCGCGACGTTGAACAACGCGGGGCGCTGCAACGGCGCGAAATGGCTTACGCCCGGCAGCAACACGAACTGTGCATCCGGAATGGTGTGCGCCAGATAGCGTGCGTGCTCGGGCCGGATGAACTCGTCGTGTTCGCTCTGCACGATCGTCACCGGCACGCGCGTCGCGGCAAGCTCCGCGGCCGTGGCGTTGGGTTGCGTCTGCATCATTTCGGTGACGGCCGCGACGAATGCATCGAAATCGTCGGGTGTGGATGAGAGCGCGGTGTAATCCTTTCGGTGGCGCTCGAAGCAGCGATCGATGACGAGCGTGGGCGAAAAGGGCCTGACGCCGGTCGGGTCCATGTTGCAGCCGAAAAAGAACACGCCCGTGGCGCGTTCGGGCGTCTGCATGGCGAGGGTCAGCGCGACGCAAGCGCCGTCGCTCCAGCCGATGAAGGCGGCGCGGTCGATGTGCAACGCATCCATGACGGCCCGCACGTCGGAAGCCATGCGCGTGTAGGCGTAAGGTTGCGCATCGCGTGTGCTGCGGCCGTGCCCACGGCTGTCAATGACGATGGGCCGGTAGCCCCCGCCCGTGAGTGCCGGAACCTGATACCCCCAATTGCCGCTATGGCCAAGCCCGCCGTGCAGCAGGATCACAGGCGTGCCGGCGCCGAAGGTGGCGTACCAGATGCGGGCGC
>NZ_VOSS01000047.1 GCF_007997035.1 Ralstonia sp. TCR112 | reverse complement strand
CGAGTCCCCTCCCTCGCACCGGCTGCCCGAGCGCAAGCGTCAGACCGTCGGGGCGGCCGCTTGCGCGTCGGGCCGCTTGACGCGGAACCACGCCGCATACAGCGCCGGCAGGAACAACAGCGTCAGCACCGTGGCGATGATCAGGCCACCCATGATGGCGGCGGCCATCGGCCCCCAGAACACGCTGCGCGACAGCGGAATCATTGCCAGCACCGCCGCCGCCGCGGTCAGGATGATCGGCCGGAAGCGACGCACGGCTGCCTCCACGATGGCGTTCCACGTCGGCACGCCAGCCGCGACATCCTGCTCGATCTGGTCCACCAGAATGACCGAGTTGCGGATGATCATCCCGATCAGCGCAGTGATGCCGAGCTGCGCGACAAAGCCCATCGGCGCGCGCAGCAGCAGCAACGTGGCTGCCGCGCCAATCAGCCCCAGCGGCCCCGTCAGGAACACCATCACCGAGCGCGAGAAGCTATGCAACTGCAGCATCAGCAGCGTGAAGATGATGAAGATGCAGAGCGGCATCTGCGCAGCGATGGACGCACCGGCGTTGGCGCTTTCCTCCTCTGCGCCGGCGATCTTGATCTGATAATCCGGCGGCAAATCAGCGCGAATCTTATCCAGCAACGGGTTGATCTGCGCGGTTACGGTTGGACCCTGCACGCCGTCCACCACGTCGGATTGCACGGTGATGCCGTAGTCGCGGTTCTCGCGCCAGATCACGCCGGGTTCCCACGCAAAACCAACTCGCGCTACCTGGGTCAGGGGCACCGTGCGGCCACTGCTGGTCGGGACTTGCACGCGCTGCAGTGCGTCGAGCGTGTTGCGCTCGTCCTCCTGCGGCCGCATCACGATGTCGAGCAGCTTGTCGCCGTCGCGGTACTGGGCGATGGGCGCGCCTGACATCACCGTCTGCGTGACCTGCGAGATGGAACCGGTCGACACGCCGAGCGCGCGCGCCTTGTCCTGGTCAATGTCCAGGCGCAGCACCTTGACGTTCTCGTTCCAGTTGTCGTTCACGCCGACGGTATTCGGATTGGCGCTCATGATGGCCTTGACCTGATCGGCAATCTTGCGCACCCCGCCAATGTCCGGGCCCATCACGCGGAACTGCACCGGATACGGCACCGGCGGCCCGTTCGGCAGCAACTTCACGCGTCCGCGCAGATGCGGGAATTGCGACTTGAGCAGCCCGATAACGTGTTGCCGCACACCCTCGCGTGCCTCCAGCGACGTGGGCATCACGATGGCCTGCGCCACGTTCGTCTGCGGAAGAATCTGGTCCAGCGGCAGGTAGAAGCGCGGCGCGCCGGAGCCGATGAACAGCGTCACGCTGTCAACGTTCTGCTCCTTGCGCATCAGCGCTTCAAAGCGTTTGGCTTCGGCTTCGGTCTGGTTGAAGCTGGAGCCTTCCGGCAACCAAAGTTCGACCATCAACTCTGGGCGGCTGGAATCGGGGAAGAACTGCTTCTCGACGTACTTGAAGCCGAACACGCCGAGCCCAAACGCCACCAGCGTGATGACGATCACCGTCTTGCGGTACTCCACGCACCAATTCACCCAGCCGCGGAAGCGGTTGTAGAACGGCGTGTCGAACAACTCGTGGTGCCCGCCGCCCTCCACATGCGATTTCGTCCGCAGCAGCAGGAAGCCCAGATACGGCACAAACACCACTGCGGCAAACCACGAAAGCACCAGCGCCAGCGCCGTCACCGCAAAAATGCCGAAGGTGTATTCGCCCACCGTCGACCGCGCGAGCCCCACCGGCAGGAACCCCGTGGCGGTGATCAGCGTGCCGGTCAGCATCGGCATGGCGGTCGACGTATAGGCGAAGGTGGCCGCCTCCATCTTGGAGAAGCCCTCTTCCAGCTTGCGCACCATCATTTCGACCGCGATGATCGCGTCGTCCACCAGCAGGCCCAGGGCGATGATGAGCGCACCGAGCGAAATCTTGTGCAGCCCGATGTCGAAGATGTTCATGAACAGGAACGTCACCGCCAGCACCAGCGGGATCGTCAGGCCCACCACCAGCCCCGGCCACACGTCGATGCGCAACTTCGGCTTGGTATGCAACCCGAGCGAGAGGAAACTCACGCCCAGCACAATCACCACCGCCTCGATCAGCACGTGCACGAACTCGCCCACCGAACTCTGCACCGATTTCGGCTGGTTCTGCACCTGCTGCATCTCGATGCCGACGGGCAGCTTCGCGCGGATCTTGTCGACCGTGGCGCGCAAGTCCTTGCCGAGCTGGATGATGTCGCCGCCCTTGGTCATCGAAATGCCCAGGCCGATCACTTCCTTGCCGTTGAAGCGCATCTTGGCGTGCGGCGGATCCACGTAACCGTGCTTGACCGTGGCGATGTCGCCCAGGCGGATGTTCGTCGTGCCACCGGGGCCGCGCAGCGTCAGATTTTCCAAATCGCGGATGTCCGAAAACTGGCCTGACAGGCGGATCTGCACGTTGTCGGTCGGCGTGACCAGCACACCGCTGGGGCCGATGTTGTTCTGCTGGCTGATCTGCGTGGCGATGCTGTTGATGTCCAGCCCCATCTGCGCCAGCTTGGCCTGCTGGAACTCGATGTAGATTTTTTCGTCCTGGTCGCCCAGCAGCTCGACCTTGGCGACGTTGGGCACGCGCAGCAGTTGCTGGCGAATCGCGTCGGCGTAGTCGTTGAGCTGGCGATACGTAAAGCCATCGGCGGACAGCGCATAGATCGAGCCATACACGTCGCCGAAATCATCATTGAAGTACGGCCCGCGCACGCCTTGCGGCAAGGTCGGCGCGATATCGCCGACTTTCTTGCGCACGGTGTACCAAAGCTGCTGCGTTTCCTTGGCGGGCGACGTGTCGGCCAGCTGGAAGGTGACGAGCGTTTCGCCGGGCTTGGAGTAACTGCGGATCTTCCAGGCATACGGCACTTCCTGCAGCGCCTTCTCGATCTTGTCGGTCACCTGGCGCGACATCTGCTCGGCCGTGGCGCCGGGCCAGAAAGCCTGCACGACCATCGCGCGGAAGGTGAAGGGCGGATCTTCATCCTGCCCCAGCTTGGAATACGCAAAGATGCCGCCGAGCAACAGCGCCACCAGCAAGAAGCGCGTGAGCGGCTGATGTTCCAGCGCCCAGCGTGACAGGTTGAAACGGGAATGTTCCATACGCGCGAAGGTTGGCGTGTTTGGGCGGGAGCCGGTTGCGGCTTACCGGCGCGGTGTGATGGCGGACTGCGCCGACGGCTGATCGGCCGGCGCCATCGGCATCACCTTCTGGCCAGCCTTGAGCAGGTGTACGCCAGCGGTCACGATCGTCTGGCCGGGCTGCAGGCCGCTCGTTACCAGCAGCACGTTGTCGCGCGGCGCGCCCACCGTCACCGGCACGGGCTTGACCGTTTGCGATGCAGCGTCGTACAGCCACACGACGTTCTTGCCTTGGTCCTGGAGCAGCGCGCTGATCGGCACGCGTACGCCCATGCCGCCGCTGTCGGCACCACCGCCGGGCCGCACAAAGGTGGCCACCGCCGTCATGCCAAGCCTCAGTTCAGGCGGCGGATTCGGTACCGAAATCTTCACGGTGTACGTGCGCGTAACCGGGTCGGCCGCCGGCGCAATCTCACGCACCTTGGCCGGAATGCTGCGCGACTGATCGGCCCACAACTTGACGCTCACCTCGGGCGATTTGCGCAGCGTATCGACCTGATCCTCGGGAATGCCGACCACGACTTCCTTCTCGGCCGTCTGGGCCACACGCACGACCGGCTGACCCGCGGACACCACCTGCCCGACTTCAGCATCGACGCCCGTCACCACGCCATCTGCGTCGGCTTCGAGCGTGGCATAGCCGGCTTGATTCACCTGGTTGCGATAGCCGGCCCCGGCTTGCTCGTAGCGGGCCTGCGCGGCGTCATAGTTGGCTTGATGGCGCTGCTGCTCGGCCGCGCTGATGAAGCCCTTGGCGAACAGTTCGGAATAGCGCTTGAGATCGGCAGCGGCCAGATCGCGGTCGGTCTTGGCAGCCGACAACTGGGCCTGGGCCGATTGCTGGGCGAGGGCCAGGTCGGTCGGGTCCAAGCGCGCGAGCACCTGCCCTTTCTTGACGGTAGCACCAACGTCCACGAGGCGGGCGACGATCTTGCCCGGCACGCGAAAGCCCAGGCGCGATTCGATGCGCGGGCGGACGTCGCCGGAGAACTCCGCCGTGCCGGCGCCCTGCTCGCTCGTCACCGTCATGGTCCGCACGGGGCGCACGTCGGGCGCCTTGGGCGCCTCCTTGCTGCAGCCGGCCAGCAGCGCCGCGCCGGTCAGCAAAACCGCTGATGCCGTCATCGGTAATGAACGCCGGCGCGGCCGAGACCGCGTGTCGGAGAAACCGGTGAAGTCGGAATGCGGGTACGGCAAACGCAACGCTGGCATGACACGCTCTCAGTAAATAACTGACTGGTCAGTAATATACCCACGGCAATGCGCAGGGTCAACGACACGGCCGCGTCTGATTGACTTTTCTTGGCACCTGCTTAAGCAAGGCTTTACGGCATGCTGCACTGCAACGCGCTGTAGAATGGCCCCCCTGCTTCAAACCTCACCACGACGGCCCTTTCCGTGACCCCCGACGATTACTGCGCCGACAAGGCCGCACCGCCCGGCAGCGATGTGTACTACAGCGTATTGTTTCTGACGCCCGAACGCCGCCGCGCGACCATCGCCCTGGAGGCCGTGCGCCGTGAGCTCGAAGACGCCGTGCGCGACGCGAGCGACCCGGCGGTCGTGCAATCGAAGCTGCAGTGGTGGCGACAGGAGCTTGCGCGGCTGTTCGAGGGCCGCCCCGAACACCCGGCCACAAAGGCCCTGCAGCCGCATCTGGCCCGCTACGACATCGGCGCAGTGCATCTGGGTGAATTGCTGGCGGCGTCGAGGCGGATGCCATGCAGAACCGCTATCTGGATTGGCCGAACCTGCGCCGCCACGGCGATCAGGTGGCAGGCGTGGCAGGCCGGCTGACGGCTCGCATTGCCGGACAGACGCACGCACGCACGCTGGAATTCGCGCGGCTGATGGCGCTGACCGAGCAGCTCGTCCACTTCATCCGGAACCTGGACGAAGACGTGCGGCACAACCGCGTCTACATTCCCGTGGACGAGCTGCAGCGCTTTAACGTCCCCGCCGCCGATCTGTTCAACCGCCGATATGCAGAAGGCTTCAAACCGTTGATGACCTTTCAGGCCGAGCGCGCCCGGGCAACGTACAAGGAAGCGCTCGCCGCGCTGCCGGCTGAAGACCGCCGCGCCCAGCGCTCGGCGCTGATTCGCGGCGTGCTCGCCATGCGCCTGCTCGACGAGGTGGAAGCGGACGGCTTCCAGGTGCTCACGCAGCGCACGGACCTGACGCCGCTGCGCAAGCTGTGGCTGGCTTGGAAGACGCAGATCCGCGGTTGATCAGGCTTTGATGAGATCCAGCGGCGCAAACCGCCCCGCTAGCACCGGTTGCGAATCCATCCCCCACCAGCGCTCCAGCACCGTGGCATAAAGCGAGCGGAAATCGACCGACGGGTCGAGATTGCCGCCGCCGTCCAGGCGTTCCAGCACCGGCCCCTGACCGGCCAATCCTCCCTTCACGCGTCCGCCGGCCACGAAATGCGCGGCCGCCGTGCCGTGATCCGTACCGCTGTTCAGGTTTTCACGCGGGCGGCGACCAAACTCCGAGTACGTGACGATCAGCGTGTCGTTCCAACGGCCCAACTCGGTCAACGCGCTCTTCAGCGAAGCGATGCCGTCGCCCAACTGCCGCAGCAGGTTCGCCTGCGTGCCTTGCTGATTGGTATGGGTATCGAAGCTACCCAGCGACAGGCACACCACGGCGACGTCCGCACCGCCATGGCCCGGCGCAGCCACCACCTGCATCGCCGCCTTGATCGAGTTGCCGAACCCGCCGTCAGGAAAGCGCGTCTGGAACGCGAATTTGCCGGATTTCGGGCGCAGCCCATCGGCGGCCTTGACGATATCCGCCTCCACCTTCAACACATGCGCGAGCGTGGCGTTGCCCATGGCGTGCGAAGGCATCGCCAGCTTGGCTTCGTTGAGGAACGCATCGGGATTGGCCAGTGCGACCGCGCGTGCGCCGCCGTCGAGCGGGCCGAGATCGGCACTGCCGATGATCACGCCATCGGCGCCGAACGATGCCGGCACCGGCTGCGCGGCAAACGCACGCGTCAACCAGCCTTCGCGCAGGTATTGGTCGGAGCGCGACGCTGTGTCCCAGATCTCGATCGAACGGAAGTGCGAGAGATTCGGCTGCGGATACGACAACCCCTGCACCACCGACAATTCCCCCGCCTGCCACAGCGGCATCATCGCCTGCAAAGACGGATGCAGCCCGTAGCGGTCATCCAGCTGCAGCACCTGCTCCCGCTTGATGGCGATGCGCGGGCGCAGCGCGTAATACTGCGCGCTCGTGTACGGCACCACGGTGTTCAGCCCGTCGTTGCCGCCCTTCAGTTCGATGAGGATGAGCAGGTTGCCGTAGCCCTTGCGCTTGTCCTGCCCTTGCGCGAAGACAATCCCCGGTACAGCGCCGCCCATGCCGAGCATGGCGCCTGCCTTCAGAAAATCGCGACGTTCCATGATGTGTGCTCCTGCGGCGGTGGCGTTACTTCAACTGGTAAGCCGGGTCCATCATCAGCGTACGCAGGTACGCCGTACCGGCCAGCTTGACGGGAATCGGCGCGGTCGGCTCGATGGGCAACACGGCGCGCTGGATCGAAATGCGCGGCGCCAGCTGCGGTGGATCATCGCCATCCGCGCCAAACTGTGCGAGCCACTTGGCCGAGTTGAACGACACCATCGTCTGCGACTGCGCCAGCTTGAAGCGCCCCTCCTGCCCCATGCCCTTGAGCGCCTGGCCCAGCCCTTGCACGGCACCGCCCTGTTTCAGGTCTTGGCGCATGGCGGCCATCATCATGCCGGGCTTCTGCTGTTGCGCCTGTTGGCTGCCCGGCGGGGCCTTCATCTCCGTCGAGCGGAACAGTTGATCGAGAAACTGCTTGCGCCCCAGCAGCGTGGTCGAGTTGATCCACGCATCGCCGCCCGGCCAGCCCTTCACGTTCGGCGGTGCCAGCAGGTTCTGCCCCAGCTGCGCAGACTTGATGGCAAATGGCGTGGGATCGGTGTATTGCACGTTGAACTGCTTGAGCGTGCCGACGATCATCTCCACCGGCGACTTCACCAGCGTCGCATGCGATTGCGGCGCCCAGAACGCCGGCGTCAAGAACAGCCCGCGCAACGCCACCTTGATGTCGTAACCGCTTGCGCGGAACGCATCGGCCACGCGCTGCGCCTGTGCCGCATCCACATCCGGCGAAATAAATTCGTGCCAAAGCTTGGTGACGATGAAATTGGCCGTCTCCGGGCGAGACAGCAGGATGTCGAGCATCTGGTCGCCGTCGTAATCGCCGCTCTGGCCAAACACCGTCTTCACGCCCGTGTCGTGAATCTGCGGCCGCCAGATGTAGGCGAAATCGTGCTCGCGATCGATACTCCAGCCCGTGTAGGTTCGCGCGGCTTCCTTGATGTCCTGCTCGGTGTAATGTCCCTCGCCGAGCGTGAACAGCTCCATCACTTCCCGCGCGAAATTCTCGTTCGGCTTGCCCTTGCGGCTCTCGGCACCGTCCAGATAAATCAGCATCGCCGGGTCTTTGCCGATGGCGTGCAGCATCGTGCCGAAGTTGCCGACCGCGTTCTGCCGCAGCAGCACGTTCTGCCGATACATCAACTGCGCGAACGGCACCTTCTGCGAACTGGAAACAAAATGGTTGTGCCAGAACAGCGTCATGCGCTCTGTCAGCGGCGACGGCGTCTTGATCATCTCGCCCATCCACCAGGCACGCAATTCCAGCTCGTGCGCGGCATTCTTCTGGCGCGCCGCCTTGCGGGCGTCTTCGTCGGGCAGCTTGTTGTACGGGATGATCGGCTCGTTCACCCACGCTGGGGGTGCCTGCGTGGCAACCGTGCCTGTCTGGGCAAGGACGCGGTCGACGGCTTCGCGGTGCGTGAGCCCGGCGTAGGCATCGAGTTCGCCCTCGGAAGGCGCAAAGCCGACGCGGGTGAGGAAATACCGCGCATCGTCGCGGTCCAGGCGCTGCTCGTCGGCGGCGGGCGCCTTGGCTTGCGCAGTGTGGCGATGCGGCTTGTTCTGCGTGGCCGCATGCGCGGTCTGCAGTGACAACGCGCCGGCCACTGCCACCGCGAAGAAGATCGTGGTGCTACGGATTCGCATGTCGGTCCCCCGAAACGACCCTACTGCTTTGCCGGGGCAGCGACTCGTGCGCCGTTCCTCGGCCCCTACCTAGCCGCCACGGTGGTAGATATCCCGCGTGACGTCATAGATGTTCTGACGCAATTGCTTGCGTTCCTCGGGAGACAGCTTGCGTTGCCCAGACCCTCGATCGGCATTCTCTCCGCGGCGGTTTTCCATCGCGGCGGCGCGGCGGCTGCGTTCCTCGCCACCCCGACCGCGCGCCGGACCCTGCCCGCCCTTCTTTTCCTGCGCGCCGGCCTGCATTGCATGCCCGCCGCCGAAAAAGCCCCCGAAACCGCCAAAGCCACCGCGTTCACCGCGCGCGTGCGCCTGCGAGCCGGCCGCACAGAGGGCAAGAACACAGGTCAACAGCGCCGCGCGCCGCCGAAACATCACCGAGCGATTCGAAAGAGGAAGTTGAGAAGCCACGTCTTTGTTGCTGGAAACCGATGCGCCATGCATCATTGCGCGACAATCGATAACAGGCAACCGCATTGCACGCCAGTCCCCTCCGCAGGGGGGAAACAGACCCCAAACCGTTGCGAGGAACTGCCAAGGCAGTGTAGCTGCGCGTCCTACAGACTGTTCGCGTGACTCGGTAAATAATGTAACCGTCTGTTTCAATTGGGCTTTTACTGCCTCCTGTTGTCGATTGGGCCCATGTTTTTGTCGTTACCATAAGCGCCATGGAAAATTCCGGTCAAAAGATTCTCGTCGTCGACGACGACCCCCGCCTGCGCGACCTGCTGCGCCGCTACCTGGGGGAACAGGGCTTCACCGTGCTGGTGGCGGAAAACGCCACAGCCATGAACAAACTCTGGCTGCGCGAGCGCTTCGACCTGCTGGTGCTCGACCTGATGATGCCCGGTGAAGACGGCTTGTCGATCTGCCGTCGCCTGCGCGGCGCGAACGATCAGACGCCCATCATCATGCTCACCGCCAAGGGCGAAGACGTCGACCGCATTGTCGGCCTTGAAATGGGTGCGGACGATTACCTCCCCAAGCCGTTCAACCCCCGCGAACTGATTGCGCGCATCCACGCCGTGCTGCGCCGCCGCGGCCCGGCCGAAATCCCGGGTGCGCCGTCGGAGACGCCCGAAACTTTCGCCTTTGGCGATTTCGTGCTCAACCTGGCCACGCGCACGCTCAAGAAAAACGACGAAGAGATCACGCTCACGACGGGCGAATTCTCCGTGCTCAAGGTGTTTGCACGCCATCCGCGCCAACCCCTATCGCGCGAGAAGCTGATGGAAATGGCGCGCGGCCGCGAATACGAAGTGTTCGATCGCAGCCTTGATGTGCAGATTTCGCGCCTGCGCAAGCTGATCGAACCCGACGCCAGCAACCCGCGCTTCATCCAGACCGTGTGGGGCCTGGGCTACGTGTTCATTCCCGACGGCGCCAAGTAAGCGTCCGGGCAACCCTTCTTTTCCGCATCCGACTTGCGCATCCCGCGTCCGGCCGCGTTGCGGCGTCTGCTGATCAGTGTGTTTGGTTCGCTGTTCTGGCGAACCTTCATGCTGATCGCATTGCTGATCGCGATCTCTCTGGGCGTGTGGTTCCAGAGCTTCCGTATTTTCGAGCGTGAGCCGCGCGCGCAGCAGATCGCGATGCAGGTGGTCAGCGTGGTCAAGCTCACGCGGGCGGCGCTGCTGTATTCGGATCCGTCGCGACGCCGCTTCCTCTTGCTTGATCTCGTGCAGAACGAGGGCATCAAGGTCTACCCGCGCGAGAAGGAAGACGAATACCGCGAGCCGCATACCAACCCGTATCTGACGCAGCTTGTCCAGCAGGAAATCCGCAACCGGCTCGGTGCCGACGCGGTGATCGCCACGGCCGTTAATGACATCCCGGGCGTGTGGGTGAGCTTCCAGATCGAGGGCGACGACTATTGGGTCGCCATCAGCCCGGACCGTTTCGAGCACGTGCCTGGTTTGCAGTGGCTCTGGTGGTCGATGGCGGCGCTGGTGCTGTCGGTGCTGGGCGCGGCGTTCATTACGTCACGCGTGAACCAGCCACTCAAACGCCTGGCCGATACGGCGCGCGCCATCAGTGCTGGTGAAGACCCGAAGGCATTGCCCGAAGGCGGCGGCACCGAAGTGGCGCAGGCGAATCACAGCTTCAACCAGATGGTGCGCGACCTCAAGCAGCTTGAGGCCGACCGCGCCGTCATGCTGGCCGGCATCTCGCACGACCTGCGCACGCCGCTCACGCGCCTGCGCCTGGAAACCGAGATGAGCCCCGTCGACGAGCAAACGCGCGAGCTGATGGTGGCCGACATCGAGCAGATGGACGCGATCATCGGCCAGTTCCTAGACTACGCGCGCCCCAGCGGCGAAATGCTCGAAGACGTCGACCTGACGGAACTCGTGCGCGACACAGCGCCCGTCTACTCCGCACACGACGACATCGACCTTACCCTCAAGCTCGCGCCCGAGGCGATCGCCCGCTGCAACCGCATGGAAACGCAGCGCATTCTCGACAACCTGATCGAAAACGCACGGCGCTACGGCAAGACGCCGGGCACGAACCGCGCCGAAATTACCGTCAGCACATTCCTGCAAGGCAACGAGGTTGTATTGTGCGTGGCCGATCGCGGTGCGGGTGTGCCGACGGATCAGCTTGCGTTGCTCACCCGGCCGTTCTACCGCCTCGAATCGGCGCGCAGCGAAGCCAAGGGCGCCGGGCTCGGCATGTCGATCGTCAATCGCATCTTGCAGCGCAGCGGCGGCCGGCTGGCGCTCGAGAACCGCACACCGCCCGAAACCGGACTGCTCGTCAGCGCCTGCTACGCGCGCGCCTGATACGGCACACCGTCTGGCCCGCGCGTCCGGGCACACCCCCTGCTTCCCACCACTGTCATGCGTCGCCGATAAGGTGCGGCGGCAGGCCGCGCTATGGTTGGCGTTGAGAATATCAATTGGCCGGTTTTGAAATCCTCGCCAATACTCCAGCCGCCAGGCTGCGCGCCTGCGCGTTCTTCGTCTCCGTCCGAACGCCTCAGCCGGACCGGACGGCCGGTGAGCGTGTGTTTGCAAATCCCCGTTTGGGTTCCGTACCCATTGCCACACAACTCCAGGAGAAGCTCATGAAGACCATTGGTGACAAGCTCGAACCGTTCAAGGTCGTCGGCGTCAAGCCCGGGTTCAACAATCACGAGGAGAACGGCGAGTCGGCGTTCGAAGACATCACCGAAACCTCGTTCCCGGGCAAATGGAAAGTCATCTTCTTCTATCCGAAGGACTTCACTTTTGTGTGCCCGACCGAAATCGTTGCCTTCGCCAAACTGAACGACGACTTTGCCGACCGCGACACGATCGTGCTTGGCGGCTCGACCGACAACGAATTCGTCAAGCTCGCATGGCGCCGCGAGCACAAAGACCTGAACAAGCTCAACCAGTGGTCGTTTGCCGACTCGACGGGTGCCCTGGTCGACCAGCTTGGCGTACGCGAGCATGAGGCCGGCGTTGCGTTGCGCGCCACGTTCATCGTCGACCCGGACAACGTCATCCAGCACGTGTCGGTCAACAACCTGAACGTGGGTCGCAACCCGGACGAAGTGCTGCGCATTCTCGACGGCCTGCAGACGGACGAACTGTGCCCGTGCAACCGCGCAGTGGGCGGTTCGACGCTGTAACGGCCGCGCGGCGCCCTACCCAGCCGAAGCCCGCCGTTGCCGCGGGCTTTCATTTTTCGGTGCCCGCTGACAGGAGAAATCGATGGAATTTCTGCAGACGATCAAGGGCCGGATTCCCGACTACGCCAAAGACATTCGCCTGAACCTGGATGGCACGATCGCGCGCTCCTCGCTGGAGGGCAATGATGCGGTCGGCGTCGCATTGGCGGCCGCCTTTGCCGCGAAGAGCAAGGTGTTGACCGACGCCATCCGCAATGCCGGGGTGCTGTCGCCCGAGGAGGTGAACGGCGCGCTGACCGCCGCTGCCCTGATGGGCATGAACAACGTCTGGTATCCGTACGTCGAGATGGCCGACGATTCCGACCTGGCGCAGCAGAAGGCGGAATTGCGCATGAACGCTTACGCCAGCAACGGCGGCGTCGACAAGCGCAGGTTCGAGATGTACGCCCTGGCCGCGTCCATCATCGGCAAATGCCATTTCTGCATCAAATCGCACTACGACTTACTGAAGAATCACCAGGGCATGAGCGCGCAGCAATTGCGCGATGTCGGCCGCATTGCGGCTGTCGTCAACGCGGCGGCGCAGGTCATCGCGGCCGAATAACTGCGTCGATTACATAAACAAAAAAACGGCAGCCCGGTTCCCTCCGGTGCTGCCGTTTGCCTTGCGCGATGGCGACGCGAACTCAGTCCTGATCGGCGGCTTCTGCGCGATAGATCAACACCACCGCCTGCGCGACGATGCCTTCCTCCTTGCCTTCGAAGCCGAGCTTCTCGTTCGTCTTGGCCTTGACGTTGCAACGCTCGGGTGCAATGCCCAAGTCTTCGGCAAGGTTCGCCACCATGCCCGGCACATGCGGCGCGAGTTTCGGTTTCTGCGCGATGACGGTGGCGTCGACATTGCCGACCGCGTAGCCCGCCTTGTGCACGCGGCGCACGGCTTCGCGCAGCAGCACGCGGCTGTCGGCGCCGGCAAAGGCCGGATCGGTGTCGGGAAAGTGCCGGCCAATGTCGCCCAGGCCGGCAGCGCCGAACAGCGCATCGGTAATCGCATGCAGCAGCGCGTCAGCGTCGGAGTGGCCCAGCAGCCCGCGTGTGTGCGGAATCTCCACGCCGCCCAGGATCAGCTTGCGGCCCTCCACCAGCGCGTGCACGTCGTAGCCCTGGCCAATGCGGATGTCCATCCAGTTCATGCTTGCGATGCCTCGTTCGGTTGTGCGCCCTGCGCGAGGATGGCCTCGGCCAGCGCGAAATCGTCGGGATACGTCACCTTGAAGTTGCGCAGCGCTCCCGGCACAAGCAGCGGCGGGTGACCGGCGGCTTCAATCGCGCTGGCTTCATCGGTGACGATGCGATGTTGCAGCAGCGCTTCCCGCAAGGCGCGCTCCAGCAGCCCGAGTGGAAACATCTGCGGCGTCTGCGCTTGCCACAGGCCGTCGCGCGGCACGGTCGCGTCGATGTGCTGGGCTGCATCGGCGCGCTTGAGCGTGTCGGCCACGGGCAGCGCAAGGATGCCCCCCGCAGCTTGCGTGCCTTCGGTCTCCACCGCCGCGACCAATCGCGCGATCAGCGCCGGCGTCAGGCCCGGGCGCGCCGCATCGTGCACGAGCACCCAGTCGTCATCCTGTGCGCCGAGGCCGCGCAATGCCGCCAGCCCATGCGTGACCGATGCGTGGCGCGAGTCGCCACCGCAATCGACCTCCACCAGCTTGGGCGCATCGAAACCACCGTCGGGAAAGCGCTGCACCAGCGGCTGTGCGCCGGGCGTCGTCACCACCAGCACGGTGTCGATTTCGGGGCTGGCCAGGAACGCCTGCGCGGTATGCCAGAGCATCGGCCGCCCGGCAATCGCCTGATATTGCTTGGGCAGATCGCCGCCGGCGCGCGAGCCGGTGCCGGCCGAGGGAATCAGCGCAAAACGGCGGCGGCCAGGGTGGGAAATCGACATGACAGGCGGGAAAGTGAACGTGGGCGCGGCATTTGCGTGGGTTTTGGCCCCCGCCAAGCGCGCGGCTGGCGCGGATTTTATAATAGCGGTCTGCGTCACGACACCCCGCCTGCACATGCCGGCGGGGTGTCGTGCTTTGTCTTGCAGTCGCGCCCCACACAACGTCACGCCTCATGTCCGATTTTTCGCTCTCCGCCCTGCCCGCCGTCAAACCGGGCTCGCGCTTCGTCTTCAGCGGCCTGCAGGGGGCGGCAGATGCCCTGCTGCTGGCGCGCTACCTCGAGCAGCATCGCGCCGCCGTGCCGATGCTGGCGGTGGTCTGCGCCAATGCCGTCGATGCCCAGCGCCTGGCGGAGGAGCTACGCTGGTTTGCCCCGCAGGCGCGCGTGAAGCTGCTTCCTGACTGGGAAACGCTGCCGTACGACAACTTCTCGCCGCACCAGGATTTGATCTCCGAGCGGCTGGCGACGCTGCATGACCTGCAGAACGGTGCATGCGACATCCTGCTCGTGCCGGCCTCCACGGCGCTGCAACGCGTGGCGCCGCCATCATTCCTGGCCGCCTACACGTTCTTCTTCAAAAAGGGCGAAAAGCTGGACGAGGCGGCGCTGAAAGCGCAGTTCACGCTGGCCGGCTATGAGCATGTCAGCGCCGTGATGCGCCCAGGCGAATACTCCGTGCGCGGCGGCCTGATCGACCTGTTCCCGATGGGCTCGCCGCTGCCATATCGGCTCGACCTGTTTGGCGACGAAATCGAGACCATCCGCTCGTTCGACCCCGACACGCAGCGCAGCCTCTACCCGGTCAACGAAGTCCGCCTGCTGCCGGGCCGCGAATTTCCGATGGACGAGGCCTCGCGCACGGCCTTCCGCGGTCGCTGGCGCGAGGTGTTCGAGGGTGACCCGACGCGCTCGCCCATCTACAAGGACATCGGCAACGGCGTGCCCAGCGCCGGCATCGAGTATTACCTGCCGCTGTTCTTCGAAGAGACCGCGACGCTGTTCGACTACCTGCCGGGTGCCACGCATCTTGCCTTCGTGGGCGACATCGAAGGCGCGGTGCGTCGCTTCTGGGCCGACACCACGCAGCGCTACAACTTCATGCGCCACGACCGCGAGCGGCCGCTGCTGCAGCCGTCTGCGCTGTATCTGGATGAAGAGGCGTTCTTCGTCGCCGCCAAGCCGCACGCGCGTCTGGTGTTGCGCGCGGAGCCCGGCGATGCACCGCTTTCGCTGCCGTTGCCGAACGTGGCCGTCAACCGCCGCGCCGAAGACCCGCTGGTCAATCTCGAATCGTTCCTGATGCGCAGCAATTGCCGCGTGATGATCTGCGCCGAATCCGCAGGCCGCCGCGAGACACTTGCGCAAATGCTGGCCGCCAGCGGCCTGCATCCTGAAGGCGTCGCGGACTTCGCCGACCTGATGAGCGGCGATGCCAAGTTCGTGCTGGGCGTGGCACCGCTGTACCAGGGTTTCATCCTCGGCGACGAACGCATCGCGCTGATCACCGAAACCGAGCTGTACGCGCAGACCGTGCGCCGCGCCGGTCGCCGCAAGCAAGAACAGGCCACCGCCGTCGATTCGATGGTGCGCGATCTGGCCGAGCTGAAGATCGGCGACCCCGTGGTGCACAGCGAACACGGCATCGGGCGCTACCAGGGGCTGGTCTCCATCGACATGGGCAACGGCGAGGAAGAATTCCTGCACCTCGATTACGACAAGGGCAGCAAGCTCTACGTGCCGGTGCATCAGTTGCATGTGATCTCGCGCTACTCGGGCGCCGATCCGGAAACGGCACCGCTGCATTCGCTCGGCTCCGGCCAGTGGGAAAAGGCCAAGCGCAAGGCGGCGCAGCAGATTCGCGATACGGCCGCCGAACTGCTGAACCTGTACGCGCGACGTGCGCTGCGCCAAGGCTTCGCATTCCCGCTCACGCCGGAGGACTACGCCACGTTTGCCGAGAGCTTCGGCTTTGACGAAACACCCGATCAAGCCGCCGCCATCGCAGCGGTGATCGGCGACATGACCTCGGGCAAGCCGATGGACCGCCTCGTCTGCGGCGACGTCGGTTTCGGCAAGACGGAAGTCGCGCTGCGTGCCGCATTTGTTGCGGTGATGGGCGGCAAGCAGGTGGCCATCCTGGCGCCGACCACGCTGCTGGCCGAACAGCACTACCAGACGCTGGTCGACCGCTTTGCCGACTGGCCGGTGCGCATTGCCGAGATTTCGCGTTTCAAGAACAAGAAAGAGATCGATGCCGCGATCGAAGCCATCAACGCCGGCACGATCGACATCGTGATCGGTACGCACAAGCTGCTCTCGCCGGACGTGAAATTCGACCGCCTGGGGCTCGTCATCATCGATGAAGAGCATCGCTTTGGCGTGCGCCAGAAGGAAGCGCTCAAAACGCTGCGCGCCGAGGTGGACGTGCTCACGCTGACGGCCACGCCGATCCCACGCACGCTGGGCATGGCGCTGGAAGGCCTGCGCGATTTCTCGGTGATCGCCACGGCGCCGCAAAAGCGCCTGGCCATCAAGACATTCCTGCGCCGCGAGGAAGACGGCGTGCTGCGCGAGGCCATCCTGCGCGAGTTGAAACGCGGCGGCCAGGTCTACTTCCTGCACAACGAAGTCGAAACCATCGAGAACAAGCGCGCCAAGCTCGAAGAGCTGATTCCGGAAGCGCGCGTGGTCGTCGCTCACGGCCAGATGCACGAGCGCGAGCTGGAGCGCGTGATGCGCGATTTTGTGGCGCAGCGCGCGAACATCCTGCTGTGCACGACGATCATCGAGACCGGCATCGACGTGCCGACCGCCAACACGATCCTGATCCACCGCGCCGACAAGTTCGGCCTGGCGCAGTTGCACCAGTTGCGCGGTCGCGTCGGGCGCTCGCACCACCAGGCCTATGCGTATTTGCTGGTGCATGACGTCGACGGCCTCACCAAGCAGGCGCAGCGCCGCCTTGAAGCCATTCAGCAGATGGAAGAATTGGGGGCGGGCTTCTACCTGGCGATGCACGATCTGGAAATCCGCGGCGCCGGCGAAGTGCTGGGCGACAAGCAATCGGGCGAGATTTCCGAGATCGGCTTCCAGCTCTACACCGACATGCTCAACCAGGCGGTGAAGTCGCTCAAAGCCGGCAAGGAACCCGACCTGATGGCCCCGCTGGCGGCCACGACCGAGATCAACCTCGGCACGCCCGCCCTGCTGCCGCAAGACTATTGCGGCGATGTGCAGGAGCGCCTGTCGCTGTACAAGCGCCTGGCCAACTGCGAGAGCAGCGAAACGATCGACAACATCCAGGAGGAGCTGATCGACCGTTTCGGCAAGCTGCCGCCGCAAGCGCAATCGCTCATCGAAACGCACCGGCTGCGCATTGCCGCCGCGCCGCTGGGTATCCGGAAGATCGACACCGGCGCGAATGCCGTCACGCTGCAGTTCATCCCCAACCCGCCTGTTGACGCCATCAAGATCATCGATCTCGTGCAGAAGAACCGGCAGATCAAGCTGGCGGGACAGGATCGCCTGCGCATCGAGAACATTCCTGCCGAATTCGCTGCGCTGACGCAGACCATTCGCCATGCCATGCGGCAATTGGCGTGATCCGGTAGCATCCGCCGATCAGAACAAGGAAACCATCATGAGCACCGCCCCCACACCGTTCTCCACCCTCGACTGGACGAACAAGCTCGTCAGCTTCGACACCACGAGCCGCGGCTCGAACCTGGCGCTGATCGAAACCGTGCGCGACTACCTGCGCGGCGTCGGCCTCAAATCGCATCTGTCGCACAACGACGATGGCAACAAGGCCAATCTGTTCGCCACAATTCCGGCCGCGGACGGCAGCGTGCAAGGCGGCATCGTGCTGTCGGGCCATACCGATGTGGTGCCGGTGGACGGCCAGAAATGGGACAGCAACCCGTTTGCGCCGGAAGTGCGCGACGGCAAGCTGTACGGGCGCGGCACCTGCGACATGAAGGGGTTCATCGCCTCCTCGCTGGCGCTGGTACCGTCGTTGCTGCAGGCCCAGCTGCGCGAGCCGGTGCATTTCGCGCTGTCGTATGACGAGGAAGTCGGCTGCGTGGGCGCCCCACGCATGATCGAAGACTTGATCACCCGCGGCATCAAGCCCGCCGGCTGCATCGTCGGCGAGCCCACCTCCATGCGCCCGATCGTCGCCCACAAGGGCATCAACGCCTACCGCTGCCGCGTGCACGGCCGCGCCGCGCATTCATCACTCACGCCACAGGGCGTAAACGCCATCGAATACGCCGCGCGCATCATCTGTTTCGTGCGTGACTTGGCCGACGAATTCCGCGCCAAGGGCCCGTTCGACGATGCATTTGACGTGCCTTTCACCACGGCATCGACGGGTCTCATCAACGGCGGGATTGCGCTGAACACGATCCCCGCGCTGTGCGAGCTGGTATTCGAATTCCGCAACCTGCCGGGCGTGGATGCGCCGGCCATCCGGGCACGCGTCGAGCGCTATGTGCGCGAAACCATCGAGCCCGCCATGCAGCGCGAGCATCCGGACGCCCGCATCGAACTCGACGAGATTGCCGCCGCGCCGTCGCTGGACGCCTCGGAGCAAGCCGCCATCACGCAGCTTGTGCGTGTGCTGACCGAAGACAACGACAAGCGCAAGGTCGCCTACGGCACCGAAGCCGGCCTCTTCCAGCGCGCCGGCATTCCGGCCGTGCTGTGCGGTCCGGGCAACATCGAGCAGGCGCACAAGGCGAACGAATACGTCGAACTGGCCCAGCTCGACGCCTGCGACCGCTTCCTCGCCAAGGTGGCACGCAGCCTGATGGTCGAGACCACGTCCGCCTAACGCTTACACAGCAACGCCTCACCTTTTGGTGGGGCGCATGCCGCCCGGGGCGTTCGCTACAATAGCGGGCTTCCCCGGCGCCGAACTGCCGCACCCCGCTCCTGTCACTCCATGCCCGTCATTCTGCAAAGCCTGTCGCCGCTGTCGACCGGCGACATTGAATCCATCCGCAGCCTGTTCGGCAGCGCCACCTATGAGATGCGCGCGCCCAACGTCGCCGCCATCGAATGGGTGCACGAACTGCCCAGCGAATTGCGCGTCCAGCTGGATGCCATCTGCTCCAACCTGAAGCTGGACTACGCGTGGATTCCCGACGAATGGACGTTCGGCGATTTCCGTGTGCTGGCGATGGACATGGATTCGACGCTGATCACCATCGAGTGCATCGACGAAATCGCAGATTTCTGCGGGCTCAAGCCGCAAGTTGCCGCCATCACCGAAGCGTCGATGCGCGGCGAAATCAAGGATTTCAACGAGAGCCTGACGCGCCGCGTCGAACTGCTCAAAGGCCTGGATGCAAGCGTGCTGGAGCGGGTCTACGCCGAGCGCCTGCAGCTCTCCCTCGGCGCAGAAAAGATGCTCAAGGCCGTGCAGGCACTGGGCATTCGCACGCTGCTGGTGTCGGGTGGCTTTGAATTCTTCACCTCGCGCCTGCAGGAGCGCCTGGGGCTGGATCGCACGCGCGCCAACACGCTGGAAATCGTGGATGGCAAACTGACCGGCCGCGTGCTCGGCGAGATCGTCAACGCGGATGTGAAGGCGCAGACGCTCAAGGCGTTCTGCCAAGAACTGGGCGTGTCGCCGCATAACGCCATCGCCATGGGCGACGGCTCGAACGATTTGAAGATGATGGGTGTGGCGGGCCTGTCGGTCGCGTTCCGCGCCAAGCCCATCGTGCAGGCACAGGCCGACGTGGCATTCAATGTTGTCGGCCTGGATGGGCTGTTGAATTTGTTTCCGCAGCAATAAGCTGCTGCGGAAATTTCCACCTGCGGAAACGCGTTACGCCGCCCGCAGGTGCATCTCCATCGCCTGCTTCAAATCCGCAATCAAATCACGCGGATCTTCCAGCCCGATATACAGCCGCACAAAACCGCCCGCGTTCTCCCAATCGGCCGGCGGCCAAGCGGTCGCCGTGCGCATCGACGGGATGTTGTACGGCAATGCCAGGCTGTGCGCCCCGCCCCACGAAAAACCGATCGCAAAGTAGCGCAAGCCTTCAATGAAGGCGTCGATCTGCGCCTGCGAATAGCGCTCGTGCAGCACGATCGAGAACAAACCGCTTGCGCCGGTAAAGTCGCGCTTCCAGTTTTCATGGCCCGGACAATCGGGCAGCGCCGGGTGCAGCACGCGCACGACTTCAGGGCGGTCCGCCAGCCATTCGGCCACTTCGCGGGCGTGCGCGTCATGGGCGGCCAGGCGCGTCGGCAGGCTCGGAAGGCCGCGCAGCACGAAATAGCAATCGTCCGCCGAAACGCCCCAGCCCATGCGCATCCGCGTGGCCAGCAGCTTGTGGTGCAGCGCTTCGTCGTTCGTGATGGCGGCGCCCATCAGCACATCGCTGCCGCCTGATTGATACTTGGTCAGCGCCTGCACGGAGATGTCGATGCCGTGCTCGAACGGCTGGTAGTACACGCCGCCGCTCCAGGTGTTGTCGATGGCGGTGATGGCGCCGGCCTTGCGCGCCACCTCGGCGATGGCCGTGCAGTCGGGCACTTCCATCGTGACGGATCCAGGCGCTTCGAGCCACACGAGCTTCGTGTTGTGGCGCATGAGGTCGGCAATGCCGGCGCCGATCATCGGGTCGTAGTAGCGCACGGTGATGCCGAACTGACGCGCCATCCACTCGCCGTGGTCACGGTTCGGGCCGTAGGCGTTGTCCGGAATCAGCACGTCGTCGCCCGATTTGATCAGCGAGAAGTACACCAGCGAAATCGCCGCCAGCCCCGAAGGCAGCAGCAGCGTATGGGAGCCGCCCTCGATCTGCGCCAGGGCCTGGCACAGCGTGTCGGAAGTGGGTGTGGCATGCAGGCCGTAGCGCCAGTGCACCACACTGCCGCTACCGAAGGCCCGCATGTCGGCGAGATTCTTGAACACCACCGTCGATGCACGATGCGTGGCATGCGAGAACGCCGTGAAGCCCGGCGGGATCTGCAATTCCGGATGCACGGCTTGGGTCGCGGGAAACATCGGCGGGAGCTTGGTGTCGTCGTTCACGTGGTTTCCTGTTTGTGGCGGATGAGCGATTTCGGGCGGCTTACCAGTGCGCGCTTGATCGTGTCGGACTGCCGGCGGGCGGTGCGATCTGGCCCGGCCCGGCAGGAACCAGCGGCGTCATTGGCGTGGCAGGCGTCGCCGCATTGCTGTTGGCTGCGGCATCGTACGGCGGAATCACGACCACCGCGACGGGCCGCAGCACAAACGGCAGCGTATGGCCGTCGTGGGCCACGTCCGTCCACGTGCCGCGCACGACGCCGTGACCGTCGATGGCGCCCTCCCATGTGCCGGTGACGTGCGTACCGTCATCGGACTCTTCCATGAGAAAGCCGCCGTTTTCATATTCGCCGGTCACCAGGCGCACGCCCGCCGCATTGCCCGGGACGTATTCGCCGTGGACGCTGTCGATTTCGCCGGCCTTGCGGCCGAGACGCATGCGGATCGGCATGTCGCCGATCACGCCGGTATAGACGGGATATTTTGCGTAGTCGGGCTGGGGTTGCAGCACGTGCAACGGCGACGTCTGCGCCGAGAACGCGTTGTCGCCCTTCCTGGCCTGAGCGCGGCGCTTGTCGCCATCGGCAATGGCGCGGTTCAGGCCCAGGTCGCCGGGCTGCACGTTGGTGCTGCCGGTCGACACGTCGTAGCCGTTGTTGGCCGCCGGTGTCTGCGCAGACA
>NZ_VOSS01000046.1 GCF_007997035.1 Ralstonia sp. TCR112 | reverse complement strand
CCGCAATTGCGGGGCTTTTTCTTTGGCAGAGGCGTGCCGCCTGGCTTACTGCTGTGCGACGTTGGCGTCTTGCTTGACACCTTCCACCTGAATCTTCAGCTTGGTTTCCATGTTGAAACCGTAGGCCTTGCCGTAGTCGACACCGAAGTCATCGCGCTTGAACTTCATCTCGGCGTCCGCGCCACAGACTTCACGCTTGAGCATCGGATGCTGCATGCACTTGAACGCGTCGATCTCCAGCTTGGCCGGCTTGGTCACGCCGTGCAGCGTCAACTGGCCCTCGGCCTCGGTCGGCACGTCGCCCTTGAACTTCGTGAAGTTGCCCTTGAACGTGGCGGTCGGGTACTTGGCCACGTCGAAAATCTCGGCGCTCTTGGCGTGCTCGTTCATCTTGGCGTGACCGAAGTCGATGCTGTCGGTCTGCACGGTCACATCGATGCTGCCGGTCTTGGCGGCGCGATCCAGCGTCACGGTGCCGCTGGACTTTTCAAACTTGCCGCGCCACTTCGACAGGCCACCCATGTGGTCGGCTTCAAAGCTCGGGTAAGTGTGGTTCGGATCGAGCTGGTACGTGACCGGTGCAGCGAAAGCGGCAGTGGCAGCAATGGCCGACAGTGCGGCAACGAGGGTACGCAATTTCATGAGAACTCCTGCGGATAAAAGCGGCACACGAGGGCCGAAAAAACGTTGAGTTAGGACTACCGATTACTTCTTGGCGATGACGACGCGGAACTTGATCGTCACGTCGTCCGAGACGACCGACGTGTCTTTCCATTCACCGTCACCCACCTTGAATGCGTTGCGCTTGACCGGCAAAGCGCCTTCAAAGACCTGATTGGCGCCTTCCTGCTTGAACGTGACAGGTGCAGTCACATCCTGCGTAATGCCCTTGATGGTCAGCTTGCCGACCACGTCGACCTTGCCGCCCGCGCCGGGCTTGAACGCCGACGAGACGAACGTTGCCCTCGGATACTTGGCCGTGTCGAACCAGTCCTTCTTCTTCAGTTCGTCGTTGTATTCCTTGCTGCCAACGTCGACGCTGGTGACATCGATGTCCACCTTGGCAGTCGATGCAGCCACGTTGGCCAGGTTGTAATTGACGACGGCGTCGAACTTGCCGAACTTGATGTCCATCGGCACGCCGAGCTGCTTGCCGGTGGCGGTGACGCTGCTCTTGGCGGCGTCCACCTGGGCGATGGCCGATACCGATACGGCAGCGATCGACAGCGCGCCAGCGGCAACCAGGGCAATGGCGCGGGGGCGCACAAAACGTTTCATCATCAGACTCCTTCGGTCAGGCCGGTCGTGCCGGCAGTCTTGGTCAGGATGGACAGGCAGAAGCACCGGCACACACCGTGCACCGGCGCGTTTGGAAATCAGCGGAGGAAAGGCACCATGCGGCGCAGCGTGCCGTCACGATCGACGACGTGGTGCTTGAGCGCTGCCAGGATGTGCACCACGACGATGGCCGCCATGGTCCAGTTGAGCCATTCGTGCGCCATGCTGAAGACGTCTTTCAGCGCGTCGCTCTTGTCGAACGGCATCGGCAGTTCCCATAGGCCAAGGTAGACGACCTTGACGCCGGCCGCGACGCTCAGCAAATAGCCGCTCAGCGGCACCGCCAGAATCAGCAGATACAGCCCGACGTGTGCGGCTTCCGCGGCGGCGTGCTGCCACTTCGGCATACCCGGCACGGGCGCCGGCGCCGGATGCGTCAGGCGCCACAGCACACGCAGCACGGCAAAGATCAGCACCGTGATGCCAATCCACTTGTGATACAAGAACAGTTTCAGCTTGGTCGGCGTAAAGCCTGGGATATCGGTCATGTACAGACCAAGCCCGAAGGCCGCGAAGATCAGCAGCGCGACGATCCAGTGCATCGCAATCGCAGGCTTGGCATAGGCGCCGTGGTCAGCGGCGCGCGCATGGCGAGATTCGAGTGGGCGGCTTGTGACATCGGTTCCCTCGGTATGTTGTAGCGCTCGGTAGGCGGCGCCTGTGGGTAAGACCACGACGCCAAACGATTGTGCATTATTTGCGCGATCCGACCTGCCAAGGCAAGCTGAAGTTCACCAAGCGATTCAAATTTTTTGATTGACTAGGCATGCTCATATCAGCGGCGCGTAGAACGGTTCTACAGCGCACACCAAGCAAAACGGCCCGCCCTCGGATTCGAGAACGGGCCGTTCTTCAGACGGCACCACCAAATTTTTGCAACAATCAGGCGATACGGCGCGCCAGTTCTTCAGCCTTGCCGATGTAGCTGCCGGGCGTCATGTCGAGCAGCAGCTTGCGGGCGTCTTCGGGAATCGCCAGCGTGCCGATGAACTCACGCAGCGCCTCGCGCGAAATGCCCTTGCCGCGCGTCAGTTCTTTGAGCTGCTCGTACGGATTGGCAATGCCATAGCGGCGCATCACGGTCTGGACCGGCTCGGCCAGCACTTCCCAGCAGTTGTCCAAGTCTTCGGCCAGGCGGGCCGGGTTGGTTTCGAGCTTGCCCAGGCCGCGCAAGCAGGCGTCGTACGCCAGCAGGCTGTAGCCGAACGCCACGCCGATGTTGCGCAGCACGGTCGAATCCGTCAGGTCACGCTGCCAGCGCGACACGGGCAGCTTTTCCGACAGATGGCGCAGCACCGCGTTGGCCAAGCCGACGTTGCCTTCGGAATTTTCAAAGTCGATCGGGTTGACCTTGTGCGGCATGGTCGACGAGCCGATCTCGCCGGCCTTGGTCTTCTGCTTGAAGTAGCCCTGCGAGATGTAGCCCCAGACGTCGCGGTCCAGATCCAGGATGATCGTGTTGGCGCGCGCCACGGCGTCGAACAGCTCCGCCATGTAGTCGTGCGGCTCGATCTGGATGGTGTACGGGTTGAACGTCAGGCCCAGGCGCGTCTCGATCACGTTCTTCGAGAAGGCCTCCCAGTCCAGCGACGGATACGCCGACAGGTGCGCGTTGTAGTTACCCACCGCGCCGTTCATCTTGCCCAGCAGTTCAACCGCTTCGATGCGGCGGATGGCGCGGTCCAGGCGGGCGGCCACGTTGGCCATTTCCTTGCCTAGCGTCGTCGGGCTGGCCGGCTGGCCGTGCGTGCGCGAAAGCATCGGCACGTCGGCGTTGGCATGGGCCAGCTCCACCAGGCGCGCCTGAACGCGGCGCAGCGTCGGCACGATGACCGTGTCGCGCGCGCCCTTGAGCATCATCCCGTGCGAGGTGTTGTTGATGTCTTCCGACGTGCAGGCGAAGTGAATGAATTCGCTGGCGGCTTCCAGCTCGGCGTTGCCCTTCACGCGCTCCTTCATCCAGTATTCGACGGCCTTCACGTCGTGGTTGGTGACGGCTTCGATCTCTTTGATGCGGGCGGCGTCTGCCTCGGCAAAGTTCTCGACCAGCGCCAGCAGTGCGCCTTCGGCGGCGGCCGAGAAACGCGGGATCTCCGCCAGCCCGGCCTGCGACAGCGCGATCAGCCAATGCACCTCCACCTTCACGCGATTGCGCATGAAAGCGGCTTCCGACAGCCACTCGCGCAGCGGATCGGCCTTGGCAGCGTAGCGGCCATCGATGGGAGACAGAGCGGTCAGGGCAGAAAGCGACGACATGGCAGGCGGGGAAAAATGTGAAGGGAATCTCAATCCGGACAACCCGGACGCAGCGTTGCGCGTTGAACCAAGGTGCATACGCGCACCCAGGCGAGCCCGCGATTTTACCACCCGGCACCTGTCTTTCACGGCCAATCCGGCCTAAAGCAAGCCTCCGTTTGGTTGAGTCGGGTTCAGGCGCCGCGCAGCGCACTCGGGAAAGTGCGCGGCTATACTTCCGCCTCCAACATGACATGCCTATGAAACTGATCGGATCGCACGCCAGCCCGTACACCCGCAAGGTGCGCGTGGTCCTGGCTGAAAAGAAAATCGACTACCAGTTCGTGCTGGAAGACGTGTGGAGCGCAGGTACGCAGATCCACCAGTTCAACCCGCTGGGCAAGGTGCCCTGCCTGGTAATGGACGACGGCGGCGCCCTGTTCGACTCGCGCGTCATTGCGGAATACGCCGACACGCTGTCGCCGGTGGCGCGCCTCATTCCGCCATCGAGCCGGGAGCGCGTGGAAGTGCGCTGCTGGGAAGCGCTGGCTGACGGCCTGCTCGACGCCGCGCTCATGCTGCGCATTGAACACACGCAGCGCACACCGGAGCAGCGCAGCGAAACGTGGCTCGCGCGCCAGACCCACAAGATCGACCAAGCGCTGCAAGCCATGTCGCAAGGCCTGGCCGACAAGACCTGGTGCAACGGCAACCACCTCACGCTGGCGGACATTGCCGTCGGCTGCGCGCTTGCCTATCTGGATTTCCGCCAGCCGCAGATCGACTGGCGCGAACGTCACGCGAACCTCGCCACGTTCTACGCGCGCATTGAGAAGCGGCCGAGTTTCATGGAAACCCAGCCGCAGTAATCCAGGGCAATTGGGGAGCGTTACACGGCCACCGGATCAAACCGTTCGGCCTGGGCCATCGGCCAGTAGCGCTCATACAGTTGGTAACGGTACCGCCCGGCCAGCAGATCGCCGGGTTCCAGGTACTTGAGCAGCGTCGAGAGCAACTGCACCTCGTTACCTGACACGCGCCGCACGATGTGGTGCGCGCGGAAATCCGCCGGATGCTGCAGGCCCGCCGCCTGTGTCAGCTCCAGCAGCGCATGCAGCGTGTGCGCGTGATATTGATGCACGCGCTCGGCCTTGTCCGGCACCACCAGCGCCTTCTGACGAGACGGGTCCTGTGTCGCCACGCCGGTCGGGCAGCGGTCGGTGTGGCACTTCTGCGCCTGGATGCAGCCCAGCGCAAACATGAAGCCACGCGCAGCGTTGCACCAGTCGGCACCCATGGCCAGCGTGCGAGCGACGTCGAACGCCGTGACGATCTTGCCCGACGCGCCAATCTTGATCTTGTCGCGCAGGTTGGTCCCGACCAGCGTGTTGTGCACCAGCAGCAGCCCTTCCTGCAGCGGCGTGCCGACGTGGTCGGTAAATTCCAGCGGCGCGGCGCCCGTGCCGCCTTCCGCGCCGTCAACGACGATAAAGTCCGGGAGGATGCCGGACTCGAGCATCGCCTTCACGATGCCAAAGAACTCCCACGGATGCCCGATGCACAGCTTGAAGCCGGTCGGCTTGCCGCCCGACAGCGTACGCAGCCGGTCTACAAACTGCAGCAAACCCAGCGGCGAATTGAACTCCGAATGCGAGGCCGGCGAGATGCAATCCTTGCCGATCTGGATGCCGCGCGTGGCGGCAATCTCGGGCGTCACCTTGGCCGCAGGCAAGACGCCACCGTGCCCCGGCTTGGCACCCTGCGACAACTTCACCTCGATCATCTTCACCTGCGGGCTGCGCGCCTGTTCGGCAAAGCGGTCCGGATCAAAGCGGCCATTGGCATCGCGGCAGCCGAAGTAGCCTGAGGCGATTTCCCAGATCAGGTCACCACCCTCTTCGCGGTGGTACGGCGAGATCGAACCCTCGCCCGTGTCATGGATGAAGTTGCCGAGCTTGGCACCGCGGTTGAGTGCGCGAATGGCATTGCCCGACAGCGCCCCGAAGCTCATCGCCGAGATGTTGAACACAGACATCGAATACGGCTTGGCGCGCCCCTCGCCCACCATCACGCGAAAGTCCGAGGAGGCAATGCGCGACGGTGCCAGCGAGTGGCCGATCCATTCGTGCCCGGCCACCTTCACATCGACTTCGGTACCGAACGGACGGCTGTCGACTTCGCCCTTGGCGCGCTGATAAACGATGCTGCGCTGGGCACGCGAAAACGGCTTTTCGTCGGTGTCGTCTTCAACGAAATACTGGCGGATTTCCGGACGAATGAACTCGAACAGGAAGCGAAAATGGCCCCAGAGCGGGTAGTTGCGCAACACCGAGTGGCGCGTCTGCGTGATGTCGTGCACGCCGAGGATGACGAACATGCCCGGAATGACCGCGCACACCCAATGCAGGCGCCCCGCTACCGCAAACCCGGCGGTGACGGCAAACAACAGCACAACGCCCGCAAAGGCCCAGTAACGACGTGGCAGCATGACCAACCCTGTTTGAAGACAAATCAGGGCGCAAGCTTAAACGAGTGCAGCAGCAGCCGCAGCGGACACAACGCAGTGTTGCAAAAACTGCTTAGGCGACTGCCTTTTCGACGATAGCGGGCTCAGCGGCAGAAATAATGCCGCCGCCCAGGCAGATCTCACCGTCGTACAGCACAGCGGATTGACCCGGCGTAACCGCCCACTGCGCCTCCGGAAAAGTCAGCGTGAGCGCGCCGTCGGCCGCGCGTGCGACCGTGCAAGGCGCATCCGCCTGGCGATAACGCGTCTTGGCGCCAAGGTGCGTGCCTTCGGCGGGTGCCTGGCCGGCAACCCAGCTCAGATCCTCGGCGTGCACGGTATGGGCCAGCAGCCATGGGTGATCGTGACCCTGCACCACGTACAACGTGTTGGCCGTCATGTCCTTGCGCGCCACGTACCAGGCATCGCCGTTACCGTCGCGGCTGCCGCCAATGCCGATGCCCTTGCGTTGCCCCAGCGTGTAGAACGCCAGACCGATATGCTCGCCGATGGTCTTGCCGTCCGGCGTCTTGATCGGGCCGGGCTTGGTCGGGAGGTAGCGGTTCAGGAAATCGCGAAACGGCCGCTCGCCGATAAAGCAGATGCCGGTGGAATCCTTCTTCTTGGCGTTGGGCAGACCGATCTCGGCGGCGATTTCCCGCACCTTCGTCTTCGGCATCTCGCCGAGCGGGAACAGCGTGCGCGAGAGCTGCGCCTGGTTCAGCCGGTGCAGGAAGTAGCTCTGGTCTTTCGTGTGGTCGAAGGCCTTAAGCAGTTCGAATCGGCCATCGACCTCGCGCACGCGGGCGTAGTGCCCGGTCGCGATCGTGTCGGCGCCGAGCGCCATCGCGTGGTCGAGGAAGGCCTTGAATTTGATCTCGGCGTTGCACAGCACGTCGGGATTGGGCGTGCGGCCGGCGGAGTATTCGCGCAGGAAATCCGCAAATACGCGGTCTTTGTACTCGGCGGCAAAGTTGACAGCTTCCACGTCGACGCCGATCAGATCGGCCACCGAGACCACGTCGATCCAGTCCTGCCGGGTCGAGCAGTATTCGCTGTCGTCATCGTCTTCCCAGTTCTTCATGAACAGGCCGACGACGTCGTAGCCCTGCTGTTTGAGCAGCCACGCGGTGACGGACGAATCCACGCCGCCCGACATCCCGACGACGATGCGCTTCTTGCTCATGGCTGCACTCCCAGCCCGTACACGCTGGCGTGCGTGTGGATGACGTCGAGCGGATAGCGCTTGCCGGCCAGGTAGTCTTCCACGCAGGCGAGCAGCAGCGGGCTGCGATGGCGCTCCTGGCTGGCGCGGATTTCATCGGCCGTCATCCACACGGTGCGAACGATGCCGTCGTCCAGCGTGCGGCGCGGGTCTTGCGGCCCCAGCTCGCCGGTAAACGCCATCCGCACATAGGTGACCGGATCCCCTTGCGGCGGCTGGAACTGCGCCATGTAGCAGCCGAGAAAGGCAGTCGGTACAAAGCTGTGCGCGGTTTCTTCCAGCGCCTCGCGCGCGACGGCGTCGACCAGGCTTTCGTCCGGGTCGAGATGGCCGGCGGGCTGGTTCAGGCGCAAGCCGACATCGGTGTGCTCCTCCACCAGCAGAAAGCGCCCGTCCTGTTCAATGACGGCGGCAACGGTAACGCTGGGTTTCCAGCGGACGGCTTGGTTCATGGCAAAAAGGCAACAAAAACAAGGCGTTATTGTAGCCCTGCAAGGCAACATCCGCTTGTGATCGCGACCGCTTCACAAATAGCGCATCCACCGATGGCGCCCGGTGGAGCGCTGTCTTGCAAACCAGCGTGTCGGCCAATACAGCAACGCGATCGTGACTGGCCACGCCGCCCACAGTTGCCATACCGCGTTGAAGCCGAAGCGCTCGCCATGGTTTGCGCCCAACGCCTGTAACGCCGCCAGATACGCGACGTGCAGCGCATACAAATGCAGCAGATAGAAGAACATCGGCGCGGCGCCCAGCGTCTGGAGCATGTCGGCTGCGCGTGCGGGCAGGCGGTCCAGCCACGCCAGCGCGCACAGCCCCAAGCCCAGCGTCATCAGCAGAAAATCGAGCGACGGCGGGTATTTGGTGAGATTGACGAACGACACGGCGGTGGTCAGCGCATCAGGATCGAGCACCCACGGTTGCGGCTCGCCATAGCCATTGAGCATGCGCAGCACCGCCAAACCGGTCAGGCTTGCAGCGCCGAGCCGCCAGCACAACGCACGGCGGGCCCCGGGCGAACGCCGCGCGTACGCCGGCGCAAAGGCATAACCCAGACCGATCACGCCGATCCACGCAAGCACCGGATACGACGTGCGCAGCCGCAGCCCATCGGCCAACACAATCCAGTCACGCTGATGCAGCACCGCCCACAGTGCATGCCACGATGAATCCGGCGCCACCTGCGCATCCGTGAGCAGGTTATGCCCCGCCACGATCATCAGCGAGACCGCCAGCAGACCGCCACGCGGCAGCCAGATCAGCCCCGCCAGCGCGATCATCGATAACCCGATCGCCCAGATGACTTGCAGATAGACCGTTGTGGGCGGAACCGTGAACGTCCAGGCAAAGTTCACGACGATCAGTTCCAGAGCCACGAGAAACAGCCCGCGCTTGAAGAGATGTGCCGACACTCCGCGCCGATCCCCGCCCTGCTTTTGCCCGGACATCCATGCCGACATGCCCGCCAAAAACACGAACACCGGCGCGCAGGGGTGGCTTGCGAAGCGCGTGAGCGCCAGTGCCGTCGGCGTAACGGCCAGATTGACAGGATCGGCCACCTGCGCGTGCAGGAAGAAGAACTCCCGCAGATGGTCGACCACCATCAGCATCATGACCAGGCCGCGCAACGCATCCACTGCGGCAAGCCGCGAAGAAGTGGGCGCCATCGTCAGAATTTGTATTTGGCGGCCAGCGTGATTTGCCGCTCTGCACCGGGGGCCACCCACAGCTCGTTGTACGAACTGGCGTAATAGCGCTTGTCGAACAGGTTGTCGATCGTGAGCGAGAGACGCAGCGCGCGCGTCGGCTGCACATAGCCATGCAGGCGCACGGTGGTGTAGGCGGGAAGCTTGAAGCCGTTGTTGACGCTGTTGCCGGCGCGCTCACCTACGTAGACCACGCCGCCACCCGCGCCGGCCCTGCCCAACGCGCCCGCGCCAAACTCATACAGGCCCAGCACGCTGGCGCTATGACGCGGAATGTTTGACAGCGGCGCGCCCGAGGGCAGCACCGTATCGGCGGTGACATGGGCATCGGTATAGGCATACGTGGCCAGCATCTTGACGTTCTTCGTCACCTGCCCCGACACATCGAGCTCGACACCGCGGCTTCGCACCGCACCCGCCGTGCGCTGAAATGTCGGATCGCGCGGATCGCCCGTCAGTACATTCGTCTTGTCGATCGAGTACAGCGCCAGCGTGCCGCCGAGCCGGCCGTCGGGGGTTTCCAGCTTGGCGCCCACTTCGTGGCCGCGCCCCCGCTCCGGCGCGAACGCGTTGCCCTGCGCGCCCACTCCCGTGTTGGGCCGGAACGACCGCGATGTATTGGCATACAGCGACAGCGTCTGCACGGGCTGATACACGATGCCGATGCGCGGGCTATAGGCCGTCTGCTGCTGCGCCACGCGCGCGCCTGTCAGGCGGTTGTCGGCGTGCTGCAGGAAGCGGTCCATGCGCACGCCGGCCAGCAGCTTCCATTGCGGGGACAGCATCACCTGGTCCTGCACGAAGGCGCCATAACCGCGCTGGGACTCGCGCGTGCTGATGCTCAGCCGCACATTCGGCCGCGGCTGGCCATAGACGGGGTCGAAAATATCGATGGCATACGGCGCGCCGGCGCTCGGGTTGGCGCGATACAGCACCGGGTCGTAGCGGAAGTTGTAGAAATCCGCACCCGCGACGAGCGTATGTTTGACCGCTCCGGTATGCACATCGCCCTGCACGTCGACACGGCCGGCGAGGTCATTGGCGTGGTAGTCGCGTTCACGGGCCTGGCGCCACAGGGTGCGGCCGTCCGCCTGCAGGCTCGCGGCGTCCGACGACTTGCCGAACAATTGCGATGATCGATACTGCAACCCGCCATTGAGTTTCCAACCTCTGTTCAATTGGTGCTCGACGGTCAACTGATGGCTTTGCGTGCGCACAGTCGTATCGCCGTCGCCCGGCTCACCGAGAAAGCGCGAAGGCGGCAACGCGCCCAGCTGCTTGTTAATGGCGACGATGCCCCGGTCGAACGGCGTGTTCAGCTGCGCCGCTTCAAACGCATAGGTGACCACGGTGTCGTCCGTCGCCAACCACGTGAGCGACGGCGCGACGACGTATCGCCGAGTCGACGAGAAATCGCGAAAGCTCTGGTTGCTTTCCGCCGCCACACCCAGTCGATAGGCAAGGCGCTCGGACAGCGGGCCGGTCATCTCTGTCGCGAGCCGGTATCGATCCGGGTTGCCCACCGCCAGCGTCACCTCGCGCGACGGTTTGAACTGCGGCGTACGCGTGACGATGTTCACGATGCCACCGGGGTCGCTGCGCCCATACAGCGCCGCCGATGGCCCCTTGAGCACATCGATGCGCCCAATGTTGATGGCGTCCACCGGCACGCTGTTGGCGCGATTGGCCGAAAAGCCATTGACGAGGTAATCCGCGCCCGTGTTGAGGTCGCCCGCAAAGCCGCGAATGGCGAAGTTGTCGGCCATGCCGCCCAGATTGTTCTGCCGACTGATCCCGCTGACCCAGTCAAGCGCAGTGTCCAAACGTGTTGCGCCAAAGTCATCGAGCGCGCCGCGCGTCACGACGCCCACCGCCTGCGGCACGTCTTTGAGCGGCGTGTCGGTCAGCGTGGCGGAACTCGCCCGCCGCACACGCAAACGTTCGTCGCCCGCCGAGCCCCTGACAATGGATTCATCCAGCGCAAACGTTGGTGCCGGCTCGGCGTTGCATATATTTGATGCGCTGCACAAAACCGCTCCAAGAAGGCTCCATCTGGTTTGCGAGGGGATGGACCGTCGTCTACGCTGCATGGCAATAATTGGCACATGGAAAACAGCCACGCTAACGTAATTGCAATTCAGTTGCAATAAAAGGAGAGCCCCGCGCGACATTCCGGCGCGTGTCGCTAAGCCAATGCTCATGTTCGAGCAGCGTTTCAGGAGCGGTCCGCCTGCCAAAAAGTTCGGGTAAGCTCCACATCGTTCAACAAAAACCGACCCAGCGCGCCATTCCGCACGCGCGGGCACCATGACGAGGAGAACACGATGCACATCGGCATCCCGCAGGAGACGCGGGCGGACGAGACGCGCGTTGCCGCGACCCCGGAAACGGTGAAAAAGTACGTGGCGCTTGGCCATCAGGTGACGGTGCAATCGGGTGCCGGTGTCGCCGCTGCCCAGCCAGACGACGCATATGTCGCGGCCGGAGCCAAAATCGGCACCGCGGCCGAGGCGCTGGGCGCGCAGATCGTGCTGAAGGTGCGCTCGCCGGAAGCGGCCGAACTGGCGCAGATGCAGCCGGGCGCCGTGCTGGTCGGCATGCTCAATCCGTTCGATGACGAGAACACGGCCCGCCTCGCCGCCGCCAACGTCACCGCGTTCGCACTGGAAGCGGCGCCGCGCACCACGCGCGCGCAGAGCATGGACGTGCTCTCCTCCCAGGCCAACATCGCCGGGTATAAGGCGGTGATGGTCGCTGCCAACCATTACCAGCGCTTCATGCCGATGCTGATGACCGCAGCCGGCACCGTGAAAGCCGCGCGCGTGCTGATCCTCGGCGCTGGTGTGGCCGGCCTGCAGGCCATCGCCACGGCCAAGCGCCTGGGTGCCGTCATTGAGGCATCCGACGTGCGGCCGGCGGTGAAAGAGCAGATCGAATCGCTGGGCGCCAAGTTCCTGGACGTGCCGTTCCTGACGGACGAAGAGCGCGAAATCGCCCAGGGCGTCGGCGGCTATGCCCGCCCGATGCCGCCCGACTGGATGCGCCGCCAGGCGGAACTGGTGCACACGCGCGCAACCCAGGCCGACATCGTCATCACGACGGCGCTGATCCCGGGCCGCCGCGCGCCGACGCTGTTGTCGGAAGCCACCGTGCAGGCCATGAAGCCCGGCTCGGTCGTCGTCGATCTGGCGGCTGCGCAAGGCGGCAACTGCCCACTGACCGAAGCCGACCGCGTGGTCGTCAAACACGGCGTCACGCTGGTGGGCTACACCAACCTCGCGTCGATGGTGGCGGCCGACGCCTCTGCCCTCTACGCCCGTAACGTGCTCGATTTCCTCAAGCTGATCATCGACAAGGATGGCGGCCTGAACATCAACCGCGAAGACGACATCGTGGCCGCCTGCCTGCTCAGCCAGGCCGGCCAGGTGGTGCGCGCTCCCGCAGCCACGAGCGCCGCCAAATAAGAACGGAGACGGCGGCCTGCCGGGCGTCACGGCCCGGCGCGGTCGCCAGTGGCGATTTCATTTCTGTTTCAAGGAAGCTTCATGCAACGCAACATGCTTCGCGCCAAGCTGCACCGCGCGACGGTCACCCAGGCCGATCTGGACTACGAAGGTTCGTGCGGCATCGACGAGGACCTCCTCGACGCCGCCGACATGCGCGAATACGAAAAGATCGAGCTGTACAACGTCAACAACGGCGAGCGTTTCTCCACCTACATCATCAAGGGCAAGCGCGGCTCGGGCGAAATCTCGCTCAACGGTGCCGCAGCGCGCCGGGCGCACGTAGGTGATCTGCTGATCATCTGCACCTATGCCCCGATGAACGAAGAAGAAGTCGCCAGCTACAAGCCCAAGGTCGTGCTGCTGGGCGAGGGCAACAAGATCAAGGCCATCAAGGAAACCTGACGCGCCGGGCGGCCGGGCCTGAACGGTCTGGCCGCTTCGCACATCGACCAAGAAGCGAGGAGGAGCACTCATGGAGCTGGTCAATCACACGGTGATCAACCTGATCATCTTCGTGCTGGCGATCTACGTCGGCTACCACGTGGTGTGGACGGTCACGCCGGCGCTGCATACGCCGCTGATGGCCGTGACGAACGCCATCTCGGCCATCATCATCGTCGGCGCCATGCTGGCGGCCGGCCTCACGCAAACGGGCCTGGGCCGCACCATGGGTGTGGTGGCGGTGGCATTGGCAGCGGTGAATGTGTTTGGCGGCTTCCTGGTCACCCAGCGCATGCTGGAAATGTTCAAGAAGAAAGAGCCGAAGGCCAAGGCCGGTCACAGCGAGGGAGCCAAGCAATGAGCATGAACCTCGTCACCCTGCTGTATCTGCTGGCTTCGGTCTGCTTCATCCAGGCGCTCAAGGGGCTTTCGCATCCGACCACGGCGCGGCGCGGCAACGCGTTCGGCATGACGGGCATGGCGATCGCCGCCGTCACGACCGTCGCGCTCATCTACAAGCTCAAGGCCGAGATGTTTGCGGGCACCGAGAGCGGCGCCTCCACGGGTTTCATCCTGATCTTCGCGGGCCTGGTGGTCGGCGGCGGTATCGGCGCCTATGTGGCGCGCACGGTCGAGATGACCAAGATGCCGGAGCTGGTGGCCGCCATGCACTCGCTGATCGGTCTGGCTGCAGTGTGTATTGCCGTTGCTGCGGTGGCCGAACCGTCGGCCTTCGGCATCACCGTGGCGGGCGACAACGTGCTGCCGCTGGGCAACCGCGTGGAGCTGTTCATCGGCACCTTCGTCGGTGCGATCACGTTCTCGGGCTCGGTCATCGCCTTCGGCAAGCTGTCGGGCAAATACAAGTTCCGCCTGTTCCAGGGCGCGCCGGTGCAGTTTGCCGGCCAGCACATGCTGAACCTGCTGCTGGCGGTGGCCATGCTCGGCTTCGGCATCCTGTTCTTCCTGAGCCAGAGCTGGCTGCCGTTCATCATCATGACGGCCATCGCGTTTGTGCTGGGCGTGCTGATCATCATCCCGATCGGCGGCGCCGACATGCCTGTGGTGGTGTCGATGCTGAACTCGTACTCGGGCTGGGCGGCGGCCGGCATCGGCTTTTCGCTCAACAACCCGATGCTAATCATCGCCGGCTCGCTGGTGGGCTCGTCCGGCGCCATCCTCTCGTACATCATGTGCAAGGCGATGAACCGGTCATTCTTCAACGTGATCCTGGGCGGCTTTGGTTCCGAAGCGTCCGCTGGAGCGGCAGCGGGTGGCGGCGGGCAGCAGCGCCCGGTCAAATCGGGTTCGCCCGATGATGCGGCGTTCCTCATGGGCAACGCCGAGACGGTCATCATCGTCCCCGGCTACGGTCTGGCGGTGGCGCGCGCACAGCACGCCCTGAAGGAGCTGACCGAAAAGCTGTCGGACAAGGGCGTGACCGTCAAATACGCGATCCACCCCGTCGCCGGCCGCATGCCGGGCCACATGAACGTGCTGCTGGCCGAAGCGGAAGTGCCTTACGACCAGGTCTTCGAAATGGAAGACATCAACGGCGAGTTCGGCCAGGCCGACGTGGTGCTGGTGCTGGGCGCCAACGACGTGGTCAACCCGGCGGCCAAGAACGATCCGAAGTCGCCCATTGCCGGCATGCCGATCCTGGAGGCCTACAAGGCCAAGACCATCATCGTGAACAAACGCTCGATGAACGCCGGCTATGCCGGGCTGGACAACGAGCTGTTCTATATGGACAAGACGATGATGGTGTTTGGCGACGCCAAGAAGGTCGTCGAGGACATGGTGAAATCCGTCGAGTAAAGCGGCGCACTGGCGGCCCCACTGACGGCCCCACTGATGGCCGTCAACGGTCCGTCAGGTCAGACGGGTTCCGCTTGCTCCCGGCGGCGGCAGACAGTAACGTAGTGGAAACGGGCAGCGCTGGCCACACCGGCCGTGCGCTGCACCCAGCCCTCTTCCGACTCTTCCCGACGTATGCAACAGGACAGCGCTCTGCCGGTCTATTTCCACCCGACCCTGACGGTGGTGGTCGACGACAGCCAATCGTTCGTGGAAAGCCTCGGGTTCCAGATGGACCCATCGCGTGCGCTGTTGGCCTTCAATGACCCGGAAGAGGCGCTGGCGTGGCTGCGCCAGTGGCATTCGCTGCGCATGCCGGGCTTTCTGCCGGTGCGCGTCACCCACGACGATCTGACGTTCTCGACCGAGCGCCGCACGATCCAGCTCGACGTCGACCGCGTCTACCGCCAGATCCACGAGGTCAACCGCTTCCTGCAGCCCTCCGTCATCGTGGTGGATTACTCGATGCCGCGCATGAACGGGCTGGAATTCTGCGCCAAGCTGAAAGACCTGCCGTGCATGACGATCCTGCTCACCGGCATGGCCGACGAGAACATCGCCGTGCAGGGTTTCAACGACGGCCTGATCGACCGTTACATCAAGAAAGACAATCCGGCGATGGCCGAGCGGCTCAGCTCGGAAATCGAAGCGCTGCAGGTGCGCTACTTCAGCAACCTGTCGAGCACACTGCGCGATCTGCTGTCGCGCCACTCCTTCAGTTTTCTGTCGGACCCGGCGATCACACGGCTCGTGCGTGAGCTGTCCGCGCGCTACCGCTTCATCGAGTACTACCTGTATCCGCACCCCGCCGGCGTGCTGCTGCTCACCGCTGATGGTCGGGCGACGCTCATGGTCATCGAGACCAACGCGAGCATGCTCACGCACCTGGAAAACGCCGAGGCCTACAACGCGCCCGACGCGCTGCTCAAGGGGCTGCACGACAAGCAGATCGTCCCGTTCTTCTGGCCTGGCGACGGCATGTACACCCCGGCCTGTGTGGAGTGGGAACAATATTGCCTGCCCGCCGAGGTATGCCAGGGCCGCGAGCCGTACTACTACGCACTGTTCGACATGCCGAGCCACCTGCTGCCGGCGCAGGTCTACAGCTATACCCAGTTTCTCACCAACTACAAGCAGGATCCGGACGCGCTCACCGGCCGCAAATCACGCTGAGGTGGTGTTTCCGCTTTGCTCTGCACTGCGGGTTTCCGCATTGTGTGGGTCACATTGGGCAAGTACAATCGATTGCGTCATCCGGCAGCCACGACGTCAGAGCGTGGCCCGGCTGAATCGCCCTGATGCGTGCGTGGCATAGCTGCGGCATCATGGCGAACGCGGGTGCCGGCACGCAACATTCGATACGGCGCCTGGAGTTCATTACTGTGCGGGATTCTCCTTGAGAGACGATTTGGGATGCAGCAGCGGGCCGCGCGTTCAAGCAGCGCGCGTTGCGGATGTCAGGGGAGTGCATCGTTCCAATCTGGTCATGGTTCACGGTTGCACGATTCCCGTTGCCACGCTGTTGATCGGCGAGCAGTACAGGTAAGGGTGCCGCAGTAGGGATACTGAAGGCGCCGGCTGCAGTCGGTCATCTTCCCCGATCTTTTCGGAGCGGGTTTGGGCGAGAGACGCCCGGGCTGGCGCGTATTGCGCACGGCCAGCGGACGGCTTCAAGCACGCTTTCACGACTGATGCGGCGGCATGCCCGGCAGTGTCGGCGGGGCGCGCCGTGTTCGCGGTGCCCGGATTCGCAGTGCGACTCCGAGTACGCGGTTGTTGGAGTGAGCGTCCCGCTTGGCAGACGTTTTCCCTGAAGTCTCCGGCAAATTCGCACCGTGTACTCACCCAACCAAATCGATCCCGCGGTCAGCTTCCGCAACTCACAGGGTCAGCAGGTCCGCGGCACCATCATCACGCTGCAGCGGCGTGCCCTGGTGATGGAGATCTACAACCCCTATTCGATCGTGCAGGTGAGCGAGGTGCTGTCCGAGCTCGCCATCAAGATGGGGACCCGGCAGGCCTATCTCGGCAAGGCGGTGGTGATCAGCCTGGTGAACACGGGCCTGACCGCCGTCGTCTCGCTCACGCTGATCGACGAATGGCGCGAGCTGTCGGAAGTGGCCGACACGCCTGCTTCGGTGGGCGAAGAAGCGCGAACGTTCGTGCAGGAATGGCAGGAGCGTTTCCGCATCCATCGCGACTATCAGATCGTCGTCAACGAGATGCGTGCGTTCCTGGCCGAAGTGTCGCGCTGGGTGGAACAGGTGGATCTGTCGAAGACATTGCCGCGCGAAGACAACAAGCTGCGCATGGATGTCTTCCAGGAGCTGGCCGAGCCGATCATGCTCAAGCTCAAGGGCTACATGGACGGCCTGGAATCGGAAGCCGGCAAGGTCGAGGCGGAGCTTGCACCCGCGCATCGCACGTTCGCGCAAGCGGCGCTGCATCCGCTGCTGTTGCGCGCGCCGTTCATCTATCGCACGTACACCAAGCCGCTCGGCTACGCAGGCGATTATGAGATGGTCAACCAGATCCTCTCCGACCCGCGCGAAGGGCCAAACACGTACTTCCAGATCGTCAACGCCGCCTTCCTGCGCACCGACGTGGCCGAGGCGCACCGTAACCGCATCGACATTCTTGTGCAGTATCTGAGCGACCTGGCTGCACAGGCGAAGGCGGCAGGCCGGACCTTCAAGGTGCTGAACGTGGGCTGCGGGCCGGCGGTGGAAATCCAGCGCTTCATTCAGCAGCATCCCGAACCGTCGCTGCTGTCGTTTGAGCTGGTGGACTTCAGCGAAGAGACGCTCAACTACACCCGCGAGCAGATGCGCCGTGCCATGGACCGCGCGCGCAAGACCGTTACCGTCGATTTCGTGCATGAATCGGTGCATCAACTGCTCAAGCGGCGCATCACGGCCGACAGCCCGCAAGCCGGCGATTGCGATGCCGTGTACTGCGCCGGCCTGTTCGACTATCTGTCCAACAAGGTCTGCCAGCGCCTGCTCTCCTACTTTGCTGCGCGTACGCGCCAAGGCGGCGCCATTCTTGCGACCAACGTGCACGGCAACAACCCGATGCGCTTCGTGATGGAACACGTGCTCGAGTGGTACCTCGTCTATCGCGATGAACCCCTGATGGCCGAGCTGCTGCCTGAGGGCTCGCACGACGTGCGCGTCTATACCGACGTGACCGGCGTCAACGTATTCGCCCAGGCCAGCGTGGCCGGGCCCGCCACACCCGCCGCTTAATCCGCAGCCCAGGAACACGCATGGAGCCCATTACACATCGCGGATACCAGGCCGAGCTCAAGCAGTTCCGGCTCGTCTTCAGCCGCATGGCGGCCATTACCGGCATCGTGCTGGTGCTGGCCGGTGTCGGGCTGGACTACGGCATGTATGTGGACAAGCTCTGGCTGTTCGCGTCGCTGCGCGTCATCACGTCGCTCATCATGTTCGGCGCCCTGCTGGTGCTGTACACGCGCTGGGGCGAAGAACACGTGCAGAGCCTCACGTTCTTCTGGCTGATCTGCCCGCAGATCATGATCTCGTGGATGATCTACGACACCGAGGGCGCCAGTTCACCGTATTACTCTGGGCTGAACCTTGCGATCTACGCGGTGGGCATGGTGATGCCGATCGGCTTTCTGCAGGCCGTGCTGTTCGGCACCTGCACATACATCTTCTGGGTGATCGCATGCACGCTGCACCCGGGCGGGATCCAGTCGCGCGAAATCTTCATCGTGCATTCGCTGTTCATCCTGTTCTCGATTGCGACGAGCACGCTGTACACGTACTTCAACGAGCGTGGACGCTTCCAGCTCTTCCGGCTCAAGGAAGAGGTGGCCCAGAAGAACGAGCAGCTGGCGCAGACCAACCAGAATCTCACCGATATCAAGGGCCAGCTTCTGCAGCAGGAAAAGATGGCCGCTATCGGCACACTGTCTGCCGGACTGCTGCATGAGATCAACAACCCGGTCAACTTCTGCCTGATGGCCATCGCCGTGGCGCAGGAAGACCCGATCGCCAAGGGCAGCCCGATGCTGCTCGAATGCCTGGCCGATGCCAAGGAAGGCATGCAGCGCGTGCAGCACATCGTGTCAGACCTGAAGACCTTCGCCTACCGCAGCCCCGAGAAGGGCGAGGCCGATGCGCCATTCCTGGTGGAGAAGGCCATCGACTCGGCCGTCCGGCTGACGAGCCACGAGTTGCGCGGCGTGGCGCTCGAACGCAAGCTGCCGCCGGATACGCTGGTGCGCGGCGACGAGGCGGCCATCATCGGCGTGCTGATCAACCTGCTGTCGAACGCCGCGCTTGCCATGCAAAAGGTGCAGCGCGAGAACCCACGCATCGAAATTACCGGCGAGTGGATCGACAACCGCCTGCATGTGGTGGTGACCGACAACGGCCCCGGCATCTCGGAGAAGAACCTGTCGCGCGTGTTCGAGCCGTTCTTCACCACGCGCGATGTCGGCAAGGGCCTGGGACTGGGGCTGTCGATCAGCTACAGCGTGATCCAGCGCCACGGCGGCACCCTGGCGGTGACGAGCAAGGAAGGCGAATGGGCGCGCTTCACGTTTGATCTGCCGCGCTCGGAGTAGACGCATCATGGACACCACGCCGGACACCGTCACCATCCTCTACGTCGACGACGAAGCGCAGGCCTGCAAATGGTTTGCACGCACGATCGGCGCCGGCTATGAGGTGCTGACAGCCAACAGCGTCGAAGAGGCCAAGGCCGTGCTGCGCGATTCCCACGAGCGCATCAGCGTGGTGTTGACCGACTTCCGCATGCCGGGCGGCGACGGCACCGAACTGCTGCGCTTCATCGACGCGGAATACGGCGACATTGCCACCATCCTCGTCACCGCATATGCCGACAAGGACCTGCTGATTCAGGCCGTGAACACCGGACGCGTGTTCAAGATCCTGGAGAAGCCCTATCAGCCCGAAGACGTGCGTCGCTCGCTGCAGGAGGCGCTGGCCCTGCGCCAGGATCGCCTCTTGCGTACCCAGCGCCTCATGGCAATCGACGAAACGCTGGCTTTTCTTGCGCATGAGCTGAACACGCCGCTGGCCGCCATCTCGAACTTTGCGCGCGGCATCCGCATGCGCGTGGATCAGACGGAGCCCACGCCCGGCGCCCTTCCAGAAATTGGCCGCGCCGCCGACCGCGTGCAGGACAACGCGCGCTACTGCCTCTCGGTCATCGCCACGTTCCTGAATTCCGTGCGCAATACCTACGGCAAGCCCGGCACGGCAGCCACGCCCAACAGTGCGGGTGGCTTGATCCGCGCATTGTTCGACACGTACCCATTCACGAACGCGCAGCGCGAATGGGTGTCGTACCGCGTGGAAGACGATTTTCCGATCCAGACGCTGCCCAACTGCGTGATGCTGGTGCTCTCGTCGCTCACGAGCAATGCGTTGCAGGCACTGCGGCAGACCGATGCGCCGAAGCTCGAAATCATCGCCAGCCGCGCTCCGGATGCGGGCAACGCCCAGCACATGATCCGCATCGAAGACAACGGCCCAGGCATCGCGCCGGACGTTCTTGCGCGGCTGACCATCGACCCCGTGACCACGCGCGCCGAAGAAGGCGGCAACGGCATGGGCATGATTTTTTGTACGCGGATCATGCAATCGTTCGGGGGAGCGATTGCGATTGATTCTGCACCCAGCGCAGGCACGCGCGTGACTCTGACGTTCCCATGACAAGACCATCAACACTACGAACCACGCCGCACGTGATCCGCGCGTTCGCCGTATTGGCTGCATTTGCTATGAGGAGTGACGGATGACCAATCCCGGGGGCAACGAGCCCAAGATCCTGTACGTGGACGACGAGACATTGGCGCTGACTTACTTCGGCCGTGCCATCGGTTCACTGGCGCCGGTCGTCACCGCCACCTCCGTCGAAGAAGGCAAGCGCATGCTCGACCAGCACGCCGCCACGCTCGGCGTGCTCGTGTCGGACCAGCGCATGCCCGGTGAACTCGGCAACGAATTGCTGCGCTATGCACGCGAGCGCTATCCGCACCTGGTGCGCATCCTGACGACCGCCTACTCCGAAATCGAAGATACGGTGGAGGCCGTCAACCAGGGGCAGATTCACCGCTACATCAAGAAGCCGTGGGACATCACGGCGCTGCGCGTGGAACTGAAGCAGGCGTTGGAATTCTCTGACTTGCGCCGTGAGCGTGACGCGCTGCTGCGCGAGAAGATGACCGTGCGCCAAAGCCAGACGCTCACGCACCGCATCGGCGCGCTGCAGACGCTGTACCTCGCGGTGTCGGGCCTGTCGTCGTTCAGCGCCGTCAACGATTACCTGCGAGCCGCTGCCGCGGTGGGGCTGCAATCGCTTGCGCAGCCGGACTGGGCGATGAAGGACTACACCGAGCTGGTCGGCGAAGAAAGCCTGCGCACCGGCGAGTTCAGCCACGCTGTGCGCCAGGCCTATCTCGACTTGTCGTCACGCTTTGACAGCAAGCCGGCAGCCCAGGCGTTGGAGGTGCTGGCCGAGGTCCTGCACGGCAAGGTCTCGCCGTCGGGCAGCGATGCTGCGGCGGTGGTGGATCTCACCACGCTGACGGAATTCCTGGAAGCCGCGTCCACGCACAAGGTGTCGGACGCGCATGCCAAATGGCTGGCGTTCCTGCTGTGGCTCGACGGAAAAGGCTGGTCGCTCACGGCCGAGCGCGACGGCGCGACCGTCAAGCTGCGCCTGCTCGACAACCAGACGCAGCTCACGCCGGAACAACTCACGGCGTGGATGGAGCATTTCCAGGATCTGCAGGCCGCCTGAACCGGGCCCGCCGTTGGCACACAACGCCGATGCTTATGCGTCGGCGTTGTCGTTTGAGGCATCGCCTTTAACAGGCCGCTCCGGGCGATCGCGCATGCCGCCCTTCACCATGTCGAAGCGGAACAGACGGCATTCGATGTTGCCGTTGTACAGCGGCGTGCGCTGCGACTCCTTCAGCCGCATCCGACGCGGCATCGAGAGATCGCCCGTGAAGACGAACGCCTTCCAGCCGGCGAATTCACGCTTGAGCGTGCCGGCAAAGGCCTGCGCAAATTCGTTGGCGGCGGCCTCTTCCTCGGGGTCGATCGGGGGCGGCGGCTCCGGCTGACGCAGTTCGCGCATCGGACGGCGGCCATCGTCGCGCGGGGCACCCATGGCGCGGCTGGCGCGCTCAAACACGGTGCCATCCTCGTCGCCTTCGCCTTCCGGCCGGCGGCGGCGAGAACCATGTGCACCGCGCACGGCGATACGCTCGCCGTAAGGCGGGTTCATCAACAACACGCCGGCGGCCTCGAACGGCGGCTTGCCGAAGCGCGCATCGACCTGCTTGAGCACCGGCTCGCCGGGCAGACCGGCACGCTGCCAATTGGCGGCGGCATAAGCGAGCATGTCGGTGGAAATGTCGGCGCCGCCACCAGCGGCGGTGCCCGGCGCATGGATGCGGCGGCCGCGTCGGCAGCGGCTTCGCGCAGACGCTTGAAGCATTTGGCATCGTGGTCCTGCAACCATTCGCAGGCGAAGGCGCGTTGACCGCCCGGCGCAATGCCGAGCGCGCGTTGTGCAGCTTCAACGAGGAACGTGCCGCTGCCGCACATCGGATCGTAGAACGGCATGCCATGTGCGCCCGTCCAGCCTGTCAGGCGCAGAATGCCGGCGGCGAGGTTTTCCTTCAGCGGCGCCTCGCCCTTTTCCTGACGCCAGCCGCGCTTGAAGAGCGGCTCGCCGGTGGTGTCGAGATAGATTGTGCAATCGGTCTCGGTCAGGTACGCGTAGATGCGCACGTCGGGCGAGACGGTATCAACGCTGGGCCGCGCGCCCATGCGTTGGCGGAAGCGGTCACACACCCCGTCCTTCACACGCAGGCCGACAAACTTCAGGCTCTGCAACGGCGATTTGTGCGCGGTCACGTCCACGCGGATCATCTCGTCGGGCGTGAAGTAGTCTTCCCAACGCTGCGCCGCGGCCAGCGCGTAGATGTCGTCTTCCGAGCGATACCCGCGCGAAGCCAGGCGCATCAGCACACGGCTGGCAATGCGGCTATGCAGGTTGACGGCATACGCCGCGCCCTGCGTGCCGAAGAAGTGCACGCCACCCGGTACGGTGCGGCCCACCTCGAACGCGGCCAGCTCGTCCACCTCGGGGCGGATGGCGATTTCGGCCAGTTCATCGGCCAGCGCCTGTTCCAGCCCTCGGGGGCATGGCGCGAAGTAAGCAGTTGCCATCGGAAAACCAGAAAAAATCAGAACGGCTTCACGACCACCAGGATCGTAATCGCCAGCAACAACAGCACCGGCAGCTCATTGAACCAGCGGTAGAACTTGTGGGAGCGCTTGTTGGCGCCGGCCTCGAACTTGCGCAGCAGCACGCCGCAGCCATGGTGATAACCGATCGTCACGAGCACCAGCGCGAGCTTCGCGTGCATCCAGCCATTGGGCGGATACAGCCCGATGCGATATCCCAGGAACAGCCACAACCCCAGCAGGATCGCGACAATCGCCAGCATGGTCGTGAAGCGGAACAGCTTGCGGGCCATGATCAGCAGGCGCGTGATAGCCGCGCGCTCGGTTTCCATTGCCAAGTTGACGAAGATGCGCGGTAGATAGAACAGCCCGGCAAACCACGACGCAATGAAGACGATGTGAAAGGCTTTGACCCAGAGCATGCGAAGCGTCCCGTGAATGGTGTGAAGCGCGATCGGTAAAAACAGCGCGCCGCTCATGGCGGCGCTCAATGTGCAGCAAGCGATATCAGGTGCGAATCTCGCCGTGCCCGAACACGACGTATTTCAGCGAGGTCAGCCCCTCCAGCCCCACCGGCCCACGCGCGTGCAGCTTGTCGTTGGAGATGCCGATCTCGGCGCCCAGGCCGTACTCGAACCCATCGGCAAAGCGCGTGGACGCGTTGATCATCACGCTGGCCGAATCGACCTCGCGCAGGAAGCGCATGCCGGTCGAGTAGTTCTCGGTGATGATGGAATCGGTGTGCGCCGAGCCGTAGGTGTTGATGTGCTCGATGGCATCGTCCAGGCCGTCGACGGTGCGGATCGACAGGATCGGCGCGAGATATTCGGTGTGCCAGTCGGCCTCGACGGCGTCTTTCAGATTGCCGAACCCGGCGGCTTCCAGCGTGGCGCGCGTGGCCGGGCACACGCGCAGTTCCACGCTCTTGTCCTGGTAGATCTTTGCCAGCGGCGGCAGCGCGCGCGCAGCCACATCGCGCGACACGAGCAGCGTTTCCATCGTATTGCACGGTGCGTAGCGCTGCGTCTTGGCGTTGTCGCACACGCGCACGGCCTTCTCGATGTCGGCGTCGACGTCGATGTAGACGTGACAGATGCCGTCCAGATGCTTGATCATCGGCACCCGCGCTTCTTCGATCAGTCGCGCGATCAGGCTCTTGCCGCCGCGGGGGACGATCACATCGACGTACTCCGTCATGGTGATGAGCTTGCCGACCGCCGCGCGATCCGTGGTGGCCACCACCTGCACGGCGTTGGCAGGCAGGCCAGCATCGGCCAGCCCTTCCTCGATGAGCGCCGCCAGCGCGCCGTTCGATTCGATCGCTTCGGAGCCGCCGCGCAGAATGGTCGCGTTGCCAGACTTGATGCACAGCGCCGCGGCATCCACCGTCACGTTCGGCCGCGACTCATAGATGATGCCGATCACGCCAAGCGGCACGCGCATCTGGCCGACCTGGATGCCGGTCGGGCGGAACTTCATGTTGCTGATCTCGCCGATCGGGTCGGGCAGCGCGGCGATCTGCTCCAGGCCGGCGGCCATGGTCTCGATGGCACGATCAGTCAGCGTAAGGCGGTCGATGAAGGCGGCGTCCTGGCCGTTGGCGCGAGCACGTTCGACGTCGCGGGCATTGACCTCTTTGAGCTTGGCGGCATCGCGACGGACGGCGGCGGCAATGTGCAACAACGCGCGGTTCTTCTGCGCGGTGCCGGCCCGGGCCATGCCACGCGAGGCGGTGCGCGCCTGACGGCCGACCAGGGCCATGTATTCGTTCACGTCGAGCTGCTTCATGATGATCGCGACCGGCGAGCTGCCGGCAAATTCAGTGTGAGGACAATTCGGAGACTTGCGGCCGATGGTGTGGATCAGGCCGGCACCGGAAGACTGCCCGGCCGCGCGATGCGCATCGCCAGTTGCAGCAGGCCATCCCATGGCTCGGCCGGCAGCGACGGCTCGCGCAAGCCCTTGACCTGCCGATCCAGCTTGGCGGCCATGGAGAGCGCACCCTCCAGCTCGCGCTGTGACAGCCGCTGCGCCGCCTGCGGCACCAGCCGCTCGCGTGGCCCCCACACCCGGAGTTCTCGCAGCATGGACGCCACCGGCTTGCCTTGGGCCGCGCCCGAAGCGATTTTTGATAATACGCGAATTTCTTCCGTCAACGTCCAGAGGACCAGGACCGTAGCTTCGCCCTCGCCGCGCAGGCCTTCGAGCATGCGCACCAGACGCGGCACATCGCCCGCCAGCATGGCTTCGGATAGCTTGAACACGTCGTAGCGCGCCACGTTGAGGACCGCATCGTGCACATCGTCGAACGTCAGCACACCGGGCGGATGCAGCAAGCCGAGTTTCTGGATTTCCTGATGCGCGGCGAGCAGATTGCCCTCCACACGGTCGGCAATGAACTGCAGCGCGCGGCGGCCAGGCTCACCGGGCTCCACACGCTGCTGCTGACGCGCGAGACGCTCGCCAATCCAGCCGGGCAGCTTGGTGCGGTCCACCGAATCGACCTTGATCGACACACCCGCGCCTTCGAGCGCCGCGAACCACGCCGACTTGGCAGTCGCAAAATCCAGACGCGGCAGCGTGATCAGCGTGACGGTGTCGGTGGCCGGCCCGGACGGCGTGCCCGCAGCCAATGCGCGCAGTGCTTCGCCGCCATCCTTGCCGGGCTTGCCCGACGGAATACGCAGCTCGACGATCTTGCGATCTCCGAACAGCGACATCGACTGCTGGGCCTCGGTCACGCGCGACCACGAGAAGCCACGCTCGACGCTCATCACGTCGCGCTCGGTAAAGCCCTGCGCGCGCGCGGCCTGCCGCAGCGCATCGACCGCCTCAAGTGCGAGCAGGTGCTCGTCGCCATGCACCACGTACAGCGGCGCGAGCCCCTTGGCAGAAGCCTGCTTCAGATGACCTTCGAGCGCGTCGAGCCGCAATTGCATGGCAAACCTTGCCCTGATCCGCCGCTTACGACGGCAGCTTCACGGCGCCCAGGCGCCGCACGAGCTGGTTGATCGTATCGCCCTGCATGTCTCGGTAGAGCGCCGCTTCTTCGTAGTCCTTGGCGAGCACCTGCGTCTCGTTGTACGAGAGATCGCGGAACTGCGTGATTTCCGACGGCGGGATCAGCAGGTTGTCGTGCGCATCGCGCAGCTGGAAGCGGAAGCGATACGTGATGCGGTACTCGCGCACCACACCCTGCGGCGTGAGCGACGAGATGGTTTTCACACGGTCTTCAGCCAGCACGTCGAGCAGCGCATCGGCGTCTTTCTTATCCGACACGATGACGGTGTCGGAGCCGTTGTCGATCAGCCGGCGCAACTGCGCGCGCATCTGCGAGTTCTGCGGCAAGTTGATGTACAGCCGCTTGAACGCGAAGTCGGTATTGCCCCGCATGTGGAAGCCGCAGGCGGACAGCGCCGGCAGCGCAATCCCCAGGGCAATGACAGAGCGACCAAAGCGGCGGCGGGACAAACCTCGGGACAACGACATAACCATGCGTTCCTTGAGTGGGATGGCCGATCAGGCCACCACGTTCACCAGACGGCCCGGCACCACGATGATCTTCTTGGGCGGCTTGCCTTCAGCAAATTTCTGGACCGCTTCATCCTTGGCGGCAATCGCTTCGATGGCGGCGCGATCGGCGTCGGCCGGCACGACGATGCTGCCGCGCACCTTGCCGTTGACCTGCAGCACAAGTTCGATCTCGCTCTGCACCAGCGCGCCTTCGTCGACCTGCGGCCACGGGGCGTCGAGCAGATCGCCATATGCACCGGCGTAGCCCAGTTCCGTCCAGAGCACGTGCGTGATGTGCGGCACGACCGGGTACAGCACGCGCAGCAGCAGCCCCAAGCCTTCGCGACGTGCGTCGGCACCGGCGTCCTTGGCGCCTTCCAGCGCGTTGAGCATCTTCATCGTCGCCGAGACGACGGTGTTGTACTGCAGGCGCTCGTAGTCGTAATTCGCTTGCTTGAGCACGGTGTACAGCTCGCGGCGCAGCGCGCGATCGGCATCCGTTGCACCCGCCACAACGCCATTGCCGTGACCGGCGCGAATGGCGTCGGCATGGGCCACGCCAAAATTCCACAGACGGCGCAGGAAACGCGAGGCGCCCTCCACACCGGCGTCGTTCCACTCGAGCTGTTGCTCGGGCGGCGCAGCAAACATCGTGAACAGGCGCGCCGTGTCGGCACCGTATTGATCGATCAGCGCTTGCGGGTCGATGCCGTTGTTCTTCGACTTCGACATCTTTTCGACGCCGCCGATCACCACCGGCTGGCCGTCGGCCTTGAGCGTGGCACCCACGGGGCGGCCACGTTCGTCGGTCTGCACGTCGACGTCGGCGGGGTTGATCCACTGCTTCTTGCCTGCGGCATCTTCCCGGTAGTACGTCTCGTTAAGCACCATGCCCTGCGTGAGCAGGTTGGTGAACGGCTCATCGAATTTGACGAGGCCCAGGTCACGCATGACCTTGGTCCAGAAGCGCGCATACAGCAGGTGCAGGATCGCGTGCTCGATGCCGCCGATGTACTGGTCCATCGGCATCCAGTAATCGTTGCGGGCATCGACCATGGTCTCGCCGTCCGGGCACGTATAGCGCATGTAGTACCAGCACGAATCGATGAAGGTATCCATCGTGTCGGTCTCGCGGCGCGCGGGCTTGCCGCACGACGGGCACGTGCAATTCAGGAAGCGGGGATCCTTGGCGAGCGGGTTGCCCGTGCCATCCGGAACGAGATCTTCGGGCAGGCGCACCGGCAGGTCCTGCTCGGGCACGGGCACGACGCCACAGCTCTCGCAGTGGATCAGCGGGATCGGCGTGCCCCAGTAGCGCTGGCGCGAAATGCCCCAGTCGCGCAGGCGCCAGGTGGTCTTCTTCTCGCCCAGGCCTTGTGCGGCCAGATCGGCAGCCACGGCGTCGACGGCCTGCTGATAGTTCAGGCCATCGTACTTGCCGCTGTGGAACAGCACGCCGTGTTCCTTGTCGCCGTACCAGTCGGCCCAGGCGGTCGTGTCGTACCGCTGACCCTTCACGTCGATCACCTGCTTGATGGGCAGGTGGTACTTGTTCGCGAAGGCAAAATCGCGCTCGTCGTGCGCGGGCACGCCCATCACGGCGCCGTCGCCGTAGGTCATCAGCACGTAGTTGCCGACCCACACCGGCACGGATTCGCCGGTAAGCGGGTGCGTGACCGTCAGGCCAGTCGGCATGCCCTTCTTTTCCATGGTCGCCATGTCGGCTTCCATGACGCTGCCGTGCTTGCACTCTTCGATGAACGCGGCGAGCGCCGGGTTGCCCTGCGCGGCATGCGCGGCAATCGGATGCTCCGCGGCCACGGCGCAGAACGTCACGCCCATGATCGTGTCGGCACGCGTGGTGAAGACGTACAGCTTGCCGTCGTTGATCAGCTTGCCGTCGTCAGCGGCAATGTTGTGCGGGAATGCAAAGCGCACACCCTCGCTCTTGCCGATCCAGTTCTGCTGCATCAGCTTGACGCGCTCGGGCCAGCCCAGCGGGTCCAGGTCGGAGAGCAGTTCCTGCGCATACTTGGTGATGCCCAGGTAGTACATCGGGATCTCGCGCTTTTCCACCACCGCGCCCGAGCGCCAGCCGCGCCCGTCGATCACCTGCTCGTTGGCGAGCACGGTCTGGTCGACCGGGTCCCAGTTCACGGTGCCGGTCTTGCGGTAGGCGATGCCCTTTTCGAGCATCTTCAGGAACAGCCACTGGTTCCAGCGGTAGTAGTCGGGGCTGCAGGTCGCCACTTCGCGCGACCAGTCGATCGCCAGGCCCATCGACTGCATCTGCTTCTTCATGTAAGCGATGTTGTCGTAGGTCCATGCAGCGGGTGCCACGCCGTTGTTGAGCGCCGCGTTTTCCGCCGGCATGCCGAAGGCGTCCCAGCCCATCGGCATCAGCACGTTGTATCCCTTCATGCGCAGCTGACGCGTCATCACGTCGTTGATCGTGTAGTTGCGCACGTGGCCCATGTGCAGCTTGCCCGACGGATACGGCAGCATCGAGCAGGCGTAGAACTTGGGCTTGTCCGAGCCGTCAGCAGCGCGCGCGTGTTCGGTCACGCGGTAGGCATCCAGTGCCTGCCAGTGTTGCTGCGCTTGCTGTTCGACGTCGGACGGGGAATATTTGTCTTGCATGGTGATGGGTCGCCCGGATGCCCCGGCGATTGCAGCCGCGCCGCCAACGCGCGCAGCCGGATTGAATAACGGAAAAGGCCCGATTATACCGTCGCCATCCGCCCCATCCGGGCGATCGCGAGCGGTGAAAAAAGGCGCCGGACAGGCCTGCCAGCGCCCTCTGCCGTCAGCCTGATTACAGGCCGAGCACGTCGTTCATGTCGTACAAGCCTTTCTTCCCGGCCACGTACATCGCAGCGCGCACGGCACCTTCGGCATACGACTGGCGGGTGTTGGAGCGATGCGTGATTTCGATGCGCTCGCCGTCGCCAGCAAACAGCACGGTGTGGTCGCCCACGATGTCGCCGCCGCGCACAGTGGCAAAACCGATGGTGCCAAGCTCGCGGGGGCCGGTCTCGCCTTCGCGCGTATAGACCGCGCGATCGGCCAGCTTGGTGCCCTGCGCCTCCGCCACGATCTCGCCCATCTTGAGCGCGGTGCCCGACGGGGCATCGATCTTGTGCTTGTGATGCGCCTCGATGATCTCGACGTCGTAGCCCTGCGCCAGGATCTTGGCGGCGACTTCGATCAGCTTGAACGTCGCGTTCACGCCCACGCTCATGTTCGGAGCCCAGACCACGCCGATCGATTCGCCGTAAGTCTTGAAGCTGGCTTTCTGCTCGGCCGTGAAACCGGTCGTACCGATCACCACGGCGGTCCCGACCTCACGCGCAATATTGAGGTGATTGAGCGTCGCATCAGGACGCGTGAAATCGATCAGTACGTCCGCGTTCGAGAGCCCCGCCCGCACGTCGTCGGTCACGATGACACCGGTGGTTTTGCCAAGCTTGGCGCCGGCGTCCTGTCCCACGGCATCGCTGCCCGCGCGGTCCAGCGCGGCGCCCAGCGTCACGCCCGGCGTGCGCAGTACGGTATCGATCAGCATCTGGCCCATGCGGCCCGAGGCGCCTGCAATCGCAATTTTCATGTCGGTGAGAGCGAAAAGCTGCAAAAGAGAAAACGGTCTGTAAAACGCACAAGCGGCGGAACCCGTCCGCCGCTCGCTCGAAGTCGTGATGCCGGCGCGCTGGCTATGCGCGCTTCACGGCGTTCACTGCGATTGGGTGGCCGGCGGCGGAACGCTGGTGTCAGTACCACCACCGCCAGTGCGGCGCTCCGGCAGCGTCACGTCAACGTTGTTTTTGGAGCCTGCGGTCGACTGCACGCGGTCCGTCACTTCAGCCGACGGAATCGACGGTGCACGTGCAGCGGGTGCCGCGCCCGCGGCAGCAGCGGCCTGCGCGGCGTCCTTCTTCGGACGTTTGATGCCGTCGATTTCCGAGATCAGCTCCGCTTCGGACGGCAGTTCATCAGCGCCCACCCACTTGGCGAGGCGATCGCCGTCAAACCACACGGTCAGCTTGCGTTCCTGCACAACAGCCGTATTGCCACGCTTGAACGAGAAAATATAGTCCCAGCGGTTGGCGTGGAACATGTCCGTCAACAGCGGCGTGCCGAGTACGAAGCGCACCTGGTCACGGGTCATGCCTTCCTTGAGCTGCGCCGCCTGTTCGCGCGACACGAAGTTGCCTTGCACGATGTCGATGCGATACGGCGTGACGGCATTGGCGATCTTGCGCGTGGTGCTGTCATAGGTGCCGCATCCGGCCAGCAACGCCGACACAGCGAGCATGGCACCCATCAACAGGCCGCCGCGACGGGCGACGTGGGCAAAACGGACAGGACTGCGCGCAAAGGAAAAGGTCATGAGCGATCGGCCTTCAAACGGTTCCGGGTGTGCCGGTACGGGAGGAATCGGCGACGGCCAGGCACATTGTGCAGGCCCGTCAATAGGACTTTTGCCGCCAAAACCCTTATGATTGGAATCCGAACATTGTACTCTAGGGAGCCTGGCGCATGCCGAGTCCTGCAGACCTCAAGAACATCGGTCTGAAAGCCACGGTGCCGCGGTTGAAGATCCTCGAGATCTTTCAGACCAGCGAAGAGCGCCACATGAGCGCCGAAGACGTGTACCGCATCCTGCTCGCCGAGCAGATGGACATTGGCCTGGCCACGGTCTATCGCGTACTGACGCAATTCGAACAGGCGGGGCTGCTGTCACGCAACAACTTCGAATCCGGCAAGGCCATCTACGAACTCAACGAGGGCAAGCACCACGATCACCTGGTGTGCCTCGATTGCGGCCGCGTCGAAGAATTTTTTGATGCCGAGATCGAACAGCGCCAGCAGAGCATCGCCCGTGCGCGCGGCTTTGCGCTGCAGGAGCACGCGCTGTCGCTTTATGGCAATTGCACGAAGGAAGCCTGCCCGCACCGGCCAAAGCGCTGAAGCATCGTCGCCAAAAGGAAACGGCCGCATCGTCTGCGGCGTTTTTCATTGGAGCGGCGAGATGGCGGATGTCAGGCGGACAGCCGCGTCTCACCCTCCTTTTCTGCGTCGCCTTGACCACCCTTCTCGGCCTTGCCGTGTTCCTTGGCCTGCACGGGCGGATGGGCCGGCGCGCCGGACGCCTGCCCGGTGTATTCGGCCACGACCTGCTTGAAGAGCTGACGCGCCCACACCAGCATCGGGTGCGTGTTGCGGCTGCGGTGCCACAGCATGTTCAGGCCCAGCACAGTTTCCAGCTCGGTCGGCAGCGGGAATGCGTTGAGGTCGTACATCTTGCAGACCATATCCTTCATCAGCGAATTGACCGTGAAGATCATGTCGGTCTGGGCCGCCACTTCGCCCTGGGTGCGCCAGCTGTGCACCGTCATGGTCGAGTTGCGCTTGAGGCCGCGCTGCTGCAAGGCGTAGTCCAGCGGAATGAGCGACGGCGCGACACGGCTGCCCGGGCTGCCCTGCGCGATGAAGATATGCTCGCAGTCGAGGTATTGCTCCAGCGTGCAGCGATCGCCGAGGATCGGGTGGTCCTTGCGCGCGCAGACCCACATGTTGAAGGAGGTCACGACCTCTTCCATGATCTCGGGGTGGCGCGTGGGGAACGGAGAGAAGGCCAGATCCAGCTCGTTGGCGCGCATGGCCGCCACATCGGCTTCCCACGAAGACGATTCGGTCAGGCGCACCTGCAATGCCGGCGCCAGGCGCTTGATGCGCAGCAGGAAGCGGTCGAACAGCGCATCGCCCAGCGTGCCGGCAAAGCTGACGTTGAACGTGCCGGTGGCTTCGGCGGGGTCGAACGTGGCGATATCGCCCTCGTTGATGGCCGCCCACAGGTCGAGCATCTCGCGCACCTTCGGGCCCAGCTCAAGCGCCTTGGGCGTGGGCGTCAGGCCGTGCGGAACGCGAATGAAAAGGGGATCGTCGAAGATCTCGCGCAAACGACCCAGCGAATGCGAGACAGCCGGTGCGGTCATGTGCATCTTTTCAGCCACGTAGGTGGCGTTGCGCTTGCTCAGCAGCTCAACAAAAATCACCAGCAGCTTGGTATCGACGTTGACCATGGGACGCCTTGGCTCGAACACGTTGGAAAACTGGAAAGGCAACCATTGCCGAGGCAATGGGCCGGACGCGACGTAAAAGCCCGCCACATCACAATGTAGTATTTGTTCAGTGTACGGACTGCAACCCGATTTTCAAAGCGAATTCCTGTAGCGCGAATTGGAAATTTGCTCGCCCGCAAACGTTTTCTTTCCCGTCCATAACAAACGTCGACGGGCCTCAGGCGAGGCGGGCGTGCCTGTGACTGGCCTGCGCTTGGCCCACCTAAGAAAAACGCGCCCGAAGGCGCGTTCTTCTGTGCCGTTCAGCAGGATTACTTTCCGACCACGCGCGCCATTTCCAGGCACTTGTTCGAGTAGCCCCACTCGTTGTCGTACCAGCTCACGACCTTGATGAAGGTGCCGTCCAGTGCGATGCCGGCTTCGGCGTCGAAGATCGAGGTGCGTGCATCGCCGCGGAAATCCGTAGCGACGACCTTGTCTTCGGTGTAGCCCAGCACGCCCTTCAGCGCGCCTTCGCTCTGCGCCTTCATTTCGGCGCAGATTTCAGCGTACGTGGCGGCGCTTTCCAGCTCGACGGTCAGGTCGACCACCGACACATCCGAGGTCGGCACGCGGAACGACATGCCGGTCAGCTTCTTGTTGAGTTGCGGGATCACCACGCCCACGGCCTTGGCAGCGCCGGTCGACGACGGGATGATGTTTTCCAGGATGCCGCGGCCGCCGCGCCAGTCCTTGTTGGACGGGCCGTCAACGGTTTTCTGCGTGGCGGTGGCAGCGTGCACGGTCGTCATCAGGCCGCGCTTGATGCCCCACTTGTCGTTCAGCACCTTGGCAACCGGCGCCAGGCAGTTGGTCGTGCACGAAGCGTTGGAGATGATCGCCTCGCCCTTGTACGTTTCGTGGTTCACGCCGTACACGAACATCGGGGTGTCGTCCTTCGACGGAGCCGACATGATCACCTTCTTGGCGCCCGCGTCGATGTGCTTTTGCGCGCCTTCCTTGGTCAGGAAGATGCCGGTCGATTCGATCACCACGTCGGCGCCGACTTCGCCCCACTTCAGCTCGGACGGGTCCTTCACGGCGGTCAGGCGGATCTTCTTGCCGTTGACGACGAGCGTGTTGCCGTCGACCGACACTTCACCGTCGAAGCGGCCGTGCACCGAGTCGTACTTCAGCATGTACGCCAGGTAGTCGGGCTCCAGCAGGTCGTTGATGGCAACAACTTCGATGTCCTTGAAGTTGGCGGCGGCAGCGCGGAACACCATGCGTCCGATGCGGCCGAAGCCGTTGATGCCGATCTTGATGGTCATGGTCAGTCTCCTGATAGCAGAAAAGAAATCGACGATGCGATAAAAACCAGCGCGGCACCTCGTGGGTGCCGCGTACGCAAATTCAGTTAAGCAATGACGCTCTTGGCGGTGTTCACCACGTTCTCGACGGTGAAGCCGAAGTGCTTGAACAGCACGCCTGCCGGGGCGGATTCACCGAACGTGTCGATGCCCACCACGGCTTGCACTTGGTACTTCCACCAGAAATCGGTCACGCCCGCTTCCACGGCGATGCGCGGCACGCCGGCCGGCAGCACGCTCGCCTTGTAGGCCGGATCCTGCTTGTCGAACACGGTCGTGGCCGGCACCGAAACCACGCGCGCGTGGATGCCCTCGGCGGCGAGCTGGTCTGCTGCACCGACCGCCAGGCCAACTTCCGAGCCGGTCGCGATGATGACCACGTCAGGCTTGCCGTTGGCGGCCGCATTTGCCCCATCCCGCAGCACGTAGCCGCCGCGGGCGATCGCCTCGCGCGTGGCCGGGTTGCGCGCCTGGAACGGCAGGTTCTGGCGGCTGAAGATCAGGCAGCTCGGGCCGTTCTGGCGCTCGATGGCGGCAGCCCAGGCGACGGCGGTTTCGGTGGTGTCGGCGGTACGCCAGACGTCCATGTTCGGAATGAGGCGCAGGCTGGCAACGTGCTCGATCGACTGGTGCGTCGGGCCGTCTTCGCCCAGGCCGATGGAATCGTGCGTGAAGACGAAGATCGAGCGGATCTTCATCAGCGCGGCCATGCGCAGCGCGTTGCGGCTGTAGTCGGAGAACGTCAGGAACGTGCCGCCGTACGGAATGTAGCCGCCGTGCAACGCGATGCCGTTCATGATGGCGCTCATGCCGAACTCGCGCACGCCGTAGTTGATGTGGTTGCCCCAGGCATCCACACGCACGGCCTTGCTGCCGCTCCAGTTGGTCAGGTTCGAGCCGGTCAGGTCGGCCGAACGCCGAGCAGCTCGCCCAGCACCGGGCCATAGGCTTCCAGCGTGTTCTGGCTGGCCTTGCGCGTGGCAATGGTCTCGGCCTTTTGCTCGCACTTCTCGATGAACTCGGCGACGGCCTTGTCGAAGGCTTCCGGCAGTTCGCCACGCATGCGGCGCTCGAACTGCGCGGCCTCGGCCGGGTAACGCTCGGAATACGCGTCGAACAGCGCGTTCCAGGCCTTTTCCAGTGCCTGGCCCTGGCCCTTGGCATCCCACGCGTCGTACACGGCTTGCGGAATTTCAAACGGTGCGTGCGGCCAGGCCAGCGCTTCGCGCGCGGCCGCGATTTCCACGCCGCCCAGCGGGGCGCCGTGCACGTCGTGACCGCCTTCCTTGTTGGGCGCACCCTTGCCGATGAGCGTGCGGCAGCAGATCAGCGTCGGCTTGTCCGACTTCTTGGCTTCGGCAATCGCAGCTTCCACGGCGGCAACGTTATGGCCGTCGACGGCGCGGATCACGTTCCAGCCGTAGGCTTCGAAGCGCTTCGGGGTGTCGTCGTTGAACCAGTGGACGACGTCGCCGTCGATCGAGATGCCGTTGTCGTCCCACAGCGCGATCAGCTTGTTCAGGCCCAGCGTGCCGGCCAGCGAGCAAGCCTCGTGGCTGATGCCCTCCATCAGGCAGCCGTCGCCCAGGAAGACGTAGGTGTGATGATTGACGATGTCAAAGCCCGGGCGATTGAATTCCTGGCCCAGCAGACGCTCAGCAAGGGCCATGCCCACGGCGTTGGTGATGCCCTGGCCCAGCGGGCCGGTGGTGGTTTCCACGCCCGGGGTGATGCCGTATTCCGGGTGGCCGGCGGTCTTGCTGTGCAACTGGCGGAAGTTCTTCAGTTCCGACATCGGCAGGTCATAGCCGGTCAGGTGCAGCAGCGCGTAGATCAGCATCGAGCCGTGGCCGTTGGACAGCACGAAGCGGTCGCGGTCGGGCCAGCGCGGGTTGAGCGGGTTGTGACGCAGGTGGCGGCTCCACAGTGCCACGGCGATATCCGCCATGCCCATCGGCGCGCCGGGGTGGCCCGAATTGGCTTGCTGGACGGCGTCCATGGCAAGCACGCGAATGGCGCTGGCCATCAACTGGGTAGGCTGGGTGGTATTCGAGTGGAGGGCGGGGGCGGTCATGCGAACCTGCGGCAGGAGATAGGCGGGAAAACCGCGATTTTACCAGACGGGAATGACCCGGCTGGGGTGATCGCGGTCAGTAAAACGTGCTACGACGTCCCCTCCCCCGCCCGGCTTACCACTCTGCGACGGAACCGTCGGCGTGGCGCCACACCGGGTTGCGCCAGTCGGGTGCTTCCTTGCTGCGTTCGATGACCAGCGCCTCGTCGATGTCCACGCCCAGGCCGGGCAGGCGCGGCGGGCGGATATAGCCGCCTTCCAGCGCAAAATCGGCCTTGTTGCGCACGTAATCGAGCAGTTCGGCGCCCTTGTTGTAATGGATGCCCATGCTTTGTTCCTGCAACGTGGCGTTCCAGCTGACGAAATCCACGTGCAGGCAGGCCGCCAGCGCGATGGGGCCAAGCGGGCAATGCGGCGCCAACGCCACATCGTAAGCCTCGGCCATGGCGGCGATCTTCACGCATTCGGTAATGCCGCCGGCGTGAGACAGGTCCGGCTGCAGGATCGACACCCCGCCTGCCTCCAGCACGCGCTTGAAGTCGAAGCGCGAGAACATGCGCTCGCCGGCGGCAATTGGCAGATGGGTGTGGGCGGCCAGGCGGGCATAGGTTTCGGCCTGCTCGGCCAGCACGGGCTCTTCGATAAAGAGCGGGCGATACGGCTCCAGCTCCTTGATCAGCACCTTGGCCATCGGCGCAGAAACGCGGCCGTGAAAATCCAGCCCGAATTCGACGGTGTTGCCGAACGCCGAGCGAATCTCAGCAACCTTGGCGACCGCAGCATCCACCGCGCGGGACGTGTCGATGATGCCCATCTCTTCGCAGCCGTTGAGCTTGAAGTGATCGAAGCCGCCGGCCTGCAGCGCCTTCATGCCGGCAATCACGTCGGCCGGGCGGTCGCCGCCGACCCAGCTGTAGGTGCGCATCTTGTCGCGCACGAGGCCGCCGAGCAGTTCGTACACCGGCACGCCCAGCACCTTGCCCTTGATGTCCCACAGCGCCTGGTCGATGCCGGCGATGGCGCTCATCAGGATCGGGCCGCCGCGGTAGAAGCCGGCGCGATACATGGTCTGCCACAGGTCGTTGATGCGGCTCGGGTCCTGGCCGATGAGGTAGTCGGACAGCTCGTGCACCGCTGCTTCCACCGTGCGCGCACGGCCTTCGATGACGGGTTCGCCCCAGCCGGTGACGCCCTCGTCGGTCTCGACTTTCAGGAACATCCAGCGCGGGGGCAGGCGGTACGTGGTCAGGCGGGTGATTTTCATGGATCGAATCGAAGGTGCGTTCAGGTGCGGACAGATTGGACGGCGCGGTAGGCGGTGACGAAGGCGCGCGCGCGTTCGGCGGTGCGCTCGACGGGCTGGCCCGGGCGATACAGGTCGCTGCCGAGGCCGGCGCCGATGCAGCCGGCGGCAAGGTAATCGGCAAGGTTCTCCGGCGTGATGCCGCCGACGGCAAATACCGGCACGTCAGCGGGCAGCACGGCCTTGAGCGCGCGGACATAACCGGTCCCGAGATTGCCGGCCGGGAAGATCTTCAGCGCCTGCGCGCCCGCGTCAAGCGCGGCAAAAGCCTCGGTGGCGGTCATGCAGCCGATGCAGGTGACGAGGCCGGCGTCGACGGCAGCGCGGATCACCGGCGTATGCGTGTTGGGCGTGACGACCAGCTTGCCGCCCGCCGCGACCATCAGGTCAACGTCTTCGGCGCGCAGGACGGTGCCCGCGCCGATCAGCGCGCGGTCGCCAAAGGAACGCGCGGCGAGCTGCACGCTCTGCCCCCAGTCGGGCGAGTTCAGCGGAATTTCAATGGCATCGAAGCCGGCATCGACAAGCGCCTGCGTATGCGCGAGCACCTCGTCAGGGCGGATGCCGCGCAGGATGGCGATCAGCGGAAGGTGGGTTGTCCAGGTCATTCGTGATAGAGCTGCGAGCGGCCGCCATCGATGAGGATGTCGGTCGCGTTGATGAAGCGCGCCTCGTCGGAGGCGAGGAACAGCGCGGTGTAGGCCACCTCTTCGGGCTCGCCGATGCGTTTGCACGGCAGCAGCTCGGCCTGGCGGCGGCGTTCGGCTTCCGGATCAGGAGCGGCGGCAAAGCCGGCCTCGGCAATCGGCGTGAGGATCAGCCCCGGCGAAATCGAATTGACGCGGATTCCGCGCGCTGCATATTCAATGCCCAGCGCTCGCGTGAGCCCGATCAGCCCATGCTTGGCCACCGGATAGGGAAACGCGCCCGGAATGATTTTGTGCCCATGCACCGACGCGATGTTCACGATGCTGCCCGCCCCGCGCGCCAGCATGTGCGGCAGCACGGCGCGCGCGCAGTGCCACGCGCCTTCCAGATCGACGGAAAGGCAGCGCGCCCAGTCGTCCTCGCTCAACTCGAGCGGATCGGAAAACACGTTGATGCCGGCGTTGTTGACCAGCACGTCGATCCCGCCAAAGCGCTCGACGCCGGCAGCGACCATTGCGTCGATCTGGGCGCGGTCGCGCACGTCGGCTTGCACGAGGAGGATGTTGTCGTTGCCAACGCTGTTGCCAATTTCGGCGGCAAAGGCTTCGGCGCGCGCGTCACGCATCAGCGCGTTGACGATCACGCGCGCGCCGTGCTGCGCGAACAGCTTGGCAATCGCGCCGCCAATGCCTTGCGTGGCGCCTGTCACCAAGGCGACCTTGCCGGCAAGACGCGGCGGAAAAGACATCGGAGAAGCAGTCATGCGTCAGTTCGATTCACGGTGAATTGATAGCTGCGCCGCAGGCTCTGGCCGGCGCGAGAATCGTCAGCCCGTGGTCTTGCGGCAGGCCAGGTAAGTTGTGCGCGTTGATGGCGTGGTCGACGGGCTCGAAGCAGAAGAAGTCGTAGCCGGCTGGGGTGTACAGCACATAGCGCGACGTGTCGGCCGTGATCTGCACAGACACGCGGCGGCTGGGCCAGACGATCTCGGCGTGGCCATCCCAGCCTTCAAAGCTGTGATTGATGGCGGCGTTGGCTTCGAGCTTCCGGAGCTTGCGAAAGTCTGCATCTGCATGCGGCGCCTGCAGAACCGTCGGCAGATGGTCCGATGCGGATTCCCACATGGCCGTGGCGCTGGCGAGCAACCGAACATCCGGCGTGCGCGGAAAGAACGGATGCACGCCCAGCCCAAACGGCAGCGGCGCGCCTTCGTTGCGTACCGTCAGCGAGATTTCCAGCGTGTTGCCCGCGAGCGTGTAGCGCTGCGTCGTCAGGTAGCGGAAGGGGCGGCCGTGGTCGACCGTTGCGGCGAGTTCGACTGACGTGTCTGTTTGTGAGACCACCTCCCACGGCATCAGCCAGCCGTGGCCGTGCAGCGGATACGCTTCGTCGTCACGCGTGCCCGGCACGTCGATGGTCCGCCCCTCGAACTGGAAGCGCCCACCGCCGATGCGGTTGGACCACGGCACGAGCGGAAAACAGGCGAGCGCTCTCGGATCGTGCAGCGCGGCTTCTGCTGTCCCCGGCCGAAAGATCGGCGCGACATCGCCGTCACGCAGCAGATCGAAACGCAGCAAGCCGCCACCGGCTTCGGGCAATACCTCGGCGCGCAGCGTGCCGTTCTCAAGCTGCAACGTAGGCATGGCCGAACCGGCCCTCCGGCAATCCGCGTACGTCCGGCACGGCAAGCTGCAACGTCGCGCCGGCATTCACGTCTTCTGCCAGGCGGCGCGCCGACAATCCGTCGCGCGCGTCGTCAGATACAGCGTGTCGAGCGCCTCGCCACCAAATGCAGGGCAGGTGGGCTGCGATGCCGGCACGGACACGCGCGCCAGCACGCGGCCATCCGGTGCGTAGCGCGTCAGTCGGTTGCCGCCCCACTCGGCATTCCACAGGCAGCCGTCTGCGTCGACGGTCGAGCCATCGGGCGAACCCTTGTGGGCGCCATCGGCATCCTGGTCACGCAGATCGGCGAAGACGCGAATATTGGCGACTGCGCCGGTCTGCCCGTCGTAGTCGCACGCGTGGATGCGCCGGCTGTTGGTATCGCACCAATACATGGTCTCGCCGTCGGGGCTGAAGGCGATGCTGTTGGCGATGGCGATGTGCGGCAGCGCCAGGCGTTGCAACGTGCCCATCGGCGTGAAGCGATAGAAGCTGCCGGTGGGTTCGGGGCCGCCCTCGTGCAGCGTGCCGAAGACGTAGTTGCCGGAGCGGTCTGCGCGGCCGTCATTGACGCGCGTGGTCGGGTTGTCGGATTCGACGTCAGCCAGCAGCGTGAGCGCGCCGGTGCGCGTGTCGAAGCGGGCGATGTTCTTGGCAAGGCCGAGGATCAGCACGCCGGGCTCGTCCGTCAGCACGAAAGAGCCGACGCGTTGCGGCAGCGGCCATTGACGCTCCTGCCCCGTCGCCGGATCGTGCTGCCACAGCAGCGATTCCTGGATGTCGGTCCACCAGAGCACGCGCAGGGCGCCGTCCCAGACGATGCCTTCGCCCAGCGTGCAGCGCAGATCGGACAGCGTGGTTGCGGTTGTCATCTGCACGGCCTCACTCACGACCGCCGCGGTTCTTCAACTGGTCGACCAACACCGCCGCCAGCAGAATCGCGCCGCGCACGAGGTACTGATAGAACGCGTCGATGTTCAGCAGGTTCATCGCGTTCTGCACGGTGCCCATGATCAGCACGCCGACCAGCACCCCGCTGATGGTCGCGCGGCCGCCGAGCAGCGACACGCCGCCCAGCACGCAGGCGGAAATCACGTTCAGCTCAAAGCCTTGCGCCGCATTCGGCTGGCCGCTGGTGATGCGCGCCGCCAGGATCACGCCGGCCAGCGCGGCGATCACGCCCTGGATCAGGAAGATCACGATGCGCGTCATGTTGACGTTCACGCCGGCCAGCCGCGCGGCTTCCGGGTTGCCGCCAATCGCCAGCGTATTGCGGCCGTAGATCGTCTTGTTGAGCAGCACACCAAACACGAGAAAGCACAGCGCCGCGACCCACACCGGCGTCGGCACACCAAAAAAGATCGTGTTGCCGAGGTCGAAGAAATCCATGTCGGACACGCCCACCGCCTGCCCATGCGAGGCGATGAAAGCGAGGCCCCGCACGATTTCCATCGTGGCCAGCGTTGTGATCAGCGCATTGATCTTCAGCTTGGCGATCACGAAACCATTGATGCCGCCGATGATCGCGCCCGCCACCAGGCTCGCGCCGATGCCGAGCGCAATGCTGCCGGTGGCGTTGATGATCATGGCGCACAACACGCCGGCAAACGCCACCGTGGAGCCGATCGACAGATCGAAATCACGTGATGCCAGGCAGAACATCATCGTGCAGGCGACCATGCCGATCTGCGAGACGGACAGCGCAAGGCCGACCATGTTCTGCCACGAGAAGAAATACTCGACGGAGAACGACAGCGCGGCAAAGAGGATGGCGAAGATCAGCGGCAGGCTGAAATCGTCCAGCAGGCGAAGCAGGCGCGTCTTGTTCATGGCAGAGCGTGCCGATGCGGCGAGCGCATCGGAATGTTGCAGGGGTTGAGACTGGGACATCTTGGACTCCGGGGTTCTCATGCCGCCAGCGGCGGCAATGGTGCGGACGGCAACGGCGCAGATTCAGGCCGCAGCGCGAGCTTGAGCACGGCGTGCTCGTTGGCCTGTTCGCGCGGCAATTCGCCGGCGATGCGGCCTTCGCTCATCACGAGCACGCGGTCGGCCACACCGAGGATTTCCGGCAGCTCGCTGGAAATCATCAGCACGGCCACGCCGCGTTCGGCCAGTTCGTACAGCACCTGGTAGATCTCGTTCTTGGCACCAACGTCGATGCCGCGCGTGGGCTCGTCGATGATCAGCACGCGCATGTCGTCTTCCGCCAGCCAGCGCGCCAGGATGGCCTTCTGCTGATTGCCGCCCGACAGCAGGCGGATCGGCTGTTCGCGGTTGGGCGTCTTGATGCGCAGCCGATTGATGTAGTGATCAGCCGTCTTCGCTTCCTGCCGGTCATTGACGAACAGGCCGAAGCGGCGCTGGTTGCGCCGGCAGCTGATGTTGATGTTTTCCGACACCGACCGGCAGCCGATGATGCCCTCTTCCTTGCGGTCTTCCGGGCACAGGACGATGCCCTGGCGGATGGCGTCGGCCACATCGCGAATGCGGATCGGCACGCCATCGAGCGTGATGCTGCCCGCCGTCTTGCGATCGGCCCCGTAGATCAATCGGGCCAGTTCCGAGCGCCCTGCGCCCACCAGCCCGAACAGGCCGACGATCTCGCCGCGGCGTACGGACAGGCTTGCCGGCTCGGCCAGCTTCGGGCCCATCAGGCCATCCACCTGCAAGCGCACCTCGCCCAGCGGGCGGGCGCGGTAGTCGAAGATGTCGTCGATCTGGCGGCCGACCATCTGCGCCACCAGCTCGTCACGCGTGACGTTGGCCATCGACGGGAAGTCCGCCACCTTGCGGCCGTCGCGGAAGATCGTGCAGCCATCGCACAGCTCGAAAATTTCGTCGAGCCGGTGCGAGATGTAGATCAGCGCACGGCCCTGCGCGCGCAGGTCTTTCACGAGGCGGAACAGGATGTCGGTCTCCCGGATCGACAAGGAACTCGTCGGCTCGTCCAGCGCAATCACGCGCGCATCGCGCAGGATCGCCTTGCAGATCTCGACCATCTGGCGCTGGCCGATCGACAGATGTTTCAGCTTGGCGCGCGGGTCCAGGTCGACGCCGATGCGGCCGAGCTGCTCGCGCGTCCAGGCCATCGCCTCGCGCTGGCGGATGAACCCGCCGCTGGCCGGCAGGTGGCCGAGCAGCAGGTTGTCCATCACCGTCAGCTCGGGCACCGTCTGCAATTCCTGGTGGATGACGGCAATACCGGCATCCAGCGCCGCGCGCGTGGTCGGAAACGTCGTCGGCTTTCCCTCGACGACGATCTGCCCGCCATCGGGCTGATAGTCGCCGCCCAGGATCTTCAACAGCGTCGACTTGCCCGCGCCGTTCTCGCCCAGCAAGCCGTGCACGCGACCGCATTCGATGCCGAACGACACATCGGACAGCGCCCGCACACCCGGAAACACCTTGCTGATGCCACGAAACTCAAGAAACGCCGACATGGCAAGTCTCCTTCAACAACGTCATCCGCAAAATCACAAACCCATCTCTTGGCGGACGGCCTTTTCGTTGTCGCGCGTCATCAGGCGGCCGCTGGTCAGGATGAGCGGATCCGGCGCCTTGTTGTTCTTGATCCACTCATACATGTTCACCGAGGTCTCGTAGCCGTGACGCTTCGGGCTGATCAGCACGGTGCCGAAGAAGCCGGTCTTCTCAGGCTTGGCGAACTCGTTGAGCGCCGACTGGCTGCCGCCGATGCCCACGCCGATGATGTCCGCCGGCTTCACGCCGTGGCCTTCCGCTGCGCGCACAGCGCCGAGCACGGCTTCGTCATTGAGGCCGAAGGCGATCCAGTGCTTGAACTTCGGGTTCTTCGTCAGCGTGATGTTGGCGGCGTTGAAGGCGGCCTCGGTATCCGTCTTGGCCTGCGGGCTGGTCAACACGTTGGCGGCCGGGAAGCCCGCCTTGGTGAGCGCGGCGACTGCGCCGTCGGTGCGTTCCTTGGCGGTCGGCAGCTGGTCATAGGCAATGCGGATGGCACCCACCTCCGACAGGTTCCAGCCGCGCTTCTTCATCTCCTGCGCGATGGCGTCGCCCACCTGTTCGCCGATCTTCGTGGCCGAGATGCCCATGTGCGGCACCGACTCGATCGGCTTGCCTGCGCCATCGACCAAGCGGTCATCCACCGTCATCAGCTTGAGGTTGTTCTGCTTGGCCTTGGCCACGACCGCCGGCCCGAGCTTCACGTCGGGCACGCAAATCACGAAACCCTGCGCGTGCTGCGCGCCCAGGTTGTCGATGGCGGTCAGGACTTCGCCGCCGCTGGGCACGCCGATCTTCACCAGCTTGAAGCCCTTTTCCTTGGCGGCCTGATCTGCGAACTTCCATTCGTCCTGGAACCACGGCTCTTCGGGCTGCTTGACCAGGAAGCCGATCTTCACGTCATCGGCTGCATGGGCAAACACCGAAAGGCCGCCGGCCATGGCGAACAGCGTGGCGGCCGCAATGGCCTTGAATGTCCCGCGTCGTTGTTGTTGCATATTGTCTCCTTGCGACGCCGTCTTTGCGGCATCTGTTCTGGGTTGGATGAAAGATGGAATGGCGTGCGCGCCCGGCTTACGCCACCTTCAAGGTTTTGACCAGGCCGCGCTCGCGTGCGATGGCGATCGCGCCGCTGCCGGCCAGGTGTTCCTGCTGTTCACTGCTGGTGACGGTGACCTTGCCCGAGAAGAAATCGTCGTCCGACACCAGCACGGCCAGCGCCTCGCGCAACAGCGGCTTGCCAGTGATGACGAACTGCGTGCCCGGGTTCATGCGGATCGCGCTGCTGTTCTTGAGCGTGAGCAGATCCGCGCCCAGCACGGCGCCCAGCAGGAAGTTGGCCCGCGCATTGCGCTCGTAGATCGTGAACTGCCCCAGCGTGCGCACCATGAAGCAGGCGCGCCCCAGACCGATGCTGCTGGCACTGCGCGCGCCCGCCAGCAACATTTCCGGATCGACCTCGGTGGCGAAGTCGGAGTCGAGCGCGTCGGCCAGGATGGTGTTGTGCGTGATCACGTGGAGTAGCTCGCCGGCCAGCGTGGTCACACAGCCGGTGATGCGCTGGTCGGCGTCCAGGTGCACGAACTTCGAGTGCGAGCCCGGCAGCACGATCACCGCCGGTTCGGTGATGCCAAGGCGCGAGACCAAACCCATGGTCTCGACCTCTTCGCCGCGCATCATGTCCATCGACTCGATGTTGTGCAGGCCGAGGTTGTCCACCGGATTGCGCACGCCCGGCACGAACCAGATCGGCTGGGGGCACACCTCGGGGATGCTCGCCTGCACCATCCCGGCCGCCAGGTCGCGCAGGCCAGCCGGTGCCATCAGGTGCGGGACTTCGTGCAGCCCGACGTTGGAGGTGATCATGCCGGACGCCAGCACCAAGTCGACCTGGCTCATGCCAAACCCGGCCTTCTGCAGCGCAGCTTCGATCGTGTCTTGCACGCCGCGCTGCAGCGTCGTCCGGTTGCCGGTGATGGCGGTATCGCGCACGCCAACCTGGCGCGCAGCCTGGCAAAGCGCAACGTCATCGCGCCAGACCGTGACGCGTGTGTTGGTGGTACCGGTATCGATGGTGAGGATGTTCATGCGTGGCATTGCTTGGTGTGACGTGGGACGGGGCCCGAGGCGAAAAACCGTTTCATGATCCCGCAGCAAGCGGCCCGAGGTTGACCCGGAAAGCGCCGCCATCGCTGAAGACAGCGGCGCGCGCAGTGAAGTTCGGGGCGCACAGCGGGATCATGAGCGGTTTTTTAGAACGAGTGAACGATACCCGTATAGGCACCCAGCTGGTTCTTGCCCGGGGCCGGGTTGTTGTTGGTCGCTTCCACCGAGAAATTGGCGGTGGAGCTGTTCTGCACCGTGCCCACGCTCGCGTACAGCATCGTGCGCTTGGACAGGTTGTAGTTCGCGCCGGCCATGAACAGGTTGGCGTTGCCGCCGCCATGGTTGACGTTGACGCGATAGGCCGCGCCGATCAGCGTCAGCGCCGGCGTGACTTCGTAGTTGATGCCGAGCCAGTAGTGGTTCGCCTTGGTCGGCGCGCCCGCTGCGGCATCCGGCGCCGACAGGTTTTCATACGCGGCAAACAGCTTCGCCTTGCCGATGGTGTACGTGCCGCCGATCGTCGCTTCCTTCGAGAAGTTGAAGATGTCGCTGAACTTGCCGTTGCCGTCGCGGATCACGTCGTAGATCGCGCGTACTTCCAGCGGGCCCGTCTTGTAGACGGCCGATACGCCATCGCGGCGGCTGTTGGTGAAGGAGCCCGGCTGCTCGCCCAAGCCGGTCTGCAGGCCGATCTGGAAGCCGCCCCAGGTCGGGCTTTGATATTCGACGATGTTGTTGGCGCCCGGCCAGTTGCGTCCGCGCACGAGCGTGGCCGAGCCGATGAACTGCTGGCCGGTCGGGTCGAGGAACCAGACGTCGTTGCTGATGAAGAGGTTCTTGCCGGCCGTCAACGTGCCCCAGGTCGGGCTGGACAGGCCGACGTACGAACGGCGGTTGAAGAGCGCATCGCCGTTGGTCCGGCCTTGCGCCGCGCCGAAGCCGGATTCGAGCCGGAAGAGCGCCTGCAGGCCACCGCCCAGATCTTCCTTGCCCATGAACCCGAACATGCTGGTCCCCCACTGGTTGTCGGCGGCGCGCCAGAGGCTGCCGCCCGGCGAGGTCGCGGTGGGGGCGACGTTGTTCTGGTAGTCGATGCCGCTGGCGACGCGGCCGTACAGCGTGACGTTGGTTGTGTCGAGGCGGGAGGCGGTCAGCCAGCGAGCGCAAGGCGCACGCCAGCATCCCGCGAACAGCGGTGGTTCGATTCATGACGTCTCCTGAAATGTTTTTGTAGGCGGGGTCCGGTGCGGCGCGCGGTTTGAGATCGCTGGAGGCA
>NZ_VOSS01000045.1 GCF_007997035.1 Ralstonia sp. TCR112 | reverse complement strand
AAGACCAAAGAAAGTGAGTCGCCCCCGGCAGGGGGTGAAACAAGGGATGAACCAAAAAAACAAAACCCCAGCGAACAACATCCACCGGGGTTTTTTAACGCAGCAAAGAATCAGATCGCACTAACGCCGTACTTATCCCGATAAGCCGCAGCCTTTTCACGATACCCAGCCAGCGCCGGGTCGCCAGCCCCATCCAGATACCCCAGCAAATCATCCAGATTGGCAATCGACACAACCGGCATGCCGTATTGAGCCTGCACATCCTGCACCGCAGAGCGCTCGCCGATATTCACCGCATTGCCGCTGCGCTCCATCCGATCCATCAGAATCAGCACGGCAGCCGGCGTTGCGCCAGCGGCGCGAATCATCTCCACCGACTCGCGCACCGAGGTGCCGGCAGAGATCACGTCATCGACGATCACCACCCGGCCCTGCAGCTTCGCGCCGACCAGGCTGCCGCCTTCGCCGTGGTCCTTGGCTTCCTTGCGGTTGTACGCAAAGCCCACATTGCGGCCCAGGCCCGCCAGCGCCACGGCGGTGGCCGATGCCAGGGTGATGCCCTTGTAGGCCGGCCCGAACAGCATGTCGAACTCGACACCGGAGTCCAGCAGGGTTTTCGCATAGAATTGCGCGACTTGGCCCAGCAGTGCGCCGTCATTGAACTTGCCGGCGTTGAAGAAATAGGGCGACGTCCGCCCCGCCTTGGTCACGAATTCCCCGAACGACAGCACGCCGGCTTCCACCGCAAAGCGGATGAAGGATTGGCGCAACTCGCTGTTTTGGCTCATCTTTTTTCTCTGGTCCGCAAAAAAGTCCCGCCATGTTACGCATCATTTCCGCCAACCTCAACGGCGTTCGCTCCGCTGCCAGCAAAGGCTTTTTTGAATGGATGGGCAAGCAGGACGCCGATTTCGTCTGCGTGCAGGAACTGAAATGCGCGCAAGACGACATGACGCCCGAATTCCTGGCGCCGCACGGCTACCACGGCGTGTTCCAGCACGCGGTGAAGAAGGGCTACAGCGGCGCGGGCATCTACACGCGCCACAAGCCCGACGAGGTCATCATCGGCTTCGATAACGGCGAGTTCGACGCCGAAGGCCGCTACGTCGAGGCCCGCTACGGCAAGCTGTCGATCATCTCGGTCTACGTGCCGTCGGGCTCCAGCGGCGAAGAGCGCCAGCAGGCCAAGTTCCGCTTCATGGACCTGTTCATGGAGCACCTGAAGGACCTGCGCCACGAAAAGGGCCGCGAGGTCGTGCTGTGCGGCGACGTCAACATCGTCCACAAGGAAATCGACATCAAGAACTGGAAGGGCAACCAGAAGAACTCCGGCTGCCTGCCCGAAGAGCGCGCGTGGCTGACCAAGCTGTTCGACGAGGTCGGCTATGTGGATGTGTTCCGCACGCTCGACCAGCGCCCCGAGCAGTACACCTGGTGGAGCAACCGCGGCCAGGCGTACGCAAAGAACGTCGGGTGGCGTATCGATTACCAGATCGCCACGCCGGGCATTGCCGCCACGGCGCGACGCGTGTCGATCTTCAAGGACATCAAGTTCAGCGATCACGCTCCGCTGACGATCGATTACGACACGAAGCCGCACTGGTAAGCGGCACAGCAATCACTTCGTAGCGCTGCAGCGGAAATGTCTTCGTCAGCCGCTACAATGCAAACCTCACGCGCCGGCACCGCTTGCCGGCGTTGTCTTTGGCCCCCAGTTTTTTAGCGAGATCACCATGGCATTCAAGGTTTTCGTCGACGGTCAGGAAGGCACCACCGGCCTTCGCCTGCTCGATTATCTGTCGCAGCGCGACGATATCGAGCTGCTGCGCATCGCCGAAGACAAGCGCAAGGATTCAGCCGAGCGCGCCAAATTCCTGAATGCCGCCGATGTCGCGTTCCTGTGCCTGCCGGACGTCGCCTCGCGCGAGGCCGTCTCGCTGGTCAACAACCCGAACACCTGCATCATCGACGCCAGCACCGCGTTCCGCACGTCGGACGACTGGGTCTACGGCCTGCCCGAACTGGCCCAGGGCCAGCGCGAGCGCCTGCGCAACACCAAGCGCATCGCCGTGCCGGGCTGCCACGCCAGCGCGTTCGTGCTGCTGATGCGCCCGCTGGTGGATGCAGGCATCGTCCCGGCCGACTACCCGGTCACGGCGTTCTCGCTCACCGGCTACAGCGGCGGCGGCAAGGCCATGATCGCCGACTACCTGGCCGCCAATAACCCGAAGCTCGACAGCCCGCGCCCGTACGCGCTGGCCCTGGCCCACAAGCACCTGCCGGAGATGCGCGTGCAGAGCCGCCTGAGCCTCGCGCCGATCTTCACGCCGGTGGTCGGCAACTTCCTCAAGGGCCTGGCCGTGACGATCGGCCTGCACCCGCAGCACCTGGCGCGCAAGGTGAGCCCGACGGACATCGCCCGCGTGCTGGCCGATTACTACCAGGGCGAGCAGTTCATCCGCGTGGCGCCGGCCGACAACGTTGCGACGCTCGACAACGGCTTCTTCGATGTGCAGGGCGCCAACGACACCAACCGCGCCGACCTGTTCGTGTTCGGTTCGGACGAGCGCATGGTCGTCACCGCGCGTCTGGACAACCTGGGCAAGGGCGCGGCCGGTGCGGCGGTGCAATGCATGAACGTGCACCTGGGCGTGGACGAGGCGACGAGCCTGCATGTGGAAGCGCCGATTCCCGCAGCCGGCGCCGAGCACGCCGTGCGCGAAGCTGCGCCGGGTTTCGCGAGCTGATCGCCGCCTGAGCGGAAACGAAAAACGCGCCTTCGGGCGCGTTTTTCTTTGGGCGCGGCTTACTTGGCTTGCGCGCCGGCCGGGATGTTGAACAACATGCCGCCGCCGTTGCCGCCCGCCATCACACTCGGCGTTACGCCGTTCCACTTCTCGATGGCGCACGTTCGAGCTTCAGGCGCTCCCACGCCAGCAGGCGGTCATCCAGCGACGAGGCCAACGCACGGTTGGCAGCGGCTTCGCCTTCGGCAATCGCCACGCGCTTCTTGGCCTCGGCCTGGGCGGAGCGCACTTCGTTCTCCGTGCGGATGGCGTCCTGGATGGCCTTGGTCTTGGCGCTCACCGCATCGAGCAGCGCACGCGGCGGGCGCAGCGAGCCGACGATGCCGAACTGTTTGATCGACACGCCCAGCGGCGCGAGCCGCGCGTCCAGCTCCTTGGTCAGCCGCGCGACGAACTCTTCCTTCTTGCCGCCATTCACGTCGTCGAAGTTGTATTCCGAGCCGATGGCGACGATCACGTTGCGCGCGGTGTCACGCAGGTAGCCGTGCGTGAAGGTCTCGATGCGATCGGCGCGGAAATTGGTGTAGAACGCCGGCACTTTCTCTCGATCGAGCTGGTACGAGACGGCCACGTCCACATTGACGGGCACGGCGTCCTTGGTATTGAACGTCAGCTCTTCGTTGAGCGCGCGGCCTTCATTCACGTCTTGCGTCCAGATCACGCGCTGCACGTAGGTCGGGTATTGGATGATCGCCGTCTGCACAGGGTTGTAGAACACGAACCCGGTGACGACGTTTTCATGCGTGATGCCGCGATCGACCAGCCGGTTGATCTTGATGCCCGTGTAGCCGGGCGGAATGATGTGCCAGTTCAGCAGGAAAGTCCGCCCGATGGCCAGCGCCGCGACGGCGCCGAAGACGAGCGCGAGCAGTTTGACCGGCAGCTTGCTTGCCGTGACTTGAGGCATGAGGGTTCCCCTTGCTTGTTGGTTTGCTTCTGAGGTGTGGCTGGCGGGGCGGGCGCTGGTTACGCAGCGGCCTGCTTGCTGGCGCAGGAATCGTCAGCGATTCCCGTCAGGGATGGCCGCGCCCGGTGGGCGGGTGGTGGCAAGCAAGCTTGCCAATGGTGATGAGGCGGTGAGCTTCAATACGGCCGAGGTGGCGCATTGCGATGCCCGGATGTTGCGATGCACAAAGTATAGGCGGGCGCCGGATTTTTGCTGCCCTCCGGAAGCACTAGAGCGCCGCTTCGAACGGTGGGGTGCAGCGTGGCCGAATCAGGCGTCGCCGGGATTGATGCGCGCAGGGTTCCAGCCCAGCGCGTTGTACACGTGATAGCGGGCGATGCCGATCCACTCGTGCAGCGCGAAATCGGTCAGCGCAAAGTTGTATGCCATCGGCAAGGGCGATGCCGCGGCTTGCAGATCGTCGGCGCGCACGGGAATTGGCGCCATGCCGAAGTGCGTGAAATACAGCTGGCTGCGCCGCAGATGGATGGCCGACGACACGAGCACCGTGCGGTCGGCCACGTATTGCGCCAGGACCGCGCGCGAGAATTGCGCGTTCTGCCACGTGTTCATGCTCTTGGGCTCCGTCAGCACGTCGGCCTTGTCGACGCCGAGGGCGACGAGTTCGCGGCCATAGACCGCGGCTTCCGATTCGCCGTGGTGACGGGCATCGCCGCCGCTGACCAGGATCTTGCAATCGCCGTCGGCCTTGCGGCACGCCTGGTACAACTGCGCGGCTTCCACCAGCCGCGGATACGAGAACAGCCCAGGCTCCACGGCATCGCCCACGCGGAACGTACCGGCGCCCAGCAGCACGATGGCGTTTCGCGCGCCCCATTGAATGTGCGGCTCGTTCTCGAACGGCTTTTCCAGCGAATCGAGCAGCCACGCCGGCACCGGCCCGCAGCCGATCGCCATCACCAGCACACCGGAGAACACCGCCAGCCCGCGCGCAGCCCGACGCCGGCCGCGTGCTGCGCACACCGCTGCCACGATCACCAGCACACACAGGATGGTCAGGCTCACACGTTCCTCCAGGTTGGCGCGCTACGCGCGTACATGAGGAGGCATCGTAAAGAGGAATGGACGGTTGCGCGACCCGTCTGCTTACGGGGTTGCCACCAGGCGTAGGAACTCGGCCAGGGCATCGATTGCGTCCGCGCTCGGAGAAAAATCGTCTTGCAGGATGTCGTCGCGCAGCAGGTCTTCCGATGTTGATGCCGACGCTGGTCGACTGAACAGGCTTTTGAATCGCATCAGCATGCACGTTCCTGCTGTCGGTCGCACTTACCCGCCTGCGCCGCCGATTTTCCCGAGCAGCTCCCGCAACATCGCCCGCTCCGCCTGGCTCAACGCCGCCAGCATCCGCTCTTCCGTCTGCACATGCGAGGCGACCAGTCCGTCGACCAGCGCGAAGCCTTCGTCGGTCAGCACGATCTGCAGCCCGCGGCGGTCGTCCGGATCGGTCTTGCGGGCGATCAGGCCGCGCTTTTCCAGCCGGTCGAGCCGGTTCGTCATGGCGGAGGTCGACAGCATCATGTCCTTGGCCAGCGCGGAAGGCGACAGCGCCTGGTCGCGGCCGTTGCGGCGCAGCGTCAGCAGCACGTCAAAACCCGCCACGTCGAGATCCGCTCCCGCCACGTTGGCGACCACGCCGCTGCGTAGCCGCTCGGCGGCGCGCCAGACATCGCCGCAGACGGCCATCGGGCTCGGGTCGATGTCCGGGCGCTCGCGCCGCCATTGCGCGAGGATGTTGTCCATCGGTCCCCCTTGCGGGGATAGGGAATCACCTTGACCCATAAAAATCCTCGTCCTAGTATTTCGACATCGAATTACTTGATGTCGAGGCTCCGAGAAATCGTATCGGTTTTGCGCTGCGGAGACAATGCACGTCATCGCGCGTGCCGCGAGGCCACACCGGCGCCCTAGGAAGCTTCATTGCGCCGAGAGCACAGACGCTGCCTGGGGCTCCACCTATTTATTTCGATATCAAATAACGTGACATGGAGATTCATATGCCGTTCAACCGTCTGACGTTGATGCTGGCCACCGCTGCGGCGCCGGTGCTGTGGGGCACGACCTATCTCGTCTTCACGCAAACGCTGCCCGTCGGCCATCCGCTGCTGGTCGGCGCGCTGCGTGCGCTGCCGGCGGGCGTGCTGCTGATGCTGCTCGGCCCCGGCCTGCCGCCGCGTAGCAAGCTGCTGCCGCTGCTGTTTCTGGGGCTGGCGAATATCGGCGTGTTCTTCGCGCTGCTGTTCGTGGCGGCGCAGCGCCTGCCGGGTGGCGTGGCAGCGACGATCATGTCGGCCCAACCACTGGTGGTCGCGCTGCTGGCGTGGCCACTGCTTGCGCGCAAGCCGCGTCCGGCGCAACTGGCCGCGGCGCTGGCCGGCTCGTTGGGGGTGGGGCTGCTGATTCTCGGCCCCGCGGCCAAGCTCGATGCAATCGGCGTGGCGGCTGCGCTGGCCGCGGCGTTCTCGATGGCGATCGGCACGGTGCTCATCGAACGCTGGGGCCGCATCGGGACGCCGTTGGCAGTGGCCGCCTGGCAGCTCGCGCTCGGCGGCCTGGTCCTGCTGCCGGTGGCGTTGTTCGTGGAAGGTCTGCCGCCCGCGCTTACGGCGCGTAACGCGGCGGGCTTTGCGTACCTCATCGCCATCGGCACGGCGCTGGGCTACTGGCTGTGGGTGCGTGGCATCGGCGTGCTCGGCGCAGACGTGACGTTCCTGTCGCTGCTCAGCCCGTTGACGGCGACGGTCTTGGGCGCGCTCGTCCTCGGCGAATGGTTCAGCCCGATGCAGACGGGCGGCGCGGTGCTGATCCTGGGCGCGACGGTGGCGGGGATGGCGTTGTCGCGGCGGGCGAGGGCGGCCGTACAAACAACAAGCCCCGCGAGGCCGGTAAAGGCTGCGGGGCTGGTTGAGCGGTGAGGCAAGGAGTGAATCTTATTGGACCGATGTCGCTACTTGCGAGAATGTCTTCAGGAAATTGGACGGGGCCCCAGACGGGTACGAATACGCGAAATCGCAACGGACGAAGTGACCCGTATCGACGTGCCACCAGCAACGATAGTCTTGGCCATAAGCTGCGGTACCAGTGCTACCGCCCGGCAGTGCAGAGTCGTTCGCGTTGGTTAGCGCGAGTACGTAATGAACGCGCAACGTATTGAAGGTGCCGGCGGGCGTGGTGAGCGACTCGTAACCTTCTACCGTAGAGGTGAGAGCAGCGGATTCGTGATAACCGGCCGCACAGCTGTAGAACCACGTCGTCTGCCACGATTTGCCGACTGACATCGGGAAATTCAGCATTTTTCGCACAGGCCCATAGCTGCAAGCGTTGTCGCCGCCGCTATTGATATTGAGATAGGTGCGGGTCAGGCGGTTGTTGTCCGCGTCGTAGGTGTACCGCTCTGAGGGCGTCGCGGCGGCATCTACGGTTGAGTCCACGGTGCTCTGACCGTTCGCGACGGCAGTCGTAACATTTGCCCGCATGCGGGTCGAAACCGAACCGTCCAGACGCGTACTGGTTTCTGACCAGACTACCGTTGCCCCGACATGCTGCGCCACGGCACTGTACTCATGCGGCGTCACCGTGACCGTCACCTTGGCCGACTTGGTCGCGTCCTTGGCCGACGTCACGGTCACCGTGAACGTGCCGCCCGGCGGGCTCTTCAGGCCTGCGGTCCAGCTCTGCGTGCTGGCACCCTTGACCGAGACCTCGGTATTGCTCGTCGCATCGCCGGACTTCCAATTGACGTCGGTGCTGCTGTCCAGGCGCAGATCTTGCCCGGACTTGACCGTCAGCGTGGCATTTTGGCCGCTGGTTGCGCTAAACGTTTGCACCTTGGTTCCGCCTACGGTTGCGCTAACCGAAAAGCTGTTCGGGTCAGCAACGCTGCCGCTATCGCCGCCACCGCCGCAGGCGCTCAGCGCGCATGCCAGTGCAATTCCCGTAAATCCCTTGCCCCATGCCTTCATTTTTGTACGTATCCCTGTCGCTGTGATTTTTGTGGAGATTTGTGCGCAGAAAATCTGCCGGCGCAGCGTACAAGCGGGGCGAATTTGTTTTCTTAGGATTTGCTTAGCGCGGGGTAACTCCCCACTAACTGGTGGCCAACGCAGTCATTAACACGATTGCGAAAACAAAACGCGCGGCAAAACGCAGACATTTTCGGGTGAGCACAGCGTGCTGACGGCAAGAGTGGCAGCTGATGTGGGTTTCAAGCGCATCGCGATGCAATCCGACGGCACCTTGGGATGAGGCGCGGTAAATCGCTGGCGATTATTGCCGCCGCACCATCGGCCGCATCGGCGCCTCATCGCCATTATCAACAGGCGCGGCGCCCAGATATTGCATGTTCGACCGATATTCCGGCAGCTTCGCCATCGTCATATGTCGGGCGTCGGCAAACAGCGTGAGCGTTTCGGGCAAATGGCGCGACAGCACTGCCATGCGCGTGCGCCCCGAGGGGTGCGTCGACAGAAACTGCTTTTGCTCCGTCCCGCCGATCGACCCCATTTTCTGCCACAGCGTGAGCGCGGCGCGCGGGTCGTAGCCGGCGCGGGAGGCGATGTCCATGCCGACCAGGTCGGCCTCGGTTTCCTCCGCACGCGAGAAGGCCAGCAGGTGCATCTTGGCGCCTTCGCCCAGGTCGGTATCGCCACGGTTGCCGAAGCCGAACAGCTGCGAGATGACGTTGGCACCCAGGTTGGTGATCTCGCGCTGGCCGGCGCGGGCGCGGGCGTGCTCGCGCAAGGCGTGGGCGATCTCGTGGCCGAGCGCCATGGCGAGTTCGTCGTCCGTCAGCTTGAACTGTTCGAGCAGCCCCGAAAACACGGCGATCTTGCCGCCGGGCATGCAAAAGGCATTTACCTGCGACGAGCCGATCAGATTGACCTCCCATTGCCAGCGCGCGGCGTCGGGGTTCCAGCGCGGCGCCTGCGGCGTGAGGCGCCTGACGATGCCGCGGATGCGGATCAGATCGGGCACGTTGTCGGGCGCCAGCGCGCCTTCGTGGGCGGCGTTGTCGACGATGCCCTGGTATTCGTCCAGCGCGCGCTTGTCGATTTCTTCCGCCGGAATGACGAGGCGGATGTTGGGCGATGTGGTGGTCGGCGCTTCCAGCTTTACGCCGTCGGCGGGCACGGGCAGCGGGCCGTCCATGGCGGTGGCCCACGCAGACAGCGCGAGGCCGATGGCGGTCAGCAGGGAGCGTGTGGCGCGGGGCATATGGATGAGGGGCCGAATCCGTGCGACATAATATCGGCCAACGCACCGCGCCACGCTACGTGGCAACCCGCATTCGCATTCGCCTCCGGCCCGCCGCATGAGCTTCCACGATTACCTCGATATTTTCCGCAACCGCCGCATCGGCGCGATGCTGCTGCTGGGCTTTGCCTCCGGCCTGCCGCTGGCGCTCACCTCGGGCACGCTGCAGGCGTGGATGACGGTGGAAGGGCTGGATATCCGCACCATCGGGCTGTTCTCGCTGGTGGGGCAGGCGTACATCTTCAAGTTTCTCTGGGCGCCGCTGATGGACCGCTTCACGCCGCCCCTCATGGGCCGTCGTCGCGGCTGGCTGGTGCTGACGCAGGCGGGGCTGGTGGCGTCGATTGCCGCCATGGCCTTCACGCCGCCGCACGCCGCGCTCTGGGCACTGGCCGGGCTGGCGGTGCTGGTGGCGTTTTTGTCGGCGTCGCAGGACATCGTCTTCGATGCCTACAGCACCGACGTGCTGCATTCGAGCGAGCGCGGCGTCGGCGCAGCCGTGAAGGTGCTCGGCTACCGGCTGGCGATGCTGGTATCGGGCGGCCTGGCGCTGTATCTCGCCGATCGCGTCATGGGCTGGAGCAACATGTATCTGCTGATGGCCGGCCTGATGGCGCTGGGTATCTTCACGACGCTGTGGTCGCCCGAGCCTGAGGTGTCGGCGCGCCCGCCGCGCAGCCTGCAGGAGGCGGTGGTCGGCCCGCTGCGGGACTTTTTCTCGCGCCGTGGCGCCTGGGCGCTGCTGGCGCTGATCGTGCTCTACAAACTGGGCGACGCGTTTGCGGGCAGCCTGTCGACCACCTTCCTGATCCGCGGCGTCGGCTTTTCTGCGGGTGAGGTCGGCATCGTCAACAAGACGCTCGGCTTGGCCGCCACCATCGTGGGCGCGCTGTATGGCGGCACGCTGATGGTCCGGCTAGGGTTGGTGCGGGCGCTGCTGCTTTTTGGCGTGCTGCAGGCGGTGTCGAACCTGGGCTATTGGGTGCTGGCCGTGACGCCGCAGCATCTGTGGACGATGGCGGTGGCCATCGGCGTCGAGAACATCTGCGGTGGCATGGGCACGGCGGCCTTTGTGGCGCTGCTGATGGCGCTGTGCAACCGGTCGTTCTCGGCGACGCAGTATGCGTTGCTGTCGGCGCTGGCTTCCATCGGCCGCGTGTACGTCGGGCCGACCTCGGGCTACCTCGTTGAAGCCTACGGCTGGCCGGCGTTCTATCTGATGACCGTGGTGTTTGCCTTCCCTGGCCTGGCGCTGCTGTGGTGGATGCGCGGCACGATCGGCCGCTACGAAGCCGAGCAGAACGAACGCGCCTTGGAAGCCAAAGCGGCCAAGGCCGCGTCAGCCTGATCGACTAACCCAAGCGGTTCGAGCGGTCGGCATCGGCAAAGCCGGCCAGCGGGAGTGCCGCGTCGATGCCCTTGCCTAGCGCGATGGCCTTGAACAGCTCGCCCATTTCCGCTTCCGACAGCAGCTTCTGCACGGCATTGGCGGCCGGCAGAAACTGCATCGGATCGGACGGATCAAGCGTCATCAGCAGCTCACCCACGCCGGCGCTCAACAGGAAGCGCGCCTGGCTCGTGTAGCCGAGCAGTTCCAGCCCGGCTTCCTGCCCCGCCTGGGCGATCCCCGAAAAATCGACGTGCGCGGTGATGTCCTGCAGGCCTGGCAGCCAGAACGGATCGTCGTGCGCGTGCTGGCGGTAGTGGCACATGAGCGTGCCGTTGGCGCGCTGCGCGTGGTAGTACTCCGCAGCCGGGAAACCGTAGTCGATCAGCAGCAACAAGCCGCGCTCAAGTGCCGCGCCGGCGCTGCGGATGAAGCCCTCGGCGGCCTCGTGTGATTCGGTGATGAGATCGTCCGTGCCCGGCAGGGCGGCCAGCTTGGCGGGCACCTCCGACGGGTCAACAAGCCGCTCTTTCCATTGCAGGCCGTTGTCGACATCGAGCACCACGCCGCGCTGGTGCCACACGCCGTCGCGGCGCGCCCAGAGCGACACGGGCATCGCATCGAGCACTTCGTTGCCAACCATCACGCCGGTGAACGGCGCAGGCAACGTGTCATGCCACCGCGCGAGGGCGCCCAGCTCGGGGCCGAGCGCAGCCAGGCGTTCCTGTTGGCGCTGGCGAAGCTCGCCGGAGAGTTCGACGATGCCGTAGCTGTCGGGCCGCGCGCCCAGCGCATCCAATTCGGTGAGGATGTCGGCGGCCAGTTTGCCGGTGCCCGCGCCAAATTCCAGCACGTGGCGCTGGCCTTCCGGCAGTGCCTGCAGCACCTGCGCGATCTGGTGCGCCACGGTACGGCCGAAGAACGGCGTCAATTCGGGCGCGGTGATGAAGTCGCCGCCGTCTTCCACGCGGCGGCCGAACTTGGCCGCGCCGCCGCTGTAATAGCCGAGGCCGGGCGCGTAGAGCGCCAGTTCCATGTAGCGGTCGAACGGAAGCCAGCCGCCTGCGCCCGCAATGGCGTCGGCGATCACGGCGAACAGGTGCGCGGACTGCGCCTGCGCCGCCTCGTTGGGAAGCGGTAAACTCACGGTTTTGCTCATCGGCGAATTGTAAACAATGGCGCAGACGCCCAACCAGTCCACTGCGGAATCGACCGCAGAATCGGCTACTCAGCGGCGCATCGCCCTCGTTACCGGCGCAGGCCGCCGCGTTGGGCGCGTCATTGCCCTGGCGCTGGCCCGGCACGGCTGGGATGTGGCCGTGCATTGCCACCGCTCGCGCGCCGAGGCCGACGCCGTGGCCGCCGAGATCATCGCCATGGGCCGCCGCGCCGCCGTGCTGCAGGCCGACCTGTCGGACGAAGCCGCCGCTGGCCGCCTGATTGCCGATTGCAGCGCTGCACTGGGTACGCCCACCTGCCTGGTCAACAACGCGTCTTTGTTCCAGTACGACGTGGCGACCAGCTTCAGCTATGCGTCGCTCGATACGCACATGCGCACCAACGTGGCCGCGCCGCTGCTGCTGTCGCGCGAGCTGCACCGGGCGTTGACGGCCGATGGCGCCCAGGGCCACGGCGTCGTCATTAACCTGCTCGACCAGAAGCTCGACAATCTGAACCCGGATTTCCTCTCTTACACGCTGTCGAAAGCAGCGCTGTCGACGGCCACGATGCAGCTTGCGCAGGCCCTGGCGCCCGCGCTGCGTGTGGTGGGCGTGGCGCCGGGCATCACGATGGTGTCGGGCGACCAGTCGCAGGGCGGGTTTGCACGCGCGCACCAGATGACGCCGCTGGGCCAGTCGTCCACGCCGGAAGATATTGCCGAGGCGGTGTGCTATCTCGCCACCGCCCGCGCCGTCACCGGCACCACGCTGTTCGTCGACGGAGGCCAGCATCTGATGCCGCTGGCCCGCGACGTGATGTTCCTGACTGAATAAACAACTCCCCCGGACGCTCCCATGCTTTCCCTGCTATCCCACCCGCGCCTGTCGCACTGCCGCCGCATGTTCCTGCGCAACTACGAAGTGCAGATCAACATCGGCGTGCATGAATTCGAGAAGAAGGGCGAGCAGCGCGTCCTGATCAACATCGAGCTGTACGTGCCGCTGGAGCATTCGTCGCCCACGGAAGACAAGCTGCATGAAGTGGTGGATTACGACTTCATGCGCGACACCGTGGCGCGGCGTATGGCGCAAGGTCATATTCACTTGCAGGAGACGCTGTGCGATGACGTGCTGACGGCGATGCTCAAGCATCCGCATGTGCTGGCTGCGCGGGTGTCGACGGAGAAGCCGGATGTGTATCCGGATTGCGAATCCGTGGGCGTTGAGGTGTTTCGGATTAAAGAGTCGGGCTGAGGGCTTTTTTTGATGCTCGTGGAGCGTCCCTTGTTTCACCCCCTGCCGGGG
>NZ_VOSS01000044.1 GCF_007997035.1 Ralstonia sp. TCR112 | reverse complement strand
ATGCGCATGCCGATCTTCACGTGGACAGCGCTGTGCACCAACGCGCTGATCGTTGCAGCGTTTCCGGTGCTCACGGCTGCCGTGACGCTGCTGGCGCTGGACCGCTATGTTGGCACCCATTTCTTTACGGTCGAGCTGGGCGGCAGCGCAATGATGTATGTGAACCTCATCTGGATCTGGGGCCACCCGGAGGTCTACATCCTGGTGCTGCCGGCGTTCGGCATCTTCTCGGAAGTGGTCGCCACGTATTCGCGCAAGCGCCTGTTCGGCTACGCGTCGATGGTCTATGCGACCGTCGTGATCACGGTGCTGTCGTATCTGGTCTGGCTCCATCACTTCTTCACCATGGGGTCGGGTGCGAGCGTCAACTCGTTCTTCGGGATCACGACGATGATCATATCGATCCCGACCGGGGCCAAAATCTTCAATTGGCTGTTCACGATGTACCACGGCAAGATCCGCTTCGAGCCGCCCATGCTGTGGACGGTCGGGTTCATGGTCACCTTCGTCATCGGCGGCATGACCGGCGTGCTGTTGGCGGTGCCGCCCGCGGACTTTTCGCTGCACAACAGCCTCTTCCTGATCGCGCATTTTCATAACGTGATCATCGGCGGTGTGCTGTTCGGCCTCATGGCCGGCATTACGTACTGGTTTCCCAAGGCGTTCGGCTACCGGCTCGTCTCGTCGTGGGGCAAGGCGTCGTTCTGGTTCTGGTTTGTCGGGTTCTACGTTGCCTTCATGCCGCTGTACTGGCTCGGGATGCTTGGTGTAACGCGGCGCATGAACCATTTCGACGATGCGTCGTTGCAGATCTGGTTCCAACTGGCAGCGCTCGGTGCCCTGCTGATTGCCATCGGCATTGCGTGTTTCCTGATCCAGCTTGTGGTGAGCTTCCTGCGCCGTGAAGAACTGCGCGACACGACAGGTGACCCCTGGAACGGCCGCACGCTGGAGTGGTCGACGTCGTCTCCGCCGCCGCAGTACAACTTCGCGATCACACCGCTCGTACATGACGCCGACGCCTGGTGGCAGATGAAGCAGTACGGCTACCGGCGCCCGCAGGAAGGGTTCAAGCCGATCCACATGCCCAAGGGCACGGCGGCGGGCATCGTGCTGGCCGGGCTCTCCACGGTGTGCGGTTTTGCATTGATCTGGCATATCTGGTGGCTGGCCATCGCATCGTTCGCGGCCACGATCATTTCGGCAATCATTCACACCTTCAACTACAAGCGCGATTACTACATTCCGGCAGAAGAGGTGATCCGGACCGAAGCATCGCGCACCCAACTGATGGCAGGCCATGGCTGAAACGACCGCATCCCTGCATGTGACCGGCCCCTCGGGTACCACCACGGTGGATGACGTCCCACCGGGCGGCTACCAGTTCCACGTCACCGAAGAACCGCACGTGCCAAACGGCACGCTGCTCGGGTTCTGGCTGTACCTGATGAGCGACTGCCTGATCTTCGCGTGCCTGTTTGCCGCCTATGGCGTGCTGGGCCGCGAATACGCAGGCGGGCCCACCGGGGCGGAGCTGTTCGAGTTGCCGCTGGTGGCGCTCAACACGTCGTTCCTGTTGCTGTCGTCCATCACATACGGCTTTGCAATGCTGCAGATGCAGCAGAACAAGGTCCCGGCCATGCAGATCTGGCTGGCTATCACGTGGGTGTTCGGCGCGGCGTTTCTGTCAGTGGAACTCTATGAATTCGCGCACCTGATTCACGAGGGTGCGGGGCCGACGCGCAGCGCGTTCCTGACTTCGTTCTTCTCACTGGTCGGCACGCACGGGCTGCACGTGACCTTTGGCCTGATCTGGCTGATCGTGCTGATGGTGCAGGTATCAAAGTACGGGCTGATCACCGCCAACAAGCGCCGGCTGATGTGCCTGTCGATGTTCTGGCACTTTCTGGACGTTGTCTGGATCGGCGTCTTTACCTTCGTCTACCTGATGGGAACGCTGCCATGAGCGCGCAAGATCAAACGATGAACGGACACGGTCATGGCCACGATGGCCATCACCACGAAGAAGAGATGGGACCGCACGCCACGCTGGGCGGTTACCTGACGGGGTTCGTGCTGTCGGTCTTCCTGACGGCGATACCGTTCTGGCTGGTGATGGCCAACGTGTTCGACAGGTCGTCGGCTACGGCGGTAGCGATCCTGCTCATCGGCGCGGTGCAGATCGTGGTGCACATGATTTTTTTCCTGCACATGAACGCCAAGTCCGAAGGCGGCTGGAACATGCTGTCGCTGATGTTCACGCTGGTGCTGGTGGTCATCACGCTCAGCGGTTCGCTTTGGGTGATGTACCACCTGAATACAAACATGATGCCGCACATGCGGCCGGCACAGACAACGCCTTCTGTTCTGCCGGCCCGAACGCAATAGAGGCAATAAGGTTCGCATGCAGCCTCCGGAAATCATCGTCACCGACGCGGCGGATGACGAATCGATCCAGATCATCGGCAATGGTCTGAACCGCTTCAACGATCAGCACGTCGGCTACGGCGATCGCCAACCGTTGGCAGTCCTTGTTCGCGGCCCTCAGAGCGGAGACGTGGTCGGCGGCGCGAGCGGGCGGACATCGCTGGGGATGTTGTTTCTTGACCTGTTCCATCTGCCCGAGACGTTGCGCGGCATGGGCATCGGCACCGAGGTGTTGCGCAGGTTCGAAGAAGAAGGGCGCCGCCGCGGTTGTCGCTCGGCGGTGGTCTATACGATCAGCTTTCAGGGCCCGCAGTTTTACGAACGCAACGGCTGGGTGCGGTTCGGAGAAGTACCCTGCGATCCGCCCGGTACGAGCCGGATCTTCCTCAGCAAGACTTTGTGAGTGAGGCCATCAAGGTCTCAGGTTGTCCTGCGCCGCGGCTTCGAGGTATTCCAGAAAGCGGCTGGCGACCGGCTCTGCATCGCCCGTGCGTCGCAATGACAGCACGGACGATTCTTTTTTGTCGCCGGCCAGCGGCACAAAGCTGACGCGCGCGTCGCCGGCATGTTGCAGCGTCTTCGGAACGAGCGCCACGCCCATGCCGCACCCCACCATCGTCACCACCGTTTGCCACAGCCGTGCCTCGTGGCGGATGACCGGGCTGAAGCCGGCATCCACGCAGAGCGCGATGATCAGGTCGTGATAGTGCGGCGATACCGTGCGCGGGAAGAGGATGAACGGCTCTTGCGCGAGCGCGTCCAGTTTCAGACGCTTGCGACGCGCCAGCGGGTGGCCCGTGGGCAGGCAGGCGACGAAGGGTTCCGAGAAGATCGGCGTGGAAATGACCTCGGCGGGAAACGTTCCCCAATATGCGCAGCCCAGGTCGATCTGCTGACGCTGGATGGCCTGAACCTGCTCGCCGGTGTTCATTTCGCGCAGGATGATTTCCACGGCCGGGTGGTCGGCCTCGAAGCGCTCCACCGCACGCGGCAGGCCGCGGTACAGCATCGAATTGACGAAGCCGACGCGCAGCCGGCCCGCCAACCCGTGCGCCGAGCGCTGCGTAATGCGTTCGACTTCCGCCGCTTGCTGCAACAGCTTGCGAGCCTCGTCCAGTAACACCTGGCCGGCATTGGTAAGCGCCACGCTCTTGTTGGTGCGCGCGAGCAATTGCACGCCCAGTTGATCCTCGAACTTCCGGATGTCGAAACTGAGCGCGGGCTGCGAGATGAACAGCCGTTGCGCTGCGCGCCCGAAGTGCAGTTCTTCCGCCACGGCAACGAAATAGCGCAGTTGCTTCAGGTCCATCGTGGGCATGATCGTCGATAAGGAATTCTTATCGTACAGGACAAATCCTGTATTGGACGATTATCGATACCGTTCCTATGCTGGCCGGACAAAACAGGAGACAGCGAGGCCACCCGCATGAACGACATCGCCCGCCAGCCGCTTACGACCCAGCCCGGCAGCCACCAGAACATCCCCGACAGCCGGGGCATCAATTTCTTCCACGTCGATCCTGACCTCGGGCGCCTGTTGCGGCTGTACCTGGGCGACGCGCAGTACCGCACCCTTGAGCCGCAGTTGAAGACGCTCGGCCAGCGCGCCTCGGACGAACTCGACGCCTGGGCCATCAGCGCGGATCACAACCCGCCCCAGCTACGCCACCGCACGCGTCGTGGCGAGGCCCTGCAGACCATCTACAAGCACCCCGATTACGTTGCGCTGGAGCGGGTGGCCTACGCTGAGCTGGGCCTCGCGTCGATGAGCCATGTCGGCAACGCACCGCCGCCGCTCGTCAAATACGCGCTCACGTATCTGTTCGTGCAGGCTGAATTCGGCCTGTGCTGCCCGGTCAGCATGACGGATTCGCTCACGCGCACGCTGCGTAAGTTCGGCGACCCGGCACTCGTGGCGCGCTATCTGCCGATGCTGACCTCGCGCGACTTTGATGTGCTGTACCAGGGCGCGATGTTTATGACCGAGCAGGATGCGGGGTCGGACGTCGCCCGCATCGCCACGCGCGCCGCATTGGAAACGGCGCCCGATGGCACGCAAACGTGGCGCCTGTACGGCGACAAGTGGTTCTGCTCGAACGCCGATGCCGATCTCGCCATGGTGCTTGCCCGCCCGGACGGTGCGCCGTCCGGTATCAACGGCCTGGCGCTGTTCCTGTTGCCCAAGACGCTGCGCGATGGGTCGCGCAATCACTACCGTATCGTCCGCCTGAAGGACAAGCTCGGCACGCGCTCGATGGCCAGCGGCGAGATCGTGCTTGAAGGCGCCACCGCCTACCTGATTGGCGAGATCGGCCGCGGCTTTCATCAGATGGCAGACATGATCAACATGTCGCGGCTGTCGAACGGTGTGCGCGCTGCCGGCCTGATGCGTCGCGCCGTCACCGAAGCGTTGCACATCGCGCGCAACCGCGAAGCCTTCGGCCGCAAGCTGATCGACATGCCGCTGATGCAGCGCCAGCTTCTGAAGATGTTGCTGCCGACGGAGCAAGCGCGCTCAATGTTCATGCAGATCGCGCAACTGCTGCCGCTGGCGGATGCGGGCGACGCGCAAGCCGGCAAATGCGTGCGCATCCTGACGCCGCTCATCAAGTTCCGCGCTTGCCGCGATGCGCGCCGCGTGACGGGTGACGCCATGGAAGTGCGCGGCGGCACCGGCTACATCGAAGAGTGGAGCGACGCGCGCCTCGTGCGCGACGCCCATCTGGGCTCCATCTGGGAGGGCACGAGCAACATCGTCGCGCTTGACATCGCGCGCGCTGTGAAGCGCGAAGGCGCGTTGGAACCGTTGCGCGCGTATCTCGTCGGCTTGATCGATGGGGTCACGTTGCCGACGCAGAGCGAAGCGTTGCTGCGTGCCACGCTCGACCGCGTGTGCCGCGTGATCGCCAAGGTGGCTGAAGGCGGCAGCGACGAACTCGTGCGCCAAGCCGGCTCCGCGCTGTATCACATCACCACGGCGATCTTCATGGCGGTGGAGGGCGTGCGTCTGGCGCCGGATCATCGCCGCTTGGCATTCGCGCATCTGGTGCTGCGTCACAAGCTGCTGCCGGTGGATCCGTTGGCCTTGCCCGAGAGCGCCGATGCATGGCTGTTCGATGCCCTCGTCAAGCAGCGTGACGTGCCGTTTGCGCTGGCCATGCAAGCGTTGCCGGCCGGAGGCGTGCAATGAGCGCGGTCGCCGGCGCGTTGCACGGCCTGAAAGTCATCGACTTGAGTCGCGTGCTCGGCGGCCCGTATTGCACGCAGGCGCTTGCCGACCACGGCGCGGAGGTCATCAAGTTGGAACCGCCCGTCGGCGACGAAACCCGCACCTGGGGCCCGCCCTTCGATGAGAGCGATACCGCCTGGTACTTCAACGGCGTCAACCGCAACAAGCTCGGCATCTCCGTCGACCTGTCCAACGAAGAAGGCCGCGCCGTGCTGTGGCAGTTGCTGGAAGACGCCGACGTGCTCGTCGAGAACTTCAAGCCCGGCACGCTCGCCCGCTGGGGCATGGATTTCGCGCGCGACCTGCAACCGCGCTTTCCACGCCTGATCCACTGCGCCGTCTCCGGCTTCGGCCCCGACGCCCGCTTGGCGGGCTGCCCGGCTACGATGCCGCCATCCAGGCGATGGCTGGCCTGATGAGCGTCAACGGCGAGCGCGACGGCGGCCCCATGCGCGTCGGTCTGCCGATCGTCGACATGGTGACCGGGCTCAACGCGCTCGCGGGCATCCTGCTCGCGCTGGCCGAGCGTGAGAAGAGCGGCCGCGGCCAATCTGTCGACATCGCGTTGTATGACTGCGGCGTATCGCTGCTGCATCCTCATCTGCCGAACTACTTCGGTTCGGGCAAGGTGCCGCAGCGCAGTGGCAATGCGCATCCGAACATCGCGCCGTACGACAGTTACCAGACCGGCACCGCGCCGATCTTTCTGGCGGTGGGCAACGATCGTCAGTTCGCCAAGCTTTGTGCGCATATCGGTGTCGCCGAATTGGCACAAGACGCACGCTTTGCCGACAACCGCAGCCGCTGCGCGCATCGCCCGGAACTCAAACTGGCGCTGGAAGCACAGCTGGCACGCTTCGATTGCGAGACGCTCGCGCAAGACCTGATCCATGGCGGTGTACCGTGCGGGCCGGTGTTGAGCGTCGATGTCGTGGCGCGCCATCCGCATACGCTGCACCGGCAGATGGTGGTCGAGCTGGGTGAGTACCGTGGCACGGGGTCGCCGATCAAGCTGTCGCGCACGCCGGCCACGTATCGCAACGCACCGCCTGCGCTCGGCGCTGATACCGATGCCGTGCTGGCGTCGCTCGGCATTGACGCGGGCACGCGGCAGCGCCTGTTCGAGGCCGGCGTTCTGAAATGAAGTAGCCCAGGTTCACCACGACAAGGCAGACAGCCCGCAGAGGCTGCGCCAAACCGGCAGTACCACCAAGGAGACCAACATGCCTCACCAGCCTGCGCCCCACGCCAACGCGACCGCAAACCTGCAACCGCGCCGCGCTGCAGTGGCCGCGTTCATCGGCACCACCATCGAGTGGTACGACTTTTACATCTACGGCCTTGCTGCGGCGCTCGTCTTCGGCAAGGTGTTCTTCTCCAAGACGCTGGACCCGGGCATCGCGACGCTGCTCTCGTTCGTCACGCTGTGGGCCGGCTTTGCGGCGCGGCCGATCGGCGGGATCATCTTCGGCCATTTGGGCGACAAGATCGGCCGCAAGACCACGCTCATCATCACGCTCATCCTGATGGGCGTGGCGACCATGGGCATTGGCCTGCTGCCCGGCTATGCGCAGATTGGCATGTGGGCGCCAGTGGGGTTGGTCGTGCTGCGTGTTGTTCAGGGTGTGGCCGTGGGCGGCGAGTGGGGCGGCGCGGTGCTGATAGCCAGCGAGAGCGCCCCCAAGCGCAAGAGCATCCTGTACTCGGCGTTTGCGCAGCAGGGCTCGCCGACGGGCAACCTGCTGGCGACACTCGTGTTCTTTGCGCTGAGCGCATTACCCACGCCGCAGTTCATGCTGTGGGGCTGGCGCGTGCCGTTCCTGTTGTCGGCGCTGCTGGTGGTCGTCGGCATGGTCATTCGCCTGAAGCTGGAAGAGTCGGACGATATGAAGCGCGTGCTGGCGCAGAAGAAGACCGTCAAACTGCCGCTCAAAGACGTGGTGCGTGACCACTGGGGCCTCGTGCTGCTGGGTGCCGGTACGCTGCCGCTCATTCACGTGACATACCTGAAGAGCAACTTCGCGCTCGCCTGGGCCACGAAGAAACTCGGCTACGCACAGGACACCTTCCTCGGCATCATCGCGACTGCGCTGGTGGTGCAATTCATCACGCAGCCGCTGGGGGCATGGCTGGTTTCGCGCATGGACATGCGCCGTGCCATCTGCCTGATGGTGCTGCCGGAATTCCTGCTCATGCCGGTGATGTTCTTCGCCATCGAGACCAAGGTGCTCTGGGTCGCGCTGCTCGGCATGTGCCTGGCGACGATTCCGCATTCGATGTTCTACGGCGCTATCGGCGGCATTCTGGCGCGCGTGTTCCCGACGCGCATCCGCTATACGGGCTTGTCGCTGGCGTATCAGCTGTGTTCGCTCGTGGTGGGCGGGGGCACACCGGTGTTTGCGCAGTGGATGCTCAATAGCAGCGGCAACATTGTGGGCGTGGCGGTGTCGTCGGCGCTGTATGCGCTGGTATCGCTGGCGTGCACGCTGGTACTGCTCAATCGCACGGGCTATCGCGCAGACGAACTGTCCACCGCCGAACGCGCCGATGCAATGGACCTGGGGCAGGGTGATGCCGATGTCGCCCGCCCGTTCCCCGGCCCGGCGGGTAAGCCGGCGGCCGCTGTCTGAGGTATTGGGAGCCACCGCGTCCTACGCGAAACGTGCGGTGGCACATCCGCCGCGCCTTCCCTACGATGAAGACGGTTCATGTACAGCGGGGAAGCGCCATGTCCATCTTCGACGAAAACGAGCATCGCGAGGCCTTCTGGGAAACGGTGCGGCAGGCCATCGAGGCGCGCCAACAGGCTGATGAAGCCCGGCGAGCAGGGCGGCTGACGGGGCTGGCAATCGGCCTGTCAGTGGCGGCGCTGGCGGTTGCGCTCATGGCGTGGCGGCACCGGTCGGCGGGCGATGGGGCATGAGGTCGCCCGCTGCGCCCGCCGATGCTTAGCACTTCCTTTTAATTCCCCGTTTGCAGACAAGGTTTTCGCGCCATAAAATGAGAATGATTCTCATTTGTATGGACGCGATGATGCGTGTGCTACGCGCGTGCGTCCGGTTGATGCCCTGGAGCCCGCATGCCCGCCGTCCGGCCCACGCCGCTGCACGACGCTGAGACGTCTATCGATGCGCTCTATGTGCAATACAGCGAATGGCTGTTCGCCTGGTTGCGCAAGAAGCTCGCATGCGCGGAAGAAGCGGCAGACGTGTTGCATGACACGTTCATGCGCGTGCTGGCTGCGCCGGACAGGCTGGGGGAGTTGCGCGAGCCGCGCGCCTATCTGACCACCACCGCCAAGCATTTGATGATCGATCGGGCGCGTCGTCGACGTGTCGAATGCGCATGCCTTGATGAACTGACGTTGCGGTCCGCGCAGTATGAGCATGCGCCATCGCCCGAGCAACGCCTGGCGCAGGCGCAGTCGTTGCAGCACACGAGCGCGATGCTGGAAACCCTCTCGCCCAGTGCGCGCGAGGCCGTGCGATTGCGCTACATCGAAGGGCAATCCCACGCGTGCATTGCCGAGCAGCTTGGCAAGTCGACGCGTATGGTGCGCAAGTATCTCGTGCAGGCGGTGGAGCGTTGCGCGACATGCGCGATGCGCTGATCGAAAAAAGATTCCGCAGCGGTTCCGCTTTCGCGGTGTGGATCGTCGATGGGTGTGGAAACCACACGCATCTTCCAACACACCATGCCAAAGCAAACGAACACAACAACGGTTTTTCCATCCGATACGCTCTGCCGGACAACGCTGCGCCCAATGGCGCTTGCCGCGCGGCTGACTTGCGCAGTGCTGCTGGGGGCGGCGCTGCCGACGCAAGGGATGGCGCAGAGTACCACTGGCGAGATCAGCGCCACGCTGCCCGCAACCACGGCGGTCGGCCGAGGGGAGACGGCGCAAAGCCCGGGCAAAGGCTTCGTTGCCAAGCAGAGCGCGGCGGGCACGAAAACCGATACACCCATCATCGAAACGCCGCAGTCGATCTCGGTGGTGACGCAGCAGCAGCTGGACGACCAGAAGCCGCGCGGCATTTCGGAGGCGCTGAACTACACGTCGGGAGCGTTTACCGCCCTGGTGGGGGCGTCCAACCGCTACGACTACGTTGCGCTACGCGGCTTCAACGACAGCAGCGTCGACAACACCTTGCTCGATGGGCTGCGCCTGATGAGCGACCAGGGCAGCTACAGCTCGTTCCAGGTTGATCCGTATTTCCTCCAGCGCATCGATGTGCTGAAGGGCCCGGGTTCGATCCTGTACGGCCGTGCGTCGCCGGGTGGCGTGGTGGCGCTGACGAGCAAGAAGCCGCTCTTCCAGCCGTATCACGAGGTGGAAGTCACGGTGGGCAATCGCAACCGTCTTGAAGGCGCGTTCGATATCTCGGGGCCGATCGACCAGAACGGTGTGATGGCCTTCCGGGTGACCGGTCTGGCGCGCGGCATGGATACGCAATTCGAGCACGTGCGCGAGCAGCGGTTTGCGATTGCGCCGTCGCTGGCCATCAACTTCACGCCCGATACGCATCTGCTGTTGCAGGCCTATTTGCAGCACGATCCGGAAGGCGGCTATCACAGCGGCGTGCCGGCAGAAGGCAGCGTCTTCCCGCGCAATGGCCGCTACATTTCCCGCTACTTTTTCGATGGCGACCCCACGGTTGAAAAATACCGTCGCACCGAGCGCATGGTCGGCTATCAGTTCGAGCATGCGTTCAACGATCGGCTGACCGTACGCCAGAACTTTCGCTACGTGTTCGGCGATACGCGTTTGCGCCAGATTTACGGCTTCGGCTGGGCCAGCGCGGATGAGCTGACGCGGTACTACTCCGGCGCCAAGGAGGCCACGCACGCTTACACGGTCGATAACCAGCTGGAAGGCAAGTTCACCACGGGCGCGGTCAAACATACGATGCTGTTTGGCCTCGATTATCAGAAGCGCCACGTCGATGGCTTCTGGGAGTCCGGCAGCGCTGACCCGATCAACGCGTTCAATCCTGTATATGGCAGCCCGGGGCTCACGGGCGTCACGGCGTCACCGATCGATCGGTGGCTCGAGCAGACCGGCCTGTATCTGCAGGATCAGATTGCTATCGACCGGTGGCGCTTGACGCTGGGCGTGCGCGAAGACCATGCGAAGGCGTCCAATCTGTACGGTACCGGCACGCCGTCGGAGTGGAGCGGCTCGAAGTTCACCAAACGTGCGGGCGTGGTCTATCTGTTCGACAACGGTATCGCGCCGTATTTCAGCTACTCGGATGGTTTCAACCCGAGCCTGCGCGCGGACCAGCGGGGCAATCTCTTGCAACCGGCCACGGCCAAGCAGTTCGAGGCGGGTGTGCGTTATCAGCCGAAGGGCTCCAGCACGATGCTCTCGGCGGCGGTGTTCAATCTCGATCAGGAGAACGTGGCGACCAAGCCGGTGGGGCAGATTTACTACGTGCCGAGCGGCAAGATCCGCACGCGCGGCGTAGAGCTGGAAGCGCGCACGCAGGTGACGGACACCGTCTCGGTGTTGGCCAACTACACCTTCACCAACATGAAGTTCATCGAGTCGGCAGAAGGTTTCGTTGGCAACACGCCGTATCAGGTGCCGCGCCATATGGCGTCGGCCTGGGTGGACTGGCGCTTCATGCCGGGCTACACCGCCGGCATGGGCTTGCGCTACGTCGGCACAAGCTGGGGCGACAACGCCAACAGCTTCAAGGTGCCGCCGTATACGCTGGTGGATCTGATGTTGCGCATTGACCTTGCACGTTGGGATCCGTCGCTCAAGGGTGCCAAGCTGCAATTGTCTGCCAAGAATCTCTTTAATAAGAATTACGTGGCATCCTGCTTGAGCAACGCCTATTGTTATTGGGGTGATGCGCGCAATGTGATGGCCACCATTTCTTATCAATGGTAATTACATTTTCTTCACACAAGCATTCCATTTTCTGTGTAGTATTGTGACTTAGATTGTTGCCCGGCGATTTGTTTTCATTCCGTCGCCGGGCATTTCGAATCTGTTCCCGATATCGCGCTTGCGATATTCATGATCATTCAGCAGCCGGCACGCATCGGCTGTGATCAAAACCCCACCTGAATTCACCCAGCCTAGGCGCGGCCTCAAGCCGCCGGCCGACGGAGAGCGTGCGCGTTCGCCGCGCTAGCCCGGCCACGTTCCTGGTGCTGTCGTTTGGTAAATGCAGCCTTTGCAAATCAGGAGGTTCAAGCGTGATGAAGTCCGATGTATATGATTTTATTGCAATTGGTTTAGGGCCATTCAATTTAAGCCTGGCATGTCTGGCGGAGCCGATTGAAAGTCTGAACGGCCTATTTTTGGAGCGCGCCGAGGAATTCAATTGGCATCCTGGCATGCTGATTGATAACACCACATTGCAGAATCCATTCCTCGCCGACCTGGTAAGCCTGGCCGATCCGCAAAGCCGCTTCAGCTTCCTGAACTACTGCAAGCAGGAAGGCAAGATCTATTCGTACTACATCCGCGAGAACTTCTATCTGAGCCGCGCGGAATACAACCGCTACTGCAAATGGGTCATCGCGCAACTGAGCAGCGTGCATTTCCACCATGACGTGGATGCGCTGGCCTATGACGCCCAACGCGGTTGCTATGTCGTCACAGGCTTTCGCGGCGCGGAGCGAGAACCGTTCGTGCTGCGCGCACGCAAGCTGGTGCTGGGCGTCGGGTCATCACCGTCGTTTCCCGCATGCGTGCCGCGCGATGGGCATCGCTACCTGCACACCGCCGACTACATCGACGTGCGGGACGCGCTGCGCGAAAAACGCTCCATCACCATTGTCGGCAGCGGGCAAAGCGCGGCGGAGGTCTATTACGACCTGCTCAAGGAGAGCGACAAGCACGATTACAGCCTCGTCTGGATCACGCGTTCGCCGCGCTTCTTCCAGATGGAGAACACCAAGCTGACGCTGGAGATGATCTCTCCGGACTACATCGATTACTTCTTCAACCTGCCGGATGGCCGCAAGGAAAGCATCCTCCGCAAGCAGGACAGCCTCTACAAGGGCGTCAACGCGAGCCTGATCAATCAGATCTACGATCTGCTCGACGATAAGCGCAAGACGGGCGCGCTGCGCACGCACCTGATCACCAACTGCGAGTTGCAGGCCTGCCGGCACGATGCCGTTACCGGCACCTACGAGATCGAGTTTCAGCAGCTCGACAGCGGCGCGCGCTATGCACATCGCACGGAGGCGCTCGTGCTTGCCACGGGCTATGAGCAGAACATCCCCGCGTTTATCGATGGCATCCGCCACCGCCTGCGCTGGGACGCCAAGGGTCGCTATCAGCTTTCGCGCAACTACGCGGCCGATTTCAATGGCAATGAGGTCTACGTGCAGAACGCCGGCCTGCACACGCACGGCTTGACCAATCCCGACCTCGGGATGAGCTGCTACCGCAACTCCTGCATCATCCGCGAGCTGACCGGAGTGGAGCACTACAAGATCGAGCGGCGTATTGCGATCCAGGATTTTGCGGTCCCGTCCACGCCCGATTTCATTCCGCTGGCGGCCAGGGAGTCAGCCAAGGAAGCAACCAGGGACCGCGTGCCGGAAATGGCGGAAGAGACCGCCGGGGTGGCCGCATGACGTTGCGTATGTACATCATCCTGATGACGACTTTTGCCGTCATCAGCGATGCCATCCTGATTCCGTTCTATCCGCAGTTCTTTGCTTCGCGTTATGGGCTCGATAGCCCCGTCCATGTGGGCGCATACGTCGCGGCGATCTCCATCGCGGTGATGTGCACGTTGCCGGTCTGGGCGCGCGTAGCCAAGCGCGTGGAACCGCTGCACCTGCTGGTCTACACGCAGTTTGCGGCGGGCACCTTCAGCCTGCTGAGCGACTGGGCGCCGGACGTGGTGACGTACTGGGTGCTGTCGATGCTGATGTTCATGTGCAAGAGCAGCTATCTGCTGATGTATCCGTACATGATGCGGCTCACGCCCAAAGAGCAGCACGCCGCCACGGTGGGCATCCTCTCGGTGGTGGTGCACTTTGGCGCCATCTTCGGTGCCGTGGTGGGCGGCTTCGTGCTGCAGACCTGGGGGCCGCGCGCCAGCATCGTCGCCATGGCAGCGGGCGATTTCTTCCAGATGGCTGTGTGCCTGTATCTGATCCGCAGCGGGAAGATCGTGCGCGTCAATTCGGGCGAGCACGCAGAAGCCGCGGCCGCGGAGGCGCCGCGCACGAGCTGGCGTGATCGTCTGCCGATCCTGCGTCTCGCGCTCGTGATGCTGGTGTTCGATTTCAGCGCATACCTGATCCGCTCGTTCTTTGCCGTGTATTGGCAGCAGGTGTCAGGCCACGACAGCGAGTTCGTTTCAGGCATGGTCTTCGCGATACCGGGTGCCATGGCCATCCTTGCGCTGCGCTTGCATGCCCGTATCCGCGCGCGCGGTGGCAAGTTGCCGGACCACACGCTGGGCAATCTGCTGCTGGGCGCTGCCGGGCTGCTGCTGCAGGCTGCACCCAACCCTGTGCTGATCGTCATCGGGCGCGTGCTGTATGGCTGGGCGTTGTTCCAGATCATCGTGAAGCTGGATGTCAACCTGTTCCGGCTTTCCACTCCACAGCGCTATGCGCACGACTACAGCATCACCAATTTCTTCCAGAACCTGGGTGTGCTGCTGTCTTCGTTTGCGGCCGGGGCGATCGTCAATCGCTACGGATTGCACGTGCCGTTCCTGTTGGCTGCGGGCGGTTTTGCGCTGACGGCGCTGCTCGACCGGCTGATCCTGAACGTGCCGAGCGCCACGCACGCAGGCGAACCCGTCAACCTGGAGGCGCCCGCTCATGCCAATTGACCTGCATGCCATTCATCGGCGCGCCGACGCCAGCCGTGCACCGCACACGGATGCCGACGGCTACACCTTCCGTCTGCTGCGCATTCCGGAAGACATCCCGACGCTGCACCGCTGGTTCCAGCCGGAGCGTGCATCGTTCTGGTTGATGCGCGACAAGACCGAAGCCGAGATCGGCCAGATCTATCAAGAGCTGATGGATTCCGGGCATGCCACTGCCTATCTCGTCTGGAAAGCGGGGCGCCCGGTTTTCCTGGCCGAGTGCTACGACCCCGCGCACGATCGCATCCGTGCGTTCTACGACGTGCAGCCTGGCGACTTGGGCATGCACATCTTCATCGGCCCATCGGATGTGCGCGTGCCCGGCTACACGCGCGAGGTGTTCTTCGCGTTGATGCGTTTCATGTTCGAACACCTCGGGGCGGCACGCATCGTGGTCGAGCCCGACGCCAACAACGAACGCATTCACGCCATCAACCGCGCCGCCGGTTTCGTCTACGGCCGTAACGTCGCCTTTACCGAAAAGATCGCCAGCCTCGCCTTTTGCACCCGGCGAGATTTTGAACGCGCTATCGCCGCCACCGCCGCTATCACCGCCACCGCTTAATCAACGAAAGGATTCGCCATGAACGTGACGCTCCAGAACCAGCTCTCCCAACACCCGGCACAGGCCGCCGCTCACCTCACGCCCGAAGTGTGGGCACAAGCCAATCGGCTGCTGCTGCGCAAAGCCATTGCCGAATATGCGCACGAGATCATCCTCGAACCCGAACACGTGAAAGATGCGGCCAACGGCTTCGCGCTGTATCAAGTGTTTTCCGACGACGGCAAGGTCTGCTACCAGTTTGAGGCCCGGGGGTTGGCGCTGCGCCATTGGTTTATCCGGCCGGAGTCGATTCGCCGCCTGGTCGATGGCGCTGAGCAACCGTTGGATGCGCTGCAGTTCATCATCGAATGCCGCCAGCGCCTTGGCATCCGCGACGACCTGCTGCCCATCTACCTTGACGAAATCAGCAGCACGCTCTTCGGCAGCGCCTACAAGCGCATGAAGGCCGACGCCCCAAGCAGCGCACAACTGGCCGACGCCACCGACTTCCAGACCATCGAGGTCGCAATGATGGAAGGGCACCCGGGCTTTGTCGCCAACAACGGACGCCTCGGCTTCAACGCCGTCGACTACCAGGCCTATGCGCCGGAGGCCGGCTCCGACATCCGCGTAATCTGGCTGGCTGTGCACAAGGACCACGCCACACCGTCGACGCTGTCCACGCTCGACTACGCGCAGCTGCTGGCCGAAGAGCTGGGCCAGGACACGGTCGACGAATTCACCCGCCAGGTGGCTGCGAAGGGCGTCGACCCGGCTGACTATCACTTCATGCCGGCGCACCCGTGGCAGTGGTTCAACAAGCTGTCCATCGCGTTCGCGGGCTACGTGGCACAGCGCAAGATCATCTGCCTCGACTACAGCGCGGATCACTACATCGCGCAGCAATCCATCCGGACGTTCTTCAACACGAGCGATCGCACCAAGCGCTATGTGAAGACCTCGCTGTCGATCCTGAACATGGGGTTCATGCGCGGGCTGTCGCCGTACTACATGTCAGGCACGCCCGCCATCAACGAATTCATCAAGGCGCTGGTGTCGGGCGATGCCTTCCTGCGCGAGAACGGCTTCACGATCCTGCAGGAAGTGGCAGCCATCGGCTTCCGTAACTTCTATTACGAGGCGGCGATTCCCGTAGATACGCCGTACAAGAAGATGTTCTCGGCGCTGTGGCGCGAGAACCCGCTGCAACTGCTGCAACCGGGGGAACGCCTGATGACGATGGCCGCTTTGCTGCATGTCGACAAGGACGGCGTTGCGCTGATGCCGGAACTGATTCGGCGCTCCGGCCTGCCGGCACTGGCCTGGGTGCGCCGATACCTGCAGGCGTATCTCACGCCGCTGCTGCATTGCTTCTACGCACACGACCTGAGCTTCATGCCGCATGGCGAAAACCTCATCCTCGTGATCGACAACCACGTGCCCGTGCGCGCCATCATGAAAGACATTGCCGAGGAATCCGCCATCCTGGAAATCAAGGCACGCGAATGGCTGCCTGAACGCGTGCAACGCCTGGCCGTGGAGGTGCCGGACAACTTCAAACTGCTCGGCATCTTCATCGACGTGTTCGATGGTGTGTTGCGTCACATCAATCACGTGCTGGTGGAAAACGGCTGCTGCACAGAAGACGAGTTCTGGGGGGCGGTCGCGGATTGCGTGTATGACTACCAGGACGCGCACCCCGAACGCTCCGCCAAGTACGCGCACTACGACATGTTCGTGCCCGAGTTTCTGCATTCGTGCCTGAACCGCCTGCAGCTGGGCAACAACGTGCAGATGGTGAACCTGGCCGACCCGGCATCGAGCCTGAAGATGGCCGGCAACCTGGTCAACCCGATCGCCAAGTTCCGCCGTGCTGCGCAGGGCCGTTCGGTCGCGCCGGCTGAAGCAGCGGAAGCGGCTGCATGACGGACGGCATGCGCGCCTTCGTTGAAGACGCCAGCGGGCCGGGCTTCGCCACGGCGGTAGCCTGGCGGCCATCGTCTGTGCCGGATCTCGCACGCGTATGGGCGGCGGCGCAGCGCGTCCTGCCCAGCCTGCGCGGTGAGCAGGGCGGCGCGGCACCGGCGGGCGCGCTGCGTCTCGGAGACGACGATGCGTTGCGCGCCCTGTGCGACCACTGGGCGCGTGCCTATCCGGAAGCTGGCGCCCATTACCTCGCCCTGCGGTGCTGGGGCCTGGCGATCTGGCAGCCGATCTATCTCTGCGTGATTGCAGTCCATCTGGATGCGCCGGTGCCCAAGCTGTCAGGTCTTGCGCAGCCGGTGAAGAACGGTTTTCCGAGCGGCCTGCGTTTGCCCGCACATGTGCCGGTCGAGGGAACGTTCGCGGCGCGCAGGGAGGTCGCCGCCACTGAACTGCGCGCGTTCTGCGCGGCGATGCGTCGTGCGTTGAAACCCATGGTGTCGTTACACGATCGCGCTGCCGATCGGCTGCAAGCCGAGTGCGTGCTTGGCGCCCTCATGGCCGTGCGTCCGCATGTGCCGTTGTCCGATGCGGACTTGGTAGCAGCCGGGGAAGACTGGCTCGCGCATCTTGGCATCTCCGGCGGATGCGGCTTCTTTGCCTACCGCGCCCGAGACGGCACGCCCGCACTCGCCCTCGACCGCAAGGTCTGCTGTCACCATTTCCGCCGTCACGACGGAGAGAAGTGCAGCACGTGTCCGAAGCTCTCGCTGGACGCCCGCATCGCCCGCTTGGTGGCGGAAGCGGGCTGAACGTCCCCGCGCGAGCACATTCCCCCGATACCTGATGGGGCGCATGTGGTTTGGCCCAATGCCAAACCGCCCGCCACACCGTGTTGGAGATTCTCCGATGACTGATGTCGGACGCCTGGCGCACGTGATGCCAGCGCATACCCAATTGCCCGTCGCCGCGTACTTTGATGACGCCTTGTTCGCGTGCGAACTCGAAACGATCTTCAAGCATTCTGCCTGCTACGTGGGCAGCGAAAAAGCCGTACCCGAATCCGGCGATTGGCGCCGCCTCCCACAGGAAGGCGGCGGCCGCGTGCTCGTTCGCAACGCCGGCGGCGTGGAGTTGATGTCGAACGTCTGCCGGCATCGGCAGGCGCTGATTCTTGGCGGTGAAACGGGCAATGTGCGCGGCCCCGCCAATGCCACCGGCAACTTGCGCACGGCCGGCGGCAATATCGTCTGCCCCTTGCACCGCTGGACGTACACAGACCACGGTGAACTGATCGGCGCGCCGCAGTTTCCCAGCACGCCATGCAAGAACCTGCAGCGCTTCACGCTTCGCAACTGCCATGGGCTGTTGTTCGAAGGCCCGCGCGATCCGGCACGCGATATGGCGCCGCTGTTCGCGCGTCCGGAATTCGACTTTGGTGACTACGTGCTCGATCACGTAGAAGTTCACCAGTGCAACTACAACTGGAAGACGTTCATCGAGGTCTATCTGGAGGATTACCACGTCGCGCCGTTCCACCCCGGCCTCGGCCACTTTGTCACCTGCGACAACCTTGAATGGGAGTTCGCCGACTGGTACAGCATGCAGCGCGTGGGCATCAACGAGGCGCTCAGCCAGCCGGGCTCCGATATCTACGGCGCGTGGCACGATCGACTGCTGGACTATCGCCGCGGCGCACCGCCCGACTTTGGCGCGATCTGGGTGACGTATTTTCCGACCCACATGATCGAGTTGTATCCGCATGTGCTCGTGCTTTCCACGCTGTATCCGAAAGGGCCGCAAGACACCGTCAACGTGGTCGAGTTCTACTACCCGGAAGAGATCGCCGCGTTCGAGCGTGAATTCGTCGAAGCGCAACGCGCTGCGTATATGGAAACCTGCATCGAGGACGACGAGATTGGCGAACGCATGGATGCCGGCCGCCGTGCGCTGATGGAGCGCGGTGTGTCGGAAACCGGGCCGTACCAGTCGCCGCTCGAAGACGGCATGCAGCACTTCCACGCGTGGTACCGGCGCGTGATGGGCACGCTGCCCGTCGCCGACGTGTAACGCAGAGCCGCTGCTTTAGATCAAGGCGCAGGGAAGGGGCGGCGTTACAATTCGCCGCTTCTTCCCAGGGTGTTTCATGCCACGCGGCCTTGTTCTCGCCACGCCTCAGCTCACGTCGGACGGCACGCCGTTCTCCGCGCAGTACGACGACGTCTATCACAGCTCCGAAGGTGGTCTGGCGCAGGCGCATCACGTTTTCCTGGGCGGCAACGGCTTGCCGGGCGCATGGCGCGGCAAGCGCGCCTTCACCATCGTCGAAACCGGCTTCGGCCAAGGCCTGAATTTCCTCGCCACCTGGGCCGCATGGCGCGACGATCCGCAGCGTTGTGCGCGGCTCGATTTCGTCTCGGTCGAGAAGCATCCATTCGATCGCGCGGGCTTGTCGGTCGTGCATCCGGCCAGGGGCGCGCTGGCCCCGCTCGCCGAGATGCTCCGCCAATCATGGCCCGTGCCGGTGCCCGGCGTGCATCGTTTGACCTTCGACGGCGGCCGCGTCACGCTCACGCTGCTGCTCGGTGATGCGATGGAGACGCTGCCGCAACTGTCGTGCGCTGCCGACGCGTTTTATCTCGACGGGTTCGCCCCGGCCAAGAACCCCGATCTGTGGCAGCCGCGCGTGTTCAAGCAGCTTGCGCGGGTGGCACGTGCCGGCGCGACATTGGCGACGTACACCGCCGCAGGATTCGTACGACGCGGCTTGCAGGAAGCCGGTTTCGAGGTACGCAAGGCGCCCGGTTTCGGCAGCAAGCGCGACATGACCGTCGCGCAGTTCCCGACCCATTGGCGCACACGGCGCGGGCCGGCCGAAGCGCCTGTCTGGAGCCAGCGTCACGCCATCGTGCTCGGCGCCGGGTTGGCGGGCTGCTCTGTTGCAGAGCGGCTCGCGTCGCGTGGCTGGCGCGTCACGGTCATCGACGAAAATGACGGCCCCGCGCGCGGCACGTCTGCGCATCGTGCAGCGGCCATGCATCCGCATGTATCCATCGACGACAGCGTGCTGTCGCGGCTATCGCGCGCAGGCAACCTCCTTGCACGCCGCCACTGGGATGCACTCGATCGCGCCGGCTTCGCCACCGGTTTCCAGCGCACCGGCGTGCTGCAGCTCGCTGAAGACCCCGATGACGCTATCGAGCAGCAACGGATCGTGCAAACGCTCGGCTATCCGACCGATTACATCGACTGGCTCAATGTAGAGCAGGCCGCGCAACGCGTCGGCGCCGGCGTGCCGCAGGGCGGCTGGTGGTTTGCGCAAGCCGGCTGGGTTGCGCCGCCTGATGTTTGCCGTGCCAATCTCGCCGCTGCGGGTGCCGCAGTCGACGCACGCTGGAACACGCGCGTTGAATCGCTGCGCCAAGACGGCGAGCAATGGCAGGTGCTGGATGCGCAGCGCGCTGTGATTGCGAGTGCGCCGGTCATCGTTCTGGCCAATAGTCTTGGTGCCGCGCGCCTGGCTCCCCTGACGTCCGCTTCGCTCAAGTCCGTACGCGGTCAACTCACCGATGTGCCGATCCCCAGCTTGGAAGCGGGTGCCCCGTGGCCGAAGGCCGTGGTTTGCGGCGACGGCTATCTCTTGCCTGCCGAGCCGGGGGCGCGATCGGTTCGCACGGGCTCGTCGTTCCAGCCGGGGGAATCCGATCTGGCCGAGCGTGTCACCGATCACGCGGCCAATCTCGGCCGGCTGGCCCGGTTGCAACCGCAACAATCGCGCGCGCTTGCGATGCTGAATCCTGCAACGCTGCATGGCTATGTCGGCGTGCGCTGCGTCTCGGCCAATCGGTTGCCGTTGATAGGCCCACTGGTGGATGAGGCGGCGGCCATGGCGCCCGGTTTCCGACTGCGTGGTCCACATGCCCAACTGCCTCGCCTTGCCGGGCTGTATGCAGCACTTGCGTATGGCTCCCGGGGCCTCACATGGTCGGTACTGGGCGCAGAGGTGCTGGCGGCGCAGATCGACGGCGGCCCGCTCCCGCTGGAATCGGACCTGGTTCCGGCGCTTGACCCCGGCCGGTTTGTTCTGCGTGCGTTGCAGCATGGGCGCCATCAAGGGCAGGGCGCGACACCCCCGGAAAACGAAGCCGCGGAACCGCTGGATTAACACGCGGTTTGAAGGGTTTTCCTAGCGTTCCGACCCAAAAAATCAGGGCCGCCGAACGTTCCATGCCATAATATGCGTTTTGCGTTTGCCAGCCTGAACGCGCCCGTTGTGCCGTGCATTGTGCAGTCAAGCGGCCCTCGCGCCGCATTCCTGCAAGCCCGGCAACACCAAGAACTTTGAACCACGGCTGCTGCTGGCGCTGCGCCGTTCGACGCAACCATCTTCTGAATCTGGAATTACGACCATGTCGACTATCGAAAACCTCGGCAAGCTTGATCGCAAAGTGACCCTGGCTGTCCCGAAGGCCGAAGTGGAGCAAGAGAAGCAAAGCCGTCTGGCGCGTCTGTCCAAGACCGTCAAGATGTCCGGCTTCCGCCCGGGCAAGGTCCCGATGAAGATGGTCGAGAAGCAATACGGCCAACAAGTCGAATTCGAAGTGCGCTACGACAAGGCTGCTCGCCAGTTCTTCGACATCACGAACGAGCAGGGCGTGAAGGTTGCCGGCCAACCGCGCTTCGAACTGAAGACCGAAGGCGTGGCTGACGATCAAGTCGCCTTCGACGCGACGTTCGAGGTGTATCCGGAAGTGAAGCTCGGCGATCTGGCCGGCGCGGAACTGACCCGCACCAAGACCGAAATCACCGATGCCGAGATCGACAAGACCCTCGACATCCTGCGCAAGCAGCGCGTGCACTACCATCCGCGCGGCGAAGCCGGCGAGCACGGCGACGGCGGTGCAGCCGTTGCACAGAATGGCGACCGCGTGACGGTCGATTTCGTCGGCACGATCGACGGCGTGGAATTCGCCGGTGGCAAGGCTGAAGGCTTCAGCTTCGTGCTGGGCGAAGGCCGCATGCTGCCTGAGTTCGAACAAGCCACGCTGGGCCTGAAGCAAGGCGAGTCGAAGAAATTCCCGCTGGCGTTCCCCGAGGACTACCACGGCAAGGACGTCGCCGGTAAGACTGCTGAATTCACGGTCACGCTCAAGCAAGTCGAGTGGGCGCACTTGCCGGAAGTCAACGAAGCCTTCGCACAATCGCTGGGCATCGCCGACGGCAACCTCGACAAGATGCGCGCCGACATCCGCGAAAACCTCGAGCGTGAAGTCAAGCGCCGTACGCACGCGCTGCTCAAGGACCAAGTCATGGAAGCGCTGCTGAAGGTGGCGGAGCTGGACGTGCCGAAGTCGCTGGTCGAGCAAGACCAGGAGCGTCTGGTCGAAATGGCCCGTCGCGACCTCGAATCGCGCGGCATGCCGAACGCCAAGAACATGCCGATCCCGGCTGAGATGTTCACGCAGCAAGCTGAGCGCCGCGTGAAGCTGGGTCTGGTGCTGGCCGAAGTCGTGAAGGCCAACGGCCTGGAAGCCAAGCCGGAGCAGATCAAGGCTGAGATCGAAGAGTTCGCCAAGAGCTATGAAGACCCGAAGGAAGTCATCCGCTGGTACTACGGCGACCAACAGCGCCTGGCCGAGATGGAAGCCTACGTGCTCGAAAACAACGTGGTAAATTTTGTGTGCGACAAGGCCAAGGTCACTGACAAGGTCGTGTCGTTCGAAGAGCTGACCGCCACGCCGGCGCAAGGCTGATTCGATCGATAGTTTCCGAACTAAGCACCGGAGAACCGCATGATCCGCAATGAACTGATCGACCAACTTGCCCGTACCCAGGCTTCCGCGCTTGAAACGCAGGGGCTCGGTCTGGTGCCGATGGTGGTCGAGCAGTCGGGCCGCGGCGAGCGCGCCTACGACATCTACTCGCGCCTGCTCAAGGAGCGAGTGATCTTCATGGTGGGTGAGGTCAACGACCAGACTGCCAACCTCGTGGTGGCACAGTTGCTGTTCCTGGAAAGCGAGAATCCCGACAAGGACATCTCGCTGTACATCAACTCGCCGGGCGGTTCGGTATCGTCCGGTCTGGCGATGTACGACACGATGCAGTTCATCAAGCCGGACGTGTCGACGCTGTGCATGGGGATGGCGGCCAGCATGGGCGCGTTCCTGCTTGCAGCCGGTGCGAAGGGCAAGCGGCTGGCGCTGCCAAATTCGCGCATCATGATCCACCAGCCGCTGGGCGGCGCGCGGGGTCAAGCCTCTGACATCGAGATCCAGGCGCGCGAGATTCTCTACCTGCGCGAGCGCCTGAACACGGTGCTTTCGGAGGCGACGGGTCAGCCGGTCGACAAGATCGCCCGCGACACGGACCGCGACAACTTCATGAGCAGCGAGCAGGCCAAGGAGTACGGCCTGATCGACCAGGTTATCGCCAAGCGCTGAAGTGTCGAAGTCATGCGTCGATGTGCGCGGTAGGCGGTATTGCCGGTGCGTTCTACGGCACACCGGTTAGCCGCTCCGAAACATGTCAAGCGGTGTCAAAAACGAGGCCTCGCGCCTCGTTTTTGCTTTGAACAACACCTGCGGATCGTCGCCAGATAATTTGGCGTATGATGCTGCCAAGAACTACTGGTAATCGTTATGGCGGACAAGAAAGGCTCGACTGGCGAAAAGCTGCTGTACTGCTCGTTCTGCGGCAAGAGCCAGCATGAGGTCAAGAAACTGATTGCCGGCCCCTCGGTCTTCATCTGCGATGAATGTATCGACCTGTGCAACGAGATCATCCGGGACGAAGCAGCCATCTCCGAAAAGGAAGGTGGTCTGGCGGTCAAGTCTGATCTGCCCACGCCGCATGAAATTCGCCTGAGCCTGGACCAATATGTGATCGGTCAGGAACAGGCCAAGAAAATCTTGGCGGTCGCGGTCTACAACCATTACAAGCGTTTGAAGCACCTCGGCAAGAAAGATGATGTCGAGCTGTCCAAGAGCAACATCCTGCTCATCGGGCCGACCGGCTCGGGCAAGACGCTGCTTGCTCAAACGCTGGCGCGTCTGTTGAACGTGCCATTCGTCATCGCCGACGCCACCACGCTGACCGAAGCGGGCTACGTGGGCGAGGATGTCGAAAACATCATTCAGAAGCTGCTGCAGAACTGCAATTACGAGGTGGACAAGGCCCAGCGCGGCATTGTCTACATCGACGAGATCGACAAGATTTCGCGCAAGTCTGACAACCCTTCCATCACCCGGGACGTTTCTGGGGAAGGCGTGCAGCAGGCCCTGCTCAAGCTGGTGGAAGGAACGATGGCGTCGGTGCCCCCGCAAGGTGGTCGCAAGCATCCGAACCAAGACTTCCTGCAGGTTGATACGACCAACATCCTGTTCATCTGCGGCGGCGCCTTCGATGGTCTGGAAAAGATCATCATGCAGCGCTCCGACAAGACCGGTATCGGTTTCGGTGCCGAGGTGCAGAGCAAGGAAGAGCGCGACGTCAGCGAAGTGCTGCCGCAAGTGGAGCCGGAAGATCTCATCAAGTTTGGTCTGATTCCCGAGTTGATCGGCCGTCTGCCCGTGGTTGCGACGCTGGCCAAGCTCGATGAGGCCGCCTTGATGGAGATCCTCGTCGAGCCGAAGAACGCAATCGTCAAGCAGTACCAGAAGCTGCTGGCAATGGAAGGGGTGGAGCTGGAAATTCGTCCGAGCGCGCTGACGGCAATCGCCCGCAAGGCGATCAAGCGCAAGACGGGGGCGCGTGGTTTGCGTTCCATCGTCGAGCACGCTTTGATGGATGTGATGTATGACCTCCCCAACCACAAGGGTGTGCAAAAGGTGGTGATCGATGAAAGTACGATCTCCGACGAAGGCAAGCCCTTGCTGATTTACGAAGAGCAACCCAAGGTTGCAGGTTCCAACTGACGCGAATGCCGGCCGGGATGCGCCGTATGCGTCCCATGCAGGAAGCCGTTCGCTCGCGAGCGGCTTTTTTTGCTTCGGGAAACCGGGTCGGCATGCGACTTGCAGCAGCGGTCTTGTAAAACCGTCGCTGTGCCCAATTTAGCCCTTACATGACTTTCTGGGGAAAATAATGTCCGGAACCCAACTTTTACCCGCTGAGCAGATTCGCCTGCCGCTGTTGCCGCTGCGTGACGTGGTGGTGTTTCCGCACATGGTGATTCCGCTGTTCGTGGGGCGCCCCAAATCCATCAAGGCGCTGGAAGCCGCGATGGAGGCGGGCAAGAGCATCATGCTCGTGGCGCAAAAGACCGCCGCCAAGGACGAGCCGACCGACAAGGATCTGTACGAGGTGGGCTGTATCGCCAACATTCTGCAGATGCTGAAGCTGCCGGACGGCACCGTGAAGGTGCTGGTCGAGGGCACGCAGCGCGCCAACATCCTCTCCGTCACCGACGACGAATCGCACTTCTTCTGCGAAGCCGTGCCCGTCGGCCCGGAACCCACTGAATCGGCCGAGACCGAGGCGCTGCGTCGCGCCATCGTGTCGCAGTTCGACCAGTACGTGAAGCTGAACAAGAAGATCCCCCCTGAGATCCTGACTTCCTTGTCGGGCATCGACGAGCCGGGTCGTCTGGCTGACACCATCGCCGCGCATCTGCCGATCAAGCTCGAGCAGAAGCAGAAGATTCTTGAGATGTTCAACGTGACCGAACGTCTGGAGAGCCTGCTTTCGCAGCTTGAAGGTGAGATCGACATCCTGCAGGTGGAAAAGCGCATCCGTGGCCGCGTCAAGCGCCAGATGGAGAAGAGCCAGCGCGAGTACTACCTGAACGAGCAGGTCAAGGCCATCCAGAAGGAACTGGGCGAAGGCGAGGAAGGCGCCGATCTCGAAGAGCTGGACAAGAAGATCAAGGCCGCCCGCATGCCCAAGGAGGCCAAGAAGAAGGCCGAGTCCGAGTTCAAGAAACTCAAGCTGATGTCGCCGATGTCGGCCGAAGCAACGGTCGTGCGCAACTACATCGACACGTTGGTGGGGTTGCCGTGGCGCAAGAAGAGCAAGGTCAACAACGACCTGTCGAATGCCGAGCAGGTTTTGGATCAGGACCACTACGGCCTGGAGAAGGTCAAGGAACGCATTCTTGAGTACCTCGCAGTGCAACAGCGCGTGGACAAGCTGAAGGCGCCGATCCTGTGCCTCGTGGGGCCGCCGGGTGTCGGTAAGACCTCGCTTGGGCAGTCGGTGGCGCGCGCAACGAACCGCAAGTTCGTGCGCATGGCGCTGGGCGGCGTGCGTGACGAGGCCGAGATTCGCGGTCACCGCCGTACGTACATCGGGTCGATGCCGGGCAAGATCCTGCAGAGCCTGACGAAGGTCGGCGTGCGCAATCCGCTCTTCCTGCTGGACGAGATCGACAAGATGGGTGCGGACTTCCGCGGTGACCCATCGTCTGCGCTGCTCGAAGTGCTGGACCCGGAACAGAACCACACGTTCCAGGACCACTACATCGAGGTGGACTTCGATCTGTCGGACGTGATGTTCGTGGCGACGTCGAATTCGCTGAACATCCCGGCGCCGTTGCTGGACCGGATGGAAGTGATTCGCCTGTCGGGCTACACGGAAGACGAGAAGGTCAACATCGCCCGTCGCTACTTGCTGCCCAAGCAGATCAAGAACAATGGTCTGAAGGAAGGCGAGATCGAGGTGACCGAAGCCGCCCTGCGCGACATCATCCGCTATTACACGCGGGAAGCTGGTGTGCGTTCGCTGGAGCGTGAGGTCTCGAAGATCTGCCGCAAGGTGGTCAAGCAGTTGCTGCTGAAGAAAGAAGCCGGCACGTCCGTGAAGGTCGATTCGGAGAACCTGGACAAATTCCTCGGCGTGCGTCGCTTCGACTTTGGTCTGGCCGGCAAGGAAGATCAGGTGGGCCAGGTGACCGGTTTGGCATGGACGGAAGTGGGCGGCGATCTGCTGACCATCGAAGCCGCGCTGATGCCGGGCAAGGGCAACATCACCCGCACCGGTTCGTTGGGCGACGTGATGAAGGAGTCGGTCGAGGCTGCGCGCTCGGTGGTGCGTTCGCGTTCGGCGCGCCTGGGTATCAAGGATGAGATGTTCGAGAAGCGTGACATCCACATCCACGTGCCCGAAGGTGCGACGCCCAAGGACGGCCCGTCGGCAGGTATTGCAATGACGACGGCGCTGGTGTCGGTGCTGACCGGGATTCCGGTGCGCGCTGATGTGGCGATGACCGGCGAAATCACCCTGCGCGGCGAAGTACTGCCGATCGGTGGCTTGAAGGAAAAGCTGCTGGCGGCACACCGCGGTGGCATCAAGCTGGCGCTGATTCCGGAAGAGAACGTCAAGGATCTGGCGGACATTCCGGACAACGTGAAGAACAGCATCGAGATTCAGCCGGTGCGCTGGATCGACAAGGTGCTGGAACTCGCGCTGGTGCGCAAGCCGGAGCCGTTGCCGGAAGAGGAAGCCAAGCCTGCGCCCGCCCAGGGCGACGACGGCAAGTCGCAGGAAATGGTGCATCACTGACACCGTCGCCTCCCAAGGCTGAAGAAGGGCCCGACATGTTCGGGCCCTTTTTCTTTGCGCAGGCTGCGACCTGTGGCATGCAGTTCTTCGCCTTGACACGTCGATTGACGGCCACTTTAATGAATCCACACTAGCGGGTGTTCGGGGAGGTGGCACGATGAACAAAACAGATCTCATCGACCATGTGGCGACGCAGACGGACATGTCGAAAGCCGCGGCAGGGCGCGCCATCGATGCGCTCATCGACGGCATCAAGGATGCGTTGCGCGAAGGTGGGTCGGTCACGCTCGTCGGTTTCGGAACGTTTCTGGTCGGCAAGCGATCTTCGCGTAATGGGCGCAATCCCCGCACGGGTGCGGCCATCACAATCGAAGGCGGTAAAGTTGCTAAATTCAAACCTGGTAAAGCGCTAAAAGATGCGCTAAACTAGCGGGCTTTGGTGCTCGTGGGTGACAACACGGGCGCCGGACAGCCCGGCTCACGCCGGCAGTACGAACGGGTGCTTAGCTCAGTTGGTAGAGCAGCGCCCTTACAAGGCGCGGGTCGGGAGTTCGAGCCTCTCAGCACCCACCATCGTTCGTTCAATAGAATCAAGGGCTTAGAGCAATCTAGGCCCTTTTTTCTTGCCTGTCGCACCTACTTTCAAAGGAGCCAAAAGGAGCCCATACCCGCCAAAAGTAGACGCTTACCAGCTATACTATTTCTGTGCAGGGCGTAGATTCGCCCAAGGGGAGAGTGGCGGGTGGCAGGCAAGAAGCGGTTCCCAAACGGGACGGTGCAGTACATCTTCAAGAAGGCGGGGGTGCTTGATAAGCCCCTCTACTTGACCTTCAAAGACGAGGCAGAAGGCGATGCGTATGCGGCGCAGTTAGAAGAGCTGCTGTCGCGCGGCATTGTTCCGGCGCAGCACCAGCCGCAGTCAAACATTGTGCGGCTTGACCAATTGGTGCGCGCGTACGAACTAGACGCGCATCCAAGCCCCAAAGATCAGGGGGCATTGAACGCCTGCCTCAAGAAGTGGGGCGACACGCTTCTTCCTGTGATCAGCGCGAAGTGGGTGGACCAGATCATCGATGAGATGAAACGCGTGGAGAAATTGGCGCCTGCCTCGATCCGTGCACGCATCGGCGCCTTAGCTCGGGCCGCCGACTGGGGAATGCGGAAAGGGCACGTTACGCTGCCAGACCATCCGTTCCGCACACTGCCAGACGGTTATGCCCAGTACAGCAAGGCGGATGTATCAGCCGCTGGCGTCAAGCGCCAGGATATTGAGCGGGACCGACGCTTGGAGCCAGGGGAATACGAGCGCATTCTAGCCGTGATCGACGGCGGTGTTTTGGCGCGCAAGCAACGGCCGTTGACGATCGAATACCCAAGGGCCCACCGAACACTGTTCATCCTCGCGGTGGAGTCGGCGATGCGCCTATCGGAGATGTACACACTATCTGTCGGTCAAGTGGATTTGCCGAAGAAAACCGTGTTCTTAGAAAAAACCAAGAACGGCGACAAGCGCCAGGTTCCGCTTTCAAGCGTAGCGCTGGCCCTGATGCGTGAGCATTTGGATGAGAGGGAAATACCCGCCGCGCACCCGCAGGATCTGGTGTTCCCGTGGTGGAATGGGGATCGATCTACTAAGGCACGGGCGGACGTATCGGGCTACCTCTCGAAGCGATTCATCGACATTTTCACACAGGCGAAGTGCGAGGGCTTGAAATTCCACGACCTGCGCCACGAAGCGGTAAGCCGTTTGTTCGAGCGGACCACGCTGTCTGAAAGCCAGATCATGAAAATCAGCGGTCACAAGAGCCACCGCATGATGATGCGGTACGCGAACCTTAGAGGGTCGGACCTTGCGGTAGCTCTCTGGTAAATGTCAGGCGCTCATGCGCCGCGCGACCAGCCTCTTGCTTGTCTGCTCCATGATTTGCCTCTCAACGTAGGCCATCACATCCCGCGTCAACATGACCCAGGAACGGCCCACCTTGGCAGCGGGAATTGTGCCTGCGCGGATCATGTCTTCGACGGTCTTGGGGTGGACGCGCATGATCTCGGCCGCGCCCAGCACGCCGACGGTATCGGCAGTTCTCATGCCGCACCCCCAATCCAAGCCGCGGCCTCGTCGCGCCGGATCAACTTGCCTCCCTTCTCGCAGTCTCGCAGGCGCTTCTTGGCGTCACGCCGTGCTAGGGCTTCAGGATTCTGCTTGAATCGTTGATAGCGGCGTTTGTTGATCTCCTTCTTCGTCAGCGGCTGCGGGCGCGGCGCATCCTTCCCGGCGCCCAGCGTCCACAGTTTGGCCCGGTAGCCAGTCGGGCCGCGCTCGGCGTAGCCCGCGATATGAATGTCGGCCGGGTGATGTTGCCGCAGTTCTTCGTAGACGTGCTGGCGCGTGACGCCCGTGCGCTTGGAAATCTCGATCGGCGTAAGCGGCTCGCCTGCTTCCAGTACTTGCCGGATCAACCGCCACGACGGCGAATTACCGGAAGTGCACCCGCTTCCGCGTGGCGCCAGTTTGAGCTTGCCGGCGCGCTGCACAATGCCGCGCTCGCTTCGGCCCGGCAGTAGATCCAGCCACATGCGGATCGGTCGGCCATTCGTCCACTGTTCCCGGAGCGTCTTGTCTTCGGCTGCGCTCCACTTGAGCCGGCTTGATCTCATCTCGCTCATGATTCCCCCGATCAGCGGCCCCACGTGCCGCGCTTATCCACCGCGTGCCCGATGTGGTAGCCACCACAGAACGAACAGCGGTACACGTTCATGAATCCCTGATAACCCTTCGCGCGGTTCAGATTCCGCCGTCCTTGGCCTGCCGCTTCGGCCGTCTCGTAGCGGATCTTTCCCTCGCACGATCGGCGGCGGATTCTTCGCTTGGATGCCATGGCTATTCCTCCATCGCCTCGGCGACGGCCGCCTTGATGGCCGCCCGGGTGGCGTCGCTTCCCACATGCAGCCCGCGCTCGTAGCAAGCCGCCGGCGGCAGCCCATCGAAGAACTCGGCAGATGGCACCGCGCTCTGCGCCTCCACCTGAAGAGCCGCCAGAATCCGCTCGCGTTCAGCGGCGCGCTTCGCCGTGATTTCGCTGATCGAATCGGCGAGCTGGTCGGCCATCGGGGCCAGCGTGACGGCGATGTCCGCGCGCACAAATTCGACGTCTCCCGGCGCGCCCTTGACCCTGATCCCTTTGCGGCCCAGGTAAAGCCGCTCGGGCGTCGAATCGTCGTCCGGCGTCTCGATGGACTGGTTCAGGCACTGAGCAATCCAGCGCGCGGCGGCATGCTTTTCCTCGTCCGTCGCAAAGCCCGTCAATCCCAGTTTCACGTCCGGGTAGAGCTGCGCGTGAACCACGTCGCCGTTTTCGTCCGCCAACCAGTGGCCGCTCTCAAGGCTTTCCATGGCTAGTGGCCGCAGGGCGGCGCTTCTCCGGACTTGGTTTTGGCGCCGCGGGAAACGCAGGTCAGCGTTTGTTGAGGAAGAATCTGCGGGACTCGTCGTCCCTCATATGCAGCCAGAAATGCGCTGGCGAGGCCCGGGCTGATCTGCGGCGCTTCGGTGCGGTCTTTGTTTTGTGGTTGCATTGCGGATAACCTGTTATCAGTGCGGGTAAATGAAAGCGGCAGTCAGAAGGGCGATCACCACGCCATAGGCAGCGCCGGCGCCGATGTTCTTGGCGTCATCGCCGATCAGCCATCCATCAAACCAGCGGGATTTGTGGTGGACCGGGTTCTGGTACTGCAGGCGTCTTCTGAAGTCCATGGCTGATCCCGGTTAGGCGGCTTGCTGGCGCAGCATCTTTTCGTACTGGGCGACGAGACAGGCGAACTCCCAAAGTTCTGCCTCCATCTTTTCGATGTAGTTGTCGTCGCGCTTGAACTCCTGATACCAAAACTGCTTTCCGACCGACTCGAGCGCCGGGCAGTAAAGGCAGTTGTGCCACCATCCCCGGCCGGAAATCCACATGCCGCCCATGGATTGGTCGTGCACTTCGGAGATGTCGCCATCGATGTAGATTGAGCGCAGCTTGTCGGGGGCTAGGAAGCACTTGTATTCGCTGCCACCATCGTCCCCAATCAAGCCATCCACGCTGACTCCAAACAGGCCGTCATCCGTTTTCATGAAGCCGCAGCGCTGCACGAACAGGCCGGTACGGGCCTCATGCTCCATGCGCGCCTCGGGCTCCAGTTCGTGGCCGCGTTTCATTTGCCACGTCTCAAAACCCTCGTCCAGAGGTTCTCCGCTGATCCGCTCAATCGCGAGGCGGAAAGCGTAATCCTTGGCGGCGTCGGAATAGTCGCCAACCTTCTCGCCGTTGAGGGCGCGCGTGATGATGTCCGACCGCGGCATTGTCTTGTACCCGGCGGCCTCCGCAGCGGCCTTCTCGGGCGTGCCGGCAAGGCGGAGATTGACGAACTGCTGTTGCCTATCATCCAGGCAGTTCACCTTCTTGCGGGCCGTGCTGAACATGCTGGCGGTAATCACGCCTGCACGGGCGCGGTGCCATTCTGGGCTTCCTTGAGCGCATTCGATGACGATCACTTTTACCTCCCTTCGGCGGCAATCTGGCGTTGAAAATCGGCTTGCAGTTCGCCGTCATCGGAGCCAGACTCACGTTTTGGTGGCTCGTTATCTTTTGCTGGAAGCGCCTTGCTTTTCTCGGCCATCGCCGCCTTGAAAGCGTCGGACGCCCCGACATCCTTTGCCGCGTTGATCTCCTTCACGCCGCGCTTCCACAGCGCGTCGAATTGCTCGCGCGTCGTCACTGCATTGGCTTCGCCGACGAGCTTCACGCCGAGTGCGCTCAGGACAGGGGCGCCCGGCTCATCGTCATGTCGGTACTCTTCCGGCAGGTCTTCAATGTCCTGCGTGAAGATGTCGGACGCGCCGGTCACGTTGAGCGTCATGGCGATCTTGGCGCGCTTGCAGGCCATCTTCAGGATGGTGTTTGCCTGATCGGCAGACTCAGTGCGAATCTGCTGCTGCTTCTCGATCTTGTTGTTCCATTTCTGGAACTTCATGCGGCGCATGGTTTCTGGCGTCAGCTCGTATTCTTCGGCGCAGATGGCGCGGCGCCATTTGTACTTCTCTTCGTGCGAAGAGCATTCGCCCATGCCTTCGCCCAGCACAACCCCCGTCACCTGGTGGACGCCGATGCAGCGCACGCGGTAGCGGGCCATGCCGTCGACCGTCAAGTCTTCCACCTCGTACTTGTCGGCGATGCGGAACGTGACGCACAAAACCTCGGCGCCCGGCTTGTAGAGCGATGGCTTTTTCGTGCCCGGGATCACGCCGTAGTGCGTTTCGCTCTTCATGATGGAGCGCATCACCTCTTGAACGAGGTTCACGCGCTGGCGGATCTCGACGGCGGAATATTGGTTTGTTTCCCTCGCCACAATCCCGGCGCTCTCGCGCGGCGGCATTTCAATGACTTCGTTCATGCTGCAACCTCCACAGCAGCCCATTCGTGGCGGCAGAGCCAGTTCAGGGCCGTCTCTTGTTCGACCATGTAGTGCACTGCGATGATGGAAACCAGCTCGCTCGGCGCCGGGCCGTTGAGCTCGAATTGCACGCGCTCACGGCGGGCTTGCTCGGCTTCTGCCGCGGCCTTTTCATCGGCGGCGCGCTGGGCTTCTGCGCGGGCGGCGGCTTCTTCGGCTTCCCGTTTGGCTTGCTCTGCGGCCTCGGCCGCTTCGCGGGCTTCCCGTTCCTTGCGTTCCTGCTCGGCGCGTGCGGCGTTGAGTTCATCTTGCTGGCGCTGCAGTTCTGCGCGCTGTGCGGCCAGTTCGGCCTCTTGCGCTTCGGCTTGGCGGCGGCGGGGCATCGACCTGGGCAATCTCGGTCATCTTCTTCTCCGTGGTTTGGTTGAGAACATGTAATCAAGATAGCAGAGAGATAACAAGTTATCAAGCGGAGAAAGAAAAAAGCGCCTCGGTTTGAGGCGCTTTGTTTTGCCGGTTCATCCGGCGGAGGCCGTATGGCCCCGTTCTGGGCTATCAAAGCCGCTTGCGAAGTATGTAGGTAAGGGCTCGTCATGTCTGCATACCTAGCCGTACTCCATTTGCAGGGGCCTATCGGCGTGGTCTATTCGGCATGGCATCCGCGCCCGAAGGCTCCGCCATCGCCACGTTATCCCCACTGGAGCCCACAGCAGGGGAAGGATCAAGAGGAAAAGGACTGCCAACAGAATCACGTCGTCACTCCTATGTGTTGGTGCTGGTGACGGGCTCCAGCGTCCGCCCTATCTTGCGGCCGGTTTGTCTGAGGGGCCGGAAGTGAATTCCCGTCTTGGGGCGTGGCACTGACTCCCCGCTTGCACGGCATAGCCGCACGTACCACCTATCAGCACATCGCGCATCCCCGTCATGCAGGCCCGTCGCCCAACATTTCCGGGAGTTAGCTTCGCTTGCGATCCTGCTGCGCATCACCACTGCGCATTCCCTCAAGTGAGCGCCCTATGCACCGATCGCCAAGTCGGGTACATCACAGGGAGGCTATGCCCGCCAACCCTGCAACCGGAGTCACCACCGGTTCGCTCGTTGCGTTTTTGAATGAGAGTGCGCTACCACTCTTGTCGCCTCGGATTTGCCAAGGCCGCGCCCACTGGATCGTAGGGCGCTCACTTGAGGATGCCGGTCTTTCCCGGCCGTCAGCAGGTATATGGCCCCTACGCATCGCGCTCTGACTCTTATCGTTGGTGCTCGCATCCAGACGCTGCCCATTCACTCGCGCGGCAGACTCGCTAGGCTGTCTTTCCAGCCCGTCACATACGATCTCGCTCGTCTGCCTTCCGCGTCCGTCCGTGGACATTTATGGGGACCGTCTTGGACGAAGAGGTCATCCAGTCCCGGTAAGGGCACTCGTTGAATGCGCTTACCGGGAGGCCGTCTCTCCGGCCTGTCACACCGACGATAGGCGCAGCCGAAGCCGTTCCGTCGTCAACCGCCGTCTCGCAACTGGTGTTGTCGCTTGCATTACAGGGGCGGTCCCCGCTGCGCCTAAGCTGACTCGACGCAGAATGCTGGTTTAGAGACAGTAGGTTGTCAGCCCAGCAGCAGAACTTTGAATTCTTGACCCGACTCGCACGGGCCTCGGCATGTAGAGCCGCCGTGGCTTCGGTATCTACGATGAATACATGTTATCAACTGGGGCGGCATTGTTCAAGGGGAATTTGCGCGGGTTAGGCGGCTTGCTCCAGGTCGAACAGCGACGGCATGCTGTACTCGCGCTCGGCGGCCTTCAAGTAATGAACCTGATCCATGAAATAGGTCGGATTCAACTCCGATCCGCCTCCGCGGCGTCCTTTCAAGATGGCCCGATACGGAACAGTGCCAAGGCCGCAGAAGGGATCGTAGACCAGCTCGTCCTTGTTGCTGTATCGCTCGATCAACCGGTCCACAATGTCGAACTGCAGCGGGCAAACATGCTTTTCCACGGCCCGGCGCGCTTGTTCGCCGTTGAGGGTCAGCATGCGCGTCACATCGTGCCAGATGTTCGGGTCGTGCGAGCCCGGCGCGAGGCTCATGAACGTTGAGGGCAGGGCGCCGCGCGCTTGCAGTTCCTCGCCGATCTTGACGTGGAATTCGTAATCGTAGACGTTCTCCAAGCTGTACTTGGTGAACAGGCTGGCCAGCTTGTCCGGGCCCAACGCTGCCAGTTCTTCGGCGGTCAGAAGGCGTTCGCCGCTTGAACGCCAGAACGCATGCGCGTCGATCTGCCAGCGCGCCAGGCTGTATTCATCTTTGGACTTGCGGATCGGCGTGTCAGCGTAGCCCTTGGATCGATCTGTCTGCGGTTTATGAAACAGCAGGATGTACTCCGGCGAGCCAACGGACATCTTGGAGCCATCTTTGCACATTTCGGTATAGCCGAGGCGGTATGTCTGGTTGTTCTCGCGCACGACATCGGTGTTCACCGTGATCATCCCGCAGTAGTCGAAGCCATGCTTCATGCCGTGAAACAGTGCTTCGGCATGAAAGGGGCTCACGGTAGGGATGCCGGCGCCGGTCACATTGCCGAACAGAATGCGGTCCTTCACGTGACAAGCGTAGATGCGTCCAGGCTTCAGGATGCGCAGCAGTTGGGGCGTCAGGTAGTCCATCTGCGCCCAAAAGTGGGCATTGTCCTCGGTGTGGCCGAAGTCGTTGTAGGAGGGCGAATATTCGTAATGGTTGGCAAACGGGATCGACGTGACAATCAGGTCGACGTGGTTCTCTGGCAGCAATCTCGCCTCTTCCACGCAGTCATTGTTCGCAACCGTGAAGCGCTCGCTGGAAACCTCAATGCGCTTGACGCCGATCGAGCGCGCAAGCGTCTCCTGCATGGCGAGCTGATTCAGCCCGTACTCTTTGATGATGGTTGTCATCTTGGCCTGCATTTCCTCGTGTTGTGCCCACTTGGCGAGCAACGTGCGCAAGACTTCGCGCTCGGCCTCGCTGTGGACAATATCGATCCGCACCTTGTGGGGCTGCCCGAAGCGCTGCACCCGATGGATCGCCTGAATGAAGTCGTTGAACTTGAATCCGATGCCGGCAAAGATCTCGCGGTGACAATGGCGCTGGAAGTTGCAGCCACTGCCGGCGATGATCGGCTTTGTGGACAGCACCCTGTGTTTGCCGTCGCCAAAGTCAATGATTCGCTGCTCGCGCTCTTCCAGTTGCTGAGTACCCCACACGCTGACTGCTTCAGGGATCGCGCTTTGGATGGCATGCCGCTCGTCCTCAAGGTCGTGCCAGACGATGAAATGGTCGTCCGGCGCTTCGGCTACCAGTTCACGGACCTTTTCGACGCGCGCCGGCATGCTGTCGCGCTTCTCGGCGCTGGCGGCGCTTAGGCTCAACGCTGGATCGGTGAACATCAGAGCTTGGCCATCGCGCTCATGGCCAGCCTTGGCGTAGTCGCTCGGGATTTCGTGATAGCGCACGTCCAGATCGGGCAGTACATAGCCCTCGTCGCTATGGCCAAGATCGCTCGGCCGCTGGATGAAGACGGCCCAGCTCGCAACCCACAGCCAGAACTCCTGTTCCTTGTGCGGGTAGAGCGTCAGGTTGCCGGCCTTTTCGCTGTCGCGTTGGAAGAAGCGCGTCAGTGCCTGTCCTGTGTCCATTACGCCTAGGTAGCCGGCATAATGGATCAGCTCTTTGTACCGGTTAGGGCTCGGCGTAGCCGTGTTGACCAGCTTGAACTCCACTGACTCAAAGGCCGGCAAGAACTCCTGATATGTCTTGCTGCCGTAGCTACGCAAGACGCTTGCCTCGTCCAGATTCGTCGCGCGGAACAAGCCGGGAGTAATCTTGCCCTCGCGCACGCTTTCGTAGTTCGTCAGGTAGATGGTGCGCTCGTCACCGATTTCGCTGTCGCTGCGTATGAAACGCAGATTCAGCGCGTACTCGCCGCGGAAGTGCTCGGCCGCCTGCAGGATGAACTCTTGGCGCACACCAAGCGGGCACACATTGAGGCGCAGGCCTGGCCGGCGGTTGCCAATGAGCCGGAACCACTCCAACGCCGTCACGGTCTTGTGCAGGCCAAACGATGCAAAGACAGCGCGGTTCCCGCCTTTGGCGGCCCAGCGAACGATGTCCTTGGTGTGCGGCTTGAGTTTGGGATTCAACTCTTCCGGGTCAACGTCGAACCCATCAAAACGCGCCATCTTGATCTTGGCGCGCAGAAACTCTTCATAGCGGTCATTCATTCCGCCTCTCTCCTGTTTTTCGTTTCACCCCAAGACCACATAGCGCGCCACAAGACGCATAGCCCGATGTAGGCTGCGAGTAGGGGGTTCATCAGTAGTCCTCGCACATTGCTTGCAGGTCGGTCCAAGCCACGGCCGCGCCGTTCAGCAGCCAGATTGCAGTGCCGCCCTTGCTGACCGTGCACGACACGTCGCGGTCGCCGAGGGTGGCGAATGCGGGCTTGCCGGGGCTTGCGTTGGCGCGGCGGAATAGCTGTTGGAGTTGGGCTTGGATCATGCGGCCTCCCGCTTCTTCGCCGCCGCAATCTCCCCATCGATGTACGCATCCACCACAGCCTTACCGCTGTAGAGCACGCTCGATGGGATGTCGTGGGCCGGGTCTACCCACCAGCGATAGCGCGCGGCGTCGTCTTCCGATGCAACGATTTCGGGATGCGCCTCAAGCGTGTCGGCATCCGGATCGGTGAGCTTGTTGCGCGGGTCCAGCAGCACGGTCATTCCAAAAATCACGCGGAACAGGCTGCCCTTGTCCGCTGCGTCAAGCAACTTGTTGAGCGCGACCTTGCACTGGTCAGGATCGTCGCGGTCAAACCACTTGATGCCGTCGTCCTCGGCGTCGGGCTCGGAGGGCATGTATCCCTTGGCTAGTTCTTCTACGAGAATGCGCGACACGTCGAGCGCCGCCTTCAGGTCATCATCGGATGCGCGGGCCATTTTCATTTGTGGGCCTCCTGCTCGTGAGTGGGCGCAGCGGCATACATCGCCGACCATGCGTGTGCCGCTATGCCATACCCGGTCAACGGAATTTTCTTGGCCGCAACTACTGCTTCGGCGCCTCGGTCAAGCATGGGGTCAGTGGGCTCCTTTGGGACCAGCTTGCATCCATCTGGCAAGCCAGTGGGTTGGCTGGGCTGTGCAGCCCACTTGCACGCCGTCTTCATGAATGCTGCGAGCTGATCCGCGCGCTCAGGCTGAGCGGGATACCGGTCGCGCGTTTTCTTTGCATCCGCCTGCACGACTTCCGCCAGATGTAGGAACATGCCCAGTTGTTGGCTGCGCTCATACGCCCGCGGCTCGGCCTGCTGCTGGGCGGCTTCCGCTTCTGTACGCCCTTCGTCATCGTTAAAGGGGCCTGTTTCGCCACGTTCAATACGGCACGCATCGCACTGACAGTTGCGCGTAGAGCAGTCATACACGGGCTTTGCCTCGCTCACAGTCGCGGCGCTGGCGCCGGATAGCACGGCATTCGCGCGATCAACCATGCGCACGCCCCACGAATGGCCGGCGGGATCGGACTGCTTCGCCCAATTCGACATGACGCGCATGGCGTCCCGCGCTTCAAACAGGCCCTTGCGCAGTTCTTCGATGCGAGCATCCGGCGATGCAGTCGCGTCGCTGGCGAGGATGGATTCGAGCAAAGCAATGCGAGACGTGAAATATGAGCCGCTATTCAAAGAGATTTGGCGCACGCATCGAATTGCTACGGTCAGTGCATCCCGCTCTTCCTCACTCAGCCCCGGCGACGAAGCTTCGCGGCAGGTGTCTGGCGCTTCGTGCTCAAGTTCATCAGCAAACTTCTGCGCATACGTCACCACATTGCGCCAGTTCTCATAGCACGCTGCGTGTTCCGGGTACTTCTCGTTTGTCTTCGCTTGATCTGCCGCTTTGCCGCGCAGCCAAGCCACCGCAAGGCGATGCCACGCGACGGGTCGAACATCGGCCTGTGCGGCATCGGTCTGCTCCACCTCCCGCACAAACGCGCGCACGTTCTCGGTGATCGTTACGCCGTGCTTTTCGGCTAACGAGCATAGAACCCCATAGGTCAGCATTGCTTTTCCCCTTTGCGATATGCCTTGGTAAGTTGTCGATTGACGGCATGGCCGCGCGAGCGCACGGCATTGGCGAGCTGGGCGCGGTCGTGGTGACTGGCCGATGCCTGGCGCAGCAGGCCGAAATAAGAGTTGGCCAGAACGTGCACGTCAGCGGCCGGCGCAGCGCCAACTCGGCGCAGTCCTTCATTCAGCGTTCGCTTTCGTGTCGCCCGATTCCATGGCTTGATGACGTGGCCGACGAAATCGACGCCACGATCGATCGGCTGCAGGATGGTCTTGCGCGGGTTGATGCGCACGCTGAGGCGATCCAGTAAGAATGCCGTCACGTCGGCGAGAATCTCGTTCAGACGCGCCGGCGACTCATCCAAGAAAAGGAAATCGTCCACGTACCGGATGTAGTACTTCGCCTTCAGCTGGTGCTTGGCGCGCTGGTCAAGAACATCCAGATAGACGTTGGCGAAGAACTGCGACGAAAGGTTGCCGATCGGCAGGCCCAGGTGCGCCGACTGTTCCATCAGGCGCTTGTGCGGCGGCACCTTCTCCAGCAGCTTGGGATCGCCGCGGAACTCGAAGTCGGAGCGAGGATCGTGCATCAACACCAGCTCGGTGAGCCACGCCCAGAACGGCTCCGGAATCTTGGCGAGCAACAGCTCGCGCAGGATCTGCTTGTCGATTGAAACGAAGAAGTTAGAGAGATCGCACTTCAGGTAGTGAGCCGGCCGGGACCAGTTCCGCGTGATCGAGCGGATCATCAATTCCAGGCTCTCGGCGGCGCGAAGCGTGCCACGCCCCTTGATGCAGGCATACGAGTCCGCGATGAACGCATCCTCGAACCGCGCGCCGATGTGGTTGTACAGCAGGTGGTGGACAATGCGGTCACGGAAGTCTGCCGCCCACACCTCACGCGGCTTCGGTCGCGTGACCACAAAGCAGATGGAGCGGCCTGGCCGATACGATCCATCCAACAGATCGCCGTACAGGCACCCGAGGTTGTGCTCCAGATCCTGCTCGAACTCCAGCGCGTTGCGCGTGTTGCGCTTCGTGCGCCGGCAGTCGAAATAGGCCCGTACGAGCGCCTCGAAAGAAAGGAGGCCCTCTGCATCGCACTGATATTCGGACGAGGCGGACACGACCTTCGTTGTTCTTGTTCGCGTTGTTCTGGTTGCCATCATTGAAGTTCTGGTTCCAGGCGTTGTTGGCCGAGTACTGCGTCGTATCGCGCTATCTACGTCACCGCACCGAAGGCGTCAGCCGATCAGTGCAGCAACTGCGCCAGACCTTTCCGCACACCGGCAGCCGGTTTCTGTTGTGCGCATGGCGGTGCCCTTGTGGAGCAGCGGCGCGACCAGATCAATAATTCGCACAGGCATCACGGCCATGACCGTGGTGCAGCGGGCGACGATGCAGATTGTTGTTTCCGCCAGCCACCTACCTGCTTGCCGACCATATCAGTGCGCTGAATCGCTGCCGCGTACGGCTTCGTCGTGATCATCTTCATGTCGTGCGCGAGGCGCAGGAGCAGGTTGATCACTTCGATCCGTTCCAGCAGATCGGTCAGATACGGCACCTTGTTGGTGGTGGAGTTCGCGCGGAAGATCAGGACGACGATGTCCATCGCTTCCTTGGTGAGCGGACCCCCGACCAGCTGCTTCACATCGCGCGGCATGTTGCGCACCGCGCTCAGGATGACGCCCAGCAAGTCGTACGCGACCTTGTAGACGGGTAGGTCTTTGGCGGCTGCCATGGTTAATAGTTAAAACTTAAAGTTCGACCTGCGGACGAGGCGGACACGACCTCCGTTGCTCTTGTACGCGGTGAGCTGGCCGCCAACAGTGAAGTACTGGGACCAGGCGTAGTCGGCCGAGGACTGGGTCGACGTCCAATACCAAGCCTTCTCGAACTTCTCGGGGATGGTTGACGCGCACAGCGAGATCTGCCGTTTGGCGGGCAGGAAGAAGTCGCTGTGACCGTCTTTCGTGTAACCGGTGGCGAATTGCGCGGCCGGATGCGCGTGCTTGCTCTCGATGAGCGCTCGCGTGTTTGCATAGCCGTCGAGATCGCTCTTGGCACCGGGTTCGTCCTGACCGTAGGCGCCCCATTCGGCTGGGCCGAAGTCATCGACCGACGCGATCAGGGGATACTGGCCACCGTTACCGTCCGGCATGAGTCCGGCGAAGATGCCGCCTTCGCCGGCCCAGTACTCTCCGAGTGCGGGCGGCATGTTGATGCGCGGCAGACTCTGGTCGGAAGTTGCCTTGAGAACCTTGTCGAGCCACGCGCGCGCAGCTTCGTTCTCGGGCACCACGAGCTTTCCGCCGTGGAAGGGAATAGTGATTTCGCTCATCTGATCCTCTTGATCGTGATCGGTTGGTCTGGGCCGTCGAAAGGATGAAGGGTTAAAGCTTGATGCTGCGGACGAGGCGGACACGACCTTCGAGGTCCTTGCTCGCGTAGTGCTGGCTGCCACCATTGAAGGTCTGGCTCCAGGCGTCGTCGGCCGAGTACTGCGTGCTCGACCAGTACCAGTCAGCAGCAAAGGCCTCGGTGCCGCCGACGCGGAACAGCTCGACCGTGGTCTGGCCGGGCAGGTGAATCGTGTACGGGTAGCCCGGGGGCAGGCTGCTCGGGTTGTCACCGTTGCGGCACACCCAGTTCTCCTGGGTGGTCGGCTTGAAGTGCCGGTACTGGAGTTCGAGTTGATCGCGCGCAGGGATGGCCCAGTCATCGAAGCCAGCAATGCGCTGCTCGAGTGCCCACTGGGCGATCTCGCTGCCGGCCTCGGCCATGCCCTTCGTGTTCGCCAAGCCGTCGAAGAAGCTGTCGGCGCCCTTGATCTCGGTGTAATCCAGGAGCCAGATGGCGGGCTTGTGCTCGCCGTCAGTCTTTGCGGCGGTGACTTGCGCATACACATCGCCACCGAAAGTGATCAGACCGCTATAGAAGCCGCCTTCCCACGGTGTTCCGATGATGGCCGGGACAGTAATGCCGTTCACAACTGCGTTCATGGTTCTCCCCTTCATGGGTTATTGACCTCAGGTTTTGTGGTGCGTGTGAGCACTCTAGCAAAGAGATAACATGTTCTCAAGAAGAATATCAAAAAATCAGCTTGAGCGGATCAGGCCCGACCCCGCGAAGTGTTCGTCGGCCATGTCAAAGAACCGGTTGCGCAGGGAGTCCATGGCCGTCTTGACCTTGGGCTCATAGCGCTGGATCGTCCGCTTGTGCACGCCGACCTTCTCAGCGATCCGCTCGCAGGACATGCAGCGCGACTGGCCGAGTTCGATCTGGCGGCGCATCAGCAGGAACCGCATGAGGCCGTTGACGATGCCCGTCTCGGTCGCCAGGTGCAGATCGAGCACGTAATTGCCGCCTTTGCGCTCATGCTCGGCCCATGAGTACGAGGCCCATGCGTACGCCTGGAGCAGTTCCGGCATGCCCTCGATGTAACGCCGTACCATCGCAGCTTGGCCGTGCTGATCCTGAACGCTCAGGGCACCGTCTGCGCTCTTGTTCGTGTCGCTGGCGCCGGCCATGGCTCTCTGTGCATCGGAGACCTTGCAGATCGGCTGCTCAACGATGGCGTAGGCCCAGCGGAGCAGGGCGTCGGTGTCGCGGAATACCCTCATTCTTCCCCCTCATATTTGCTGCATCGCTGACCGTGTTTGCGCGGCGAGCCGTCGCGGTTCTTGAGCGTGCAGACGTGGATGACCGTGCCGAACAGTTCTTTGCGTTCTTCGTGGGTGCAGCCGGTACAGCGAAAACCTTCCGCGCGGATCAGTTGTTCGAGCGGGTCGCGGTACGCCCAATGTGGAAGGGTGGCCATCAGGTATTCAGCGCCTCAATGGTCCACGCCAGCAGGTCGACTTCGTCGGCTTTCACCTGCTTGAGCGCCATACGGTTTCCGTGGATGCCCGACTTGCCCCTGTGGTGTTCCGGGCAGAGCGGCACGGCCAGCCAGTTCTCCGCGCGCTGGGCCATCCCCTGACCCTCGCGCACGTGGTGGATTTCGGCGGGTGTGGCGCCGTAGCCCAATCGGTCGCAAAGGATGCAGCCCAGCGAGGCGACGCGGCCCAGATAGTCCTTCTCGGCATTCGTCGTCATGTCAAAAACTCCACCGCCCATCGGCCAAAGCGATAGACGCGCCGAAAGCCGATGCGCTCGGCGAACAGGCGAGGCCGGTCCTTCTCAATCGACACGCCGAAGCCGCGCACGCGGAAGAACATCCCGAGGCGGCACGTGTAGAGATAGGTGTCTGCGCTGATGAGGATTCTCATACGTTCCTTGCCTCCGCTCTCCGTGTGGCTTCGATCGTTCTCCAGGCTTCGATCTTTGCTTCGGCGGCCACCATCAACCAGCGAAGCGCTTCTTCTTGCTCGGTTGCAGCCTGCAGGGCCGCAAGGATCTCGACATAGCCATCATCGGCGTATGCTTCGCGCTCTTGGATTGCTGCGGTCTTGTGCCCTCGCAGTTCGGCCGCGCGCATCAGGATCGCCTTCTTGCTCTTGCGGAAATTCTCCAGATAGACGCGCTTCGCTTTGGCTTGGGCGTAGGCGGTGGCGTTGTCTCTGATGAAGTCCAGCGCGCGGAATATGTTGATTTCACTTTCGTCGCTCATGCTTTCATCCCCGTGAAGATGCGGATGACTCGGCGGTGCAGCGGCGCGCGGGGTTCCCAAAGAGAGAGTCGGCTGCCGGTCTGGCAACGGCCACCATGCTTCACCTCGACATCGCAATACCAGCCTGTGCGGACGCAATGCCAGAAGCCGTAAATGAATCCGCGTCGGTGCGCGCAGGTGCTGCAGTTTTGTTCGTCACTCATGACCGGCTCACCGCATCGAAAATCTTCACGTACCCGCGCATCCAGTTGTCATGCAACGAGTTGCCGGGCTTATAGGGGCAGAAGGCGAAGCCGTAGGGCAGATAGGACGCGACGCGCCGGCCGACCTGAAAGGCTTGGGCGCCCTCGTCTTCGATTGAGGGGAGGGCGAGGGGTGGCGCGCTCACGTAACCTCCTTGATCGTTATCCCGTGGACGTGGATCATCAGCTTGAACTTCAGAACGTAGGCTGGCAGCTTCCGCGTTGCTTCGGATTTCACGTCCTCAACGACCTGTTTCCCGTTCAGGTCATAAACGAAGTCGGCGATGTATTTCACGGCGCGGATGGCCTTGCCGCTCGCGTCGCGCTGCGCCGGGATCAGGATGTATTCGACCTGTCTGCGCAGATTGCTGATCGACTTCTGGCGCTGCATCATCAGCAGTTCCAGGTAACGGGCATGCTCCCGCTTGGAATCGAAAGTCCCGGCTTCCGTGGTCACCTTGACATTGCGATACTTCCTCACGCGACATGCTCCTGAATCCACTCCAGCCCGCGCGCAACGCAGCTAAGCGCCCAGATCGCGCCGGCAAACGGCACTAGACACAAGGTAACGGCCGCGTAGATCAACGCGCCGATGAGGGCGGCAACGAAGGTTAGGGCGCGTTTCATGCGGCCTCCTGCGGTTCATTTGCGAGGCCGCGCCATTGACGCTCTTGATTCAGACACGCGAGGTCGTCACCCGCTTCAGGCTTTCTGTGGTGCCACTCTTTGCCGTCGAACCATTCAAGCCACGCACGAAAGCCACCTGTAACCTGAAGGTATTTGCGCTCATAGAGGCCCGGCCGCACTGGTTTCAGTTCGCCGGGGAACCACTCGGTTAGCTTGCTCACACTGCCTCCTTGATGCGATTGAACGTCCGGCGCAGCACGTACCCGCGCGCAATGGAGATGCCCGTGTAGATCAGCCCCATCACGAAGTTGTCGCGGATGCTGATGTGCATCCCGAAGAGCGGGAAGATCAGGAGATTGGCCGTGAAGTTCACGCCGTACCCAACACAGGTATTGGCCAGCGCCTCAACGAGGCTCAGTCGTTTTGATTGCATGCAGAGCCTCGGTGTGGATTGGCGGGTAGCCGTGTACCGCCGCATTGGAATCAGCGATCAGGCGCGCGTCGGTTTCGCGCGCGGCGTGTTCGGCCATGCCGTTGGTGTCGGCGATGGTGTAGTGATACGGGGCTTTGTCTGCGTGCCGGTCAAGAATCGCCGCAGCGGCAGTGTTTAGGCCCGAATAGAACGGTCCGGATGATGGCGCCCGATCGTCTGTGACTTTTCCCTGGATCATCGCGTCACGGAGAACAACGAGGGACGTGATCGCCTTCGTGATGTGCGACATGCCCGAATCCGGGTCGATGTTCTCGCCTTCCCACCAGGAAAACAGGTGGCGCAGTGTGGCGTCGTAGTAGACGGAAGCGCGAACGCCAACGGCTCTGTAATTGTGGCGCCCGTATTTGGCCGCCCCTTCAAGCATGGCGACGCCGACCTCGGCCATGACGACAGCGGAAACCGTGGACATGGGCGCCTTGCGGATGCCGACGCTGTCTTTCGGATTAGTTGGCTTCTCGCTCACTCCACTTCCTCCCAATCAAGGCGCACGCCAAGATCCACCGGCCGCAACGTGCTGAGATTCAAAATGGTGAAATCGCGCTCACGGAAGACTGCGCCCGTGTCGATGTAAAGCGTGTTTCCAAGGCTGGTGAATCGCTCGACCGGCGTGTGTCCCACGATGACGGCGCGGACGTCGCTCACTTCATCGGGGCGCAGGGCATTGATGCGATCGCGTGCCCATAAGGCTGTTTCGAGAATCGCCCGCTTGAGAGGCGAAGGAAGTTCGGGGGTCTCAAGGACTTCTACGAAGTCTCGCCAAGACGGGAATGGGCATTCCGCGTGGACGATGCCGACCAGACCGTTGGCCGTTTCGATGTCCAGCGCCAACGGTAGCGCCATGAAGTAGTCGGCAAACAACTGCTGCACGACACGCGGGTTGCCGACGTTCCAGCCGCCGCCGTTCTGCACGTAGTTGACCGTGTCCATGTTCCCGCGCGGGAATCGAATGGCCATGTCTTCGTGATTGCCGCGCACTGCGTGAAACCACGGTTTATCCAGCCACTCAAGCGCTAGGTCGGACTCCGGCCCACGGTCGACCAAATCGCCGACGCTGAACAGGCGATCACATTCCGGGTTGAAGCCGATGGTGTCGAGATGCAACTGCAGGCGGCTGAAACAGCCGTGAATGTCGCCGACGGCGAAATCTCGGCCGTTGAGGTTGCGCTGGAAGTGCTGGATTCTCATGTCACCGCCCCCAAGGCGCACCCTCAGCGACGCGCCAGTGCGAATGCAGGTATTCGGTGTAACCGGTCATGTCGCCGGTCGGTGTGCGGCGGACCATCTCGCGCTCAGACGCGCTCATGGCCCAGTAGACGCGGTGGCCGGCAGTGTTGCGGCCCGTGCGAAGCTGGAAGTTGTCGACGGCCTTGGCGCAGAGCTTTTCTAGGCGCTTGGCTGTCGTCTTGAAGATGTGGACGAGGTCGTCAATGGTGAACTGCTCGCCCGCGTAGAGGTTCAGCTCATGCACGAGCTGCACCATGCGGACGGCGCGCGGCTTCTCGGCTTCTCTCATGCGGCGATCCTCTCGAGTTCGATTTTGATTTGCGTGGTGCGGACCAGGCTGGCCGCGTACTCGACCGTCATGGCCAGCGTTTCGCTGCGAAGGGCGGCAAGGTCGCGGCGGACGGCGGCGCAATCTTCCAGCGTGAGCGGGCTCGCGTATTCGAGCTTCTTGGCGAACCTGCGCAGGTTGTCCAGCGGCATCGGCCGGCCGCTGCGCAGCTCGTGCGTGGCGTATGCCTCGACGATCCCTTCAATCGCGGGCGTGGTTGCGTACCAGTGCCCGTCGCCGGCGTCCTTGAACATCGGCATGCCCTTGCCGTCCGTCGTCACTTCGCCGGTCTGCTCGATTTGCAAGAGCACGGATTCCAGCGGATGAAAGACGGCCGATACTCGCCATGGTTGGGTGCGCAATCTCGGGCTGAAGCCTTTGCGCGGCTTTTGATTCCCTGCCATCAATTCCTCCCCTTGAGCCAGTTGCGCCGCGCTTCGGACTTCTCTGCGGGCAACGCCTCGAACTTGTTGCAGTCACGCGGCCACTTCACGTTGTTGAAGCGCCCCGCCATTGGCTCGAATGCGCAGTGACCAAAGCCCAAGCGCGCCTGTGCCTTCTCGGTCTTCATGTCGCAGTGCTTGCAATCGATGCATTCGACCATGGCGTGGTAACAGCGCGGATAACGTGTTATCAGTATAGTTAAAATGAAGCGGCGTGGGTAGGGTTTTTAGCAAAATCCGAGGCAGATTTTTTCTCGTGCTCGCGCGTCATTTCCTCGGCTTGCTGTTTTGCCGCCGCCGTGCGATCTCGATCTGCAGCAGACTCAGCTTCGCGCGCTCGTTGAAACTGTTCCCTTTTTGAGGTAAGCGTCGCCATCATGGCCTTCACCCTCGCGAGCCCTTCGGGGTAGACGTCTTGCGTCTTTGGCTTAGGCGGAGGAAGAAGGGCAGCGGCTTTCGGTGCCGGGAGAAAACCAGCAGCTACCGCTTGGTTCACAACACGCGCGCGCTTCTCGGCATCCCACCCAAGCGAAGCCTGCCATTCAACCGGCTTGCCGGCGGCCCGGGCCTCGGACACGATACGGTTGTAGACATCCTTGAACGCCATACGGGCTCCAACTTCGTCACCGCTTTCAAGAACCGTCTGGGCGATGCTGAACGCCGCCATGATCTCGGGCGTCGTGATGATGGTTTCCGACTCATCCATCCCGGTTAGCGCGCGCGCCCAAGCCTCATCGGCGCCAAGTCGGCCGTCGCCACCATTGGAGCCGCGCAGAAGGCCGAGCAATTGCCCAATGGTCGGCGGATACTTCGGCTCGGTCGCGATATAGCGCATGCATGCACCCCGAACGGCGGCCATGTCGAAGCCGGCCAGCATTTCCCACCACACTCGCAGGGTCGAGTTCATCGGCTGCTCGCGGTGATAGTTGTCGAACGTCGCGCGGATCACTTCCGCAAATTCCTTCCTGTCCTGCTCATGCATGGTCGCGCTCCATGTCGATCGTCATGCCGTCATCTGGCGGCCCGTCAAACGTTGCCAAAAATCCCTCAACGCTCCGGTCATCAACCGGGACGCCGGCCTTGAGCTGGCCGATGTACTGGGCGAACTTCGTGGCGTTGAAAAGTGTGTCGGGCCGCAGGTACTGCGCCATCTTCGCGTCCTTGGCCCACTGCTTGACCTTGAGGTCGATCACGGCGCGTATCTCCGCGGGCGTTGCGCCTTCCTTGAGGCGTGCGCGGATCAGCTTGATGTTCGAGGGCACCGGCCGATAGTCACGACCTGCGGCGGCATTCAGATGCGCAAGGATTTTTTCGGCCTCATCGTCCGGCTTGCCGGACAAGTGTTTTCCCTGTTCTTGCTCCTGTTCCTGCTCCTGCTCCTGTTCTTGGCTTGCAAGGGGCTTGCAAGGGGCTTGTTGCCCCCTATCGTGATGGCGGCATCTCTCCATGCAAAACGCCTCGCCGTATTTCTCAAAGAACGGCTTCAGGAAAGGGTTTCCGGGAAGAGAGTCATACTCATTCTGGACGCCCTTGATGCGCAGGTCTTTGCCGGTCAAGCGCTCTGCGATCTGGTACTGGGCCATCTCTGGCACCCAAACCATCTCTGAAGCCTCGTCGTAATGGCAGAAACCAACTTCGCAGCAACTAGCAAGGCCCTTCAAAGCCCCTTCTATGCCTAGTCCTGTCTCGTGTGCGATGTAGGCCGTGGGAACGTAGTAAAGCCCCAGCATGTTCGCGTGCGGGCTGGTCATCAGGTAGAGAGCGACGAGTTGAGCGTCAGCGCCGCGCTTTCTGAGGGCCTTCCCTGTTTCGCCGATCCAGAACTTGGGGCCGACCTTGCCATAGTCACGCATGGCGGACTCTCCCGGATCTGGGTTGTTTTTCCATATCAGTGCTCCATTGCCTCAACAGCCAATAGGCCGGGCGGCGCGGGCCAGGGCGAGCCCGCGCGACGGTGGCCACCGCCTGCCCGATTAACAGATGCTTACCGAGAACTTTGATAGCATGTTCTCATCGGTAAGAAATTTTTTTCCTACTGCTTCTGCGCCAGTTCCGGCATCTGGTCAGCCACCTTGAACTCGGCGCTGGAACCCTTGGATGCTTTCTCCAAGCGTCTCGCGAGCTTGATGCCGATGACGCCGCGATGACGCGACATGCGCAGCGTATTCATGGTGGCATCAGCCTTCTTGAGGATGCGGGTGCGTTCTGCCTTGCGCCGCTCACGCTCGCCGGGGGTGAGGTTCTTGCTGTTCAGGCACATCGCGTCAAGCCATTCGACCAGGTTCATGCGGTTCTCCCACAGGTTGTTTTGGTGAGAACACTTTATCACGATAAGCGGTTATCTCCATGGGAACATGTTGACAACGGCGCTATCACACCTAAAATCCGGGGCATGAACCGAAACGAGATACGCCAACTGAATCTGAACCTCCTGATAGATGAGGCGACGACCATCATGAAACTTGCGGCGCGCACCGGCGTGGGGCGCGTCTACATCACCCATTGCAAAAGCGGTTTTCGCAACATGGGAGATGACGTCGCTCATCGTCTTGAGGATGGGATGGATAAGCCGCGTGGTTGGATGGATATCCCGCACATTCCGGATGGGCACAAGATGGCCGCTGCGGACGTGCACACCCGTTTGCTTAAATTGCCACGGCCTGTAACGGATGTTGTTGCGGCACTCCTCCGGCTGATAGAGAATCCAGAAGGGGGGGATGATGTGTTGGGGCAAATCAGCCTGGCCAAGTCGCAGGCCGGCAAATCAAAAGGAAGGGTTGTTACCCTGAAGGACAATGACGCCAAGAGCAAAACAAGCGAACGTAATTCCCATGTTTCCAAGCGGCGCTAACGATTCGACGCCGGGGGACGAGCTGAGAGATATCGCTGACGCTTACGAAACCGGGGACGTGGAGGGGGTTCTCATCGCTTACGTGATGAAGGACGGAACAGTGAAGTACAAGACCATGGGCGCGCTGGCCGACCGAGAGAACCTAGGCAGCGCGGTCACCGTAGCAGGGGAGTTGCAACATCGGCTCCAACTGCGTTTTTTTTCGCCCAGTTGATAACCTGTTCTCAAAATGGTTGCATGTATGCGCCGAATCTGCTAGGATGTGTGTAAGTTAGCGAAGCATTCGCCGCAAAGAGAGCGTTCCCCGCCAGCCAGAGCCCGACATTGATCGGGCTCTAGTCGTTTTTGGCCCCGGCAAATCGAATTTACGCCCGCGCGCAAGGCGCTGGTATTGAAGAAAAGTAAGACCAGATAGAAAGAAAAACCCCGCTCGTCGGCGGGGTCGCTTTTTTGTTGTCTCGGCGCCGAACTTCCCCGTACCGCTACGCGACCCCCGCGCCGATCAAAGGGCCGCGCTCAAACTCTTCTGTTTGCGTCTCCAAGCGCCTGCACATGTTGGGCGCCGAACTCTGCTGGGTAGCTAGTCATCGCTGGAAACCTCCTTGCCGGGTGATCCGGCGTGATCTTTGATAACAGATTGGCTGTTAAGCGCGAATATAGATAAAGAGTTATCAAAAAGCAAACGCGGCGAACTTTTGTGTGGCGCAACAAACACACTGCCTCAGATTGAGGCTCCTGACACAACCCCGAAACTGCCGGCATGGCTGGTCGAACGCATCCTGCGCGGATGAACGGGTCGCGGGGTTCTGTCAGGGATACAACTTACCCACGAGATCGGCGCGGCTTGTCCGTCTGGTGCGTGGGCCCCTGAATCCTCACGCATGAGTCTTGGGCTTCCTCCTGTCGACGGCAACCGCCAGGAACAGGGGCTTGGTTCTGTTGCCGGGACCGCCGCGCCACTCGCGGTACAGGGCTCAGTTGTGAGGGTGACAGCGACAGTCGACCATTGATGCGTCAACTGGGGCCCAAATTCCAGGGTAGAGCGCACAGCCGCATGGATGCGGCGCTAAGACTTGTCCCCCACGTAAGCCGTACGGGCTCATCAACCCGGCGCGGTGGTTCCCTCTTCAATTGTCAGAAACGCACAAAGGTGTGCGGCCGGACTGTTAATCCGTGTGAGGCTGGTTCGATTCCAGCTCGGACAGCCATTTTTGCGGTATGGCGCAGCGGTAGCGCAACGGGTTCATACCCCGAAGGTCAGTGGTTCGATTCCACTTGCCGCAACCATCTCCCCTCGCGCTCTGCGCGTTTGGCCCGCGCTGATCGGGTCGCTTTTTATTCGGGCAGAGATGCCCATTCACTAGGAGTAGACCATGATGTATTTGAAACTGATGTCGGCAGAAGACATGCCGGACAACGCCGTCGAAAAGAATTTCACGGTGGTTCAAATCCTCGACCATGAGCAATTGGACTTCATTCGAGATGGAAGCCAAGTGGTGGCACATGTGACGGGTGACAACAGCATGCGGCAGTTCACCTTGACCGGCAATGCCTATGTTCTAAATGCGCAGGGCAAAACGATCGCGAATCGCGCGCCGTATTAATCATTCCTCTTGACCGGCATGTCCGGCCATTATTCCAACATGCCCCGGCCGCAGCGCACCTTCGATGATGACGAGGCCATTCCAAGCAATGGCCATTTCCCCAGCGTCTTACCTCACCTGTACGACCAAGAGGGCGAAGACGAGGCAGTCGGGGCGATTGGGCGGGAAGGGTGCTTGCACACAGACTGTTTGCCCATGGGTGGAGACGCATCGTGAACCTGCTACGCAGACTCCGCATCTGGTGGGATGACTTGAACTGGATGGGCGAGTCCGAGGAGTTTATCGACAACTTCCTTGACGCCTACACATTTGCAGGCGGCCCGAAGCCCATGGATAAGCGCCGATCTGGCGAGTCCATGCGAGAGTACCGGTCTCGTTTCGTCGAATGGCTAACGGCGCCGTTCACTTATCCGAACCGGGCGAGTGATTGCCATGGAAGCCATTGAGTACACCCTCAAGATCAGCATCGCATGGTGGGTGAACTGGTATCTGCGCGCGCGGATCGTGCTCGCGTATCTCGGTGGGCCGTGGCCTGAACCTGAGAGCGTCGCCGACTTCATCATGCGCCGTGGTGCACGGGTGCGGTTGATCCCCTCACGAGGAAGGGCGTGATTGATGGGTGGCAATAGATTGCCTCTATCTTGCCGCGCCGAAAGTCTCAGAAATAACGGGTTTATATCCGGCGGCGAGCCGCTCGCGATAGTCAAAACCTAAAACTCACGAAACAACCCCATGAACGAGGCCACGCATGGCAAGCACATGCGGAGCCAAGACGCGGTCAGGAGCGCCGTGCAAACGGGCTCCAATGGAAGGCAAGACGCGCTGCAAGTTGCATGGCGGAGCAAGCACCGGCGCCCCCAAGGGTAATGCCAATGCCGTGAAACACGGCTTCTACTCCGATGCCCTGACCTCTGATGAGCGCGTGCTGTACGAGCGCGCCGAGGTTGGCAGCCTGGACGACGAGATCCGGCTGGCCCGGGTGAAGCTCCATCGATTCGTGCGCCTGTCCGGCTCGCTTGACCTGATGGACATGGTCGACGGCGCGCTGCAGGTCACTCGCAAGATCGGCGAGGAATACGACCGCGCGACCGAGTCGATGCAGCCGTACGACAAGAAGGAATTGAAGGCCGCCGCGCCCGACTACGCCGACCTGATCATCCGGCAGATTGACCTGATCCGAAAGCTCGAACTTGCTCGCCGCGACCTGATGGCCGACGAGGACGGCGACGCGCCGGAATCGATCCGCATCACCGTACGCCGGGCCCGAAAGGATGAGTGAACTTGAAGTCAATCTGGCGCTGACCGAGCCGCAGGAAGATTTCGTGTTCTCCGAGCATCAGTTCCCGGCCTTCGTGGGCGGGTTCGGTGCGGGCAAGTCCGACGCGCTGGTCACGCGGCTGATGATGAAGAAGCTGCTGTACCCGATGTTCAACGTCGGGTACTTCGCGCCGACCTATGACCTGATCAGCCTCATCGCTTGGCCGAAGTTTGAAGAGCGGCTGGATGCGATGAAGATCCGGCACAAGCTGAACAAGTCGGACAAGGAACTGAAGGTCGGCACCGGCGGCAACGTCATCTTTCGCACGCTGGACAATCCCGATCGGATCGTCGGCTTTGAGATTTCGGACGGCGGGATCGATGAGTTCGACATTCTGGACGAGAAGAAGGCGGCCAACGCCTGGCGCAAGTGCCTAGCTCGCTGCCGGAAGAAAAAGCCGGACGGCGACAAGAACACGCTGGCGATTGCCACGACCCCGGAAGGCTTTCGCTTCGTCTACCAGACGTGGCAGAAAGACCCGAAGGATGGATACATCCTCTACCGCGCGCCGACGTCGAGTAACCCATTCCTTCCGGATGGCTACGTCGACCAGCTGCGGGCGATCTATCCGGCGAACCTGCTGGATGCATACCTTGAGGGCTTGTTCGTCAACCTGACGAGCGGGGCGGTGTATCCGGACTTTGACCGGCACAAGAACCACACGGACGCCGAGATCATCGACGGCGAGCCGTTGCATGTGGGTGTGGACTTCAACGTCTACAACTGCACCGCAGTCATCGGGGTGGATCGCTTCGGCTACCCCATGATCCTTGATGAACTCACGGGCGTTCGGGATACGCCGGCGCTTGCGCAATTACTGGTCGAGCGTTTCCCCGGGCACCACATCACGGTCTATCCGGATGCGAGCGGGCGAGGTCACAAGTCGGTCAATGCTTCGCTCTCTGATCTGCAGATTCTGCGCGATCACGGCCTGTCGGTGCACGTTGGATCGACAAATCCGGCCGTCAAGGACCGGGTCAATGCCGTCAACGGGTTGATCCTGAACGGTATTGGCGCAAGGCAATTGTTCGTCAACACGCGCAAGTGCCCGACCGTGACTGAGTGCCTTGAGCAACAGGTGTATGACCAAAACGGCGAGCCGGACAAGAAGAACGGCAAGGACCACGCGCCCGACGCCCTTGGCTATTTCATCGTGAAACGGTGGCCGATCGATAAACCGACCTTTGCATTCGGCAGCGTCTAGGAAAACCATGGCGGTACGCAAAAAACCATTCCTGCAGCGCGTGGCCGATTGGTCTGGCGATCGACTAGCTCAAGCACTGTGGGCCGGCCGGATGCGTAAGGCGCCGGCGCGCGTGTCGACGGCCTATGCGCGGCTGATGAACCTGGGGAGTGTCCGGTACCAAAAGGACCGGCCCCTCATCAAACCGACGCCGTCGAATCTGCGGATGTTCAGCCGCACGCCTTATGCGCGGCGAGCGATCAACCGCATCAAGGGTGCGATCGCCGAGCTTGAGTGGGAAATCGTCCCCAAGGCAAACGCCAAAGAGACGTCTGAACTCAAGCGGCAGATCGAGGTCGCCACCGCATGCTTGCAGCGGCCCAACAATGATGACTCGTTCCGCACGCTGATCGAGCAGTGCGTCGAGGACTATCTGATCTGCGGCACTGGCGCGATTGAGCAGGAGATTGGCGCCGACAAGATCCGGCCACTGTGGATGTGGCCAGTTGACGCGCTTTCCATCCAGGTCTATGCGGCCTGGTCGGGCGATCGCAACGAGCCGCGGTACCTGCAAACGCAGGGCTACGGCAACGTAGGCGGAGTTCAGGGCGTTTCGCTGCTCAATGAGCAGTTGATCTACATCCGCAAAGACCCGAACACCGAGAATCCATTCGGTTACGGCTGTCTTGAGGTCGCGTTCAACTCGATCAATCGCCAACTCGGCGTCGCTGACTACGCCGGCAACCTGACGAGCAACAGCCAACCGGAAAACCTGCTGCAGTTCACGGGCATGGATCGGACGACGCTTGATGCGTTCCGGGACTGGTGGCGCAACGAGATCGAAGGGCAGGGCCAGACGCCAATCGTCGGCGGCGAGGAAGTGCAGGTACACAAGCTGCGGGGCTCGTCAGACGATGCCTTGTACCTGAAGTACCAAGAGTTCCTGCTGCGCGAGATCGCCACGGCGTTTGAACTCAGCCCGCAGAACCTGGGCGTCGAGGCGGACGTGAACCGCAATACCAGCGAGGTCGGCGACGACCGCGACTGGGACGCGATCATCAAGCCGACGGCACGCAACTTCTCTGCCTACCTGACGCGCGAGTCGATCGAGGCGCGGCTTGGGTTCAGCCAGATTGAATTCCGTTTCCGCGGGCTTGATCGTGAGGACGAACTGAACCTCGCGAACGTCTACGAGAAGGAATACAAGAACAACGCGATCACCCCGAACGAATACCGAGCGCGGCGCGGACTGCCGCCGCTGGAAAGCCAGTGGGCAGACCTGCCGTATGCCGACGTCGAGATCGCCATGAAGGGCGCAATGGGCGCCAAACAGGTCAACCCTGACCTGGCTACAAAGGAATGACAGGCTGAACGCCTGACAAGCAGCCGCTCTTCGGGGCGGCTTTTTCATGGGCGTTCGCCCTACAGGAGCAGAAATGCCGTTTGATCTCTTTGCAATGGAAGTGCCCGATGGCGCTTACGGTTTCAGCCAGAAGGGCCGCGCGCTGGTCGGCGCTGGTATCGGCGTAGCCAATGCTGCCGGCGGGGGCGCTGGCGCATCGGTGACGGTCGTCGTTAGCGGCCTGAAGAATCTGCCCGCCAACTTCGGCGTGGTGGTCAACCCTGGCCAGGACGCCACTTGGTGGATCTCGGCCAAGACCTCCACCGGCTTCACGATCAATCTGTCGCCGCGCCTGGCTGCCAACACCTTGGCATCCGGCACGATTGATTGGTTCCTGTTCGGTTGATCACCTCAAGGACCTGATCAATGACGACCTACATCGCAAACCTCGGGACGATCGCTCTGTCGGCAACCGAGAAGAACGCCGTCGCCTCTGCCGTTGGCGCTGAAGACGCGCAAGGCATGCTCTCCGCGATCAACAACACGCTCGTCGAGACCATCGCGCAGTTGCAACGTCTCGCAACGTACGTGCCGGCTGGCGCCAACCTGACGGCGATCAACAACGCCATCACACAGTTGCAGACCTGACCATGACCCAGCACGCAGATGTGAAAGCGGCCCGAATCGCGGCCGAAAAGGCGATCAACAGCGCGCCGACCGCGGCAAACCACGCCCAACTGGGCCGTCTTGCCGAGCTGGAAGCGAAGATCGCCGACCTGAAGATCGCCGTTGCGCGCATCAACGCCGCCGGCGGCATCTTGGATGCCAACGCCGCAACCGCGCTGGCCAACCTCGTTGCGAACCTCTGAGGACACCATGGCACGACAAAAGAACGACGCTGCGGCTCCTGAAGCCGCCGGTGCTGATGCCGCTGACGTGGCCGAAACTCCGCAGGGCTTCTTGGCCGAGGTTCAGGCGGCACTCAAGGGTGCGGTACAAGCCGGCGACAACGCTGCACACGGCGCGTTGGCCGCGCTTGAAACCGGCATCGGCGATCTGCGCTCCCTGCTGGTAGCGGTCGAGCGCGAGGCATCGGACGACGTCAAGGCGATGATCGCCAAGATCAAGGCCGTTCTGTAAGGAACATCGATGGCGGTTGGCATCTACGTCATTCGGAACGTGTCGAACGGCAAGGTCTATATCGGTTCGTCCGGCGATGTTACGACTCGCTGGCGGCAACATCGATCTGATCTGAACTGCGGTAGGCACCACTCAATCTCGTTGCAGCGCGCCTGGGCGAAATATGGTTGTGGTGCATTCCAATTCGAGCTGATCGAGATTGTCCAAGACGTCGACCAGCTGCTTGTTCGCGAACAGTTTTGGATTGACTCGTACCGCAGCACCGTGCGCGAGTGCGGATACAACATCGCCAAACATGCCGAAGCCCCAATGCGGGGTAGGAAGCATCGCCCAGAGTCCATCGCAAAGCAGATTGCCGCGCAGACCGGCCGAAGATTTAAGAAATCGGAAGAGGCGAGACTGCGCGAGCGTGAGCTTCGCCAGAGCAATCCGCTGCCGCCCATGAGCGAACAGACCCGCCAGCGGCTTTCGGATGCTCTAACCGGGCGCAAGCTCTCTGATGAGACCCGGATGAGGATGTCGATTGCAAAACGCAAGCCGCGGGGTCCGCAATTGTCACGCCGCGCGCTGACGCCGGAACAGTCGGCTCAGGTGAAAGCGCGACTCCGTTCTGGCGACCTTGGCTATGTCCTAGCGGCTGAATTCGGCGTTAGCGCCACCACGATTTCAAATATTCGGAAGGAAATGCACGGGGATCAACATGAGCCTATCCAAAGAGCGGCGTGACGCCTTGCCGGATAGTGATTTTGGGGTGCCAGGAAAGAGGGCGCTACCAATTCACGACGAGCGGCACGTTCGGATGGCTTGGTCGCAACTGCCGCGCACTCAGGGCCTTTCCGACTCGGAGCGCGAGGAAGCGCGAAGCAGGATCATCCATAAGGCAAAGGCACTCGGCATCGATGTTTCCAGTTGGGAGCTGCATGCGCTGGCCTTTAACTTGGAAGCGATGTCGCTGGCGATGCCTGATGTCGAAGGTCATCCCAACAGGATGCCTTTCTCAGGCATCTTGACGCGCATCGATGAGCCGTCCGACGCGCCGCCGAACGGCAGCACCGGTAAGCGAACGTACATCCCGCGCGATGTTGCTGAGAGAGCCATCCCCAGTCTGCTGGGCATGGCGATTGATTACACGGAAGACTTCGATGGCCACGACAAGAAGGCCAAGATCGGGGTTATCACCGAAGCAAGAGTTGAAGGAAACGCGATTGGAATCGCGGGCTTCCTGTACGCAAGTGACTTTCCCGAAGAATGTGCGCGCATTAAAGCGGAGAAGAATCGTCTTGGGTTCTCGTATGAGTGCCTAGCCGCCATCTCCGACCAAAGTGCCGACCCTTGGGTAGTAGAACACTGCGTATTCACCGGAGCGGCCGTGCTTTACAAGCATCTGGCGGCCTATACCACCACATCACTGGCCGCTCAGGCCGAACAGGAACTTGAAATGACCAAGGAAGAACTCCTGGCCGCGCTCGCCGAGGCCAACAAGCCGCTGGCTGCGGCCGTCGAAACGCTGACTGGCAAGGTCGCTGAACTGGAGGCCAAGGGCGCATCGCTCGCTGGCCCGATCATCGATCAGGTCAAGCCGCACGTTGACGCGCTGAACGCAGCCGCCGATTCCATGGAAAAGGCCGGCGTGGGCACGCATGCGACCGCCGGCCACGTGGGCGTCGTTCGCCGCGTGGCTGCGCACATGGCCGCCGCCGCCGTCTCCGGCAACGTGCCGCACATCTACCGCGACCACGACTACCTGCCGGGCGCGACGGTGGAAGCCGCTGCCGACAAGGCCGCAGCGCAAAAGGCCATCTCCGATGCCGTTGCTGCCGCTGTCAAGCCGCTGCAAGAAGCTCTCGAAGCTTCGCAGACCAAGCTGACCGATCTGCAGGCCAAGGCTTTCGCCACCGCGCAAGAGCCGGAACGCAAGACCATCTCGCCGGCCATCAAGACGCTGCTGGCGAAGGGCGGCATTGCAGAGGCCGAAGTCGCCGACGGCAAGAAGCTCACCGTCGAGCAGGTCGACAAGGCGCTCGAAGCCGCTGGCGTTAAGGGCACGAAGGCCATCGAGGCCAAGCTCAAGATGCGTCACGAAGGCCTGATGGTCGTCGGCCAAGCCTGACCCCGAATCCTCCCGCATCACCCGCACCCCGCTTCGGCGGGGTTTTTCATTTCTGGAGCATAGAACATGGGTGTTCAAACCAAGTTGCTGAGCCTCGACGCAGCCGCCGACTATCTCGGCACCGGCGCGATCGAAGTTCCCGAATTCGAGCGCGAGATCATGGACGTTCTGCGCCGCTCGTCGATCCCCCTGCAGCGCATCAAGCCGAACAAGGCCACCGGCCACCCGCACCGCTACTTCGAGCAGACCGCTCTGGCGAGCGCGGCAGCCGTTGACCCGCGCAACCTGTCGGCGACCGCCACCGGCCCGACCCGTGTGGAACGTCCGGCGTTCATCAAGGCCGTGACCGCTCAGTCCAATCTGTCGCTGTTCGACAAGGATGTGACCGAGCAGCAAGGCCAGTTCGCCAGCGTGGTCGCCAAGGACGTGGACGACATCATCAGCGCGATCGAACTCAAGCGCGCTTCGATGTTCTGGGCCGGCACCGACACCAGCATGTCGGCCCCGACCACGCTGGAATGGATGGGCGGCCTGTCGCAGATCACCCAACAATCGGTCATCGCCCAAGGCGCATCGATCATCGACGGCCTGAAGACCGCCGTGGCCAACATGGTCGCGAACCAGACGTACGTCGTGCGTCCGACCGCGATCTACCTGAACCCGCTGCTGGCTGATTTCATCGACCAAGAAGCGAAGGCCTCGCGCATCACGCTGGACGAGATGGAAGTCGTGGCCGGCGTCACCGTGGCCGCGATCTCGACGCAAGTCGGCAAGCTGCCGCTGATCGGCGATCCGTTCATGCCGACCACGCCGGCCGCTACCGCGCAGTACGGCTTCTCGGCAACGCCGACCGGCGTCAAGGGTTACTACGCAGCCATCCTGATGGAATCGGAAATCGAGATTCCGTACATCAGCGGCAAGGAAGACAACCCGAATCCGCGCCTGTTCCAACTGGGTCTGGTGGGCAACCTGTCCGGCCAGTTCGTGGGCGTGAAGTTCGATTCGGTGATCTTCAAGGGCGCTTCGTACGCCCACGCCGTGGTGCAAGTGCAGCGTCCGTAATTCGGGCGGCAGTGACTAAAAAGGGCCGCCTTCGGGTGGCCCTTTGTCTTTCCAAGAGGCGACATGAAGGTCTATCACCCCGGCGCGCGCGGCAAATCCACCACATTCGTTCAACCTGGCGTTCATCACCCGGTTTCCGACTGGATGGATGAGACCGGCAAACCGCGCATGTTCGCTGTCGAATTCATCGAGGGTGTTGCGGAAGTCCCCGACAACCTCGGCAAGTATCTGATTGATCGTGAGCTGGCCTCGTGCAGCCCGATCATCCTCCCTGAAGGGGTTGCTGCATGAGCGTCGCCCAGCAAATTCTGATCGGCGCCCAAACGGGTGCCGCCACCTCTCAGCCGTTCCAACTGTCTGCCGCTGACGGCGCTTGCTCGCTGGTCGCGGGCGGCCTTGGGGCGAGCGAGACGGCTACCGTTCAAGTTCAAGACGCGGGCGGCAACTGGCAGAACGTGCCGGCTGCCATCTGCGCCCAGATGACCTCCACGACGATGGAAGCGGTATTGAATGCCCCTGGCATCTACCGCGTCGCCAAGACCGCAACCGCTGCCGCAGTCGGCGTGGTGCTCTACCGCATCTGATCTATGCCCTCCACCTACCTGCAATCGACTGACTACGCGGCTTTCGGCGTGCCTAGCGCGACGGCCCAACAGGTCACGCAGGCGAGTGTTTTGGTGGATGCGTACCTGCGACGCCCGGCTGGCCTGATCTACGTGAAGGACTCCACCGGGCAGCCTGCCTACATGGCCGCATTGAGCCCGGAACTGACGTTCACCAGCGTTGGCGCGTTCGGTCCTGGCAACGGCATCCAGGTGCAAGTGAATGGCCCGGTGCAAGTGCTGCAGGTCGGTGAATGTGTTGTGCTGGATCGGGCGAATCCTTCGCTTGTGGAGTCGGTGCAGATCACCAGCATGACCGGCAACACGCTGACGCTCGGCACGACAGCGGCCATCGGGGCGCAGGGCGTTCAATTCCCTCACGCCGCTGGATGCACGATCGATACCGGTCTGCTGATCACCGAGAAGCGCTACCTACCGAAGAATCGCAGCGAGGTGATGCTCGCGCACACGCCTGTCGGGCGGATTGTCGGCGGTACCGGTCGGTATGCGTATGGCCGCCGCGGCGACGCTGCGAGCTACAACACCGATAACTTCAACCTGCTGGCCAGCATCAGCAAGTTCGGCGGGCCGCCGGCTTGGGAAATCTGGCCGGCAAACAGCGCCGCCGGGATCGACTCGAGCACGGGGCAGCTTTGGGTGCCGGCGGCATCATGCTGGCGTACTACAGCGAGATCAAGGTCCGCTACGTCGCCGGGTTCCAGTACACGAACCTGCCTGACGAGATCAAGCTGGCCACGGCGCAGTTGATTACGGCGATGTCTCAGAACGCCCAGATGGGCGCCTTGAAGTCCTATCGGGCCGGCGATACCCAGATCGAGCAGTTCGCCGCGACAGTCATCAGCGATGACGTCAAAGCCTTGCTGAATCCGTGGCGCGCGAGGATGTTTGTATGACCTTCCTCTACCCGCGTACTGTGGCAATCACTCGCCCGAACGGCCAGGCCGGCGTCGGAGTTCAACCCTACGGCGGCGAAACGCCAGCCAACGAGGCACCTGTCGCGTCTGGTCTGCCTGCATCCATTCAACTGCAAAAGGACAGGGGCAGGCCGGCGGCGGATCTTCCTGCCGATGCCGGCAAGACGATGTGGCGCGTGTTCATCCCTGTGGCATCAGCCGCGCTTGGCTTGATCAAGACGCGCGATATCGTGACGGATGACCTAGGGCAGCGCTATCAGGTCGTTGGGCCTTACTGGAATTCGCTCGGGCACAACCTGCTAGTCGAGCGATTGGAGACGTAATGGCCGATCTCACCGATGTCAGTTCGGCTCTCGTCTTGCTGATCGACGGGGTGTTGTACCCGAACGGAGATGCGCAGTCGCCGGCCTCTGGAGTGCCTGCAACCCGCATCTATCCAGGCTGGCCGGTACCGGGACAGCTTGATGCGGATCTCGCCGCCGGAATCGCGAATGTGTCCGTTTTCAATCGTCCTGAAGCCAGGAACACCACACGATACCAGACGGTGCCGCAGGACATGACCGTCACGGCGCCGACGCTGACGCTCACGATCAACGGCCGCACGGTCACGGTCGGCGGCACGGTCGCCGCAGGAGTGAACACGGCGGTCATCGTTGGCACGTCAGCCTTCACGTACCAAACGGTCGCCAACGATACGCTGAGCACGATTGCCGCGGCGCTGGCCAGCCAGATCAACGCGGCCTATCCGGGCACGACGTCCAGCGGCGCAGTCATCACACTGCCGAACACTGGACCGCCGATCAATGCGGCTCGAGTCGGTGGCTCAGGCCAGCAGATGACCGAGGCCGGCCGCGTGGAGCAGGTTTTTCAGATCACGGTCTGGGCCAACACGCCGGACAACCGCAAGGCCATCGCGAAACTGATCACGCCCGCGATCATGGCCACGCGCTTCCTGACGCTGGCCGATGGGACTGCCGCGCGCGTGATTCTGAAAGGGCAACGCGACGACGACGTGCCGCAGAAGGAATTGCTTTTCCGCCGCGACATCATGGTCACGGTCGAGTACGTCGAGACGGTTGTGAACACGTCAACGACGGTGGTCGACATCGTCCAGAACACCGCCGTCGGCGTGAACGGCTACAACGGCGGCACTTACCCGAACACCACGACTACCAACGTCTGAGGCAACCATGGAATTTCATCTGACCGTCCGCGAGCCCTTCGGCGTGTATGCCAAGGGCGACGAAATCACCGATCCCGTCGAGGTCGCCCGCGTGCTGGCCTCCGAGAACGAGGGCCACGTGCTGAAACGCGCCGCGCCCACCGATTCCAGCAAGCCGACCAAGGCGAGCTAAAGCCCAACCCCCTCCCGATTCGCCTGAAGGCCCGCCAAGTGCGGGCCTTTTTCATTGGAGACTCTGAATGACACAGATCGTGCAGTACGGTCAGGTCAATACCACGGCGCTGATCGTGCCGGATCTGATCGTCCAGATCATCGCGCCGCAAGTGGCGCAACTGAACGGCGTCCCGACCAACGTCGCCGGCTTCGTCGGCACCGCCACGTGGGGCCCGGTCAACGCGCCGACCAGCATCGGCAGCATGGCGGACTATGCGCGCAACTACGGCGCCATCCAGAACCGTCTCTACGACATGGGCACGGCCGTTGCTGCCGCTGTCCTGCAGGGCGCCAACAACTTCCGTTGCGTGCGCGTGACGGACGGCACCGATACGGCCGCCACGGTCGTTGTGCAGACGAGCTGCATCACGTTCACCGGCAAATACACCGGCACGCTGGGTAATTCGGTCTCTGTGCAGGTGGCGAACGGTTCGCTGGCGAACTCGTATAAGGCCATCGTCACGCTGCCCGGCCAAACGCCGGAAGTGTTCGACAACATCACCGGCACCGGCAACGCGCTGTGGGTCAACATGGCCAACGCGATCAACAACGGCCAGGTCGGCGCGCGCGGCCCTTCGCAGATCATCGTCGCAACGGCTGGCGCAGGCACGACCGCCCCGGCGCTCGCAACGTACAACCTCGCAAGCGGCACGGACGGCGCCACGACGATCACCGGCACGACGCTGGTGGGCGTGGATACGATCCCGCGCAAGGGCATGTATGCGCTGCGCGGCACGGGTGCATCGGTGGCCGCGCTGGTGGACTGCTCGGACACGACGACCTTCTCGACGCAGGTCTCCTACGGCCTGTCCGAAGGCACGTACATGATCGGGGTCACGCCGCAGGGCGACACGATCAGCAACGCCGTATCGACCAAGGCGACCGCCGGCATCGACTCGTATGCGTTCAAGTACATGTTCGGCGACTGGGTCTACTTCCTCGATCCGGTCAACGGCGGCACTCGCCTGATCTCGCCGCAGGGCTACGTCGTGGGCGTGCTCGCCAATCTGGCGCCGCAGCATTCGTCGCTGAACAAGCAGCTCTACGGCATCGTTGGCACGCAGAAGTCGGCGCAGAACCTGCAGTACAGCGCGGCCGAATTGCAGTCCCTGGCTCAGGCGGGGATCGACGTCATCACCAACCCGATCCCGGCTGGCAATCAGTTCGGCGTGCGCATCGGCCACAACAGTTCGTCGGACAGCACTCGCAACGGCGACAACTACACGCGGATGACCAACTACCTCGCGGCCACCACAGCGCAAGGCATGGGCATCTACGATGGCCGCCTGCAATCGTCGCAGCCGACCGACCCGCTGCGCCGCAACGTCAAGGCCACGCTCGACAACTTCTATCTGAACCTGCAGCAGCAAGGACAGATTGACGACTTCACGGTGCAGTGTGACCTGAACAACAACCCGCCGAGCCGTATCGCGCTGGGCTACCTGCAGGCCGATGTGCGGGTGCGCTACCTGGCCGTGGCCGAGAAGATCCTGATCAACCAGGAAGGCGGTCAGTCCGTGACGATCAGCCGTCAGCAACTGTCGAGCTTCTAAGCCTTTCCCGCCTTAACAGAGCCGCCTTCGGGCGGCTTTCCCTTTTTCTGGAGCAACTATGGCCATTGGTCCGTTTAACACCGGGCGGGACGTCGTGCTGGACGTGATGACGCCCACCGGCCCGCTGCGTCTGCCGACGACCGTCACCGACTGGGAAGCAAAGCCCAAGTACAAGACGATCGAATCGATCGCGCTCAGCGGCGAGAACAACCACGCCAACGTGCCGATCGGCTGGACCGGCACGATCGGCCTGGACCGCACCGACAACGTCGTGGGCGACTTCTTCGTGCAGCTCGAGGCGCTGTACTACTCGGGCGTGAACATCGGCTACGCGACGATCCTTGAGACGATCAGCGAGTCGAATGGCGCCGTGACGCAGTACCGCTATACGAAGGTCTCCCTGCGGCTGGAAGAGGGCGGCAAGTTCGTCGGCGATGACCGCGTGCAAGTCAAAATCGGCTTCGAGGCGTCGCGCAAGATCAAGCTGCAGTAATTTTCGGCTGCGGATAGGTTGGCCGACCGACAAGCGCGCTGCCCTGAGTGCGCTTCCGCAGCCCCTATTCAGGGGTTTTGCAGGGGAAACCCAACATGACGAAGAAATCCACGCTGGAACTGACTGAAGTCGAAGCATCGTCGCCGTCCGCTCAACTCGTCCAAGCCGCCGCATCCGAAGTGGTTGTGACGGCCGCAAACGGTCGGATCATCAAGCTGAAGAAGCCGGGTGTCTTGGCGCAGTTCCGGTTGATCAAGATTCTGGGCGATTCCGCAAAGAATCAGGTCTACACGTCGATGATGCTGCCGCTGATCTACGTGGCAGAACTTGACGGCGATCCAGTGTTGCAACCGCAGAGCGAGCGCGAACTTGAGGCGCTGATCATGCGTCTGGACGATGCCGGGGTGGAGGCGGTGATGAACGGGGTTCAGGAGAACTTCGGCGCCGCCAATCCCGACGCCGACAAGGCCGAGCTAAAAAACTAGTAGAGGCCACGCCAATCCGGGAAGCGCTGTGGCTGGTAAAGAACGGCGTCCCGTTTGACGTGGCCTTTCAGTTGGGCGACGTGCACCGTGCGGCCTTTTCCATCATCTTCAGTGAAATGGAAGGCCACAAGTTCAATTTTCAGTCCATGCGATTTGAGGAGCCGAAATGAGGGAGTTTTCAAGCCTCGCCGCATTCGCGACTCATCTCGTTGAACTGCAAACTGCCGTCGCCTTGGAGGCTCACCGGGGGCTCAAAGAGGTGGCAAACGCCATCACGAAAACAGCCAAAGACGAGATCGGTCATTACCAGGAATCGGTCGGACCCTTCCCTAAGTGGGCCGAGTTGGACAAAAGTACCAAGAAGGATCGCGTGCAGCAGGGGTATTCAGAGAACGACCCCTTGCTGCGTTCTGGCGAGCTTCGAGACTCAATTGAGAACGAGGTAAGCCGCTTGGAAGCGGTTATTGGCTCGAAAAGCGAGATTGCGGTGTATCAGGAACTCGGCACCGACGAGATTCCGCCGCGCCCATTCCTTGGGCCTGCCGTGATCCACAACCACCGGCTCATCAAACGGATTTTCGGTGAGGCGCTGGTGCGAGGCCTGCTCGGCGGCGCCCCGATCCCCGGGCGGGTTGGTTACGACCAATCAATCTGATGCGCGCTTATAGAAGTGCCCAAATAAGCACGCCGACGGCTAGCATGACAATGATGGACATGAGCAAAAGGCCGACGCCGAAAAGCAGGATGTCTAGCCGGTTCCCGAGCGGCATTTGATGGACGAAGCGCAGGAGCCGATGATTGCGCGCATTTGCGCTCTGAGGGCGTATGTCGGGGTACTGAACCCACGAAAACCTGTCCGCTGCCCATTCGTGGATGCGGTATTTGAGCGAGTGCCTCATGTTTGAAGCCTATAAAATCGGCGTCCGAATCAGCCTAATCAACCATGCGAGCATGGGGCTTGCGGCGCTGTCTAAGGACTTCATGAAGACGGAGGAGCAGGCAGCGCGACTCCAGAAACGCATTGATAGCATAAAAAATCAGGCTTTGAAAGGCGGCCTGATGCTTGGCTTGGCCGGCGGCCTTGGTGGTTTGCTAAAAGCGCCTTACGAAGAGGCGAAAAAGCTTGAGCAGGAACGCCAGAAGTTCAATGTCCTGAATCTTTCGGCTGCTGACAACGCCCGCGCATTCGCGCAAGCCCAGACGCTTGCGCATAAGAACCTTGGCACAACGATCGGCGAGAACATCGCCCTGATCACCGACCTGCACACGGCGCTAGGCGATCTGCCCAAGGCGCTGCAGATGAGCGAAGACTTTCAGAAGTTCTCAATTGCCGCCAAGATCCAGAACGACGGCAAGCCGGTTGAGGGTCTTGTCTATAACGCCGTGAAGGCGCTGGAGCACCGCGGCGACCGCGTGGCCCAAAGCCCGGCCGAAATGAAGCGCGAACTCGACATGATGTCGAAGGTGTACTTCGGATCGCGCGGCAAAGTCGGCCCGAACGACTATTTCCACGCTTCCCAGACCGGCAAGCTGGCTTATACCCTGTTCGACCCGGAATTCTTGTTCGGACAGTTCGCCGCCTTCATGCAGTCAAAGACGGGGCCGACGGCCGGCACGTCCGCGATGACCTATGTGAGCAGCCTTCTTGGCGGCCACATGGACAACAAGGCTAAGGGCTTCATGACGTCCCTTGGCCTATGGGATATGTCGGTCAGCCCGCAGGCCAAGCTGATGCAAAACGCCGTCAACGACGCTATCAAGCAAGACCCGTCGATTGCTGGCGCTTTGAAGAAAATGCACATGCTGACCCCCGTCGTCGGGGGATTGGCGCCGCAGTTTCTGGAAATGGCATCGCGTCGACCTGATGAATTCATTCAGAAGGTGGTTGCGCCGCGTATTCGCGAGCGCTTCGGCATGGACCTTACCGATGAACAGGTCGCCGGGATCATCATGCGGAACTTCAACCGCAGCACGGCAGATTTCATCGGCTCATTCATCACGAGTGAGCACAAGTACGAAAAGGACGCCCGCATCTTTGAAAACTCGAAGGGGTTCGGTGCCGCCTATCAGCAGTACATCAAGTCCCCGGAAGGCGCAGAAGTGGCAGCAGATGCGGCATGGCGGAATTTCCTCGCCATGTTTGGTTCTGTCTACTTGCCGGTCATCACAAAGGGGCTGATCAAGATTGCTGGCGCTCTGGATTCCCTGTCCCAATCTGTTGAGCATCATCCTGGCGTCTTCAGGGCTTTGGCTTATGCATTGGGCTTGGTGTCTGTCGGGCTTGGTCTGCGTGGCGGCGGCCTGTTGCTGAGCGCTGCATTCCGCGGCCTTGGCCTTGCTCTGGCAATGCAAACGGCTGGCGGTGCCGCAGGCATCTTGAAGATTGCTGGTGCGATCGGTGGCGCTGGAAACACAGCACTTGTCGGTGCGCTTGGCGCTCTCTTGAGCCCTGTTGGCTTGGCGGTCGCGGCGCTCGGGACACTGGCGCTCGCCGCTTATGCTTTCCGGCCCATGAGTCAGTCTGAGATCGACTCTTACAAGGATCAGGGTGGGGCGCGGCTCACGCCGGGCGCTCAGGCGCGAGTCAATGCCGGCGAATTGAATGGCGGTGGGTACGTCAAGACCAAGCAGCAACAACCGCTCAATCTAACGGCGTCCATCTACCTTGATCGAACAAAGCTCGGCGATGCGCTTGTCAGCTACATGGCGGACGGTCTCAGCAAGCCGCAAACAGGCCGGTCCGGCACCGACATGACGATGAGCCCGCTCCCGATTGGCCACAACTACGCACGATAACTCATGGCGACTAACCTCTCTCTCGGCGATGTGCTTTTCGCCGAACTGGAAGTCCCTGAGCACATCACGTTTGGCGGCGAGCAGAAGCTGACGGTGCATGAACTTGTGGGCGGCACGCGCATCGTTGATGCGATGGGCCGCTCTGACATGCCGCTGGAGTGGTCCGGCTACTTCATGGGGCAGGATGCGCTGTCTCGAGCGCGTTACCTTGAGACGCTTCGCATCTCTGGTCAGCCAATCCCGCTTGTCTGGTCGGAATTGCAGTACATCGTCGTCATCTCGCAATTCAAGGCGGATTTTCAGCGGGAATGGCACATCCCGTACCAAATCTCGTGCGTGGTCGTGCAGAACGCCACGCAACCGCAGACTTCGCTTGCAGGCCCGTCGATCAATGACCTGATCGGCTCTGACCTGTCGCTGGCGAATTCGCTTTCAGACCTGATCGGAGACGGCCCGCTGTCTGGGTTGATGGGGTCGCTGAACACCGCGATCTCGACGGTTTCCAGCTTCGCCAGTGCCGCACAGAGCACGATCAACAGCGTGCTGACGCCGATTGCCGCGGTGCAAACGCGGGTGTCAACGCTGATCGGCCAAGCGTCGAATACGATCGCCAATGTGACGACGCTCGGCGGCCTCGTGCCGAACAATCCGATCTCGACGGCGGCGGCGAAGCTAACGGCGCAGGTTACGGCGTTCAACAGACTGCCTCCGCTCTATAACCTGCAGTCGGTCGTGGGACGCATGTCTCTGAACCTTGGCAGCGTGTCGGGCGCGTCGCAGCAGATCACGACCGCCGGCGGCAACCTGTTGCAGATCGCGGCGAAGGTGTACGGCAACGCAGAAGCTTGGACCGGCATCGCCAAGGCAAACGGCCTGAGCGACCCGACGGTACAGGGTGTGCAGACTTTGAACGTTCCGGTGCGCCCGGACAATGCTGGTGGGGTTCTGAGTGGCTAGTCTCAATACTGTTCCCGCGGTGCCGACCGCTCGGCAACCGCGCGGGATGGTGTTGCTCGGTGATCCGAATCAGCCTGGCACTCGGGTGCCGTGGATTGATTGGGAGGTCGAGCAAAACGTCTGGCACTCGGCCAGCACGTTCCGGGTGCGTCTCCCGATCTCGGCGCTGACCGATCCAGTCAATCTGCAATACGTGATCAGCACGAACCCGCTGCAGGCGCAGATTTACGCGGGCTTCCCGCAAGACCCCGATCAGTACGGAACGGCGGACCTGCAGCAACTCATCATCGGCAACGTCGACCAAGTGCAGTTTGATCCCGCTCGGCGCACGGTTGAGTTGTCCGGGCGGGATTACACGTCACTGCTGATCGACACCAAGACCTTTGATCGGTGGACGAACCAGACGGCCAGCCAGATCGCCACGACGCTCGCAAAGCGTCACGGCTTGACGCCGCAGGTGACGGCCACAAAGGGACTGGTGGGCAAGATTTACGAGATCGACAAGATCCACGATCGACACGGCTCGACAGAGTGGGAATTGCTCACTTGGCTGGCCAGCGTCTACGACTATGTGGTGTACGTGCAGGGCATGACGCTGTATTTCGGTCCTAAGCCGGACCCGAAGACTGCCACGCCATACCTGATCCAGTGGCAGAACCCGGACCAAGATCGCGGCTTCTTCCAGGCGAACATCTTGGATGTGTCCTTCTCGCGCACGCTGACGGTCGGCAAGGGCGTCGTGGTTCAGGTGCACAGCTTCAACCACAAGCAGAAGGCCGGATTCTCGGTCACGTACCCGCAAGGCAAGGCCAAGGGCATCACGCCTGGCACGGCCAAGGCGCCGGCGCAGGTGTACAGCTACATCATCGCCAACCTGAGTCAGCAAGATGCCCAGCAGCGGGCGATGAAGATCTACAACGACATCATCCGGCACGAGCTGAAGATGACCGCCCAGCTTCCGGGCGACAACATCCTCATGCCGAACGTCATGGTTCAGGTTTCGGGCACGGAAACGCAGTTCGATTCGATGTACTACGTCGAGTCGGTCGCGCGCCGCATGTCGTTCGATTCGGGCTACACCATGTCGGTGCGCGGCAAGAATCACAGTCTGGACACATCGGTCATCCCATCATGAGCGCTTTCGCAAACCTGATTCGCGCGCATGCGCAGATGGCTCAGGGAGAGAAGACCACACATAGGGTTGGGCAAGTTACAGCCTATGACCCAAACAAGTACGCCGTGAAGGTGAAGTTCTGGCCGCGCACGGATGAAAGCACGGGCTGGATTCCGCTGGCCTCAACGTATGTCGGTGCAGGGTGGGGCTTAGTCGCGGCGCCGAGCGTCGGCGATCAGGTCATCGTCGCCTTTGATCTTGAGGATCAGGATGCGGGCGTCGTCGTTGGACGCTTCTACACTGACGTGGAACAGCCGCCGGCGGCGCCGTCCGGTGAATTCTGGCTGGTGCACAAGTCTGGCTCGCTGCTCAAATTTCATAACGATGGATCGGTTGAACTGAAGGCCAGCGCTGGCATCACCTACACGGCAACGCAACATCACTTCGTCGGGCCGGTGCAGATGGACAACACACTGAACGCTACGCAGGCCATCACAAGCCAAGCAGACATTCAGGACAACACCGGAACGAACGCTCACTCAATGAGCCAGATGCGGACCATCTTCAATACGCACACCCACCACGTCCAGAATGTTCAGGGTGGCAGCAGCACGGTTGTGTCTAACGCTCCGGATCAAACAGAATGACGACGCAACTTCTCGCCGATTTGAATCACCTCTGGGGGCAGGACGTGCTCACAAGCCCGACCGGCGATCTTAGTGCAGTGAACTCGGCCACCCGCAGCCAGCAGCGCGTCATCCGCCGGCTGCTAACGAACCCTCTGGACGCGAACGGGCCGCCTGACTATGCGCTACATCCGTCCTACGGCGCGGGCTTGTCCCGATACGTCGGCCAGGCCGTAGACACGGCCAAGCTGCGCGCGCTGATCCGCGGGCAGATGCTGATGGAGGACTCAGTGGCGCGCAACCCCGAGCCGCAGATCACCGTGACGCGGCCCGATCCGTCAACGATCTCGGCCTACATCCGCTACACGATCGCCGGCACTGGAGCGCCTGCAACGCTTTCTTTCAACGTCAATTCCTGACCTTTCGCCACTCCATAACAGGCCGCCTCCGGGCGGCTTTTTTGTTGCCTGGACGCCATGCCTCAAGTCACAAGCCAAGACCTGCCAACAGTCATCGGGAACATGGCTTCGGCCATCCAAGCCAAAGCGAAGGTCTTGGTCGACTTCACGGTCGGCTCGGTCACGCGCGCCATCGTTGAAGCGACGGCGCAGGTCGTTGTGTGGCTGGAAGGCCTGATTCTCCTGCTGCTGCAAACGACTCGAGCGGCGACGTCGAGCAATGCCGATCTTGACAGCTGGATGCTCGACTACGGTCTGACGCGTCTTGCGGCGACGTCTTCGACCGGTCAAGTCACGTTCTCGCGCTTCACGCCGACCTATCAGGCCGTCGTTCCTGTTGGCACTGTCATCCAGACCGCCGACGGGACGCAGCAATTCACGGTTGTCGCTGATACCTCGCAATCGGCATACAGCGCATCGCTGGGCGGCTATGTGATTGCGGCGGGCATCACAAGCGCGGTTGCGACGGTTCAGGCGGTGAACACCGGAACCATCACCAACGTGCTGGCGAACACCATCACCACGCTCACGCAGGCGGTGCAGTACGTCGACACGGTGACAAACGGCGCGGCGTTCACGAATGCGATCGATACGGAAACCGACACGGCATTCCGGGCGCGTTTCGTTGCCTACATCAACTCGCTTTCGCGGGCGACAAAGGCGGCGATTGGGGCAGCCATTCTGGCTGTTCAGCAAGGCCTGCAGTACACCCTGACGGAGAACCAGACGTATGCTGGCGCGACGCAGATGGGCAATTTCTTCGTTGTGGTGGACGATGGATCGGGCTCGCCGCCTTCAGCGCTGCTAAACAGCGTGAGCAATGCGATCGATGCGGTCCGGCCATTCACCAGCACATTCGATGTGCACGCGCCGGTTGTTGTGAGCGTGACGGTCGCCATGACCATCACAACCGCAACCGGATACACGCACTCTGCGGTGGTTTCGACGGTCCAGGCGGCTCTACTCGCTTACATCAACACCCTTCCGCTAGGCACGGCGTTGGCCTATAGCCGTCTTGCTCAAATCGCTTACGACGCTTCTCCTGCCGTGACGAACGTGACCGGCGTAACGCTGAACGGCGGCACGTCGGATGTCGCCGCAACAAGTCTTCAGGTGATCAAAACGACTTCCGGGTCCGTGGTGGTGAGCTAATGTCGACGGGTGATTCTAACGACGTGTTTGCACGGCTGAAGTCGGCGCTTCCGTCTCGCTGGTTCGGCGCGACGTCCGATTCCGTGCCAGTGGTTGACTCGCTGCTGGCAGGCATCACGACCGCGCTCAGCTTCGTCTATTCGCTGTACGCCTACGCCAAGCTGCAAACGCGAATACTGACCGCGTCGGATGGCTGGCTGGACATGATTGCGGCCGATTTCTTTGGCACGTCGATCCAGCGCAAGGCGAATCAAACCGATGCTTCGTTTCGCGCGACGATCATCGCCAACTTGTTCCGCGAGCGCGCGACACGCCATGCAATCGTCAAGGTTCTGCAAGACCTGACGGGCCGGACGCCAAAGATCGTCGAGCCGAAACGACCGGCAGATACCGGTTCATATGGCGGTCCGCTGATCGGATACGGCGTGGCCGGGGCGTATGGCTCCATGCAGATGCCGTATCAGGCTTTCGTCATCGCATATCGACCGCTGGGCAGTGGCATCCCTTCGGTGGCCGGCTACGGCATATCGACGGGCGGCTACAGCCAAGCGTCACAGGCTGAATGGGCTTCTCTTTCCATGATTCAGCAGGCCGTCACCGACGCAGACATCTTCGCGGCCATTGATAGCGTGCGCCCCGCCGCAACCATTGTCTGGACAAACATCCAGTCGTAACCAAACACCACTTCGCACAAAGGCACCTTCGGGTGCCTTTTTCTTTTGAGGCTCACACATGACTGACCGCGTAATCGTCTGGGCTGGCCAGATCCCCCTTGAGACGGACGTTCTGCGCTCGAACAAGTTTGCGATGACCGGCATCGCGAAGCTGGCCGCCGCAGTGCTAGGCACTTCCGCGACGGTCGTGAACGGCTTGGCCTGCGTGCCCACGTCTCCTGCGGGCCTCACGGTGAACGTGAACCCTGGCGAAATCTATAGCCTCGTCAGCATGGACGCGACGGCTTATAGCTCGGTCGCCGCAGACACGACGCACCAGATCCTGAAGAGCGGCATTCTGCTAGATGCCGTCAACCTTTCGTGCCCCGCACCGGGCACCGCCGGTCAGAGCATCAACTACCTGATCGAAGCGATTTATCAGGAAACGGATACCGACCTGACGACGCTGCCTTACTACAACGCGTCGAATCCCACCTCCGCTTGGTCGGGCCCGAATAACAGCGGCACGCCACAAGCTACGACACGTAAGGGCACCGTTGCTCTGGTGGCAAAGGCTGGTGCTGCTGCGACGACCGGGTCTCAAATCACGCCGACGCCGGATGCAGGCTATACCGGCCTGTGGGTTGTGACGGTTGCCAACGGCCAGAGCACGATCACCGCCGGCAACATCACTCAGTACGCTGGAGCCCCGATCCTGCCGTCGTCGCTGCTCGCGTCGATCCAGAACGGCAATCTGTCGTATGCGGTCGCCACCGGCACGGCCAACGCGCACACCATTGCTCTGACGCCAGCGCTTCAGGCGCGCGTCGATGGCATGCAGATCCGCTACAAGGCCCCGGCAGCCAACACGGGCGCCGTTACATTGAACGATGGCCTTGGCGCGGTCCAAGTGCTGGGCGGGAATCACGCCGCGCTTCAAGGTGGCGAGTACGCTGCGAACGGCGATGCGTTCGTTGTTTGGAACAGCACGGTCAGTGGTGGTGCGTACATTCTTGAGGGATGCACTGGCGGAGCCCTGCAAGTCGCCCAGGCTACAGCCAGTCAGCACGCCGTGCAGTTCGGGCAAGTGGCTGGCGTTGTCGGTTCGACTCGGAACTTAAAGATGTCGGTGCCGACTGCCTCGGCATCGGCCACGATGACGGCCGACGAAATCATCGTTGAGTCTGCGCTTGGCGGTCTGCGGTATTGCATTGCGAACTTCAACAAGGCCGTCAATTTGGCGACGACTGGCGCCGGGGGTATGGACACCGGTACGGCGCCGGTGAGCGGTTATGTGGCGCTCTACGCCATCTACAACCCGGCGACCTCGACCGCGGCGTTGCTCGCCGTCAACGCCACCAGTGCGGCCGCACCGAACGTGTACGGCGGCGCCAACATGCCTGCTGGATATACAGCGAGCGCGCTCGTGGGGGTGTGGCCGACGAATGGTAGTGGTCAGTTTGTAACCGGCACGCAGCGGGACCGGACTTGCTATATCGCGAGCCTTACCGCCCTCAATTCCTCGACAACGCAGGCCAGCTTTACGGCGCTATCGATTTCCGGGATCGTTCCCGCAAACGCAATTTCGATCTCGGGGTCGCTTCAATGCTCTGGATCGACTACGACAACAATCGCCCTCTCGGTGGGGGCGGATGCGTCAGGAAGTGGTACAGCGATCTCATCTTTCGGAACCAGTGGTGCACAGGCATACACCGTACCGTTTCAAAAGGTTGGCATTTCAAATTCTCAAAACCTGTACTACAAGGCGACCAACACTGCAGGCACGCCAACCTTCATCATTTCGATCAGCTCCTACGAGATATAAGGGTAAAAGATGTTTGTGCAATTTTCAGATGCGACCGAGACAAAGATAGCCTCAATTTTCTCTTGCCCACAAGACCCCTCAATATGGCCAAATCAGGGGGAGGTGCTGCTCAGTGACGCGCGCTACGCAGCATATTTCAATTCATTGGCCCAATCTGGTCAGGAAACGATGACGCCTCCTTCATACTGATCATGCATTCACGCGATCTGCGCCGACTTCCCAACGGCCTCCTTGTTCTTCAGTAACGGCTTCCTGTACGTTCTAACGAACGGGTATTCGACAAGGAATGACAGTAGCCACGCCAAGACGGAGGAAAAGGGTATGAGCATGACCGCCATTCCTGGAAGTGGCATGCCCTTAATCCACGCCAGCAATGGAGCGTCGCGATAGGCCCAATACACCTCCTGCACGAAGATATGCACAAGGTAGAGAGAGAATGACAGCCGTGCGATGATGATGACCGGCAACGACCGGCAATTCATCCGATAGACAGCCGCGAGGATCGCCGCGAAACAGACTCCGAGCATTGCCGGAAACCACAACGCGGCAAACCGTGTCGTCTGTGCAGAATGGCCCCACATGCGCGAGTTCACAAGATAGGTTATCGACGCAGCGAGAATCGCAAAGCCAATCGAAAAGGCCACCATGCGCTGTCGTGAATCTAGCTTGACCATCCTCACAACGAGCGCCGTCAAGACGCCCCATGCGAGCGTGTCATAGCGAGAACGGAATTGGAGCCAACTTGAGAAGTACCAGTACAGATCATCTGGCGCATAGTGGTAGTTTGCAACGTAACGCACAACTGGCGCGCTCACACAAACGATCAGCAGCGAGATCAAGAGCGCCTTGCGGCTGTGAAACAGGCTCCAGACGGTCGCGATGAAGATTGGGCAGAGCAGATAGAAATATTCCTCAATCACAAGGCTCCAAGTGCCACCTGGCACGAAGTTTCCGTCACCAACCCAATCGAAGTACCAGATTGAAGAGGTCTGCATGAAGGTCAGGGCCGCTGCGATACTGCCGACCGACTTCCACGATAGCCCGCTGATAGGCAAGCCAATCATCACCGATTTGAGCGCAATTACGGTGTAATAGAGGGGCAGGATGCGAAGCGCGCGGTGGCCGTAGAATTTTCGGTATGACCATGCGCCACGCTCGACCTTGTCGATAATCGCCCCGCCGATGAGGAAGCCCGAAAGCACAAAGAAGAGATCTACACCTAGCCAGCCGGGATTGAGCATCCCGAAATGGAAAAATACTACCGAGCACACGGCAATCGCTCGAAGTGCATCAACGCCGCCCATTTCTCCCGGGGTCGTAAGGTACGAGGTGTGTTCGGCGAAATAGCGTTTCATTTTGGCTCCGTTGGCGGCCGCATTCTATCGCACCGACTACGGGCAATTTAAGTCAATAGCATCCCGCCGCGAGCGGGCATTTTCATTTCTGGGAGCCTGAGGTCTGAACCAACATGTTCCCGCAGGAGAGAAAGCGGAACCAGCCTGCCCGCCTGGGTAGCGGGCAGAGAATCACTATTACTCTCTAGACTTCTTTGCGGCGCCATGATTGCCTTTCGCCTCAGAAGCGATAACGTACCAGTACCAGATCCACGGAATGCCAAATCGAGGGTGCCATGTTGCTGCTGGACGGTTTGAGGAAGAAGTGCTGATAGACGAGCGAGACGTTGCCGTACGAGACAGATGCACCGACAACTATGCCACCTCGCCATCCATCAGTGCTGGCGACGCGCAGATTGATCGGTGACGCCGTGGGCGTCGCATGCCAGTTGCCAACATCCTCAACCCACGTTGCGCGGTGCAGCGTGGGGCCAGCCTCAATGCCGAATCGCCACTTTCCGACATCGTAGTGCGGCTCAAGAGTAATCAGAAACGCCTGAGCGTGCCCAGTGCCACGGAAATTTGCGAGCGGCCAGCACTCTCCATTGCAACCAGTCGCCGAGCGGGGGTTGTAGTTATCGTCACTGGGCGTTGCCAAGCTCTGCGTGTGAATCTGCCCAAGCCACGCCCAGTCGGCGTGCCACGAGACCCCCCAGCGCGAGGCGCGATACAAATCACCGGTAATCCCGGCTTCAAAGGCGGGCGCCGTAAGTTGCAGCTTGTGCTGGAAGTGCTCCTGCACCCAGTACCCATCTTGCCCTCGGCTGTATGCCGAGCCGCCGACGCCAGCCTCAAGGTGGATCGGTGTCTCGGCGTGCGCAGCAGTTGCGCAGCCGATCAATACCGTCAGCGCCGCAGCCTTCCAGAATTTGACAGAAATTTTCATGATTGGACCTCAACAAAAAATTGAATAAGTGGCGCCAAAAGATCCGCTTGCCGCTTTCCCTTGATCTGCAACATCCACTCATCCGGATAGAAGCAGCCTTTCATGTGTGACTGCCAATTCGGCAGCGTCTGGATGTAGTCGAATTGCTTGACGATCGGCACGTTGAACTGCGCTGCGGCGTCGTTCATGGCGTCCACGTAGGCCGCAAGCTGCGGATGGTCGCCGTCGCAAACCGGGCCGGGTTCTTCAAGCACTGGCGTTTTGCCAGCCGCTCTAATTGCGGCGATCCACTGCGCGAGGTATTGCCGATAGTCGACCAGCGTCTCGCCGCCGAGCGCGTCGTTGATCGCATGGTTGTCGATCACGATGCTCGCCGCAGACGTCTTGATTCGATCTGCAAACGGTGCGCCGTTGCCGTCCATGCCGAGCATTTCGTTCTTGAGGCTGCTGGAGCCGCCGCCAGTGGCGTAATTGGCGATGGTGACGGCAGTGTCGTTCAGCGTTGCTTGCAGCAGCGATTGGGATTGATCCGTCTCGTTTTGCTGGGCGCGACCCATCATTGACGTCATGCCGGACATGGCATCATCACCGTAGACATCAATCAGAACCGCCTTCTGCGGTTTTGGCGCTGGCTGTGGGGTCGGCGCAGGCTGTGGCGCAGGGCTCGGTGCAGGGGCGGGAGTCGGCTGCGCAGGTGGCGCAGCAACCGGTGAGGTCGCGCTGATGGGCGCTGGCGTTGCCACAGGCGCCGGCGGCGCGGGTTGGCTTTGCGTTGCTTGGCTTTGATCTTCACCGCCGCCGCAAGCAGAAAGCGCCGCGCAAACAGCCGCAAACACAAAATTTCGAGTGGTTTTCATGTCGTTCTCATTGGTGACTAATGAGATAACATGTTATCACAAGGTTTTCAGATTTCAAGAAGACAATCCAGCCGCCTCCGGGCGGTTTTCTTTTTCCGGGGGCATCTCCATGGATTTCACGACGGGCGCCTTTGGCGCTGCTGCAGCTGGCGTTTTCGCGGTCTTCGGCTGGTTTCTGAAACGGTCCATCACCCAGTTGGATGACAAGCTGAAGAATCAAGACGACGCCATCAAAGAGCAGCGCAAGGATTTCGACGCGCACCGTTTGCACGTGGCCGAGCGATACGTCACCAGTGACGCGCTTCAGAAGGCGATTGATGCCTTCAACCGGTCCATTGATGCCGTATTTGCGAAGCTGGAGCAAATCGACGGCAAGCTCGACAAGAAGGCCGACAAATGACCCGCCAAGTCTCTCCGAATGGCGTCGCGTTCACCAAGTCGTTTGAGGGCTGCAGGCTCAGTTCGTACCCCGATCCCGGTACCGGTGGCGCGCCGTGGACGTGTGGCTATGGGCACACGGGGCCGGACGTCAAGCCGGGCATGACCGTTACGCAGGCGCAGGCCGATGCGTGGATCGTCGAAGATCTGGGGCGGGCGGCCCAGTCCGTGAATTCCCTTGTGCATGTCGTGCTGACGCAGAACCAGTTTGATGCGCTGGCCGACTTCGTATTCAACGTGGGCGCCGGCAATCTCCGTTCGTCAACGCTGCTGCGAAAGCTCAACGCGGGCGATTACGCCGGCGCGGCCAACCAGTTCCTACTGTGGGACAAGGCCGGCGGCAAGCCTCTCAAGGGGCTGACGAAGCGTCGCCAGGCCGAGCGCAAGCTGTTCCTCTCCTGATCCAAAGCCGTCCATATCTGCCCCGCCGCGCGCGGGGCTTTTCATTTGAGCGACCAATGACCGCGCCCAACAAAGAACATGAATACGCACACGCCTTGAAAGAAGACGTGTTCTACCCGGAGCATCCGCCGCGCACCGAGTCGGCGACGTTCCGGGCAACAAAGCGCGCCGGCCATGCCGCGAAGCTGCCCTGCGCGATTTCGGGCGCGACGGAAGAGGTCGAGTACCACCATGTCTTTGTCGAAGAAGCGTTCATGAACGCCGTCGACTGGAAGATGGTCAAGGAAGTGGCCGCCGGCAAGCGCAAGTTCCTGCCTGTGCTGGATCTGAGCACCGACACGCCGACCGCTGAGTTTTGGCCGGTCGAGCAATCGCTGTTGTGGGCCGTGATCCAAGTCACGCGCGCCCGTGGCTTTGACTGGGAAGCATTCGATCCAGCCAAGCCCGAGACGTTCGTCGATAGCCCGGCAAACATGCTGATCCTGCACAAAAAGTTCCACCGTGGCCCGCAGCACGGAATCCACGCCGAATCGATGCCGATCTGGTCGTTCCAGCTCTGGCCGCGCATGCCCGGCTTCGTCTATTCGCCTGATGAGCTGAAAGGCTTCCACAAGGACTGACCATGCTGAAAAAACTGATGGAGATCGTCACCGACGACACGAACGTCACTCTTGAGCCGGCGTACGCGCTCGGCGCCGCCGCCTTCGTCGTCGGCATCGGCCTGGAAATCTATGCGGTGATCGCGGGCAAGACGTTTGACCTTCAGGCCTACGGCGTCGGCGTCGGCGTGTTGATCGCATCCGTGGGCGCCAGCAAGAAACTCGGGAGCTGACCATGAGCATGCTTGACCCACGATTCTGGCTGGCCGCCATCCTCGGCCTGGTTCTCGCGTTCGGCGCGGGCTTCGGCTCCGGCGACATGCACCGCATCAAGATCGAGAAGGCCGAGGCCGCAAAGGCTGCTGTGGCCGTCGCAAAAGTGGAGACGAAACAGGCCGAAGTGACGGCCAATGTCGCCCAGCAGGCCGCGCAGAGCCAGACCAAGATTCAGACCGTCTTCCGAGACCGGATCATTTACCGAGACCGCGAGGTTCCCCATGAAGTCATTGTTCACGATGACGCTGCTTGTCGCATCCCTGGCCGCTTTGTCGGCATGTGGAACAGTGCCAATCGCGCCGAAGTTCCCACAACCGCCGGCCTCCTTGATGAAGCCCCCAGTGGAGTTGTCCTCTCTGATGTTGAAGCCGAGCACGACCGGGAAGCTGAAGCCTTCCACGCAAACGCCCAGCAACTGAAAGACCTGCAGGATTGGGTGCGTCAGCAGGCCGCTGTTTCGCCGCAGGAGTGACCATGCTCGCATTCCTCAAACGCTACGCCATGAACTGGCTGCGCTGGCTGGATGCCGGCCTGAACGTGCTGACCGGCGGCGATGCCAACGAGATGCTGTCCTCGCGCGCCGGCAAGGCGCAACTCAAGGGCAAGCGCTGGGCCTGCGTTCTCTGCCGGTTCCTTGATCTGTTCCAGAAGGATCACTGCAAGCTGTCGATCAACACCGACGACGGCGCCAACGCAACGCTTCCGGACTGATTCCATGGCCACACGCAAGAAACAACCCGAGCCCGTCGAACTGCTGATCGCTTGCGAAAACTGCCGGTACTTCGTGCCCAAGGAAGGGCGTAACGAATGCCGCAGGAATCCGCCTGTAGTTGCTGTGGACTTCCAAGAGAGCAGCACCACCAGCGTCTTCCCTGTGGTGGATGCGGGCGAATGGTGCGGCTGCTGGGCCGCCAAACTGAATAGCTGACATGATCGATACCCGACTGAAAGAATGGGCAACGCCGCGCGATCTCCAGATTCTGGAAGCGATCGAATCGGAGGGGAGCGAGCGCAAGGCCGCAAAGCTGCTGGGCATCGGTTCGGGCACCGTGTCCGGGGCTGTTCGGCGGGTGAAGGTGAGGGCGTCCCGGGAAGGGTATGCGCCGGGGCACTGGACCGGCGGCGTCGCGCCAGGCTACTTGACGGGCAAGGTCACAGTTGCGGTCAATGCCAAAACCGGCGAAGTCGAGCGCTATTGGCAGCGGCAGCATCCTGACGCCAACCAAACTGAGGCCGCAATCCGTGCCGCAGCGGAAGCGATGGCAGAGACGCTGCCGCGCGTGAAGGCCGCCGCAGCCCCGGAAAAGACGGATGCTGCGCTATGCAATCTGGCCGTTTTTTCGGACTACCACATCGGCATGCTTGCGTGGGAGAAGGAGGGCGGCGCGAATTGGGATCTGAAGATCGCCGAGAAGGTCTTGCTGGCCAGCTTTATCCACATGATCGAATCGGCGCCGAAGGCAAAGACTTGCGTGTTGTGCCTTCAAGGTGATGCTTTGCACGTCGACTCGTTGTTGCCTGTCACCCCGGCGCACCATCACGTGCTTGATGCTGACGGACGCTTCTCCAAGATCGTCGGCGCTGCCGTGCGCGTGATTCGTCGGCTGATCGACCATGCGCTTTCAAAGCATGAGAACGTGCATCTGATCATCTGCGAAGGGAACCACGACGAAAGCAGCTCAGTCTGGATGCGTCACATGTTCGCGGCGCTCTACGAAAACGAGCCGCGGCTCAAGGTGAACGATTCCGAATTGCCGTTCTACGTGTATCAGCATGGCGAAACGATGCTGGCCTTCCACCACGGCCACAAGGTCAAGAACGAGCAATTACCGATGCTGTTTGCGGCGCAGTTCCCCAAAATATGGGGCGCCACGACCAAGCGATTTGCGCATTGCGGTCATCGTCATCACGTCGACGAGAAGGAATACGCCGGCATGACGGTTGTCCAGCATCCGACGTTGGCCGCTCGAGACGCCTACGCAGCTCGGGGCGGGTGGATTTCCGAGCGCGCGGCCAGCATCATCACCTACCACGAGAAATATGGGCAGGTGGCGCGCAATACCGTTTGCCCGGAGATGTTTGAGGCGGCCTAGCCCGCAGCCTGCTGTGCATCTTCCCGAAACGCGAAATCAGGGTCGTACTCGCCCCAATCTTCGCCGTCGTGGTTCACGCATCCCTTGTTTGAGCAGTAGCCCCAATAGTCCGTACCCCACGGCGGGGCGCCCATCTCATCATTACAGCAAGCATGAATCACCGGCCAGCCGCAGGCTTTGCAGAACAGGCCAGGCGCAATGCTGGCCGTGTTGGTCGGTTTCGCTTCCATCCTTCCTCCTAGCCAGCCGATCCCGACTGCGCGTCTGCCATATCTGGCACTTCATCCCCGAACTTACTCGCCACGTAGGCACGCATGGCGGCCTGCAAAGGGGTCTTGCCGATCTGCTCATGCTTCAATTCGTGGCAGGGCTCTCCGTACTCTGTCCCGACATTGAACCCATAGCCCGCACGCCATTCGCCGTACATCTTGACTGTTGAAATTGACTCGTTCTCTAGGATCGGGCCGGCCTGCGCCCAGTCGGTTGAATAATGCACGGGCACGCCGTTGAGCGTAGCGTGCCAGTTCTCGTCTTGTTCGAAATAGGCCGCTTCGCCATCACGCATCGCGCGCGCCACCCAGTAGTCCAGCAGCGCACCGCCTAATTTCTCGACTAGCATCTCACCCCTCCCCATGCTCGGGCTTGGCCCGCAGCTTCTTCAAGATCAGGCGCACCAGGCGCTCATGCACGCGGCGTAGACGCTCGTCCTCGCTCCAGTGGTAGCCCGGATCGAAACAGAAGCCGTCTTCGTACGCAGGCCTTTCGGACGGATATTTCTTAGCCAGCATGCAACCAGCTTCTGCTTTAGCCGCCGCTTTCGCTGTGAAGTACGCGCGCCCACGTGAAGGTGAGCGGTACACCACGCGCGGCACCGTCTCAATCATCGGCATCGCTCTCTCCAATGGCTGCGGCTGCGCTACTGGCAAACATGGCGTGTGATACCCGTGATGCCGTTTGGCAGCGCCTGGTCGTCTTCGGGCTGCAAGAACGGAGCCCCATTTCCTGCGGTCGCCTTGATGTAGTCCACCTCCACCTTGGCGCTATCGACAAGGACGCGGGCAACGTCCGCAACCGCGCGTGCACGCTCAACCTCCATGGGGTTGTTGCGGTCGCGGAGGTCAGCCAGCGTGTCAAGAAGATGCTGCCGAACGGTGGTCATGTTGTTGCTCACGATTGCCTCTCTTTCGCCTCGCGGACGATACGGTTTACCTGACGCGTGATTGCGCCCTTGAGTTGAACCAGCTTCGCCAACTCTGGATCACGCATTCGTGGATGGTTGCGGCGTGCGTTTTCGGCCATGCTGATGCACTCAATGCGGCCCAGCGTGATCTCCTCCAACTTGTTGGAGAACAAGCCGGGCCGGAAGACAACCATGTGCTTTGGCGGCAAAGGGCCATTGGCGGCACACCAGACGAGCTCGGCCACGGTTCGCCAACGCATGCTGTTCGATCCGCTGGCGTTGCTGATCTTCTGTTGCAGATGGCCTTCTTTGTTTAGGCGAAAGCTGCCAATCGGTTGCGTGTTGTGGGGCGACTGTCCCTTCTTAAACTGAGTCGCGCGACAGCCTTCCTGCACGCCAACAACGCCCGTGGTGCCTTTGTTCCAGGGCGTCAGGCCCTTGGCGAAGCGCATGCCGTTGTCTCGCGAGCCATCGAGCCGCCCGGAATCTTTGCTCTCCAGGAACGCGGCAGATTTGTGAAGGCCGAGCGCATACGCCTTGTTTGATACAGAGTAGGAGGGCCTATCCAGCACTCGCGCGAGATCATCCGTGCGCGAATCAGCATAGTTCCGTCTCAGAAGCTCGACCTCTGCGGGAGACCAAAGGCGCCGTTTCACTTCCCGCCCTCCTGCTGCTGCGTGGGGGCGGCGGCGATAGCGGCATCGATTGCAGAATCCATGTCAGTCTCGTCTACGCAATGCATGATCGGCGTCCACGCAATGTCTTCGCCCGCGTCGGGGTCAGCAAGCCACGCAGCACGCATCCAGCGATACCGCGCCGCATCCCGTGCATCCTCCGCCACGCCCGCCCGCTGGCCGGACTGGGCGGCTTTAGGTGGCAGGAATTCGCAATCTGGGAATTGCATCCAGCGCTTGACGTTCTTCGCCTTCATGTATGTTTCATCTGCGGTTTTGTAGTCGTAGGTGTATTCCTCCGGCAGCGCACGAAGTACTACACGCTCACCATAGATGGTTTCCGCGATGAACCATTCCTCGCGCTGCGGGAAAGGCGGCTCGCCGTCGTACCACGTCAGTGGCGCCAATTGGGGGGATTGGGCGGCTTTTACGGCAGATACAAAAAGATCGTGACCTCGATACATATCGTCTAAGGATCGGTATTCAGCGACCAAGCGGAACCGTTGTTTTGCCGGGTTGGGGTCGCCCTCAACTTGGGTAGTCAGGAACGGTGTGGCAACTGCCCGCTCATCCGCCCGCGGCTCGGCCTGCTGCTGGGCGGCTAGGCGGTGAATCGCTTTCACGGCGCACTCGATGCCGTTCCCGGAACCATCGAGATAGCCCGGCGCGACCTCTTTGAGCGCCTTCGCTACGGCCATCCATGCCTCGGTGTGCTCATCCATGTATGGCACGCGAACCGGATAGACATCGTGATTTCCTGCCGGCAAGCCTGGCGCGTAGAGCTTCGCGGCCGTCACCTCGCCGTTTTCGCTGACGGTGATATTGACGATAGGCCACACATTGTCGGTATCCGGCTCGGCCACAGTCGCGGCGCTGGCGCGGGTGAGGTTCGCGGCGAACGCCTTTTCAATCGCGGCTTTGTCGCCCCAATTCGTCATCACGATGCGCATTGCGTCTTCGACACTCAGCCCCGGCGCCGATGCTTCGGGGTCGTGCGCATCAAAGATCGCCTGCAGGTGTTCCGCCGTACCGGGCAGTCCTTCATCCTTGGCCCATTCGATGGCTTCGTACAGGGCGTCTAGCTCAGCTTCGTCGAAGTGAAACCTAGCCACGGGCCGCGCATCAGCCTGCGCGCGGAGCCCGTCAAGCGCTTCTAGCGCCTTGTGCACCTTTTCCTCGGTCGGGCCTGTGAGGTCAAACTCGATGTAGCCCAGCAATTCTCGGAGCAGGTTGATCTGCTGTTCACTCAGTTGCATTTCCATCCTCCAGCGCGGCGCTCATGGCTGCGTCGATTGCTTCTCTGAACTCTTCTTGAGTCGGTGGAGTCCCCACACCCTCTACATCAGGCGGAATCTCTTTGAGACAAATCTCGGGCAGCCAATAACCAAATCCATCACATTCGAGCTTCTGCCTCAACTTCTCCAGTAGCTCCCATCCCTAACCAACGGCTCAAGCGCGCGGGCGCAGGCGAGGAAGCCAACTAGACGCACATCCCATTCGTCGGCGTCGTCTTGCTCCCGGTAGCTTCCTGCGCTGTTAGGGCGCTCGCCAAATTCCTTGATGTACATCTCGCGCAACTGCGCTTCACGCTCGGGGGTCATGTGGAGTCTCCAAGAGCCTTAGCGATGGCGGCTCTAGCATTGCTGATGGCCTCAAGCTGATCCTCTTTGCCGTCCATGCGCATGCAGTACTCCATATCTGCGCCGAACAAATCTTCAAGAGCCTTCAGAAGTTCGGGCGCAGCGGCGATGAGATTCGCGTCTGCATCCAGCTTTTCATCGTTCCAATCTGTGCGCACAACTAGGGCAACAACGGTCCCATTCGCATGCACTGGGACAAACGATGTGCGGCCGGCATCGTGGTTGTCAGCGTTCCACGAATGTTCATCGAAGTACTTGCCGTCTTCGCCGCGCGTACTCCACGGCCCAGCGGTAAATCTCTTGTCCATGTCTTCCTCGGCTAGTCCCTGAACTCAAGGCCGAACTCTGCTGCGGCGTGGGATTCGATTGCGGTCAGAAAGTCCGCGAATTCCTGCTTGTTCAGCGTTGTCGTTGAAATGCCCCGCTCGATCCGCCGTCCGTCTGGCAACTCGATTTCCTCGGTTCCGATGTATCGCGCGCGGTAAAATTCTTTCCACGCCTCCATCTCGTACCGGCGCCCATTCAGGTAAGCGTTCTGCGAAATCTCGTTCAGCATCGCGTGCAGGCGCTTGTTCTGGTCTAGGCTACGCTTGGCGTGGTATTCAGATATATCCACAGCCAGCGGCTTACCAGCATCAGCCAGCGCCCTCCAGTTGTGCTTGAGAAAGTTCCACAGGGCTTGCGCGTTGGGTTCGCCGCGCAGGACGAAGGTTTTTGCAGCAGACATATCAACTCCAGGCGGCAGACTTCAATTCGGCACGTTGGGCTTGCAGCGCCTTGATCGACTTGGCGGACGTTTCCATCTCGTTGATCTTGTCGCGCATCTCGTCAAGAACATGCTTCACATCGTGTCCCTCTTGCAGATCACGAAGAACCGATGCCGACCGAGACGAGATAACGGCACAGAGCGTTTGCATGTTCCGCATCTCGTCATCAAGCGCGGACCGCACAGTTGCGTACTGGCCGCGCGCTCGAATCAACTCTTCTGGAATGTCTTTGAAATCGATCATGGCGGTTCATCAGATCAGGTGCCCAGCAAAGCCGCGCATGTGCTGAAGGAAAGGAATATCTGAGTCGTCAAAGCCTGCTCCGCCGCCATTCGATGCATTGGTATAGGCATTGGCAGAGCTATGGCTTGCTGCTGCGGGACGCTTTTTCAACGGACGGTCGGCCAGCAATGCCACACGTTGCGCAAGCGCTTCCGGAGTCTTTTTGCCGCTCAGAATTTCGGACGCGGTGAGTTCGGTTTGCGACTCAAACACGCCAACCAACTTTGCAGTCCACGCGGTTTCTCCGGGCGTCTTGCGGCTTTCTTCTTCGGTCTTCTGCAGCAGGAAGCCAATCTGCTTGTTGGCAAGCTCGGGGTATACCTGGCCTTGCTCCATGTATTCCTGCTTTGCCTCGCGGTCCCAGCGCTTGACCTGTCCGGTCACGGGCTTCATGTCACGCAGCTTCAGGCAGGTCATGAGCGCCATCACCAGATCGAAACCAGAGAGGCGCGTGCCGTCTTCTTTCTCGGTGTAGATGAATTGGCGCGTTTCGCGGCCATCGTTGGCTTGCAGGGTCAGAGCAATGCCTTTCGTGCCCGTGCGATCCGACTTGATGTCTTCGGCGCACAGGATGCGGCCAACATACTTGCCGGTTTCGGTGAGCCACTTGCCCGTGCTGTCAGCGTTCATAGCTGCTTGCTTATCGAGTGTGTACATGCTGGTTTCCTTATGCTGCTTGCTTGAGGTCGTAATAGGCAGTGATCGCCTTGTCCACCTGGGCGAGATCGTTCTCGATCAGATCGGATTCAAAGAGGCCAATCGGTGACTTCACCGTGTCTTGGCCGTTGTTCTTGGTGCTGAACATGTAGTCGCCGTTGGCAACCACGGTCCGCAGCACAATGGTCACAAGACCCTCCATGACGATCTTTTCGTCGAGCAGCTTGCCGATGGTCTTGATCTTGGTCTTACCGAAATCGTCTGTGCTGGTGTGGCTCAGGATGTAGACGCGCTTGTGATCCGGCAGCGAGGTCGATGCCATTAGCACATCCCATGCGTGGCGGGCGATTTCGTTGTACTTGGCGAATGCACCATTGCCGGTTTCGTTGTCCGTCACGCGGCGCATGAACTCGTTTGCAAGCACGTACTGGAAGTCATCAATGACAATGATTTCCTTGTCTGTGCGCTGCATGGCGGCAACGATATGGGCGCTGTTGTCGCTGACAAAAACAGATCCTCCTTGGCCCTTCACAACGGGCTTCCAGTCCGTCGAGCGAAACGGAAGCGGCTTCTTTACCGCCTGAATCAACAGCGTGTTTTGCGGGTCAAGGTTGCGGAGGCTCGTGCTCTTTCCGGTTCCGCTCTCTCCGATAATCATCGTCGCGATGCTCATTTCCTGATTCCTTTTCTGATTGGTTTAAAAGGGGCAACGATCCGGGTTGCCATGCTTGCGCAGCCATCGGCACCGCTGCCATTCGCGCATTGCTGCAACTAGTGCGGAGCGCAGATCGTGAAACACAGCTTCCATTTCTTTCCTCGTACCAAAACAAACAGTCAGCGGCGTCGTCTAGGTCGTCTTCCATGTCAGGCGCGAGCCAGAACGGTGACGTACCACATGACCCCAATGCATGCCCCGATGCCGATTGCATAGGCCCAGTCAGCGATACCCTTGCGTTTTTCCACCGACAGCCGCGCATACGGCCCGAATTTGGAAGAACTCAGCGAACGCGGTGTGCTGGCGTAGTGCCGTACGTCTTTCGAGAATTGCATTGCGATCTCCTGTTAGAGAGGGCGCCTGGCGGTGGGTAACCCAGGTGTCCCTTTAGCTTGGGATGCGAACCGACCAACTCGCGTCCAGTTGGCGCGCCGGAACTCTTCCCCTGTTCCTTCACCCTCTGTGATTGAGACTACGTATCGGCCGACAAAAGCCACCGGGGGCATCCAGAGGCATCGCAATCTCAATCACAGAGCGCCCATTACGCCGGGCGTAGCGTTAGTGCTTAAAAGGCCAGCCGCTGTATCGCAACGCTGGCAACCCATCCGCCCGATGCTTGATCTTCCCCATCATCTGCAGCAGCACGTAATCGGTGTCACGCACAAGCTTTGTCGTATCCACCACTGCTGCCGGGTCGATGTACAGGACGATTGCGCCCTGCACGCATTTCACGTCGCTTGAGTTCATGACTGGGCTCCTTCGCGGGCTTTGGCGATTGCCTCACGTGCCGCATGCGCGCAGTACGAAAAGTGCTTAAGGGCGCTATACGGCGAATCTTTGTTTGCATCGGCCCATTCGACGGCTTTTACGAACGATTCCAACGCCTCCACTAACTCCCCCACAAGGTTGTCGCGCTCGGCCAATTTGATCGCTGCGGCTTCATTTGTCATGCACATGGCTGGCTCCGGTGGCTTTGGCGCGAGCCATGTAATGCTCGGCGCCACGTTTAACTTTCTCAGCATGTTTGCTGCGTTTGATCGCATCGGAATGCTTCTTGCCGCGCGACGTTTTTCCGTGCAGATCACGATCTGCCGCGTTCTCTTTCTGGGTTCCCCACGCCAAGTTCTTGTAGTGCGGATTGAGCTTGTTGCCATCAAGATGTCGAATCTCGTACCCCGGGGCAGGCTGCGGCCCAATATGCGTTTTCACCACCAACGAATGCACAGTTACGCGCTTGCGCTTTCCGTTGACGATGATTCGCACTGACGGATAGCCGTGAGCGTTAAGCGTCTGAACCATCTCCCGCTTGCCCATGCCGCGCCAATTCGTATCCACAGAAAACACCCGGCCGTCATGCGTAACTTCATAACGCGGCGTGTACTTCGTATTCATGGTCAGGCTCCTTGGGGGTCAGGCGGCGCTATTGCGGAGCGCGTCCAGTGCCGCGCGTTGCATCTGCCCGCAAACATGCGGATAGCTGCCCGACTCGTAGGGGCGACGGTCCTCAAAATAGATTTGCGTGCCGCAAAACTTGCATGGCCGGAACGTGGACCGGCGCAGCACTCGCGCGAGATGTGCGTCAGCTGCAGCCTGCATCGCAGCATCAATTGGTGCGGTTTCTGCGGAATACGGCCCGGCAAATGGGCTGCCAAATTCCCAGCGAAACTGTGCAGCGTGTTCGTCGGCGATGTTTTCTTCGTTAAGCATGTCTGTCATCCCTCAGTGTCAGTGGTGGGTTAGGCGGCGCGCGCCTCAAGCTCAACAGCGATGTTTGCAAGCACTTCGGGCACCATCGATTTGTTCTCGTCATATGCCGCGTAGCGATGCACAAAATGCGCTCCGGGCTCGCAAAACAAAGCGCCGAAGCTAGCCTTGAACATCTGGACCTGCGTTGAAGTGCGCGGCTCGCAAAAGAAGCAGATGCGAGCTGCCGACAAAACGTCACTGAGTTCTTGCGTGTGAATGGTTTTCAGATCGCGCATCTCGTCAACCCCTATCAGTACCGGCGCTTCTCGCTGCGCTCGTCGGATTGCTCTTGTTCAAACTCGCGCTGGAAGTCGGAGCGGGCTTTTGCCAAGCCCCAGGCAAGCAGCGCGCCCAGCACAACAGTCGTTGCCCCGAACAGGCCGAGCTGTCTCCAGATTTCGTGACTCATGCGGCCACCCCGTACGGCGAACGTTGGTTGTCGTAGATGCTTTGCGCATCGTTCTGGAGGTCATCCCATTGCTTGCCGGTGATGACGCTCGTCATGCTTACGCTCGTACCGGCCAGCGCCACATCCCACAGATCGACCTCGCCGCGATCCACGACGCCCCAGAAATCGACGGCCAGATCGCCGAACGAACCGGAGCCGATCAACTGGATGCGGTTGTCTTTGGCGACTTGCGGTTGAGCGGCCAGAGCCTTTTCGATCTGGTAGGCCGCATTGCTCATCGTGGCCTGCCGGTTGATCGCGTTTTCGTTCGTCATTTGCCGCTCCCGTGTTCGTCGCTAACGTGAGTACATGTTATCACGTAAGTTATCAGATGCAAGGGGTTTTTGCGAGGAGGGAAACAGGCAGGCGGGAAGGGGGGTTGCGCAGGACGAAACTGGCGGCTACTATTCGGCCTCGGTCACACGGCCGGGCGGTAAAGCGAAGTTGGTGTGCCTTGTAAGTTCTTGATTTGAAATGACAAGCAAATCCCTTACAAGGCGCGGGTCGGGAGTTCGAGCCTCTCAGCACCCACCATCGTTCGTATTGCCGCTCGCGCGTCGGGTAGTCCGACCCAATCTGGAGCGGTAGTTCAGTCGGTTAGAATACCGGCCTGTCACGCCGGGGGTCGCGGGTTCGAGTCCCGTCCGCTCCGCCAGAATCCTGTACAAAGGCCCGATTCGTTCGGGCCTTTCTCTTTTCAGCGGCGAACGCTTGCAGATCATGCTGCGTGCCATCCCGCGATTGTCCGGAATGCCGGCGGCACCTGATAGAATCGCCGGATTTTCCATCTTCCATTCACCTCCGGTCCAGCATGCTTGATTTCGTACGTACGCATCGGCGCTTGATGTTTCTGGTGCTGCTGATTCTGGTGTTCCCGTCGTTCGTGTTCTTCGGTGTGCAAAGCTATTCGAGCTTCATGGACAGCTCGCATGACGCTGCCAAGGTCGACGGCAAGGTCATCTCCACCAACGAGGTCGACGCGCGCGTGCGCGAGCAGACCGAGCGTCTGCGCCAGATGCTCGGCGCGCAATATGATCCGCGCCAGTTCGAAGGGCCGCAAATGCGTCGCGACGTGCTCGACGGCATCATCCAGCAACGCGTGCTGGCCAACGAGGTCGTGCGTTCGAACCTGACCATCTCCAACGACAAGATTCGCGACACCATCCTGCAGATTCCCGCTGTGGCAGCGCTGCGCAAGCCGGATGGCTCGTTCGATCAGGAAGCCTACGTGCGACTGCTGGCTGCCCAGAACATGACGCCGGAGCAGCTGGAAGGCAATCTGCGCTTCGAGTTGTCGCAGCAACAGATTCCGCAATCGATCGTGTCGTCGGCATTTGTGCCGAAGTCGCTGGTGGAGCGCCTGATCCAGGTACGCGATCAGCAACGCGAAGTGCAGACGCTGCTGTTCAAGCCGGCCGACTACGCTGCAAAGGTCAATGCGGACGACAAGGTCATCCAGGCTTACTACGACGCGCACCAGCAGGAATTCTCTGTGCCGGAGCAAGTCAAGGCCGAGTATGTCGTGTTCTCGGGCGAGGACATGATGAAGCAGATTCCGGTCACGCCCGAGCAGATCAAGGAGTACTACGATCAGAACGCTGCGCGCTTCAAGACACAAGAAGAACGCCGCGCCGCTCACATCCTGATCAAGCTGCCGGACAACGCCAAGCCTGCGGACAAGGAAGCCGCCAAGAAGAAAGCCGAAGAAGTGCTGACCGAAGTGCGCAAGAACCCCGCGAGCTTTGCCGAGCTGGCCAAGAAGTATTCGGGCGATCCTGGTTCGGCCGCGCAGGGTGGCGAGCTCGGCTTCCTCGGCAAGGGCGCAACCGTGCCGCCGTTCGAGAACGCGCTGTTTGCTCTCAAGCAGCCAGGCGACATCAGTGACGTGGTCCAGAGCGATTTCGGTTTCCACATCATCAAGCTGGAAGAAGTGAAGGGCGGCGGCGTGCAGCCGTTGGACGCCGTCAAGCCGGAGCTCGAGCGCGAGCTGCGCACGCAACTCGCCAACAAGAAGTACTCGGAGATGGCCGATGCGTTCTCCAACACGGTGGAAGACCAGTCCGACAGCCTGAAGCCGGTGGCCGACAAGCTCAAGCTGCAGATCCAGACGGCCGACAACGTGACCCGCACGCCGAGCCCCGCGCAGTCCGGCAGCCCCATCGGCAACGACAAGGTGCTCAAGGCCCTGTTCGCTGACGACGTGATCAAGAACCACCGCAACACGGCCGCCATCCAAGTGGGTCCGACCACGCTGGTTGCAGCGCGCGCGGCGGAGTATCGCCCGGCCACGGTGAAGAAGCTGGCCGACGTCCGCGAGCAGGTCAAGGCCAAGGTGATCGCCGAGCAAGCGGCTGCGCTGGCCAAGAAGGCTGGCGAAGAGAAGCTGGCCGCCGTGAAGCAGAGCAACAGCGCCGATGGTTTCAGCGCCGCACAGACCATCTCGCGCCAGCAAGCGCAAGGCACGCCGCCAGCTGCACTGACGGCCATCCTGCGCGCGGATGCGACCAAGCTGCCAGTCACCATCGGTGTCGATCTGGGTGCCCAGGGCTACGCGCTGTATCGCATCAACAAGGTGCTGCCGCCGGCCAATGTGGACGAGGCGCGCCGTACTGCCGACGCACAGCAACTTGCGCAGGCGGCCGGCCAGACGGAGTTCAACGCCTACTACGAAGCACTGAAGGCGCGCTCGAAGGTGAAGATCAACAGCAACGCGGTCGACACCAGCAAACCTGCCAATACGGCTGAGGACTGATACCCGTCCTGCAAGTAGTCAGACAAAAAAAGCCCCCTCTACAACGAGGGGGCTTTTTCTTTGACGTATTTTTTGCGGACTAGTCCAGCGGCTTGCCGATGCGCGCGACGCGCGGCATGTACCAGTGATCCGGATCGAACGACAGGGCCACGTGTGAAGCGCGCGCGATCAGGTTCTTGCGAGGGACCAGGCCGAAGTAACGCGAGTCTCGGCTGTTGTCGCGGTTGTCACCCAGCATGAGGTAATGGTCTTGCGGGACGGTGATGGGGCCGAAACTGCGCAGCGCACGCACCTCCGGCAAGACCATCACGGTGTGCTCGCGGCCGGGTAGCGCTTCCGACCACAGTTCGTGCGGCAGCGTCGCAGTTGCTTGCAGCAATGTACCGGGTGCGACGTCTGGCAACCGCGCATAGGCCATGCGCCGGTGATTGATGTAGAGCGCTTCGTCACGCATCTCAACCACGTCGCCGGGCAGCCCAATGAGTCGCTTGACCAGCTTCGTGCCGTCTTCGGGCGACGAGAAGACGACGACATCACCACGTCGAGGGTCGCTGCCGCGCTTGAGCCAGACGGTCGTGGCCGGTACGCGCACCCCGTAAGCCAGCCGGTTCATCAAAATGTAGTCGCCTTCGATGAGCGTGGGGTTCATTGAACCGCTGGGCACGATTGACCAGTCTGCAATGCAGGCGCGGAAGGCGAAGAGCAACGACATGCCGACCAGGAACCGCTTGTTGTCGCGCGCTGCACGCAGCCCGCTTGCCAGAAGCTTCATGGTGTTCGCCCGTGTTAGATGTGGCACCCGCAGCCCGACTTGGAAAGATGCAGCTAATGGCGCAGATCGGCGGGCCGGAATGTCATCTTCCGACCCGGCCTTTGAGAAGAGGTTCCAGCTTGGGCCAAACGTTATCCAACATCGTTGGCTGTGCGGCGGCAATGGGGTGGATGCGATCTTCCTGGAACCAGTCGGGCCGTTGCGCAACGCCTTCCAGCAGAAACGGCACCAGCGGCAGCTTGTACTGCTGCGCCAGCTTGCCGAACATGGCGAAGAAGCGCTCGCTGTAATCCGGGCCGTAGTTGGGCGGGATCCGCATGCCCACCAGCAACACCTTCGCGCCTGCGGCTTGCGATGCTTCGATCATGGCCTTCATGTTGGCTTCGCTCGAAGCGAGCGAGAGGCCGCGCAGCGCGTCGTTACCGCCCAGCTCCAGAATCACGACGGAGGGCTTTTCGCGCGCCAGCACGGCGGGCAGGCGTGAGCGGCCGCCGGCCGTGGTGTCGCCGCTGATGCTGGCATTGGCGACGCTATAATCGGGCTTCCGTTCTTTGAGGCGCTTGTCGAGCAAGGCGACCCAGCCTGTGCCTTGCGCAAGGCCGTATCCCGCCGACAGGCTGTCGCCCAGCACCACCACACGATGCGATGCCGGCGCGCCTTGTGCTACAGCCGTCTGTGTGAGCGGCAGCATGCCGAACACTGCGCAGCCGGCCGCCGCTGCAAGCCACTTCACGCTGCGCCTTCTACTACCAACCCGTCCAATCATGTCGTCTTCCGCTACCTGGGTGATTGAAGTCGATTCGCTGCACAAGACTGTGCGCGATGCCACCGGTGAGTTGCCTATTCTGAGCGATGTTGCTTTCCGTGTGGAAAAGGGCGAGACACTGGCGATTGTCGGCGCGTCCGGCTCGGGCAAATCGACGCTGCTCGGGTTGCTCGCGGGCCTCGACTTGCCGACATCGGGCTCGGTCAAGCTGCTGGGCAACGACCTGTTCAAACTCGATGAGGATGGCCGTGCCGCCGTGCGCGGCAGCCACGTCGGCTTCGTCTTCCAATCGTTCCAGCTGCTGCCGCACCTGACGGCGCTCGAGAACGTGATGTTGCCGCTGGAATTGCAGGGCGATGTGAGTGCCGCTGAAATGCGTCGTCGCGCCACCGTTCTGCTGGAGCGCGTCGGCCTCGGTGCACGGCTGTCGCACTATCCGAAGACACTGTCGGGCGGCGAGCAGCAGCGCGTGGCTCTGGCGCGCGCGTTCGTAACCGAGCCCGACATTCTCTTTGCCGACGAGCCGACCGGCAGTCTCGACACCGCCACCGGCGAGGCCGTGATCGCGCTGATGTTTGAACTCAACCGCAGTGCCGGCTCCACGCTGGTGCTGGTGACGCACGACCGCTCGGTCGCGGCGCGTTGCAGCCGCATTCTCACCATCGAAGCCGGACATCTTGTCGGCGACGAGATCGTCACCGAACTCTGAACGTTTGCGTCAGAGTGCGGCTTTGGCGCGGCGGATCAACGCCGCCGTCGATGCGTCATGCGCCACCGAGGCCGGCGCGCCCTCCAGCTCTGCCTGAATCGGCTTGGCGAGTTTCTTGCCAAGCTCCACGCCCCACTGATCGAACGAGTTGATGTTCCACACCGCGCCTTGCACGAAGGTGCGGTGCTCGGCGCAGGCGATCAGCGCACCGAATGACGCGGCGTCGAGCCGCTCCATCAGGATGGTCGTGCTCGGCCGATTGCCTTCGAACACCATGTGCGGCACCAGGGCTTCGTCGGTAACGCCGCCAGCGCGAACCTCCTCGGCGGTGCGCCCAAGCAGCAGCGCCTCGCCCTGCGCGAAACAGTTCGCGAGCAGCTTGGCGTGGTGGCCAGGCAGGTTGCGCACTGGCTCGAGCGTGGTGATGAAATCCACCGGCACGATCTGCGAGCCCTGGTGGATCAACTGGAAATACGCATGCTGCCCGTTAGTGCCGGCCGTGCCCCAGACGATGGGGCCGGTGTCGGTATCGATGGCCGCGCCGTTGCGCTGGACCGATTTGCCGTTGCTCTCCATCTCGAGCTGCTGCATGAAGTCGGTCAGAAGCTCCAGCGCGCGCAATAGGGCACGGTGCATGCGCTGGCCGCGTCGAAGAAGCCGCGATACCAGACCGAGAGCATCCCGAGAATGAGCGGCAGGTTTTCGCGCGGCGCGGCGGTCGCAAAGTGGCGATCCATCGCGCGGGCGCCGTCGAGCATCGCTTCAAACTGCTGCGGCCCGATCGCCAGCACGATCGACAGGCCCACCGCTGACCACAGCGAGAACCGCCCGCCCACCCAATCCCAGAACGTGAACATGTTCTCCGGGTCGATGCCAAACTGCACGACGGCTTCGCGGTTGGTGGAGACCGCGACGAAGTGGTGCTTGAGCTGATCTTCTGCCACGCCATGTTCGACAAACCACCGGCGCATGCTGTGCGCGTTGGCCATCGTTTCCAGCGTGGTGAACGTCTTCGAGCAGACGATGGCGAGCGTGGTATCCGGATTCAGATGCTCGAGCGTTTCAGCCAAGTCCGTGCCGTCAACGTTGGAGACGAAATGCACGCGCACCTGCGGCACGGCAAGGTGGTCGAGCGCACGGCACACCATGCGCGGGCCGAGGTCTGAGCCGCCAATGCCAATGTTCACGATGTCCGTGATGCGCTGGCCCGAGTGGCCTGTCCAGGCGCCGCTATGCACGCGGTTGGCGAAGTCGTGCATCTGGGCGCGCACGCGCAGCACTTCGGGCATGACGGGCTCGCCATCGGCGCGATAGTCGTCTTCAGCGCGGCCACGCAGGGCTGCATGCAGGACGGAGCGGTGCTCGGTGTTGTTGATGCGGTCGCCACGCAGCATGGCGTCGCGCAGCGGGAGTACGCCGGCCTCGTCGGCCAGTTGCAGTAGCAGCGCCAGCGTCTCAGGCGTGATGCGGTTCTTGGAGTAGTCGACCGTCAGGCCAGCGGCTTCCAGTGTGAAGGCGCGTACCCGCTCCTCGGCGTCCGGCGCGGCAAACCAGTCTCGCATATGTGTCGCGCGGATCGATTCTGCGTGTTGCGTCAGGGACTGCCAGGCGGGTAGGGCTGTGGGCATACGGCGTGATGTGACGTGAGGTTGGTGCGGGAAAACGAATGGGCAGTATAACGGCGCAATATGACGTGTTTCTATCGGCGAACGTCCGACGCCAGCAAGGCGTTGAGCGCACGCCGCGCCGGCGCGCATAGCTCGCTTGCGTGCAGGCCGATGGGCCCGACGCCTGCCTGGACCAGATCGTCGCGGCCCGGCCATGCAGCCATACACCGGCGAGTGCTGCTTCGCGCGCTCCCATGCCCTGCGCAAGCAGCGCGCCGATCATGCCGGTCAGGACATCGCCCGTGCCGCCGGTGGCGAGCCCGCCGTTGCCGGTGGGGTTGACGGCCGGCGCGATGCCCGGCGCCGCGACGATCGTGCCCGAGCCTTTGAGCACGACCACCGCGCCAGTCCGGTTGACGAGCGCCTGGGCGGCGGCCAGCCGATCGTGCTGCACAGCGCGCGCATCGGTCCAGCAGGCGCGCGGCCTCCAGCGGATGCGGCGTCAGCACCAACGGCACACCGTTCCGGCCAACTGCGTGAGGCGCGCGAGCAGGGCGGGCGTTTTCGCAAAGAGATTCAGTGCATCGGCATCGAACACGGCAGGCGTGTGCGCGGACAGCATGCGGTCCAGCAGATGCTCGAGCGCCGCTTCCGATTCCTTGCCGGTGCCCATGCCGGGGCCCACGGCCAGCGCCTGCATGCCGCCAAGATCCAGCGCGCCCCATGTGTGCAGCATCAATTCCGGTTGCGCGGGGTCGACACGCGGCGCGTCGGCGGCCAGCGAGGCCACGTGCACCTTGCCCGCGCCCAGATAAAGGGCACCGCGCGCCGACAGCAGTGGCGCCCCGACCATGCCCGCGGCGCCGCCCACGATGGCCACGCTGCCGTACGTGCCCTTGTGGCCGTTATGCCGCCGGCGCGGCACGTGCGCGAGCCAGCGTGACGGCGTGTTGACGAAGGCGTCTGCTTCGACCACGCCGTCATAAGCCGGTTGCGCGGCTTGCAGGTCGGCCAGCGCGATGTCGCCGGTGGCGTCACGGCCATCGCCTGTCAGCAAGCCCGGTTTGACGGCGAGGAACGTGATGGTGGCGCGCGCCTGGATCACCGGCGAATCCGGGGCAGGCGGCTGGCCGGTATCGCCGTTCAGCCCGGAGGGAATGTCCAGCGCATAGACCGGCAATCCGCTGGCGTTGATGGTGTCGACCAGCGCCGCATGCAATCCCGTCAGCGGCCGGGCGAGTCCCACACCGAAAAGCCCATCGACGATGGCCGAGGTGGCGGCTGGCACCGAAGCCACAGCGTGCAACCGCTCGATGAGGACATTCGCGGCACACGCCTCCGTCCAGGCGCGGCGCGCATCGTCGGGCAGCTTTGCCGGGTCGGCGGCAAGCCACACGGTGACGGCGCGCCCCGCTAAATGCAGCACGGTCGCCGCAACGAGCGCATCGCCACCGTTGTTGCCTGGGCCGGCAACGAGCAGCACATGCCCATGCGGCGCGCGCGTCTGCAGCCAGTCGGCGGCGGCTTCGCCGGCCCGGGCCATCAAGGTGAAGGGTTCCAGGGTTCGGTACGCGGCGGCTTCCAGCGCGCGGATGCCGGCCGTGCCGAACAGCAGATCGGCGCCGTGGTGCGCGGCCAGGGCGCCGTCGATCAGGATTTCGCGCCAAGTAGGGTGTGAGGACATGGCAACTACGCTTTCCACTGTGCAGACATGACGATCTATTCTCTTACAATAGCCCGCGTTTCCGGTCCTTTCCCTGCCCGTTGCAATGTCCAAATCGCCGACCACCCCGAAAGCTGATCTGCCGCAATCCGCAGCCAATGAGGACGCCGGCAAGGGCGGGCCGATCGTGTCTTCGTCACACTTGGTGTCGGCGCGCAGCCCGGAGCTGTCGGAGTTCGAGTTTGCGCTCAACACCGCCTACAACGCCTACAACCGCTGGTGCGTGCGCTGCATGGCCGCCGCCGGCGTGCGCGACCTGACCTTCCTCGACGTGCTGGTGGTGCACCACGTCAACCACCGTGGCCGCGCCAAGCGCCTGGCCGACATCTGCTTCGTGCTCAACGTGGAAGACACCCACCTCGTCACGTATTCGCTCAAGAAACTGCAGGGGATGGACCTGGTGGAGGGCACGCGCAACGGCAAGGAAGTCACCTACACGACCACCGAAGCCGGCGAAAAGGCCTGCGCCCGGTACCGCGAGATCCGCGAGCAGTGCCTGACCAGCAATATTTCGCCCAGCGGCGAGGAAAATGCCGAAATTGGCGAACTGGCGCGCCTGCTGCGCGTGCTGACGGGCCTGTACGAGCAGGCGGCACGGTCCGCCACGTCGCTGTAAAACGGGCGTTTTCGACAATTTCCGGCCGAGGCAGGCGCATTTCAGGCCGATTTGAGGGTCGGTAACAAGGGCCGGGCAAGGTACAATAGCGGTTTTCCCGCGCACGCCGGGAAGTCCCTCCTTCCAGCTACTGCCTGCCTTGCCCACCATGGCGCATTTCTCGTGCTTTCCCGGCGCTCTCGCGCTGTCCGCCTTCCGCCAGCAACGCCTGCTTTCCACCCTCAAGCGCATCGATCCGGACATCGACGCCGTCAGTGCCCAATACCTGCACTTCGTGGCCGCCGATACGCCGCTGTCGGCCGATGAAGCCGCCCGTGTGCAAGCGCTGCTGACCTACGGTTCGCCCGCCCCGGCCGATGTCGAGGGTGACCGCTTTGTGGTGATCCCGCGTTTCGGCACGATCTCGCCGTGGGCCAGCAAGGCGACGGAAATCGCCCGCCACTGCGCACTGCCGCAAATCCATCGCATCGAGCGCGGCGTGGAATTCACCGTCACGTGCAAGAAGGGCCTCATCCGCAGCCTGACCGGCGCTGCCAAGCACCTCGACGACGCCACTCGCGCCGCCGTCGCCGAGCATCTGCACGATCGCATGACCGAAACCGTCATCGACTCGCGCGAAGCCGGCTACGGCCTGTTCGACGTGTTGCCCGCCAAGGCATTGCGCTTTGTCGATATCGCCGGTGGCCAGGATGCTGGTCGTCGTGCCTTGGAAGCCGCCAACGTCGAGATGGGCCTGGCGCTCTCCGACGATGAAATCGACTACCTGGTCGACGCCTACCGCAAGCTCGAACGCAACCCGACCGACGTCGAGCTGATGATGTTTGCGCAGGCCAACAGCGAGCACTGCCGCCACAAGATCTTCAACGCCGACTGGACCATCGACGGCGAAACGCAGGACAAATCGCTCTTCGCGATGATCCGCAACACGCACCAGCTTGCGCCGCAGGGCACGATCGTCGCGTATTCGGACAACGCCGCCGTGATGGAAGGCGGCATGGCCGAGCGCTGGTTCCCGCATGCGGGCACCGAAGGCGAGACGGGCGTGCCGCAATACGGCCGCCGCGAAGCCCTCACGCATACGCTGATGAAGGTGGAGACGCATAACCACCCGACGGCCATTTCGCCGTTCCCGGGCGCGTCGACGGGCGCGGGCGGTGAAATCCGCGACGAAGGCGCGACGGGCCGCGGCGCCAAGCCCAAGGCCGGTCTGACAGGCTTTACGGTGTCGAACCTGCTGCTGCCGGAAGCCGTGCAATCGTGGGAAAACGCGCGCGATACCGCCCAGCCCGTGGCGCACCGCAATCCGAATGAAGCCGCACCGGGCCCCGTCGGCAAGCCTGACCGCATCGCCTCGCCGCTGCAGATCATGATCGAAGGCCCGATCGGCGGCGCCGCGTTCAACAACGAATTCGGCCGGCCCAACCTCGGCGGCTACTTCCGTGTCTACGAGCAGAACGTCGGCGGCACCGTGCGCGGCTATCACAAGCCGATCATGATCGCCGGCGGCATCGGCAACATCGATGCCGGCCACACGCACAAGCACGGCCTGCCGGCCGGCACGCTGCTGATTCAGCTGGGTGGCCCCGGCATGCGCATCGGCATGGGCGGCGGTGCTGCCAGCTCGATGGCCACCGGCACCAATACCGCCGACCTGGACTTCGATTCCGTCCAGCGCGGCAACCCCGAAATGCAGCGCCGCGCGCAGGAAGTCATCAACGCGTGCTGGGCGCTGGGTGAGGACAACCCGATCCTGTCGATTCACGACGTGGGCGCGGGCGGCATCTCCAACGCCTTCCCGGAACTCGTCGATGGTGCCGACAAGGGCGCGCGCTTCGACCTGCGCCAGGTGCATCTGGAGGAGTCCGGCCTGAGCCCGGCAGAAATCTGGTGCAACGAATCGCAAGAGCGCTACACGCTGGCGATTGCCCCCGGCGATTTCCCGCGCTTCCAGGCCATGTGCGAGCGCGAGCGCGCGCCGTTCTCGGTGGTCGGTTTCGCCACGGACGAGCAGCAGCTGCAAGTGGTCGACAGCGATACCGCAGCCGATCTGCCCGAGCACTTCCCCGTCAACATGCCGATGGACGTGCTGCTCGGCAAGCCGCCGCGCATGCACCGTGATGTGCGTCGCGTCGCGCAGGAACTGCCGGAAGTCGATGTCACCGGCCTGGACCTGGAAGTCGTTGCACGCGACGTGCTGCGTCATCCCACCGTCGCCAGCAAGTCGTTCCTGATCACCATCGGCGACCGCACGGTCGGCGGCCTGAACACGCGCGACCAGATGGTCGGCCCGTGGCAGGTGCCGGTGGCCGACGTGGCCGTCACCACGCTCGACTACAAGGGCTACGCCGGCGAGGCGATGACGATGGGCGAGCGCACGCCGCTGGCCGTCATCAACGCACCGGCATCGGGCCGCATGGCCATCGGCGAGTCCATCACCAACATCGCCGCTGCGCCGATCGACTCGCTCACGCAATTGAAGCTGTCGGCCAACTGGATGGCCGCCTGCGGCGTGAACGGTGAAGACGCCCGCCTGTACGACACCGTCAAGGCCGTCGGCATGGAGCTGTGCCCGGCACTGGGCATCAGCATTCCGGTGGGCAAGGATTCGCTGTCGATGCGCACCAAGTGGGAAGACGAAGGCGCAGCGAAGGAAGTCGTCGCGCCGGTCTCGCTGATCGTCTCGGCGTTTGCCCCGGTGACGGATGTGCGCAAGACGCTCACGCCGCAGCTCAAGCAAGTGGAATCGGCCAACGCGCCGGCAGACACCACGCTGATCCTGATCGACCTGGGCCGCGGGAAGAACCGCATGGGCGGCAGCATCCTGGCGCAGGTCACGGAGCAGATCGGCAACAGCGTGCCCGACGTGGACGACGCCGAAGACCTCAAACGCTTCTTCGCCGCCATCCAGCAACTGAACGCGAGCGACTCGCTGCTGGCGTATCACGACCGCTCCGACGGCGGCCTGTGGGCAACCGTCTGCGAAATGGCCTTCGCCGGCCACTGCGGCGTGTCGATCAACGTCGACATGCTCACGCTCGACGGCGCGCATGAATCCGACTACGGCGACGCCAAGAACTGGGCGCAGCAAGTTTCCGGCCGCCGCGCCGACCTGACGCTGCGCGCGCTGTTTGCCGAAGAACTCGGTGCCGTCATCCAGGTGCCGCTGGCCCAGCGCGACGCTGTGTTCGCGGTGCTGCGCGAGCACGGCCTGGCCGGTTGCAGCCACGTGATCGGCGCGCCCAACGCCAACGACCACATCGAAATCTGGCGCGACGCCAAGAAGGTGTTCAGCGCGTCGCGCATCGAACTGCAACGCACCTGGACGGACGTCTCCTGGCGCATCGCCAGCCTGCGCGACAACCCCGAGTGCACGCAGAGTGAATACGACCGCATCCTCGACGCTGAAGACCCGGGCATCTCGCCCAAGCTCACGTTCGATATTGCGGAAGACGTGGCCGCACCGTTCATCGCCACGGGCGCCCGCCCGCGCATGGCGATCCTGCGCGAGCAGGGCGTGAACTCGCAGATCGAAATGGCCTACGCGATGGACAAGGCCGGCTTCGACACCTACGACGTCCACATGAGCGACCTGCTGGCCGGCCGCACGAACCTCGCCAGCTTCAAGGGCTTCGTCGCCTGCGGCGGTTTCAGCTACGGCGATGTGCTCGGCGCGGGCGAAGGCTGGGCGAAAACGATCCTCTTCAACAGCATGCTCGCCGAGCAGTTCGCCGCCTTCTTCAACCGCACCGATTCGATTGCGCTGGGCGTGTGCAACGGCTGCCAGATGATGGCGAACCTCGCCCCGATCATCCCGGGCGCCGGCGCATGGCCGAAGTTCACGCGCAACCAGTCGGAGCAGTACGAAGGCCGTCTGGTGACCGTGCAGGTGGAGGCATCGCCGTCGATCTTCTACGCGGGCATGGAAGGCAGCCGCATTCCCATCGTCGTCGCGCACGGCGAAGGCTATGCCGACTTCTCGCAGCAAGGCGACATCGGCAAGGTCGCCGTCGGCCTGCGCTACGTCGACAACCGTGGCGAAGTCACGCAGACGTACCCGCTGAACCCGAACGGCTCGCCGCAGGGCATTGCTTCGGTGACGACGCATGACGCCGTTTCACGGCCCTGATGCCGCATCCGGAACGCGTGTTCCGCGCCGTGCAGATGAGCTGGCATCCGAAGGAATGGGAAGCCGCCGGCGACGGCAGCAGCCCGTGGATGCGGATGTTCCGCAACGCGCGGAAGTGGATGGCGTAAGCAGTCCGCTCAGCAGCAAAATGAAAAACGCGCCGGGGCGACTCGGCGCGTTTTTTTGCCTTCCGCCGGGCCGATTGAGCCCGCGCAGCCACCCTGACCAATAGCCCGGGCAATATTTCCCAGGCAAGTGTTATATTTCGCGCGCATGCGCCCCGGCCTATGAGCCGAAAACGCAGTACCCGCCGCCGGCGCGCCAGAGAACGACAACACAAGAACGGGTCACCCGCGCCACGGTCCTGCCTCTCAACGGCCAGCGCCCGACCCATGGGTCTATGCAACGAGGGGATCGACATGAACCGGGTCTATCGGCTGGTCTGGAGCCGCAGCTTGCGCGCTCCGCAAGTGGTGTCCGAATGTACAAAGGCGTCGCACGGGGGCGTTGACGCCGGCAACGACACGACCCACGCGCGGCGGCGCGCATCCATCATTTCAATCGGCGTATCGCTTGGGCTGGCCGGCGCAGCGCTCCCAGGCTGGGCCGCGACCTGCTCGCCCAGCACGATCGCAAACTGCAGCGCGGCGGGTGGCGCCGGCATCCCGAACCGCAGCGGTAATGGCGGCAGCGGCAACGGCGGTGGCGGCGGTTCGTCCGGGCTGGGCAACGGCGGCGCAACGGTGCAGATCCCTGGCGGTGCAACGTCAGGCGGGACTGGCGGCACCGGGGCCCTCAACGACAGCGGCCAAAACGGCCCCGGCGGGGCGCCTGCAGTGGTGCTCGCTGGCGATGCGGTGGTCAATACGAACGTACAGGGCGGGTCGGGCCAAGCGTTCGACGGATTCAATTTCGCTGGCGGTGCCGGGGGCGGCGGCGCCGGCGTGTACTCCACGGGCACCAGCGTCACGGTCAACAGCGGCATGACCGTTCAGGGTGGCGCCGGCGGAAATGGCGGAGCCGGCACATCGGGGCCGGCCTCCAACGGCGGCGGCGGCGGCGGCGGTGGCGCTGCCCTGGTGATGGTGACGCCGGCGGCCGATGTCAACAACCAGGGGACGCTGGTCGGTGGCAATGGCGGTAACGGAGGGGG
>NZ_VOSS01000043.1 GCF_007997035.1 Ralstonia sp. TCR112 | reverse complement strand
CGGTCAGCGACAATGCGCTCAATGCCACGACGGTGGCGACAACGCCGGTTTCGACAACGTGGTACACGCTCATGTCAGCACCCGTGCGATCTGGTAGGTGGCGAAAGCGGCCAGGTAGGCCAGCGCGAAAAGGTAGCCGGCGGTGCCCGCCATGACCTTCCACGAGTTGGTCTCGCGGCGGATGGTGGCCAGCGTCGAGATGCACTGCGGCGCGTAGACGTACCACGCCAGGAAGGCCAATGCCGTGGCCAGCGACCATTGCTGCGAGATGATCGGCGCCAGCTGCGCAGCCGCATCTTCATGCGTTGCCGACAGCGAGTACACCGTCGCCAGCGCGCCCACGGCCACCTCACGTGCCGCCATGCCCGGGATCAGCGCAATACACATCTGCCACGTGAAGCCGATCGGCGCGAACACGACTTCAAGCGCACGGCCGATCATCCCCGCAAAGCTGTAATCGATGGCCGGCAGCGTGGCGTTGGCCGGCGGTGCCGGGAACGTCGAGAGGAACCACAGCACCACCATCATCTTGAGGATGACCGTACCGATGCGGCGCAGGAAAATGCGTGCCCGCTCGACGAGGCCCACGATCAGGTTGCGCACGCTGGGCAGACGGTACGACGGCAATTCAAGGATGAGCGGGTGCTCGTTGCGATCGCGCTTCAGGTACTTCAGTACGTAAGCGACGACCAGCGCCGACACGATGCCCGCCATGTACAGCCCGAACAGCACCAGCCCCTGCAGATTGAACAGGCCCCACACCTGCCGCACCGGGATGAACGCGCCGATCAGCAGCGCATACACGGGCAGCCGCGCTGAGCAGGTCATCAGCGGTGCAACCAGAATCGTCACCAGCCGGTCGCGCGGGTCCTGGATCGTCCGCGTGGCCATCACGCCGGGAATCGCGCACGCAAAGCTCGACAGCAGCGGAATGAACGAGCGCCCCGACAACCCCGCGCCTGCCATCAACCGGTCGAGCAGGAAGGCCGCGCGCGGCAAATAGCCCGATTCTTCCAGCGACAGGATGAAAAGGAACAGGATGAGGATCTGCGGCAGGAACACCAGCACGCTGCCCGTGCCGGCGATGATGCCGTTGACCAGCAGGCTCTTGAGCATGCCGTCGGGCATGACATTGCCGACCCACACGCCCACGGCTTCCACGGCACCCTGGATGCCGTCCATGAGCGGCTGCGCCCACGAGAACACCGCCTGGAACATGAAGAACATCAGCACGGCCAGCAGCATCAGGCCCAGCACCGGGTGCAGGACGATGCGGTCGAGCCGGTCGTCCAGCTCGGCCGTGCTGCGCGGCATGGTCACGGCGGCATCGAGCAGGCGCTTCACTTCGACGTGCGGATCCGCATCGGCGGGTAGCCCGACCGGCACGGCCGGCAGTTGTTCGTGATCGATATGCGCGACAAGGTCGGCCGCGCCATTCCGTTTGATGGCCACGGTCTGCACCACTGGCATGCCCAGGGCGGTTTCCAGCTTGGCGCGGTCGATGAGAATGCCGCGGCGCTCGGCCGCGTCCACCATGTTCAGCGCCAGCACCATCGGCAAGCCCAGGCGTTGCAGTTCCAGCACGAAGCGCAGGTGCAGCCGCAGGTTGGTGGCGTCGACCACGCAGATCAGCATGTCGGGGCGCGACTCGCCGCGGAACGTGCCAAGGCAGATATCGCGCGTGATGGCCTCGTCCGGGCTGGTGGCGACCAGGCTGTAGGCACCCGGCAGATCGAGAATCTGCACATGGCGGCCGGACGGGGCGGTAAAGCGGCCTTCCTTGCGCTCGACCGTCACGCCCGCATAGTTGGCGACCTTCTGGCGGCTGCCCGTCAGCAGGTTGAACAGCGCGGTCTTGCCGCAGTTGGGGTTGCCCACCAGGGCAACGCGCAATGCGGGTGTGGAAGCGGAGGAGGAAGAAGCGTGCATCTGCATGAAGCCGGATAAGCGGAGCCGTAAAGCTGCGGCAGTGGGAGGCGGGCTATGCCGCCTCGCGCACCTTGGCGGGCGGGGCCGTTTCGGAGGCCGGGATGGCGGCGGCGGGTTGCGTGGCCGATTCGGCGCGCACGCGCACGCGGGCAGCCTCCTGACGGCGCAGTGCAAAGCGGGTAAAGCCCACCTGCACGACGAGCGGATCGCCGCCGAACGGTCCGACGGCCACCACGCGCACCTCTTCGCCCGTTACGAACCCGAGTTCGCGCAGGCGTTGGCTGATGGGATCGGCGGGTTCACGGTCTTCAACGTGATCCACCACCGCCGTCGCCCGGCGGGAAAGCTCGGAAAGCCGCATCGTGCGTGATCGTTAACGTGACGTGGTAAGGCAAGGAAGCTAAATGCGAATCGTTTTCATTATAACGCAACATCCCGTGTGACGGACTGCGGCACCGGGTCGCTAGGATGGATATTTCGGAGGACGGGTTGTTGCGGAGCGGGGCGTTGTGCGGAACGCACACGCAGACGGTGTCGGCGGCCAAATTCGCTGCCCATGCAGGGTTTTTCCCAAATTACCCTATCCTGGGTATTGGCCTGACCGGGGGCCATTGCCTATTCTTCAACTGCGCTGAACTTCCCCGTTCAAAGCGTATTCTTGAAGCCACCGGATACCGCTATCCGGTGGCTTTTTCTATGGGCGCGCGCCCTCTGCGGGCGGCCTTCGCCCAAGGGTGCCGTCTCCGTGACCACGAGCTTGCAGTGCCATCGATCTGGCGGCGGCAACGGTGCCCCGGGCGCCATATCACCGACGCTCCCGGCGCCCCTCATGCCGCCTGCCGCGCCGATTTGCGGCCGGGTCGACTACAGGCTATCCACAAGTTGCGTGTGATAGGAATTGCAAGCAAAATGCTTGCGCACTGCGTCAGCCGTCAGCCGGCACGATGCCGCAACTGCATCGTGCGCCGAGGGATGGTCCTTGAGCCGCGCATCGTGCAACCGCAGAGTGCATCCGCTCTCCACATAAGGCTCTACCGGTCATTCAAGTGCCGAAGCACGCTTTCTTTCCCACCACGCTGCGCGGCCGCTTGCTCGCCCTGGCCGCGGTGGCCGCCTTGCCGGCCATCGTCGTGGCGATTGCTGGTGTGGCGCTCTACCGTGACCGGCTCAATGATCACCTTGCCCAGCATCTGACCCATGAAACCGAGGCCGCCGCCGCGCGCGTCGGCATGGTGCTCTCCAACGCCAATACGCTTCTCTCGGTGCTGCTTGCCGACGATTCTGCGCTGCGCATGGAGCAGCAAGAGTGCAGCAGCTTCGTCAATCGCGTCTTCCATAACCAGACTGAACTCGCGAACCTCGGCATCATCGACGCCCACCGCAAGCTGGTATGTACGCCCGACACGGCGAAGCTCGGCGTCGATCTGTCGGACCGGCCGTACCTCAACGAGATCCTGGCGACAGGCCAGCCTTCCTTGTCGACGTTCGTGACCGGGCGCGCCTCCAGCCAGGCGGTACTGATTTTGGCGCGGCCGATGGCAGGCAGCGACGGCGCCATCCGCGGTGTGGCGTATGCGGCCGTGCGGCAGAGCGCATTGATTGCGGCAGCCGTGGATGGCATGCCGGAAGCGCCGGTCTATCTGGTGGATGCCGACGGCAACGTGCTGTCAACGCAGGGCACCTTGCGCGCTGCGCAAGTGCCGGCCGTGGTGCAGGGGCCGTTGCTGGCTACAGCCGGGCAGCAGCCGGGCGAGCCGCTGCTGGTGGACGACACCGACGGCGTGCGCCGCGCCTACGCCGCCATGGTGGTGCCGCATGCTGCCGGCGGGCATTTGCGGATCGTGCGGGGCGTGGACGCCACCGACATCGTTCGCCAGCAGCGCAACGTGACGCTGGCCGGCGGGGGCGCCATCGTCCTGATGGTCGTGATGCTGCTCGCACTGATCCAGTTGGCGCTGCGCCGGATGGTCATGCCGCGCATCGACGCGCTCGTCGACGCCGCACGCCACTACGCCACGGGCGATTTTTCTGCGCGCGTGCCGGAGCACGGTGCCTCGCGCGACGAACTCTCGCTGCTTGAGCGCACCTTCAACGAAATGCGCGCCGCCATCCAGCGCCACGACGCCACCGTCCACCGCCTGACCGAACGCTTTCAGCGCGTGGCGCGTGCCACCAACGACTGGATCTTCGACTGGGATATCGCGACCGGCGAGTCCTGGGCCAACGCCAGCCTACATCGGCTGCTTGGCAGCGACGCGCTGCTGGGTCCGGGGGACGACGACGGCGCAGGTGGGGGCACGTCGCGCACGCTGACCTTCCAACAGTTTGTACACCCGGATGACGTCGATGCCTTCGCCCGCGAGTTGCGCGCGGTGCTGAATTCGGACCGTGACAGCTGGCAGCACGTCTGCCGGGTGATCGACGCCAACCGCGCCACGCGCACAGTGGAAATTCGCGCGAGCCTTTATCGTGATCAGAATGGCCGCGCGGTCCGCATGGTCGGCGGGGTGACCGACATTTCGCAGCGCTCTGCAATTGAACAGGAACTGCGCAGCAGCGAAGCCAACCTGCGCGTGGCGGAGCAGATTGCGCTCCTGGGCAGCTGGCGCTGGGACGTGCTGCGCGATTCGACCACGTGGTCTTCGGGCATGTACGTGTTGACGGGCATGCCGCCGGGCGCGCCGCCCGCCTTTGCGCAGCAGGCGCAGTTCTTTACGGCCGACAGCTATAACCGCCTGCGTGAAGCCGCCAGCCGAGCCGTGACCGAGGGTGAGCCGTACTCGCTTGACCTGGAGATGATCCGCCGCGACGGTGAGCACCGCTGGGTGCTATCGCGCGGCAATATCGAGCGCAACGAGCGCGAGGAGGTCATCGCGCTGTTCGGCACCATGCAGGACATCACCGAGCGGCGTGAATCCGACGAGCAACTGCGCCTGCTGCGCCGCGTGGTCGAATCGGTGCCGTCGGGCATTACCGTGGCCGACGCGCAGCAGCCCGACCTCCCGATCGTGTACGTGAACCCCGGCTTCGAGCGCATGACGGGTTATCGCGCAGAAGAAGTGCTGGGCCGCAACGCGCGCTTTCTGCATTCATCGGAGCCGGGGCAGCCTGCGCTCAACGAAGTGCGCGCCGCCCTGCGCGACGAGAGCGAGATCCGCGTGCTGCTGCGCAATTTCCGCAAGGACGGCCACGCGTTCCTGAACAACTTCCTGCTCTCGCCCGTGCGAGATGCCAAGGGTGCGGTCACGCACTACGTCGGCATCCAGGACGACGTGACCGAGCAGGAGATGACACGCACGCGCCTGGCGCAGCACGCCACGATCGATCCGCTCACGGGCCTGCCCAACCGCACGCTGCTGGCCGACCGGGTGCAGCAGTCGGTGGAAATGGCCGCGCGCCAGCGCAGCCGCTTCTATGTGGCGCTGGTCAACATCGATCGCTTCAAGGTCGTCAACGATAGCCTGGGCCACCTGCTGGGCGACGAGGTGCTGCGCCGGGTGGCCGAGCGCCTGCGCGATGCCGCCGATACGGTGGACACCGTTGCACGCTTTGGCGGCGACGTGTTTGCATTGGTGATCTCGCACGCCGGTTCGCGCGGTGTCGATTTCGGCTTTGATCTGTTTGCCGAGCCGGTGCGCGTGGAAGGGCACGAGGTGTTCGTGACGGCAAGCATCGGCGTGGCGGAATACCCGGCGCATGGCGCGGACGCCGATACCCTGATCCGCCATGCCGAGATGGCGATGTACTACGCCAAGCAGAACGGCCGCAACCGCCTGGAATTCTTCGCACCCGAGATGGACATCGGCGTGTCGTACCGGCTGAACCTGGAACACCAGATTCGCGCCGCGCTGGAGCAGGGCCAGTTCCGCCTGCTGTACCAGCCGCAGATCGACACCAAGACCGGTCGCGTGTGCGGGCTGGAAGCGCTGATCCGCTGGATTCATCCGACGCGCGGGTTGCTGCCGCCGGCTGCGTTCATTCCGGTGGCCGAAGAGAGCGGGCTGATCGTCGAGATCGGCAACTGGGTCTTGACCGAAGCCGCGCAGCAGCGCGCCGAGTGGCACAAGCGCGGCCTGGCTGATGACCTGACGCTCGCGGTGAACGTGTCGCCCTTGCAGTTCAAACGCGGCACCGTGCTGCCGACGCTGCTCAAGCTGCAGCGCCAATATGGCCTCGGCTCGGGCTTCCTTGAACTGGAAGTGACCGAGTCGATGCTGATGGAAGGCACCGAACGCACCATCGAAGACCTCACGGCCATTCGCCAGCTTGGCGTGCGCATTGCCATCGACGATTTCGGTACGGGGTATTCGAGCCTGGCGTATCTGAAGCGCTTGCCGATCGACCTCATCAAGATCGACCGTGCCTTCGTCAAGGACATCGACCGCGATTCGAACGATGCCGCCATCTGCACGACGGTGGTCGTGCTGGCCCACAACCTTGGCGTGAAGGTGTGCGCGGAAGGCGTGGAAGATGCCGCGCAATCGTCCTTCCTGGCCTCCCACCAATGCGACGTGCTGCAGGGCTATCACTTCAGCGAGCCGCTGTTGCCCGATGCGGTGACGGCATTGCTGGAACGCGACACGCGCTTCACCGTGTAAGGCACGCCTGCCGTGGCGGCGCTATGCGCGGAACACCGCGACGGCGTGCTTCAGATCTTCCGACTGGCGCGCCAGCACCGACGTGGCGGCCGCCGCTTCTTCCACCAGCGTGGCGTTCTGCTGCGTGACGCCATCGAGCTGCGAAACCGACGCATTGATCTGTGCAATGCCGCTGCTCTGCTCGCGCGAGCTGGCCGAGATTTCCGACATGAGGTGCGTGACGGTCTGCACCGATTGCACGATCTGCGTCATGGTGGCACCGGCCTTGTGGACGAGATCAACGCCGTCGCGCACGGACTGGTCGGATGCGCGGATGATCTCCTTGCTCTGGGCGGCGGCCTGCGCGCTGCGTTGAGCGAGACTGCGCACCTCGCCCGCGACGACTGCAAAGCCACGGCCTTCCTCGCCCGCACGCGCAGCTTCAACCGCAGCGTTGAGCGCAAGGATGTTGGTCTGGAACGCGATGCTTTCGATGGTGGCGATGATCTCCGTCACGCGCTGGCTGTCGGCGCGGATGGCGTCCATGGTTTGCACGACGCGCTGCACGACCTGGCCGCCGTCGGCCGCGATCGTCGATGCCTCCTCGGCAAGGGCGCTGGCCGTGCGGGCATGATCGGCGTTCTGCGCAACCATCGACGTTAGCTCTTCCATGCTCGATGCGGTTTCTTCCAGCGCGGCAGCCTGCTGCTCGGTGCGGGCGGACAGATCATGGTTGCCGGCGGAAATCTGCAGCGTGCTGTGCGCGACGCTGGCGGCGCCGTCCTGGATGTCGCGCACGATCGACGACAGGCTCGCGCGCATGGTGCCCATGGCGCGCATGACTTCGCCCAGCTCGTCGTTGGAGCGGGCTTCGACCACGGTGGTCAGATCGCCGGCAGCCAGTCGCGTGGCCAGCATCGCGGCTTCTTCCAGTGGGCGGATGAGCGTGCGGGCGAGCAGCACGCCTGACCCTGTTGCCAGCCCCGCGCAACCGACACCGGTGAGCCACAGCCAGTCGCGGCTGAACACCAGCCACGCTGCGCCATGCAGATCGGCAGCTTCCAGTGCGATGTGCGCCCACAGCGTGCCGATCAGGATCGCCGATGCAATCAGCGTTTGCAGCCCGATCACCTTGAAGCGCAGGCTGTCGATCTGGAACAGATTGACGGCGCGCCGCCATCCCGTGCGCAGAATGCGGCCCGCGCGCACGGTGTACGAGGTGTCCCCTTCGTTGATGGCGGTATAGGCGCGTTGCGCGCGCGCGATCTGCGCAGGCGTGGCCATGGAACGCACCGACGTATAGCCGACCACCGCATTGTTCTGAAACACCGGCGTCACGTTGGCCAGCACCCAGTAGAAGCCGCCGTCCTTGCGGCGATTCTTGACGAAGCCGCGCCACGGCTTGCCGGCTTGCAGCGTGGCCCACAGATCGGCGAAGGCGGCTTCGGGCATGTCGGGGTGGCGCACGAGATTGTGCGGCGCGCCCACCAGCTCTTCCTGCGTGTAGCCGCTGATGCGCACGAACGCCGGGTTGGCGAAGACGATGCGGCCCTTGAGATCGGTGCGGGAGATGAGGTAGTCCGTCGGGTTGAGGGCGGTTTCGGCTTGGGTGACCGGTAGATTTTTGCGCATGGTGGTGCCGCGCTTTGCGGCGCGGATGGACGGAAGGAGGGTGCGCGTGGGCCGCCACGCACTGTCCTGTCTTGCATCGGCACGCCGGCGACGGGCTAAAGGTGATGCCTGGGCCGCCAGTTGATCTCGATCAAATCTCGCGGCCTCGAGCAGATGGGCATGCCCGTTGCTAGCTTGCTGGCAATGCGCCGTTCAGGCGCTGCAGACGGAGGAACGAGGTGCACAAAATCTGTGGAGACGTTGAGATCGTCCCGCGTGTGGTGCCTGCCGGCGGGCGGGGCTGGGAGGCGCGCGTCGAAGTGGTGTTCCGCGGCACGGAAGGGCAATCGTTGTCGGGTTCGCAGCCGGTGCGGCCCGGATGCACCTTCGGCTCGCCGCGCGAAGCGATGGATGCGGCGCTGCTTTACGGGCAACGCCTGCTGCGCGACTGGGTGCGGGGTGCCACACCCAGTGCGGAAGTCGCCACCTGAGGCGACGCCAGGCTCAGCGCGCCTCGGCCGCCTTGCGTTCTTCGCGCGAGAGCCCGGCCGTCCAATAGCCCTTGGCGTCGATCGCGTCGCGCGGCACGGCCCAGGCGCCTTCGAGCAGCGTCCGGACTTGTTTGAGCATGGATGCCTCGCCGGCCAGGAACACTTGCGGCGTGCCGGCCGGCATGGCCTGGGCGCTGAGTGCGCCGACCATCATCGCGCCGGCGTGCGCCGTATCGCTTTCCACCCAGTGGATGCTGCGGCTGCGGGGGTGCGCGGCGAGGGCGCCTTCCAGCGGCAGGCGCGCCCGGGCGTCGCCGATGGCGATGTAGGTCAGGACCTGCGCGTGCTCCGGCAACGTTTCCAGGATGGCGAAGATGGCGGGCAACGCCGTTTCGTCGCCGATCAACAGCGTCCACGGCGCCGCCGGGTCGGCACGGAAACCGCGCTTGGGGCCGGCAAATTCGACTTCATCGCCGGGGGCCGCGTGCTCGAGCCACCGTGCTGCGGGACCGTGTTGCGCGGCGGGCGTTTCGTCGTGCACGACGAAATCAATTTCCAGTTCATCGCGGGCCGCGTCATAGCGGCGGATGGTGTAAGCACGCCCCAGCGTGCGGCCGGCGCCTGCGGCATCGTGCGGAAACATCAGCTTGATGGCCGCGCCGGGCGCAGCGCCGGCCAGATCAGCGAGATCCGTAGCGGCCACGCCGGTAAACACCACGCGGCGCATGCGCGGCGAGAGTGTATGGATGGCGCGCACACGCATGCGGCGTGTGGCGGGTTTGACGGAACCGAGCAACTGCGACATGAGACCTTGTGTGCGATTGAAGGCAAACATAGATGGCTGCGGAGTGAACCGGCTGAACGGACTGGACTGACGCGGTGGCCCGGGCGACCGAACAACGCCCGGGGGCTGAACAGATTGCTGCCTGCCGCTTAGCGCTCGTCGGTGATTTCCTTGAGGGCACGTAGCAGGATGTCTGCCACGCGTTGCTGTTCTTCGCGCGAGGCGAAGCGTTTTTCCATGAGGGCGAACTTCAGGCGCCAGCGCGCGGTGCGCAGCGGGTCGTGGCCCGTGTCCGTCCATTCGGCGGCGTTGTCGGTTTCGCGGTCGAACGCCATGGCTTCGTTCATGCGCTTGACGCGCTCGCCCATGGCGCGCAATTGCGCGAGGATGGCGTCGGCACTGTGCTGACGCTCGGCCAGCCATGTTTCGCCTTCGGGGGTGATGCCGTAGCGCTTCTTGTTGCCCTCGGCCGTGACAGACGCGAAACCGTGATCTTCCAGATACGACAGCGCTGGGTACACCATGCCCGGACTCGGCGTATAGAAACCGAGCGAATGCTCTTCCACCGCCTTGATCAACTCATAGCCGTGGCGGGGCGTGCCCTTGAGGAGCGCCAGCAATACCAGCTGCAAGTCTGCTGAACTGAGGCGACGACCGCGCCAAGGGCTGCCGCCTTCGTCATCGCCTTCGCCGTAGCCGCCGGGCCCGCCAAAACCGCCCATGCCACGTCCGAAACCGTGTCCGCCGTGACCGTGACGGCCCATCATGAAGTGTTTCTCGATCCACATTTTGTGGTGATGTCCGAACCAACCGCGCATTGCCATTCTCCTGAAGAACATCATCAGATATATCGTAAGATACATCGGATGATAGTGGCGGCGATCCGGAAGTCAAGGACAGCGGAGAAAAAAAAGAGTGAGGATTACGAAGACGGCTTGTCGCTACCGAGTTTGGCGACGTGTACGAGCCAGCGCCGCACGACCTCTTCTTCCTCGCACGTGAACCCCTGCAGCAGGTCCTGTTCGATACCGCCCGAGCGTTGGCGGCACGCGGCGAGCAGCGCTGACCCTTCAGGGGTGACATCGATGTGCTGGATGCGACCGTGCACCGCGTGGGGCCGGCGCGTAATGGCGCCGCTGCGCTCCAGATTGGTGACGATCACGCTCACTGTCTGAGGCGTCAGCATCGTGAGCCTGGCGAGATCGGCATTCGAGATACCCGGATAGGCGCGGAGCATCGTGAGCACGAGGAATTGGGGCAGGGTGACGCCCACGTCAGCCATGGCGCGCTCCATGCGCAGCCTCTGGGCCGCGCTGGCCTGACGCAGCAGGTAGCCAAGATAGCCTTCTTCACCGCGCTTGCCCTGGCCGGGCTCCGGAATGGAAGGCGGATTGCGTGGCATGTCGTTTTCCTTGCCCGCAGGCGTGGAGCGCTTGCTCATGATGTCAGAGTTCGAATATGATGTTCGAGCACTGATATTACCACTCGTCCTGCGCGAACCCCCAACAGGAGCCAGACATGGAAGATCTCTCCCCTCGCATGGATTACCCGGAATTTGTCGATACTGCCGTCGGCGTGGCCCCGGCGCTGCAAGCGCTCGGCAAGGCGGTGGACGCCTCTGGGCTGGAAAAGCCGCTGACCGAGCTCGTCAAGCTGCGCGCATCGCAAATCAACGGCTGCGCGTTTTGCGTGCAGTTCCACCTGAACCTGGCGCGCAAGCTGCGCGTGGCGCCGGCCAAGCTCGACCTGGTGGCGGTCTGGCGCGACACGCCCGCCGTTTTCACCGCACGCGAGCGGGCTGCGCTGGCTTGGACCGAAGCGTTGACCACCTTGGCCCGCGCCGCCGGGCACGGCGTCGAAGACCATGAATACGCCGCCGTGCTGGAGCATTTTTCCCCGACGGAAGTCGCCTTCCTGACGGCCGCCGTCGCCAACATCCAAGCGTGGAACCGGATTGCCGTTGCGATGCGCTTTGCGCCGCAGGTGCCGGCCGCCGCCGGCGCTGAGGCTGCATGATCATGGACGTCATCTGCCCAATTGAGGACGAAGCCGCGCTGCGTGCCTGCTTTCCTGTCATGCATCAACTGCGGCCGCATCTTGCCGACGCCGACGAGCTCGTCACGCGCTGGCGCCGGCAGGTGGAAGACGGTTATCGGCTCATCGCCGTCTGGCGTGACGGGGTGCCGGTTGCGCTGGCTGGCTATCGGCAGCAGGAGAACCTCGTCTACGGCCCGTTCCTGTATGTCGACGATTTGGTGACCGATGCCGACCTGCGCAGCAGCGGCCTCGGCAATGTGTTGATGGACCACCTCAAGGCCGAGGCAGAGCGCCTTGGGTGCGCACGGCTCGTGCTCGACACGCCGCTGTCCAACGTGCTCGGCCATCGTTTCTACTATCGCAACGGGTTGCTCGCGGGCGCCTTGCGCTTTGGCATGAACACGCGACCGGGAGCTGCCCGATGACCACACTGCTGCACGTCACCGCAAGCCCGCGCGACGACCGCTCGCACAGCCGCCGTGGCGGCCGGTTGGTGGTTGCACAATTGGGCGAAGCCGTGGGCGGCTTGCGTGTCATCGAGCGCGACTTGGCAGCGACACCGCTGCCGCACCCCGATGCAGGTTTCGTCCAAGCCAGCCTCATGCCCGATGCCGACCGTACCGCTGCGCACCGCGCGGAGCTTGCGTTGTCGGAAACGCTGATCGGCGAACTGGAAGCGGCGGATGCCGTGCTGATCTCCACCCCGGTTCACAACTACACGGTGCCTTCAGCGTTGAAAGCGTGGATCGATCTCGTGGTGCGGCCCGAACGCACCTTCCGCCGCACGCCAACGGGCAAGGTCGGCATGCTGGCCGATCGTTCGGTGCTGGTGGTGTCCGCTTCCGGCGCAACTTTGACGGCGCCCACGCGCAGACCGATTTCCTGATGCCGTATCTGCGTTACGTGTTCGCCACGGTGGGCATCCACCAGGTGGAAGGTATCCGCTTGCAGAACACCGCGCGCGGTGCGGATTCCGTTGCGCAGGCCTTCGAACGGTTCCGGCAGGAGCTGGCCGCGCGGATGTTGCTTGTGCCGCTGGTGGCGTGAGTCCGTCAGGCCGTTCGCGGCGTTGCGCGTGTCAGTGGACGGCCCCGCCGCTGACCTTCAGGTCTGCCCGCGTAGCCAGCGCTGTACGCACCGCCAGACGAATCCCTTCGATTTGCGTATCGATCGACAGGCTGGGCCGGCCCGTATGCCGCGCCGCCAGCTCGGGCGTGGTCGGCACGTGGATGAAGCCGCCGCGCACGCGCGGCGCGCGCGTGGCGATGTGGTGCATCAAACCGTAGAACAGGTGGTTGCAGTTGTAGGTGCCGGCACTTTGCGACACGCCCGCCGGCACGCCGGCCTCGCGTAGCATTTGCACGATTGCTTTGATCGGCAGCGTGGAAAAATACGCCGCCGGCCCATCGGGCACCACAGGCGTATCGACGGGCTGATTGCCGGCGTTGTCCGGAATGCGTGCATCGATCACGTTGATGGCCACGCGCTCCACCGAGATCTCAGTTCGGCCGGTGGCCAACCCGAGCGCGAATACCAGGGTCGGCGATGTTGCCTCGATGGCGTCCACCAATTGTTCGTTGGCGAGACCAAACACGCACGGCAGCTGCCGCGCCACGATAACCGCGCCATCCACCTGCGTGCCGTCGAGTGCCTGCGCGATGTCCCACGAAGGGTTGGTGGGGTCGGATTCAAACGGCTCGATGCCGGTGACGAGAACGGTAGTCATGCGCGCGCTCCTGGGTGATATGCGTAGCGATGCAACTATTTGCCGATCAAAAAGGCGGCCATGGCCGCCCCCGTTTGTCTTACGTGTTCAGTGCACTCCGAACGTCGCGGATGGCCTGCACCGTATCGTCGAACGCGCTTGCGCCGACGTGCTCGCGCAAGCGCCGCGCCACCTTGGCGCTGGCCGCCTGCAGCGCGGCTTCCACTGCTCGGGCCGCTTCCGTGGGGAACAGGTTCCACTCGCGGCCATCCTCTGCGGAGGGCTGGCGCTCCACCAGCCCCTTGGCGACCAAGCCATCGACAAGACGCGTGGCCGTGGGCCGCGCAATGCCCAGCACCTCGGCCAGTTCGCGGTTGAGCACGCCGGGTCGTTTGAGCACCACGCGCAGCACAAAGCCTTGCGGCGGCGTCAGGCCGAACGGCGCGTACGCTGCCGCCCATTCGCGTTCGACGGAGCGCGCCAGCGCGGTGGTGTTGAAGTACAGGCAGTGATCAAACATGTGCGGCAGTCTAGCGACGGATCGTTAGGGATGCAACGAATTTATCCATCCATCGATCTGCTGGGAGTGCAGCTCGGCGTACGACTCAGGGCGGCGTTTCCGCCATCTGCGTCAGCTGCTTCAGTGCCTGGACGAAGTACGCGCGATCGTGTGGCGCCAGGTCTTGCATGGTTTGTGAGAGGCGCTCCATCGTCGTGCGCACGGTGGTGTGATCGCGGTCTGCGTGGGCGAACCACGCCAGCTCCAGCAGCAACCCGCTCACCTGCACGTGGCCGTAGCGATGCCGGCCGCTGTCGTGCTCGCGCAGACGCAGCGCGGCCACGTCGGTCCAGCGCTGCGGCCAGTAGCGCGCGTCAAAGGCTTCGGCAAACGGTCCGGCCTGCGTGCGCAGGTCGCTCAACGTCAGCGCAGTGCGGCTTGTGTCTGCGCGTGCAATGCGCATGAGCGCGATGGCGTTCCACGCCGATTGCAGCGGCCCGCCGTTGCGCAGCGCCTGCCATTCGCTCATGGCCAGCCAACGGACGGCATCGACCGTGCCGCCGGCATGCGCCGCGTTGCCAAGCACATCACGCAGCAGCCAACACGTCATGCCGAGGTTGGCGGCTACTTGCTGCACGGCGTCGGAGGCTTGGCTTTCCAGCGCGGCAGCGAGCGCGGTTTCGAATTGCGCGACGATGCGCTGCGCGGCACGGGCGCGTACGTCCGATGCAATGCCGTCGGCATCGGCGTAGAGCAGGCGGGCGCGCTCGATGAGTGCGCTGAGGTTGTTCCACTCGAAACGGATCTGCGGGTGATAGCGCAGCAGGCTGCGGCCGGGTTCGGCGTCCGCCAGGCGCGCGAGCAGGCCTGCGGCAAGGTCGAGGTCGCGCCGGTCATACGCGCACCATGCGGTGACGATGCGCTCCATGGCCGCGAGGTAATCGTTGCCCAGCACATGGCGCTGCCGGCGGTGCGCGCGCAGTTGCGAGAGCAAGGCGCTGGCGCGTGTCGAGTCGCCCAGCCGGCGCGCGGCCATTGCCTCGCCCAGGGTGACGAGGGCGCGCTGGAAGTCGTTGTCTGCGGCGTCTCCGGCGTGGCGCAAGGCGAGCAGGGCGCCGCCGCGCTCGGTGTCGGAGGTGCTTGCGCCGGTGCTCAGCGCATGCAGCAGGCGGCCTTCGCGCATGGCGTGGCGCGCGGTCAGAAAAGCGTGCCAGAAAGCCGGGTTTGGCGTGCCGGGCGCGGGCCCGGAAAGTGCGCTGGCGTTGGGTTCAGCGCCGATGTCCGGGCTGCGCTCCGGCGCGGCGATACCAAGGAAGGCGCGCACATCGGTGTCATCGGCAATCCGTCCTTCAACCAGGCAGATCACGCGTGCTGCGTCTTCAGGCGTAAGCCAGAACGGGCCCTGGCTGCGCTTGTCTGCGTTGAGGAAGCGCGGCTCGCGATCGCGCTGTTCACCCCAGCCGGCTTGCACGCCCCAGTTTTGCCAGTCGCGAAAGGCGCGGCTGATCATCATGCGCTGCGTGCTGGCGTCCGACACGGCGCCGCGCAGGTCGGCCAGGCGCACCAGCGGTTGTTCCGGCGACAGACGATGCGCGTAGGCCAGCCGCACCAGCAGCCACAGGCTCTGGAACGGCGCGCGCGCCCATCCACGGTTTGCGGCGTGGTCAGCTCGACATGGAGGGCGGGCAGGGGCGGAGGCGTCATGCAAACAATCTGGCGAAGCGAAAACGTGGCGCCATTGTGCGCCAAGCTCGTTGTTACAGGCGTTACGCGCGTGACGTGAGGCGTGCCTTGCACGCTGGCGGCTGCATGGCGCGCTCCCTACGATGCGCAGCGCCGGCTCTTGTCCGCATCGACGCGAGCCGGCAGCCATTCACTCATTTCATGGAGCCCCTCATGTTTTCTCGCTGGTCGAAGACCTTTGCGTTTGGCCTCACGGCCTGCGCCGTTGCCCTCAGCACCGCCACCGCTCATGCCGAGCTGGTGGTGCGCAATGACCTCAAGCGCGTGTTCGACGACGCCGGCGTCTCCGGCACCTTCGTGCTGATGGACATCGGCGCCGACCGCACCTATGTCGTCGATCCGGCGCGCGCCGCGCGGCGCATCCATCCGGCATCGACGTTCAAGATTCCGAACAGCCTGATCGCCTTCGACACCGGGGCCGTGCGCGACGACCAGGAAGTGCTGCCCTACGGCGGCAAGCCGCAGCCTTACAAGCAGTGGGAGCACGACATGGCGTTGCCCGAGGCGATTCGCCTGTCGGCCGTGCCGATCTACCAGGAGGTGGCGCGCCGCGTCGGTTTTGAGCGCATGCAGGCCTACGTCGATGCATTCGACTACGGCAATCGCCAGCTCGGCCGCGTGATCGACCAGTTCTGGCTGCGCGGCCCGCTGGAGATTTCCGCGTTCGAAGAAGCACGCTTCACCAGCCGCATGGCGCTCCGGCAGTTGCCGGTGAAGCCGCGCACGTGGGACATGGTCCACCGCATGCTGCTGATCGAGCAGCAGGGCGATGCCGCGCTGTATGCCAAGACCGGCGTCGCCACCGAATACCAGCCGGAGATCGGCTGGTGGGTCGGCTGGGTCGAGCGTGCCGGGCGCGTCTATGCGTTTGCGCTGAACATCGACATGCCGCGCGAGGGCGATATGGCCAAGCGTATTCCGCTGGGGAAGCAGTTGATGCAGGCGCTGGAGGTGTGGCCGGCGCCATGAGCTGCGCGCCTGCAGCTTTGTCCATCTGACCCGCAATCAGGGATGCCCGCAATCCACAATGAGATCGATCCTGAGGACGATGCGAATCGTAAAAAACTATTGCGCCGGTCCGTCGGAAAAGGAAACGGGCGGACGCGACACATCGCCCAAGGGTCGGGCATCGGGGGTCTTATGTTCAGGGTCTACAAGGCAGCGGCCGTTGCCATGGCGGCGGCCGTCAGCGCGAGTGGCGCGCTTGCGGGCGGCAGCCAAGGCGGCGTGATCTATTTCACGGGCGCCATTGTCGAGGCCGGATTCCGTGTCCAGCCTGCGCTGCAGGCGCCGGGCCCGGGCGAGGGGCTGCAGGCGCGTCGCTCTGCGTCCGGCGATCAGGTGGTGTTGGACTTCCGCTCGACAGCGGTGCGCGTGGTGCCGATCGATGTGTCGGTGGAGGCGCGCACCGCATCGTCGCTCAAGCCCCTGCGGGTGGGCGATGCACACGGCAAGGCCGACGTCCTGGTGAAATTCGGCGGCTTCAAGGCCCACCTGCTGACGGCAAACAACGGCACGCTCACCTTGTCGCGCGCGCCCGGGGCGGAGCCAGCGCTGGCGGTGGTGACGCTGTCCTACCAGTAATGAAAAAGGCGGGAATTCCGCCTTGTTTGTTGAGCGCTGCGATGGCGTTTACGACGCCACCGGCCCCACCGGCGATTGGAACGGGTGGTACTGGTACAACCACGTCTCCGACAGCGGCTTGCCGTCCACACGCAAAAACAGCCGCATGTCGACCGGTTCCTTGCCGTCGACCGTTAGGTCGAACTGCGCGCGCCAGTGCCCCGGCACGCCATTCGGCACGGCTTCGGTAAACACATACGAGAACGTGCCGCGCGAGGTGCTGAGCACGGCCTCCGGCTTGGTGCCGAACGGCAGCTTCTCCAGCGGGCCGCCCTTGAACTCGACCATGAATTTGCGCACGCCGCGCGGCCGCGGCTGGCCAGGTTGCCCGCCGTTGCCCATGCGCGTGGCCACGCAGCGCGCCAGTGGCGTCGGATACGGCTCATCGGCCAGCCAGTGCAGGCGATAGCGCAAGCGGTACTGGCTGCCCGCCCGCGCCGGTGCCTTCGGTACCCACATGGCGACGATGTTGTCGTGGATCTCGTCGTCGGTCGGGATTTCGATGAGCTGCACGGCGCCTTCGCCCCAGCCTTCCAGCGGCTCGACCCACAGGCTCGGGCGGCGCTCGTAGTGCACACCGTCCTGATAGTTGTTGAAGTCGCGGTCGCGCTGCAGCAGGCCGAAGCCGCGTGGGTTGTTGTCGCCAAAGGCAGACGCCATCGTGCGCGGCGGATCGTTCAGCGGGCGCCAGATGCGTTCGCCGCTGCCGGTCCAGAGGGCCAGGCCGTCGGAGTCGTGCACCTCGGGGCGCCAATCGGTGGCGGTGCCCTTGGCGGTTTCCGAGAACCAGTACATCGACGTGGCCGGCGCGATGCCGAAGCGCTCGACGTCCTTGCGCAGGAAGATGGCCGTGTCGATGTCCATCACCACGCCCTTCGTGCGGTGCATCACGAAGCGATATGCGCCGGTGATGCTCGGGCCGTCGAGCAGCGTGTAGATCGTCACGGAATCGGCGCGGTTGTCTGCCGGCGTGTCGAACCACACGTGCGTGAAATTGGGAAACTCCTCCGGCTTGCCGGCCTGCGCCACGTCGAGCGCGATGCCGCGTGCGGAAAGCCCGTATTGATACAGCTCGCCGATGGCGCGGAAGTACGACGCGCCCAGGAAGGCGACCCAGTCGTTTTTCTTCCAGTCGAGTTTTTTCTGGTCGCCCAGGCGGCTTTCCTGGAAGCGGAAGCCGGCAAAACCGCTGCCGCGCGGCAGTTTGCGCGCGGGGCTGTCGGCAGGCATGTCGAAGTACGACTCGTCGTAGACGATTTCGCGGGCGGCGCCTTTTTCCACCACGTGCATGCGCACCGGCGCGCGGAAGAACGTGCCCAGGTGGAAGAACGTCACCGGAAACTGGCCGGGGCCGTCGGCAAACAGCGCGTGGGCGGTGTCGAACTTGATCTTGCCGTGCGCTTCGTAGTCGATCTTGGACAGGATGTCGGCCGGCGCCGTGGCAGGCGGCGTGTACGGTTTGCCGGCCATCGTGCGGGCGCGCTCGATCAGCGCATCGAAAGAAAATGGCGCGGCATCGCCGAGCTTGACGCGATCGGCGGCCAGCGCTTCGGGCGTGATGCCGAGCGCCGCCAGCGTGGCGGTAACGGAGGCCGAGGCAAGAAGGGTTCGACGTGTGACCATAGGTGCCTGTGATGTGACTGATGAACAAGAAGGGTCCGACATGGTAACGCGGGGCCGGGTTCCAACGCGGGCCGAGGGGTCCACCGGATGGCCGGTCCATTGCTGATCGGGGGTCTGAATCGCCCATTCATCGCAAAGGGTTTGATTCTTCAAGTGCGGGTTACGATACTTGGCGCCACATCAAGGGGGCTGGGATGACGCTACGGCTGCGCACCATTGGCATCGCTTTCGCATGGGTTTGCACGGTATACGGCGCGCAGGCGGCAACTTGCGAGGCGCCCGCCCAGTTGAACGACGGCTGGCAGATCGAAGTCGACCCCTCCGCAGCTGGCTTCGATGCCGGTCACTTCTGCACCGTCCTGCGCAATTTCGCCGATGCCGATATCAATTTCCACAGCCTGCTCGTGGTGCGTCATGGCCGGCTGGTGGGGGAGGTTTATCACCCGGGCAAGGATGAGCGCGTGAAGGACCTGTTCCGCACCACGCGCACGTTCGATGCCAGCACGCTTCACGACATCCGCTCCATCAGCAAATCGGTGACGAGCCTGCTGTGGGGTGTCGCGCAGGGGCAAGGCAAGACGCCGCCGCTCGACACGCCGGCGCTGTCGCTGTTTCCGGGGCTGGCGGAACTGAATCGCGATGGCCGCGAAGCGATCACGCTCTCGCAGATGCTGTCGATGTCGAGCGGCCTGGCCTGGAATGAATGGCGTGCGACGAGCCTGTTCAACAACGACGAGTTCGGGCTGTTTTGGCACACGTCTCAGGCGCATTACGTGTTCGATCGCCCGATGGCGGCGTCGGCGGGCACGCAGTTCAATTACAACGGCGGCAACACGGCGGTCCTGGCGCAGTTGCTGGCCGAGCGCGTCGGCATGCCGTTACCGGAATACGCACGCAAGCAACTGTTCGAACCGCTGGGCATCACCGACTGGGAATGGGTCGACGACTATCGCGGCCGCCCGCTGGCGTTTGCGGGCGTCCGCCTACGGCCCCGAGACCTGGCACGCATCGGCCAGCTCGTGCTGCAGCACGGCCAATGGAATGGGCGGCAGCTCGTGCCCGCCGAGTGGATTGCCGACTCCACGCGTCCGCACATCGACACGGGCATGGGCCTGCAATACGGCTATCAGTGGTGGCTCGGCAAGGTGGTGGCGGCCGGCACCGAATACGCGTGGATCGGCGGCATCGGCAACGGCGGCCAGCGCCTGTGGATCGTGCCGGGGCTCGACATGGTGGTCGTCACCACGGCGGGCGATTACAACCAGCGTGCGATCTGGAAACAGGCCGAAAACCTGCTCAACGAGGTGATGACCGCCGTGCAGCCGTCAGCTCGGTAACGGCTGCGCGGCTGCCCCTCAACGGGCTTACAGGAACCGGTCGAGGATCTTGCGGCTGTGCTTGTCGAGCGACAGCAGATCGCGGATCAGGTAGTGGATGCCGTGGCTGTCGGAAATGAGCAGCGTGGTGCCGGTCAGGCGGCGGATGTCTTCTTCGCCGCGCAGCACCAGGTCGGTCTGGCCGCGGTCGGTCTGCACCGTCCACGTGCTCGGCGTGGCGTAGGTCGATACGCCGACGATCTTGCGGATTTCGGGCATGAATTCACGCGCGCCGAGTTCGGCATCGATCAGTGCGCGCATGGGCGCGGGCAGCCCTGCCGGCTGCGTGATCCATGCCAGCTCGCGGCCATCGGTGCTCATCAGGCTCAAGCCCTCGTCGGCGGCGGAGATGGGGAAGGCGCGCACGGGCACCACGCCTTCATGCACGGTGCCGTCGGCCAGGGTCATGACAAGCTTGCCGAAGCCGTTGCGGCTCAGGGTGAAATCGGGCGTTTGCATCGCAGTCATTTCAGAAGAGGGGATCACTGCGCGTAAGCCGGCGCGGCGGCGTCCACGCGCTCGCCGTCGCTGGTCAGATCGGTGTCGGCGTCGACATTGCGGGCCTGCGCCTGATACAGCTTGTAGTACGCCCCTTCGCGCGCGAGCAGCTCATCGTGGTTGCCGACTTCGACGATCTGGCCGCGATCCATGACGACCAGGCGATCTGCCTTGCGCAGCGTCGACAAGCGGTGCGCGATGGCAATGGTTGTGCGGCCCTGCACGAGGTTGTCGAGCGCCTTCTGGATTTCCTTCTCGGTGGTCGTGTCCACGGAAGACGTGGCCTCGTCCATGATCAGGATGCGCGGGTTGATGAGCAGCGCGCGCGCAATCGAAATGCGCTGCCGCTCGCCGCCCGACAGCGCCTGGCCGCGTTCGCCCACCAGCGAGTCATAGCCGTGCGGCAGGCGCAGGATGAACTCGTGCGCATGGGCGGCACGTGCGGCGGCGATGATCTCTTCGCGCGTGGCGTCGGGCTTGCCGTAGGCAATGTTGTCGGCAATCGTCCCGAAGAACAGGAACGGCTCCTGCAGCACCAGGCCGATGTTGCGGCGGAATTCCGAGACGGGCAGCGAACGGATGTCGGTGCCGTCCAGGCGGATCGCGCCTTCCGACACATCGTAGAAGCGGCAGATCAGGTTGACGAGCGTGCTCTTGCCCGAGCCGCTGTGCCCGACCAGCCCGATCATCTCGCCCGGCTGGATCGACAGGTTCAGGCCGCGGATCACCGCGCGGTTGCCGTAGCGGAAGCCCAGGTCGCGCAGTTCGATCGCGCCGTTCACCTTCTCGATGTGCACGGGCTTTGCCGGCTCCGGCACGCTCGATACGTGGTCGAGAATGTCGAAGATGCGCTTGGCGCCCGCCGCCGCCTTCTGCGTGACGGACACGATGCGGCTCATGGAATCCAGGCGCGTGTAGAAGCGGCTGATATAGGTCAGGAACGCCACCAGCACACCGACGGTGATGGCGTCGTGGCTCACCTGCCAGATGCCGAAGATCCACACCACCAGCAGGCCGACTTCGGTCAGCAGCGTGACGGTCGGGGTAAACAACGACCACACCGCGTTGACGCGATCGTTGATCGCCAGGTTGTGCTTGTTGGCCTCGGCAAAGCGCGTCACTTCGCGCTTTTCCTGGGCAAAGGCCTTGACCACGCGGATGCCCGGAATCGTATCGGCCAGTACGTTGGTGATTTCCGACCAGATCCGGTCGATCTTCTCGAAGCCGTGGCGCAGGCGGTCGCGCACCAGGTGGATCATCCACGCGATGAACGGCAGCGGCACGAGCGTCACCAGCGCCAGCCATGGGTCGATCGAGACCAGGATGACGGCCGTCATGGCGATCATCAGCACATCGGTGGCGAAATCCAGCAGGTGCAACGACAGGAACACGCTGATGCGGTCGCTTTCCGAGCCGATGCGCGCCATGAGGTCGCCCGTGCGCTTGCCACCAAAGTATTCGAGCGACAGCTTGAGCAGATGCTCGTAGGTGGTCGTGCGCAGGTCGGCGCTGATGCGCTCGGACACGCGCGCCAGCAGATAGGTGCGCGCCCAGCCCAGCACCCACGCCACCAGCGCGGCGCCAAACAGGCCCGACAGATAGAGCGTCACCAGCCGGTAATCGACGGGTTGCCCGTTCTGGTAGGGAATCAGCACCTTGTCCATCAAGGGCATCGTCAGGTACGGCGGCACCAGCGTGGCGGCCGTGCCGATCAGCAGCAGGGCGAAGCCGGCCAGCAATTCCCACCGATACGGCCGGGCAAAGCGCCACAGGCGTAGCAGTGCCCAGGTCGAGGGCGGCTGCTCCAGTTCACGGCTGCATTGCGGGCAGTTGTCTTCGCCGGGCGGCAGGGGCGCCTTGCAGGTCGGGCAGATGTCCGCGTCGGGCTGCGCGGCCTGTGCACCGGTGGTCAGGGCGTTGCGCTGGGCGTCAAAGGCGTCGGCCAGCCGCAGCGCGTCGGCGTTGCGGCCCAGCGTGTACCGCCAGCTGGCCAGCCGGCGCTGACCGTCGGACAGCTCCAGCGTGCCGACGCCGGCGTGGTCGCTATGGGCAAGCGTCATGCCAGGAGCGATGTCCCAGCTTTGCAAATCCTTTTCACCGGGCGCTTGGCCGACCAGGCGGCGGTTCGTAACCGCCAGCCACCCGTGGGTAAAATGCAGCCTTGCGTCCAAATCCAGCTGCAGCCCGGCCAGGACGGTTTCTTCTGGAGCGAGACTCGGAGCCAGCACAACACTCCAGGGTTCCTGAGCGCGGGCGACGGTGGGGGCGGACGATGGGGAGGACTGGGTCATCAGTGGCGCAAAGAATTCAAAAAGCGCGTCCAAATGGCCAAAAAACAGCCCAAAACGGGAAAAGGACGAACATAAATCGAGGCAAGAGCGCGGCGTCGCAATGGTTGCGGCCTGCAAATTTTGCTCGCAAGTATACATAGCCACGCCAGCACGGCATTTGGTGCGCTGCACAACACACTCCGGGCTCAAGACGTCAACGCCGACGCCGTTGTAACGTTATTGAAAGGTAACGGTTCGATTTCACGGACCAATTCACGGGTACATCGCCCCCTGCTTCCAAGCAAATTCAATGAAGAAGAAGGACATTGAGATTCTCGATGTCATGTCGCTGCGCGGCCCGAATATGTGGACATATCGGCCAGTGCTGGAGGCATGGGTCGATATTGGTGAACTGGAGGATTTCCCTTCCAACACGATTCCCGGGTTCTACGAGCGCCTCTCGACATGGCTCCCAACGCTGATCGAGCACCGCTGCAGCCCCGGCGTGCGCGGCGGTTTCCTGATGCGCCTGAAGGAGGGCACCTGGCCGGGCCACATCCTGGAACACGTCACCCTCGAATTGCAGAACCTGGCCGGCATGCCCGGCGGTTTCGGCAAGGCGCGCGAGACGCCCGTGCGCGGCGTCTACAAGGTGATCGTCCGTGCGTGGCACGAAGACGTGACCCGCGCTGCCCTGTTCGCCGCCCGTGATCTGGTCATGGCGGCCATCGAAGACCGCCCGTACGACGTGGACGCCGCCGTCGAAACGCTGCGCGACCTGGTGGACGAACATTGCCTCGGCCCCAGCACCGCCTGCATCGTCGACGCCGCCGATGACCGCAACATCCCGTCGATCCGCCTGTCGGACGGCAACCTCGTGCAGCTTGGCTACGGCGCACGCCAGCGCCGCATCTGGACGGCCGAAACCGACCGCACCAGCGCCATTGCCGAATCGATCTCGCGCGACAAGGACCTGACCAAGAGCCTGCTGCAGTCGTGCGGCGTGCCGGTGCCGGAAGGCCGCATGGTCGACAGCGCCGAAGATGCCTGGGACGCGGCCGAAGACATCGGCGTGCCGGTGGTCGTCAAGCCGTACGACGGCAACCACGGCCGCGGCGTGTTCACGAACCTGATGACGCGCGAAGAGGTGGAAACGGCCTACGCCGTGGCCATCGAGGAAGGCAACGGCGTGATCGTCGAGCGCTTCGTCTCCGGCAACGAGCACCGCCTGCTGGTGGTGGGCGGCCGCGTGGCGGCGGCGGCGATGGGTGAAACCGCGTCGGTGGTCGGCGACGGCACTTCGACCATCGAAGAGCTGATCGAATCGCAGATCAACTCCGACCCGCGCCGCGGCAACACCGAAGAACATCCGCTGAACTGCGTGCGCCTGGATTCGGCTGCGCGGCTCGAACTCAAGCGCCAGGGCTATGCCGACGGCAGCGCCGTGCCGCCCGCGGGCCGCAGCGTGCTGATCCAGCGCAACGGCAACGTCGCCTTTGACGTGACCGACCGCGTGCATCCGAGCGTGGCCGCGCATGCATCGCTGGCCGCACGCGTGGTCGGGCTCGACATTGCCGGCGTGGACCTGGTGGCCGACGACATCTCGCGCCCGCTGGATGAGCAGCGTGGCGCCATTGTCGAAGTCAACGCCGGGCCCGGTTTGCTGATGCACATCCGGCCCGCACAGGGCGAGCCGCGCCCGGTGGGCCGCGCGATTGTCGATCACCTGTTTTCCGACAAGGACGGCGCGCAGGACGATGGCCGCATTCCCATCGTCGGCATCACGGGCACGAACGGCAAGACCGTCGTGGCCAAGCTCGTCGCGCAGATGCTGCAACTGTCGGGCAGGCACACGGGGCTGGGCTGCAGCGACGGGCTGTACCTCGATCGCCGCCAGGTGGAATCCGGCGCGCGCACCGACCGCGCCGCGTGGGACGCCTGCCATCGCATCCTGATGAACCGCGCCGTGGAAGCGGCCGTGTTCGAGAGCGATAGCGGCATGATCCTCTCGCAGGGGCTGCCGTATGACCGCTGCCAGGTGGGCGTGGTGACCAACTTCGGCAAGCCCGATCACCTGGGCGATTTCTACGTCGAAGACGACGACCGCATGTATAGCGTCCTGCGCACGCAGATCGACGTTGTGCTGAAGACCGGCGTCGGCGTGCTGAATGCCGCCGATGCGCGTCTCGTTGAAATGGCCGATCTGTGCGACGGTGATGTGATCTTCTTCGCGTTGTCGGGCGATCTGCCGGCCATTACTGAGCATCGCGCCGCCGGTAAGCGCGCCGTATTCGTGCGCGACGGCAAGGTCGTGCTGGCCACCGGTCCGGCTGAAGTGCCGCTGGCCGACGTGTCCGCCATTCCGCTGACCTACGCCGGCCGCGTGCCGTTCCAGCTTGAAAACGTGCTGGCGGCCGTGGCCACGGGCTGGGCACTGGGCATTTCGAACGACCTGATGCGCGCCGGCATCGTCACCTTCGACGTGGGCCAGGTCGATGTGCCGGGCCGCTTCACGCTGTTCCAGCACCACGGCGCCACGATCGTGGTGGACGACGCGCACAACGCGTCCGCGCTGGAAGCCCTGGCGGCTGCGCTGGACAATTTCCCCGCGCAACGCCGCACGCTGGTGTTTGGTGCCGGCCTGCAGCGCCGCGATGAAGACGTCGTTGCGCAAGGTACCGTCATCGGACAGACGTTCGACCGCGTGCTGCTGTGCGAAGACGCCAGCGTCAAACGCGCCGATGCCGAGTTCGAGCGCCAGGCGCGCGCGCTGCTCAAGCAGGGTCTGCAGGCGGCGGTCGCGTGGCCGAAGTCGTCGTCGATGGCGGCAAGCGCCGCGATGTCGTCGACGCCGCGCTCTCGCAGCTCACGGCAGGCGACCTGCTGGTCCTGCAATGCGACGAATGCGCCATCGAGGGCACCGTCGAGCAGGTTCACCAGTGGATGGGCCGCGCCGAATCCAAGGCCTGACGATCGGGCCTGAGTCAGAAAGAACGCCCAAAGCACAACGGAAAGCTGATTGCATGGAAGTCTCTCGTATCCGGGCCTTGCGCGGCCCAAACCTCTGGTGCCGCCATACGGCCATCGAGGCCATCGTGGCCTGCTCGGACCAATCCCAACTGCTGGCCGAGCTGCCGGGCTTTGAAGACCGCCTGCGCGCGCGCTTTCCGGCGATTGGCCCGATGCGTCCCGACGACGAAGCCGATGCGCCATCGATTGCGCACGCGCTGGAAGCCGCTGCCCTGGGCCTGCAAGCTGCGGCCGGTTGCCCGGTGACGTTCAGCCACACCGAGCCCACGCTCGAACCCGGCACCTACCAGGTCGTCGTCGAATACAGCGAAGAAGAAGTGGGCCGACTGGCGTTCGAGCTGGCCGGCCAACTTTGCCTGGCCGCCCGCGACGACCAGCCGTTCGATCTGGACGACGCGCTGCATCGCCTGCGCGAGCTGGACGAAGACGTGCGCCTTGGGCCGAGCACCGGTTCCATCGTCTACGCGGCCGTGGCGCGGGGCATTCCGTACCGCCGCCTGACGCAGGGCTCGATGGTGCAGTTCGGCTGGGGTAGCAAGCAGCGCCGCATCCAGGCCGCCGAAACCGACATGACCAGCGCCGTGGCCGAATCCATCGCGCAGGACAAAGACCTGACGAAGACGCTGCTGCATGCGGCGGGCGTGCCGGTGCCGCTGGGCCGTTCGGTGCGCAGCGCCGAAGAGGCGTGGGAAGCCGCGCAGGAAATCCACGGCCCCGTGGTGGTCAAGCCGCGTGACGGCAACCAGGGCAAGGGCGTGGCGGTGCGCATCCGCACGCGCGAAGAAGTGATGACGGCGTACGAAGTGGCCGCCGACATCTCTTCGGACGTCATCGTCGAGCGCTACATCCCCGGCCATGACTTCCGTCTGCTCGTGGTCGGCAAGCACCTGGTGGCCGCTGCGCGCCGCGACCCGCCGCAAGTCATCGGCGACGGCAAGCACACCGTGCGCGAGCTGGTGGACGAAGTGAACCGCGACCCGCGCCGCGGCGAGGGCCACGCCACGTCGCTCACGAAAATCCGCTTTGACGACATTGCACTGGCCACGCTCGCCAAGCAGGGCCTGACCGCCGATGCCGTGCCGCCGAAGGGCACGCGCGTGGTCTTGCGCAACAACGCGAACCTCTCCACGGGCGGCACCGCCACCGACGTGACCGACGACGTGCATCCCGCCATCGCGGCGCGTGCCGTGGCGGCCGCGCAGATGGTCGGCCTCGATATCTGCGGCGTGGATGCCGTGTGCGAGACGATGCTCAAGCCCTTCGAAGACCAGGCCGGCGGCATCGTTGAAGTGAACGCCGCGCCGGGTTTGCGCATGCATTTGCAGCCGTCATACGGCAAGGGCCGCGCCGTGGGCGAGGCCATCGTCTCGACGATGTTCGCCGACGGCGACGACGGCCGCATCCCCGTGGTCGCGGTGTCCGGCACCAACGGCAAGACCACGACCGTGCGCCTGATCACGCATCTGCTGGCGTCCAGCGGTCTGCGCATGGGCATGACCGGCACCGACGGCGTGTACATCCAGGGCCAGCGCATCGACACCGGCGATTGCAGCGGCCCGCGCAGCGCGCGCAACGTGCTGCTGCATCCGGATGTCGATGCCGCAGTCTTCGAAACCGCGCGCGGCGGCCTGCTGCGCGAAGGTCTCGCGTTCGACCGCTGCGATGTGGCCGTGGTGACCAACGTGGGCGAAGGCGACCACCTTGGCCTGAACTACATCAGCACGGTGGAAGACCTTGCTGTGCTCAAGAGCGTGATCGTGCAGAACGTGGCACCGCGCGGCATGGCGGTGCTCAACGCCGCCGACCCGATGGTCGCGCGCATGGCCGACGGCTGCCCCGGTTCGGTCACGTTCTTCGCGCACGATCCGGGCCTGCCGACCATGGCGCTGCACCGCGCGCAGGGCAAGCGGGTGGTGTTTGTCGACGGCGCCGAGATCGTCGCCGCCGAAGGTGCCGACGAAACGCGCATCGCACTGGCCGACATTCCGCTCACGCGCAACGGCACGATCGGCTTCCAGGTGGAAAACGCGATGTCGTCGATTGCCGCTGCATGGGCCCTCGGCATCGACTGGGCGGTGATCCGCCGCGGTCTCGCCACCTTTGTGAATGACGCCGCCACTGCGCCAGGCCGCTTCAACCTGTTCGACTACAAGGGCGCCACGCTCATCGCCGACTACGGCCACAACCCGGATGCCATCCAGGCACTGTGCAACGCCGTGGCAACCATGCCGGCGCAGCGCCGCATGGTGGTGATCAGCGGTGCCGGCGACCGCCGCGATGAAGACATCCGCAAGCAGACGCAGATTCTTGGCGGCGTGTTTGACGATGTCGTGCTGTACGAAGACCAATGCCAGCGTGGGCGTGCTGACGGTGAAGTGCTTGCGTTGCTGCGCGAAGGACTGCAGGGTGCATCGCGCACGAGCCGTGTTGAGGAAATCCGTGGTGAATTTCTGGCCATCGACACCGCGCTGGGGCGGTTGCAGCCCGGTGATCTCTGCCTGATTTTGATTGATCAGGTGGAGGAGGCGTTGGAGCATATTGCGCGGCGCGTTGCTGAGTAAATTAGAACCCCAGTGAAGTTCGCTGGGGTTTTGTTTTTGGTTTTGTGGTGCATCCCTTGTTTCATCCCCTGCCGGGGCTGACTCACTTTCTTTGGTTTTGCCCAAGAAAGTAAGCAAAGAAATGACGCGCCCGAGATGGCGAAAGACTCCTTGAATT
>NZ_VOSS01000042.1 GCF_007997035.1 Ralstonia sp. TCR112 | reverse complement strand
CATCATGCCCAGCAGCACGCTCTTGCCCACGCCGGAGCCGGCAAACAGGCCCAGACGCTGGCCCTGGCCAACGGTCAGCAGACCATTGATGGCGCGCACGCCCACGTCGAGCACATGTTCGATCGGCTTGCGCTTGAGCGGGTTCAGCGGTGCCGGGTTCAACGTGCCCCAGGCGAGGTCTTCATGCGCGCCCAGCGGCCCCTTGCCGTCGAGCGGCTCGCCGTTGGCGTCCACCACACGGCCCAGCAGGCGCGGGCCCACGGGCAGGAACTTGCTGTGCGAAATCGTCGGATCGGCGCCGTCTTCGCTCGACACCGGCAGGCGTTGCGGCTCCAGCGGGAACACGCGCGCACCGGGCACCACGCCCACCAGATCCGTTTGCGGCATCAGGAAGGCGCGCTCTTCGGCAAAGCCCACCACTTCGGCCAGCACGTGGCGGCCGTGCGGGAGTTCCACGCGGCACGCGCTACCCACCGGCAGCTTCAGGCCAACGGCTTCCATGACGAGGCCGGCCACGCGCGTGAGCTTGCCGCACGTCACCACCGGGCGCGCCAGACGCGCACGCTGCGCGGTCTGCTGCAGGTGGGCTTGCCACACGCGCAGGTTGGGATTGTTGGCGGCGGGCTGCACGATGTCAGGCGACATGGAGTGCGCCTCCTGCAACGCGTTCGGCTTCCGAC
>NZ_VOSS01000041.1 GCF_007997035.1 Ralstonia sp. TCR112 | reverse complement strand
GGCGGGGCTGGCGAACCGGCTCCCTGTGGCGCCGGCAGACCCGAAGGTCTCCCCGCCCGGCCCGCCATGAACTGGCTTGCGCGAGCGAACGCAGCACGTCGCCGCGAGGCGACATGCATTCACAGGAAATACTTCAGACGGATCGCCAGACCCGGCTGCCGTTGGTGCGGCAGCGGGGGAATTATAGCGATGGGGCCCGTTCCAACTGCCGATTCTGTGCGTTGACGTCAGGCCCATTCCAGGGCGCTAGCGCAACAAACGACCGCTCGCGCGCGTTCCACGCAGGCGCATGCAGTGACGGCTTGACATGCATCAATGGCGCATCGCGCCCGTCTTCTACATTGGCAGTGATATCTGGAGCAAATGACACTCAAGGATGGTCATCATGGCAAACACTCGACGCACCCTTATCGCAACCGTCTCGACCGCACTCGTGTGCGTGTGGGCTTCTCTGGCGCTCGCTGCGGGCCCTTCGAGCAGCGCCGAGCATGACCATACTCACGCAGAGAAGAAAGCCGCAGCACCGGCTGCAACGGCTGTGCAGCAAAGCAATGCCGACTTTGATGCCCAAATTGCTCATCTCCGTGCCATCAGGGAACGCTTGGCATCCGCCAACACGCCTGAACAACGTCAAGCGTTGATGGACGAGCGCATGAAAGTGATGCAGGACATGATGGCTGGCATGCGGCAGACGGGCGACATGAAGCCAATGAAGGGAAAGAGTCAGGCCAGCCAGATGGCGATGTGTCAGGGGATGATGGAACGGCACACGGCCATGATGCAGGAAATGATGCAGATGATGATGGATGGCCAAGGCATGGGCATGGGTGGCGGAATGGGCGGCATGATGTCTAAGTAGGTGGATAGCCGAGTCGCGCAGTGCAGCGCTGGCGCAACGCTCACCGTTGACCCTCCCAAATGGGAGGGTTCATCGTTTCTTGAGCATGAGAAAACGCACGATGCTTCCCGAAGTGAGTGCGTCCGGCAGTAGGCGAACTGATAGGAGCCGATGTCCATGGAAGAGCACCGCCACATCCACGCAGCCGAGCACGATCGCACTCACTCGCATGATCCGCACGCCGGTCATCGCCTTGACGGACACGGTGCAGTGCACGAACACGGCAGGGCCGCACCAGCCCCCGCCGAATCCCAAGCAGGCACCGTCTACACGTGCCCGATGCATCCGGAAATCCGCCAGGACCGCCCAGGGAATTGCCCGATCTGCGGCATGACGCTGGAGCCCGTCATTCCGGAGTTGGACAAAGAAGAGAACCCGGAACTCATCGACTTCCAGCGCCGCTTTTGGTGGACGCTGCCGCTTACCATTGCAACGTTCATCCTCGCGATGTTCGGACACCGATACGGCTGGATGGATGCTTCGCAACAAAGCTGGGTCGAGCTGCTCCTGTCGACCCCCGTGGTGCTGTGGGCGGGCTATCCCTTCTTCCAGCGGTGCGCACAGTCGTTCGTGCACCGCAGCCCGAACATGTGGACGCTGATCGGCCTCGGCACGGGCGCCGCGTATCTGTACAGCGTGATCGCCACCGTCGCGCCAGGACTGTTTCCCCAGACGTTCACCGAGCACGGCCGGATCGGCGTCTACTTCGAGGCGGCGGCGGTCATCATCTCTCTCACGCTGGTGGGCCAACTGTTGGAGCTGAAGGCGCGATCGCAAACTTCTGCCGCCATCAAATCACTGCTGGGTCTGGCCCCCAAGACGGCCCGGCGCGTCAACGCGGACGGCACCGAAGCCGATATACCACTGAGCCATGTGCACGTTGGTGACCGGCTGCGCGTGCGGCCGGGCGAGAAGGTGCCCACCGACGGTATCGTGGTCGAAGGCACCAGCTCGCTTGACGAATCCATGATTACCGGTGAGCCGATCCCCGTGACCAAGCGGGTGGGTGACCACGTGATTGGCGCGACGATGAACACAGCAGGCAGCCTGATCATCGAATCTGAGAAAGTCGGTTCCCAAACCGTTCTCTCGCAGATCGTCCAGATGGTTGCCCAGGCTCAGCGCTCCAAGGCGCCCATGCAGCGCATGGCGGACAAGGTCGCGGGCGGTTTCGTTGTCGCTGTGGTGGCCGTTGCCGTGCTGACCTTCTTCGCCTGGGGCTTCTTTGGGCCGCAGCCAAGCTGGGTGTACGGGCTGATCAACGCGGTCGCCGTGCTGATCATCGCCTGTCCATGTGCGCTGGGGCTTGCCACACCAATGTCGATCATGGTGGCGAGCGGCAAGGGCGCGTCGAACGGCATCTTGTTTCGCGATGCCGCCGCCATCGAGAACCTGCGCAAGGTTGACACCCTCGTGGTCGACAAGACCGGAACGCTCACCGAAGGCAAGCCTGCTTTTGAACGCAGCGTGGGGGCCAACGGTTTTGATGACATGGAAGTGCTGCGCTTGGCGGCCAGTCTGGATCAAGGCAGCGAACACCCATTGGCTGCGGCCATTGTGGAGGCCGCCAGAGCGCGCGGGCTGTCTCTGCACAAGGCGGATAACTTCGAATCCAGCAGCGGCATCGGCGTACGCGGCGCTGTCGCCGGCAAGAAGCTGGCGCTGGGTAATACGGTGTTGATGGAACAAGAACACATCGATGCAGCTCCGCTGGCCCACGCCGCAGACACGCTACGCGCGCGAGGCGCGAGCGTGATGTACCTGGCCGCAGACGGCAGGCTTGCCGGTCTGCTTGCCGTGTCAGATCCCGTTAAATCGACAACGGCGGAAGCGTTGGCGCAATTGAAGGACGCAGGCATTCGTGTGGTGATGGCCACCGGCGACGGCACGGTCACGGCAAGAGCCGTCGCTGAGTCGCTGGGCATCGCCGAGTTTCATGGAGAAGTCAGGCCCGCGGACAAATTGGCGCTGGTGACGAAGCTTCAAAGCGAAGGCCGGACAGTCGCCATGGCAGGCGACGGGATCAACGATGCACCCGCGTTGGCAAAGGCCGATGTCGGTGTCGCCATGGGCACAGGCACGGATGTCGCCATGAACAGTGCGCAGGTCACGCTCGTGAAAGGGGACCTGCGCGGCATCGCACGCGCACGGAACCTGTCCGAGGCAACCATCGCCAACATGAAGCAAAACCTGGGCTTCGCGTTCGTCTATAACGCCCTTGGCGTGCCGCTCGCCGCCGGGGTGCTCTACAGCACAACCGGTTTGCTGCTGTCCCCCATGATTGCAGCGCTCGCGATGAGCCTGAGTTCGGTGTCGGTGGTATCCAACGCGCTTCGTCTGCGCCGGCTAAGTATCTAGCCACTGGGGCGGTTTCCACACTGCCCCGGCGAGCCCAGCCACTCAATGTGCCGGGGGGAGCTTTGCACTCAGCCAGGCAAAGAACGTCGCCGCAAAAAAGGCCCAGAGACCAAGGACGACATCTGCATAGACCGTGCCCCCAAGCGTTGCCTTCCCGCTCTGCAGCGGGTGGAAATCGATGCCATGGAATAGCGCCGTCATGAACTGCATGAACGGCTCTGGAAACGCATACCAGACCACCGCGCACAAAGCGTAGAACAGCATGACCGTCACGCCAAACGTGGCACCTGTTTTGAGCGGCTTCATGGCTGCCTCCTGCTTCAATATCCGGATGTCAGAGCTTCCTATGCACCTTGTCGTTGTGGGCACCAGCGCCAAGGCGGGGAAAGAATGCGGGTGTCTGGTCCCGATAGGCTGCATATTCGGGCCCGAACTCGGCCAGTGCCTCGGCTTCCTCAGCCTTCGCCAGGCGCACATACATCCACACGAGAATCGGGAACATGGCGACTGTCAGCAGGGTCGGCCACTGGAAGAGAAAACCGGCCATGATGAGAATGAACGCCACGTACTGCGGATGTCGCAAGCGCGCGTAGATTCCCGTGGTTGCAAGTCGGTGAGCGCTTTGCGCGACGTAGAGCACGCGCCATGCCGTGGCGAGCAGGATGAAGCCACCAAAGATGAGGACGTTGCTCACGATGTGGAACAAGCCAAAATGCGGATTGGCCCGCCAGCCAAACATGACTTCCAGCAGATGCCCCGAGTCATGCGAAAGAAAGTCGACGCCAGGAAACTTTGCTGTGAGCCATGGATACAGCAGATAAATCGTCAGCGGTATCCCATACATCTCGGTGAACAGCGCAACGATGAACGCCGAGAACGCGCCGAACGAACGCCAGTCCCGCGAGGTTTGAGGCTTCGTAAAGCTGAAGGCAAAGATGATGAAGACGGCGGAGTTGATGAACACCAAGGACCAGAGGCCGTACCCAAATGTGCTGTCGTGTTGCATCACTGTTCTCCCTGGGCGTCGGCGCGGTCAGCCTTGGCCGACGGGTGCCCGTGATGTCGATGGCTGTGACCGCCGTGCATGAATACATGCATCAGCGGACATGCCGCGAGCAGCAGAAACGGCAGGAACTGGATAACGTGCGCCTGATGTTCGGTCCACAGGAAGTACGCAACCACCAATAGAAAACCGACCAGTACAAGCTTCGAACGCGTGATGGCTGGCGCAGCGTCGTCACGTTGTTGCCCATGTTCATGGTTCTCCATATCCGCCTCCGGCCAGAGCAATGGGCTCACCAAGCTACGTTTTCAGTATTGGCGCGATACAGAAAGAGGAGTTGACCCGGATCAACACGATCCAATGACTTGCCCTTGTGCGATACGACAATCAACGGCGCTCTTCTTGCTCGGGCCATAACTGCCGTATTCGATTCAGCCGCCTCGGAGTTGCCATAGCGTCGTTGTCTTGAATTAACGCTTGAATTAACGCTTGAATTAAGGCTCGCAGGGTGGACGGCCCGGCTCTGTCCTTTGAAGACAGCCGCCTCACTACGCCCCGCCTGCATCGGCATTCCCGCCCGTCACGGGAATGCGTCAATCAGTTGTTATTGGCTGTAGCCACGCCGCTCTATGGCGGCTAGCACATCCCACGTTTGCGGATCGACATCGCGGCCCCCAAGCGACATCGAAACGTAGGCGTCAATTGCATCGACAAAGCCCTTCACGAACGGCGGCGGGAACGACTGCGCGGAGAACAGTTGCAGCTGTTCGAGCAGCATGCCCGGCCGGCATTGGCCGTGGGTGCACATGGCAGTGCGGATGCGCTTGAGGTACGCCCGCGCCTCGAGTGCGCCGTTCAGGTAGACGCGGTTTTTGGTGAGTCCGCCTGCGTTGGATGCGGTTGGGGGTGGCGATGTTGGCGGGGAGGGATACGACGCGATTCTCCGCGCCGTCTGTTCACTGCTAGACATAAGGACCTCTCGGAGATGGTGAAAGGCCCGACTTTCGTCGCTAAACGAGGGAGGCGGGCCCGACGATGGGGTTAGCGATCCGGCTCTCCGAGAAAACCGGTAGACCCGAAGGTCTCCCCACCCGGCCCGCCATAGAAAGCGCGCGAGTGTGCTGAGGCCTGCCGCGTGTGACGGCGGCCTCTTCGGAGAGTTACGGATCGCTAAACCCGTGCTGCCGTTGGTGCGGCAGCGGGGGAATTATAGCGATGGGGTACGCACCGGATTCTGATTTTCGTACGCCGAGCTCTGAGCTCGGGCAGCCGAGCCAAAAGCCTCACACGCGGAGCTCCGAGCTCGGGCAGCCGAGCAAAAAGCCTCACACGTCGAGCTCCGAACTCGGACGGCCGAGCAAAAAGCCTCACACGCCGAGC
>NZ_VOSS01000040.1 GCF_007997035.1 Ralstonia sp. TCR112 | reverse complement strand
GCGCGTGCCGTTCGTCTATTCCGCCGATCTGGTGGCCGAACTCTGCGACGAAACGCGTTTTCGCAAACTGATCGGCCCGCCGCTCTCGTTCCTGCGCGCGGGGGCGGGCGATGGCCTCTTCACGGCGCATCAGGACGAGCCCAACTGGGGCAAGGCGCATCGCATTCTGCTGCCGGCTTTCAGCCAGCGTGCGATGAAGGGTTATTTCGATGTGATGCTCGAAGTCGCCAATGCGCTGGCCGACAAATGGGCGCGCCAGGGGCCAGACGCCGATATCCCCGTGGCCGACGACATGACGCGGCTCACGCTCGACACCATCTCGCTGGCGGGTTTCGGATACCGTTTCGATTCGTTCAACACGCCGGAGCTGCATCCGTTCCTGGCGGCCATGGTGGGGGTGTTGTCCGAAGCCATGGGCAAGCTCACGCGCCTGCCGCTCAAAGACCGCTTCATGCGCGAGCACCATCGCCGGTTCGAGCAGGACGTTGCCGCCATGCATCAACTGGTGGACGAGGTGATCCACGCGCGCCGTCAGGCAAAAGATGGCGGCGTCGGCGCGAGCGACTTGCTCGGCTTGATGCTCAACGCGCGCGATCCCCTATCGGACGAGCCGCTGGATGACACCAACATCCGCTTCCAGGTCATCACCTTCCTGATTGCCGGGCATGAGACGACGAGCGGGCTCCTGACCTTTGCGCTGTACATGCTGCTGCGCCATCCGGCCGTGCTGGCGCAGGCGTATGCCGAGGTTGACCGCGTGCTGCCGGGCGATACCGTGCCGCAGTATGCGCACCTCGCGCAGCTCGACGTGATCGAGCGCGTGCTGAAGGAAACGCTGCGCCTGTGGCCGACCGCCCCGAGCTTTGGCGTGGCGCCGTATGAAGACACGCGCATTGGCGGCCGCTACGCCATCCGCAAGGACCAGCGCGTGGTGACCGTGCTGCTGGCGCTGCATCGCGATCCGGCGGTGTGGGATCGCCCCGAAGTCTTCGATATCGACCGCTTCCTGCCAGAGAACGAAGCCAAGCTCCACCCGCACGCCTACAAGCCCTTCGGCAACGGCGAGCGCGCCTGCATCGGCCGCCAGTTTGCGCTGACCGAAGCCAAGCTGGCGCTGGCGGTGATCCTGCAGCGCTTTGCGCTGTCCGACCCGTACGACTACGGCTTCCAGATCAAGGAAACGCTGACGCTCAAACCGGACGGTTTCCGCCTGCGCGCGCGGCTGCGCAACGCGCGGGAGCGGCTGTCGATCGCCACGCCTGCGCGCACCGAGGCCGCCACGCAAGACGCCGCCGAATCGGCACTTGCCGGCGGCGGTGAACCGATGCACGTGCTGTACGGCGGGAGCCTGGGCACCTGCCAGGACATCGCCGAGCAGCTCGCGGCCACCGCATCGCGTGCCGGGTTCGACGCCAAGGTGGCGCCGCTCGACGCCATTGCCGATGCGCTGCCGCAGCAGGGCACGCTCATTGTGGTGGCCGCCACCTACAACGGCCGTGCGCCGGACAGCGCCCGCACCTTGGAGGCGCGGCTGGACGCGGCCGATGCGCTTACCCGCCAGGCAACCGGGTTGCGCTATGCCGTCCTGGGTTGCGGCAACTCGCAATGGCCCGCGTTCCAGGCGTTCCCGAAGCGAGTGGAAGCGATGCTTGTGGCAGCCGGCGCGCAAGCCATCGTGCCGCGTGGCGAGGCGGACGGAAATGCCGGTTTCGATGCTGCCGTCGACGCCTGGACGCGCAGCCTGTGGAGCGCCCTGGGCACCCGCCAGACACACGCCGACGGCCCGTCCGTCCACGTCGACTACGTTGCGCCTGATGCGCTCCGTGCCGCCACGCTGCCGCCCGCCGCACGCGCGATGACGGTGCTCGCCAATGAAGAACTCGTCAGCGACGCCACTGGCCTGTGGGATTTCACGCGCGAAGCGCCGCGCGGCCCGACGCGTCATCTCACGGTGCAGTTGCCCGACGACGTGAGTTACGCCACTGGCGACCACCTCGCCGTCTACCCGCGCAATGCCGATGACCGTGTCGACGCCGCCATCACACGGCTTGCGTTGGAGGGCGATGCGCTCGTCACGCTGACCGCACGCCATGCGCACGTGCGGCACTTGCCGCTGAACCAGCCGGTATCCGTGCGCCAGTTGCTGCGCGATTTCGTCGAGCTGCAGGACACCGCCACCGTGCGCGATATCACCGCGCTGCACGCGGCCACGCGCTGTCCGTTCACGCGTGGTCAGCTTGCCGTCTGGCTCGAAGGCGATGAAGCGGCCGAGCGCTTCAACCGTGACATTCAAGTCGCGCATGTCAGCGTGCTCGATCTGTTGATCCGCTTCCCCGCGATCGAGCTGACGCTGGACGCGTTTCTCACGCGGCTTGGGCCGATGCGCCCGCGTCTCTATTCCATCGCGTCGTCGGCGCGGGTGTCGCCGGGCGTGGCCGCGCTGACGGTGGGCACGGTGTCGGGGCCGGCATGGTCTGGCGTCGGCACGTATCGCGGGACGGCATCGAACTACCTGATGACGCTGCATGCGGGCGCCGAGATCGCTGCCGCCGTGCGCACCCCCAATCCGCCGTTCGCCCCTGACGCAGACCCCAGCAAGCCGATGGTGCTGATCGGCGCTGGCACGGGCATCGCGCCATTCCGTGGCTTCCTGGAGGAGCGCGCCGCGCAGCAGGCGGCGGGTGAGGCGGTGGCAACGTCGCTGCTGTGCTTCGGCTGCCGCCACCCGGAGCACGACTTTCTCTACCGAGACACCTTGCGAGCGTGGGAAGACGCAGGCGTGGTGCGCGTCTTTCCCGCGTATTCCTGCGTGGCGGAGCATCCGCATCGCTTCGTGCAGCATGCCCTGTGGGATGCGCGCGAAGCTGTGTGGGCGGCGTTCGATGCGGGCGCCACGTTGTATGTCTGTGGCGACGGCCGTGCGATGGCGCCAGCGGTGCGCGACACGCTCATCCGCATGCACCAGGCGCGCTACGGCAGCGATCTGTCGACCGCGTCGGACTGGTTGGCGATGCAGATGCAATCCGGCCGCTACCGGCAGGACGTCTTCAACTGACGTTCCGATAAGGTTGCTGCTGGTGTTGTGGCGCTGCCGCATCGGCTGCCCGCTTGAGCCGGGGCCGGGATGCCACATGTTACGATTTGCCCCTTGGAGTACCGCGCTTTTGGCCCAGCGACGCCCTGTCAGGCGCGTCCGGCGCAGTGGCTCCATGAGGAGAAATGAGAATGTGGCGCCGAATCAAAGCGTCCTGGATGGCGATCTTTCTGGTCACCCTGCTGGGTGTCGGGTACTTGTGGATGTACCGTTTTGAGCCGCTGCTCTCCGGCGAGGCCGGCAGCGATGTGTTTGTGTGGGACCGCTGGACCCACCGCGTCTGTGCGCTGACCGACAACGGCGAAGCCACGGAATGGCGTTGCGATAACGCTATGGAAACCGACGGCTCCAGCAGCAACACCAATTCGGATGTCTCGATCCGCAAGCGCATGCGCGACGCCGTGCAGCGCATCAATCTGTAAATCCTGAGTCCCACGCCCGCCGTTCGTTGCGGGCGTTTTTCTTTTTCGGTTCTCCTTATCCCTGGCTGGGTTCAGCCGCGTCCACCAGTTCCGGCGACGGCACAGGCGGCAGCTTGCGCACCTGCGCAGTCTCCATGCGGCCTTGACGCTGGAACGGCCCCAGGTTTTGCGGCTGGCCCGATTCGAGCGCGCGCTCGATGGCGGCCAGTACGCGCACGTCGGCCAAGCCTTCTTCGCCATTGGGCTCGGGCTCTCGGTTGTTGAGGATGCAATCCGAAAAATACTGCAGCTCGCCGCCAAACTGGTCGGTCGCGTCGAACGCCTGTTCGTGCGTCTGGCCGTCGATGGTGGCGCGGTATTTCAGCCCAACGCCAAACATGAACCCAGGCGAAACTTCCAGATCGCCCTTTGTCCCGAGAATGCGGTACTGGTCGATGCTTGCTCCGCTGTAGCTGACGACGAACTGGGCGACGCGGTGCTCGGCAAAACGCAGTGTCACGCTGACGGTGTCGTCGAAATTGAACGGGAGGTCGGGGTCGCGCACGCCGCAGGCGGACACCTCGATCGGCTCTTCGCCAAAGAGATTGCGCACCGCGTTGATGGGGTACACGCCCATGTCGGACACGGGCCCGGCCCAATAGCCGTGGTTGGCGCGGTGGTTGGACGGCGCCACCGATTGGCTGAACACGGCCGAAAACGCGCGAATGCGGCCCAGCTTGCCGCCTCGCACCAGTTCAATGGCGGCCAGTGTGGCGGGCTCGAAGTGCAGCCGGTAGGCAATCATCAATTTCGCATTGCCGTTGCGGGCCGCGTCGATCATCGCTTCGCAATCGGCCTCGCTGGTGGCCATGGGCTTTTCAAGCAGGACGTGGATGCCGCGCTGGAGGGCGGGCAGGGCGTACTGCCGGTGCATGTCGTTGGGCAATGCAAGGTAGATCGCGTCGATATCGCCCGAGGCGAGCAACTGGTCGTAGTCGGCATAGCCGTGGACATGCTGGATGCCGTAGCGGTCGGCCAGTGCGGTGGCCTTGGCCTCGTCGCCGGTGACCAGCGCGGTGACGACCGAGTTACCGCTTTGCGCTACGCCCGGCAGGAACGCGGCCTGGGAAATCCACCCGGCGCCGACCACGGCATAACGCACCGGGCTCTGAACGGTGCGGGCGGGAGCGACTTGCGGCTCACGTTCAGCCTCATGAGAAGCGGTATTCATGACAATTCCTTTGCAATCGTTGCGCACGGCAGCATGCCGGGGCCGTGATGCGGCGTGCTCGGCCGTGCAGGTTCTGACTGGTTAAGCAAAGGTGGTGCCCGGCGGGCGCAAAAGGCGTCACATCGGGCCCGCAGAGGTGCGCGGCCCTGCGCTCAAGCGTGCTCGGCGCGGCTGTCGGTCGGGGCTTCGTCGCGCTCGGTCATGCCGTAGTCGCGCACCACGTGGGCGATGCGCAGGCGGTAGTCGGCAAACGCGTGGTCGCGGCCGACGTGCTGCGCGCCGCGGTGCTGCTCCATGTTGCGCCAGGCCTTGACGGCCTCTTCATCGCGAAAGAACGACAGCGAGAGCATCTTGTCCGGATTGGTGATGCTCTGGAAGCGCTCCACCGAGATGAAGCCATCGACTGCTCGAGCAGGGGCTTCAGCCGTGCGGCAAGGTTGAGGTAGGTGTCGCGCTGGCCTTGTGCAGGCTCGACTTCAAAGATGACGGCGATCATGGCAAGTCTCCTGTGGGGTGTTTTCGTGATGCGTTCGGGGGTGCAACTTCAAGCTTGAAAGCGGGGAATGCGCGCATTGGGCGAGGGGCGGTATGTCAACTTGCCAAGGCCGGCGAGCCATCGGTCGACACCCGGCAGGCTCAGCAGATGCTGCACCGTTTCGCGCGCGATGGTGGTTGCCAATGCGTCGGCGGGCAGCGGTGCGCGCGCCGCCGACGTCCACAGGCGCGGCGCTGCGCGGTCGATGTCGAAGCGTAGTGGGTCCGGGTTGGTTGTGCCATCCACGTTGGCGGCGGCCAGCACCACCAGGATCTTGTCGCCGGCGCGCAGCGGCTGGTCGAGCAGCGCGATATCGTGCGCGACGAAGCGGCGCGTGTTCTGCACCGGCGCATCGCGGCGCAGGACTTCACGCACAAAAGGCTCGATGGCGAGCGGCTGCGCGCGCAGCCGGGCAGTCAACCCGGCGTGCCGCGACAGCGCAACGATGCAGTTGCCAAGCAGCCCGGCGCAGGCGTCGTAGGTTTGCGCGAGCAGGGCGGCGAGATTGGCGATGTCGGCGTCGTTGTCATCGTCACCGCCGGCGAACGGCGAGTCGGCAAAGCGCTGCTGCAGGCGGCCCACGGCGGCATCGGCCTGCGCGACCACCCCTGCGCTGGCCCCCGGGCCCAACGCGGCCAGGTAGGCGGCAATGTCGGCCTGGCAGGCAGGTGCATCGGCGTGATCGCCCAGCAGCGTTTGCGCCATCGTGGCGAGCGGCACGCGAAAGTGGGCATCGGTATCCAGCGCGGCATCCAGGCTCGCTGCGTCGGGCAGAGTAGCGCGCGCTTGCCGCTGCGCGCGGCTGGCCAGCGCCGATACATCCAGCCGGCCCAACGCGGCCATCACCTTGGCTTTGCGTGTGCTGTGATCCGGCCCGTCGATCTGGCGCACGAGGCGGCCAAAAAATGCGCCCGTGGGCGTTGCCGCCACGGCCTTGGGCACCGGCTCTTCTGCAGGCCGTACGCGACACGCGGCGCTGCCCAGCACGGCATCGACGGCTTCGGCGCCGGCGGCCACCCACCAGCCGAGCGTGGCATCGAAGAAGAACGGACGCGTGGCGGCCAGTTCGGCGTAGTAGGGCGCGGGGTCGGCATGCACGATGGCTTGCAGCACGTCGGCGGGCGGGGCGGTGTCGAGGGCGGTCATCAGCGTGGGGCGGGAGTAAGATGGCTCCCATTCTCTGGACTGGCCGCCCGCCTGTCACGCGCCAACAGTTTGGTCTCCATCGAACCATGACCGCATCTTCCCCAGCCACCGCATCGACAACCCAGCCGGACATCGGCCGCGTGGCCGCCACCATTGGTGATCCGACCCGGATCCGCATGCTGCTGCTGTTGATGGAAGGCCGCTCGCTCACCGCCAAGGAACTCGCCTACGGCGCCGGTGTGGAGCCCGCCACGGCCAGCGCGCACTTGCGCCGGCTCGAGGCCGATGCGCTTATCACCTCGTTGTCGAGCGGACGCTACAAGTACTTCGGGCTGCGCTCTCCGGCGGTGGCGGAGATGATCGAATCGCTGCTGGTGGTCGCACCTGAAAAACCGGCGGACCCGCGGCGCTCAGCCGTGCCCGAAAACCTGCGTGCCGCACGCCTGTGCTATGACCACCTGGCCGGGCAGCTCGGCACGGAGGTGTCGGAGAAATTGCTGTCGCGCGGCTGGCTGACGCAGCTCGATGAAACGCATGGCGCCTACGACGTCACGCCCGAAGGTGAGCAGGCGCTGGCCGCCATCGGCGTCGACGTGAATGCACTGCGCAATGGCCGACGCCGCTTTGCTTACGGCTGCATGGATTGGAGCGAACGTCGCCCGCATCTGGCAGGCGCGCTCGGGGCCGCCGTGGCGGAGCGCTGCATCGCGCTGGGGTGGCTGGCGCGGCAAAAGCATTCGCGGGCCCTCAACATGACCGAGGTCGGGCAGCGCGAACTGCATGCGTGGCTGCGCACGGCGTAGGGCCGTGCTGTTGTGCGTCAGTTGGCGCCGCGGATCGACTTGACGTAATCGCGCTGGAACACGCACATGCGCAGCGCGTTGTGATACGCGCCGTTGCTGAAGAACTCTTCGATCAGCTCGCCTTCGCGCTGGAAACCGCATTTCTCGTACACGTGGATCGCGCGTTCGTTCACCACGTCGACAACGAGATACAGCTTGTGCAGATTCAGCACCATGAACGCATAGTCGACGGCCAGTCGCGTCGCGGTTGACGCATAGCCGTGACCTTGCCAGCCGGGCGCGATGATGATCTGGAATTCGCCGCGGCGGTGGATGTAGTTCAACTCCATCAACTCGACCAGACCCACGGCTTCGCCGGCGTCGTTTTCACAGATGAAGCGGCGCTCGCGCTGGTCGTGCACGTGGCGGTCGTAGAGTTGCGAGAGTTCAGTAAAGGTTTCGTACGGCTCTTCGAACCAATAACGCATGATCTTCGCGTCGTTGTTCAGCTCGTGCACGAAACGCAGGTCGTTGCGCTCGAGGGGGCGCAGGCAGAGGTCGCGGGATTTTTCGATCACCATGATGTTGTCCTTGTTGTGTTGAGGCGCCCGACATCGCGTCGCTGCCCCTACGTTGTCAGCAAGGACGTGTCGCTGCGGATGCGTGTTTGCGCTGCGGTTGCGCGCGTCGGCGCCGATCCAGATAGAGCCACCACCCCGTTGCCGCAAACACCGGCAGCATCAACGCTCCGATCAACACTAGCACGACGCCGATGGGTCCGAAGTAGCGTCCATTGTGGAGCGGCAACATCCCGGCCAGCAGGCGTTGCATCGGCGGCTTGTCGGCGAAGGATTCGTTGCGGATGACGGCGCCGGTGCCGGCGTCAAGCGTCAAACGGTTGAAGGCGCGGTCGTGCGGTGCATCGGCCGGGAGCCAGTTGATATCGACCTTGCCGGTGCGGGCATCGTCAATACGCAGGGTGGCGGTTCCGTAGTTTGACGCGTTGGCCAGGAAAACGTTCCACGTGCGCTCCAATGCCGCACCGTCGAGCGGTTGTCGCGCGCCTTCCACCGGTTTTGCCTTGGCGACAACCGGCATGCCGGCCAGGCGCTGCAGGCCATCGCGGTACCAGTCATACGCCCAATACAACCCGCTGAAGGCGGCGAGCAAATACAGCGGCAACACCAGCGTACCGATGACGGTATGCACGTCCCACCAGCGGATGCGACCGGCGCGACTCCATCGGATGACGAGCCAGCTTCGCCAGTTCGAGACGCGACGCGGCCAACGCAGGTACAGGCCCGAGAGGGCCATCACGACAAGCCCCACCGTGCTGGCTCCGACGATCTGCTTGCCGATCTCATCAGCCAGCAGCGTTCGATGCAGCAACTTCACGGTGGCAAAGAAGCGCTGCGCGCGCGCCTCGGGCAGCAAGGTGCCGGTAGCGGCATCGATGTAGCGCAGCTCTCCGCGGCTGCTGCCGCCGTGTTTGCCGGGCGGCCAGGCGTACCAGACGCGCCACGGCTCGGTTGGGTCGGACGCAGCGGTGATGAAGGTGACGGGGCGATCCGGTATGGCCGCACGCGCCTGCGCAGCCACCTGTGGCAACGTCGGCGCAGGGCCGCTGCGCGCGGGCAGGGTGAGCACGCCGGGATTGAGCGCGCGCAGCAGTTCATCTTCGTAGGCCATCAGCGCGCCGGTAGCGCCAACGATGGCCAGCACCACGCTGGCTGACAACCCGATCAGCCAGTGCAAGCGGAAGAGCACCTGTCGCAGCATCGCTTGTTCGCCTGTTCGGCGCTTACATCTTGTAGCGCACGCCCAGCAGCGCCATGCGCGGGGCACCCGGCATGTTGTAGTTCTCGGCGCCGCCATGCGCCGACACGTAGTAGGCGCGGTTGAACAGGTTCTGCAGGTTCAGCGTGACATCAAGGTGCTTGCTGCGATAGCCGGCACCCAGGTCGACGGTCATGTAGCCGGGCAGCGTCGTCAGGTTGTACTGCGATGCGTAACGCGCAGCTTCCGCACGCACACCACCCGCTACGTAGAAGCCGTTCGGCAGATCGTGCTTGAGCCACACCGAGCCGCTATGCCGCGGCGTGAGCGACGGCTGGTTGCCGTTGACGGCCACACCGCCGCTGCGGTCGTTCGGGTTTTCCAGGCGGCCGTTCAGGTAGGCATAGCTCGCCATCAGCGACCAGGTCTTCACGATCTCGCCCGTGAACGACAGCTCCAGCCCGCGCGTGCGTTGCGTGCCGATGGGCACACCGAGCAGCGTGACCGGGTCGGCTGCTGTCAGGTTGGTCTGCTTCATGTCGAACAGCGCGGCCGTGACGCTCGCGCCGGCCGAAAGATCGTACTTGGCGCCGATCTCGTAGTTCGTGGTCGATTGCGGAGCCAGCGCGCCGCTGTTCGGGAAGAAGGTGAAGCTATCGGCCAGCGGCTGGAACGAGCGGCTGTACGACGCGTACAGCGAGAGCGGCTCGATCGGGTGATACACAACGCCGAAGCGCGGGCTGACCGGCTTGTCGGTGCGTGACAGATCGACATTGCGCGGGGTCAGGTCGTCGCGGCTCTGCTTGAGGATTTCATAGCGCAGGCCGGCGAGCACCGTCCATTGCGGCGAAAACTTGATCAGGTCCTGCACGTACGCTGCATACGTCTCGTTGTGCGAGAGGCCGTAGTTCGTCGGCACCGCGTTGCCGGGCACAGTCGGCAACACCTGCAGCGTCGGGTTGAACAGGTTGTACGTCGTGCTGCCTGGTGCGGCAGCCACACGGTCGCTCTTGTCCTGGTAGCCCAGCTCGATGCCGTACAGCAGCGTGTGCTGGATGCCCCAGGTCTCGGCCTTCTGCGTCAACTCGTTCTGCCACAGCGTGCCGCGGTCGTTGCGGTTGCGCTGGTTGACGGCGAGCGTGACGGTCGGGATCGGCCCATCGGTGACGCGGCTGACCGTCGTGTAGTTGTTGCGGCCGAGCGAGTATTCGTAGTTGCGCACCACGCTGTGGAACGACCATTTGTCGTTGAAGCGGTGGTCCAGCGTGCCGGTCACGCTCTTGACGGTGGATTCCACATTGCCGGCGCCCGCATCAGCCGAGCCGTAGCGCGTCTCGATGGGAACGTTCACCGGACGACCGCGATACGACGGCACGCCCTGGTCAGCGATGCGCTTGTCGTGCAGGTAATCGAACTGCACCGTCAGCTTGGTATCGGGCGCCAGGTTGAACAGGAACGACGGGGAGATCGCCTGGCGGCGCAGGAAATAGTCGTTGCGGAAGCCGCCCGAATCCTCGACCGCACCGGTGATGCGCGCGCGAATGGCGTCGTCGTTGATGGACGTGTTCAGGTCGAACTCGGCGCGCTTCTGCTGCTCGGTGCCCACCACCACGCCCACCTCGGCCAGCGGCGTGGCCAGCGGTTTCTTGGTCACGCGGTTGATGATGCCGCCGGACGAGCCTCGTCCGTACAGCACGGCCGCCGGACCCTTCAACACTTCAATGCGGTCGATGTTGGACAGGTCGCGGAAGTAGAGCGAGTCGTCGCGCAGGCCGTCGACGTACTGGTCGTTGATCGACGAGAAACCGCGAATGGTCACCTGGTCGCGCTGCGCATCGCCCAGCGAGGCCGACACGCCCGGCACGTTGCGCAGCGTGTCGTTGATCGACAGCGCGCCCTGGTCCTGGATCACCGCACGCGGCACGACGTTCACCGACTGCGGAATCTCACGCAGCGGCACGGGAATCTTCGTGGCGGTGTTGGCGATCGGCGTGTCGTAGCTCGTGCTGCTGCGCGTGCCCTTGACCGTGGACGTCGGCAACGTGCCCGCATCGGCTGCGGCTACGGTGTCGGCGGCAGTTGCCACGTGGGCAAACGGCAGCGTTCCAAGGACGGCCAGAGACAGGCACAAACGTTTCGGCGGCATTGCAGTTCCCGTAAAGTGAAAAGTAAGACGCGACTCCCTCCCCCGAGGTGCGGCGCCTTCAGAATGTGAAGGCGCAGATAATAATGAGAACAATTCCTATTTACAAGAGAGTTAAGGCGTGTTTTTGACGATACGCAACGTTTGCTGGCCGTGGGTCCAGCAACTTTTTGTGCGACGTCCTAAGGTTTTGGGCACCAAGTTGCCGCGCCGTCGTCTGACTCGCCTGTTTTCTGCCATTTTTTCGACATGTCTCATTCATCACATCAGATGCCATTGAGAGCCGCTTTGATCGGCTACGGTTATGCCGGCAAGCTCTTTCACGCCGCGTTGATCGACGCCACGCCGGGGCTGCATTTGCGGGTCATCGGTTCCACCCGGCCGGAGGCCGTGCATGCGGACCGGCCGCCGGCTGTTGTCTGCGCGCCCGAAGCGGCGGCCACGCACGCAGATGTCGACCTCGTCATCATTGCCGCGCCAAACGACCGCCACGCGCCGTTGGCTGAAGCTGCGTTGCGCGCCGGCAAGCATGTCGTCGTGGACAAGCCGTTCACCGTCACGCTGGCAGAGGCGCGGCATCTGGCGCGGGTGGCGCGGGAGACGGGGCGCATGCTGTCGGTGTTTCAGAACCGCCGCTGGGACAGCGATTTCCTTGCCGTGCAAGCCGCCATGGCGGGCGGCGCCATTGGCGAGGCCATGCACGTCGAGGCGCATTTCGATCGTTATCGTCCGGAGGTGCGTGCGCGCTGGCGTGAGCAGGCGGGGCGGGGCACGGGCATCTGGTTTGATCTCGGTCCGCACCTCGTCGACCAGGCGCTGCAACTGCTTGGCCTGCCCGATGCGGTGAGCGCTTCGTTCGCACGCCAGCGGCCAGGCGCGGAAACGCCGGATTGGGCGCATGTCGTCCTGGAAATGGGCGAGCGGCGCGCCGTGCTTCACGCGAGCATGCTGGTGGCGGGCGGCTCGCCGCGCTGGGTCGTCCACGGCACGCGCGGTTCGTTCATCAAGCGGCGGATGGATCAGCAGGAAGCGCAACTGCTGGCCGGGATGCAACCCGGCGCGCAAGGCTGGGGCGCCGACGACGACGCGAGCCTGCTCATCGACGGCGCAACATCCACCGAAACCGACATCGCAACGCCTGCTGGCGATCAGCGCGCCTACTACGCCGCTGTGCGCGACGCCATCCTCGGCGAGCGCCCAAATCCCGTTCCGCCCGTTCAGGCGGTGGCCGTCATGGCTGTGCTCGAAGCCGCCGTGGCCGCTGCCGAAACCGGCACGGCCGTCGTGCCGGTCCTGACCGATGCCGAACGGGCGGATTGGCTCGCTGTGCGGGAGGCAGCGTCGTGAACGGCGTCGTGATCCTGTTGCTGGTGGCGGGCGGTCTGCTGGCGGTGGTGGCGCTGGTGCAGATGCTGGCTTCGCGCCTGACGCTGCCCGAATCGACCTTGCTGGCGCTGGCGGGCATCGGTATTGGCGGCGCCTATGTGATCTTGCGCAGCAGCGCGCCCGCCTTTGCCACCACGTTCTTCGCACCGCTCGTCGACCCGAGCTGGCCGGCGGAGGCGTACCTGTGGCTGTTCCTGCCACCGCTGCTGTTTCAGGCAGCGCTGTCGGTCGATGTGCGCAGCATGGCGCCGGATGCCGCGCCGATTCTGATGCTGGCCATCGTGGCCGTGGTGGTCGCCACGGGGGTGATCGGCCTCGCTGCGGCGGCCGTCACGCCGTTCGGCATCGTCACGTGCCTGCTGCTCGGCGCGATGATCGCCACGACCGATCCTTCCGCCGTGATTGCGGTGTTTCGCGACGTGGGCGCACCGGCGCGGCTGATCCGCCTGGTGGAGGGCGAGGCGCTGCTGAACGATGCGGCCGCCATTGCCATCATGGGCGTGCTGCTCGCAATGCTGACGGGAAACGGCGGTGACGCCACCGTTAGCACCGGCCTGCGGGAGCTGGCCAAGGCGTTTGGCGGCGGCGTGGTGTTCGGTTTGATTGCCGGGCGTATCGCCGCATTCCTGTTGCCAGCGCTGCGCGGCATCGCCCAAGCCGAAGCCGCGTGGACGCTCGCGCTCCCGTATCCGCTGTATCTCGTGGCGGAAAACATGCTGGGCGTGTCGGGTGTGGTGTCGGTGGTCTGCGCCGGGCTGGTGATCGGCGCGCTGGGCCGCACGCGTCTGACGCCGCGCAACTGGTCCCATCTGCAACTGATTTGGGAGCAGATTGCGGCGCTGGCTGGGGCGGTGGTCTTTCTGTTGGCGGCGGTGCGCGTGCCGGAACTGCTGCACGGCGTGGTGTGGAAAGACGCGCTGTGGCTGGCGGTGATCGTGCTGGCGGCACTGGCGGCGCGCCTTGCCGTGCTGTTTGGGCTGTTGCCTGCGCTGGCGTGGCTCAAGCTTTCCGCGCCGGTCAGCCATGCCTACAAGCTTGCCCTCGCGTGGGGCGGCCTGCGAGGTGCTGTCACGCTGGTGCTGGCGCTCGGTGTGGCCGAGAACCAGGCCGTGCACGAGGCCGATCGTCATTTCGTCACCATCCTCGCCACCGGCTTTGTGCTGGTGAGCGTGCTCTTCAACGGGGCGACGCTGCGCTGGGTGATGCGGCAGTTGGGGCTCGATCAGTTGTCGCCGCAAGAGCAAGCCTTGCAAGGCCAGGCGCTGAGCATGTCGACGGAGGAAGTGGAATCGACCATGCGCCGCATCGGCGGGCATTTTCATTTCACGTCGGGCGCGACCGATCAGGCGGCGGAGGTGTATCGGCGGGAGGTCGCGGCCGGCGCGCTCGAGCTGAACCTTGAAGAAGCGCTGTCCGAGCGCGAGCGCCTGACCATCGGCCTGGTATCGCTTGCCACGCGGGAGCGCGAGTTGATTCCCGAGTACGGCAACGGCCTTGTCTCGATCCGCAACCTCGACGCCATGATGCGCAACACCGCGGACATGATCGACGCGGCGCGCACGGAGGGGCGCCTGGGTTACAAGCGCGCGTCGCGGCGCATCCTGGCCAAGAACGCCGGCTACCGCTTTGCGGTGTGGCTGCATCGTGTGGCGCATATCGACCGGCCACTGGCCAACGCGCTGGCCGATCGCTTTGAACTGCTCATTTGCCGCCAGACGGTGCTCGAACGCTTGCGCGCGTACAACCGTACGTCGCTGCAGCCCGTGCTGGGCGAGCGCATGGCAGACCTGCTCGACGGCGTGTTGATCACCCGTATCGAGGCCGCGGAGGAGGGCCTGGCCGAGCTGCGCGAGAAGTTTGGCGACTACAGCGCCGCGCTGGAAAAACGCCTGCTGGTGCTGTTCGCGCTATACATCGGCCAGAGCAAGATCGACACGATGCTGGCCGAAACGGTGATCTCAAAAGAGGTCTACAAGCAGATCAGCGCGGTGATCCGCCGTGCATGGACGGCCGCGCTGCCGCGGCCGCCGCTGTCGACTGCGCTGCGTATGCCGGCCGCACCGCGGTAGTGTGGCTCAGAGCCGTTTGTCTTCCCGCTCTAAGCCCGGATGGCGGTGGATGTCGTGCGTGATGAAGCCAGTCTCGTTATCGGGCATCTCCAGCCACTCCGGGTGCGAAAGCGATTCGCGAATATCCGCCAGGCCTGACGCCCAATGGTCCCGCATGGTGGATGGCCCGAACTGGATGTCCTTGCCGGGGCCTTCGTGTTCCTTGGCTGCGTAGATGAGGTGGAAGACGTTGTAGCGCTTGGTGCAGGCCATTTCCTGCGCGTGCTTGTACCACTGCGTGCGCTCGAACTCCTTGGGCGGCAGGTGATCGAGCAGCTTCCGTATCAACCGGCGGGTGGATTGCGAACGTTCCATCCAGTCGGTGGTGAGCCGCGTTCGGCTGGAGTACTGCAAGTCCTTCTGCCGGCTGGCCACGCCGATCATCGTATTGGGCACGGGCCCCAGCGCGCTCCAGAGGTCCACCTGAAACACCAGCGTGTCGCGGCGTGGCTTGGAGCCCAGCACATACGACAGCGGCGTGTTGGAGACGACACCGCCGTCCCAGTAATACTCGCCGTCGATCAGCACAGGCGGAAAGCCCGGCGGCAGCGCGCCCGATGCCATGAAGTGCTCGGCGCGCAGGCGGCGCTCGGTGTTGTCGAAGGCTTCCAGGTTGCCGGTGCGGACATTCACGGCACCGACCGACACGCGGATGCCGCCGTCGTTGATGCGGTCGAAATCGCACAGGCGCTCCAGCGTCGCCTTGAGCGGCGAGGTGTCGTAGTAGCTGGCTTCAAGCGGGTCGACCTCGTTGGCCGGCAGCGGCGCAGGAAAGCGCGGTGTAAAGAAGCCACGCTGGCCTTCAAGCAGGGTGTCCGTCGCCTGCATGGCGGTCAGCCATTTACGCAGATGCGCGTTGCCGTCAAACCAGGCGTTTTCCAGGATGTCCGGCAGCGGCGGCGAAAACGTCGGTTGCGTGATGATCTGCCAGAACTCGCGCAGCTTTTCTCGCCGATGCTTGGGCGCGTTGCCAGCAATGATGGCCGTATTCAGCGCCCCGATGGAGATGCCCGCAATCCAGTTCGGCACGATGCCGGCTTCGTCCAGCCCTTCGAACACGCCGGCCTGGTACGAGCCCAGCGCGCCGCCGCCTTGCAGCACCAGCGCGATGTTTTCGTATTCGGGAAGTACGATGCGCTGCGCTGTAGTGAGCGGCGCATCTGCGGGGCGCGACGACTCTGCCGGCGTGGGCCGCTTGGTTGCGGCCACGCGTAGTTTGGGTGCGGGCATATCTCCTCCAACCTCCTTGCGGGTGCTTAGATTTACTGCATGAACCAGCCGTGGCTCACCACGAACGATTGGCCGGTCAGTGCGGCGCTCGGGAACGTGGCCAGGAAGCGCACCGTCTCGGCCACGTCTTCCACCGTAGTGAACACGCCGTCCACGGTATCACCGAGCATGACCTTTTTCACGACATCCTCTTCGCTGATGCCGAGTTCCTTTGCTTGCTCGGGAATCTGCTTTTCGACCAGCGGCGTGCGCACAAAACCGGGGCACACCACGTGCGAACGCACGTTATGCGCGGCACCTTCCTTGGCCAGCACCTTGTTCAGGCCGAGCAGCGCATGCTTGGCCGCCACGTAGGCCGATTTGAGCGGCGAGCCTTCATGCGAGTGCACCGAGCCCATGTAGATGACCACGCCGCCACGGTCGTCCTTGTACATGTGGCGCAGCGCTGCACGCGTGGTCAGGAACGCGCCATCGACGTGGATGGCTTGCATCTTCTTCCAGTCGGCAAACGAATAGCTCACGAACGGGTTGACGATCTGGATGCCGGCGTTCGAGACCAGGATGTCGACCGAGCCGAGTTCTTCGGCCACGCGGTCGATGCCGCTGTCCACGGCTTGTTCATCGGTCACGTCCATGCGCAAGCCGATGGCCTTGCCGCCGGCATCGGTGATTTCCTTGGCGACGGCCTTGGCGCCGTCTTCGTTCAGGTCAACGATGGCGATGGCCGCGCCCGAACCGGCGAGCGTGAGGGCGATCTGCTTGCCGATGCCGCTGGCGGCACCCGTGACGACGGCGACTTTGCCTTTCAAATCAGACATGTGTGTACTCCGAGGGTTGGCGGGAAAGGAATGGCGTTGGGCAGGCGTTACTTCGCGAGGTAATCGAATACGACTTCGCCCATGCCGAGGGTCAGGTCTGCAATGATGTGCCGCGCTTCGACAATCTCCAGCACGGGCAATTCGGCCACGGGCGCCAGCGCATGGTGCGCCAGTTCGAGCGATGCGGGGCCGGTCCACGCACCTTTCATGTCGATGTCGACCATGTAGTTGCGCGACAGTTCGCAGATGCGCGCGGTTTTGCCGTCCACGTGCGGAATGATCTTCAACAAGAAGTTCGGGCGCTCCAGGCGGCGTTTCTGTTCGGCCAGATCCAGCTCTCGGTGCTTGTAGCCCATGGTGCCGGTCGCCACGCGAACGGGGCCGTAGTCGAGCGTGCCGATCAGCGTGTCCTTGTCGGTCACCAGCCGGGGCGAGGCGAGCTTCTTGGGGAAGCCCCACATTTCGCGGCCGCCGGCCAGGGGCGGATGGTCGTCCAGGTACATCGCCAGCGTGTACGTGCCAGGAGTGCCTTCGTAGGTGACGGGGATGACCTGGCCGCTTTCGGTGTAATCGCCAAAGCCGGTGGAATCGGCCATGCGGATGAACTCGTAGGCGACGAGCGGTTCGGGCACTTCCAGCGGCTCGGGCACCATGGCGCGCAGCTTGGCCGGGTCGGTGCGGTACGTGATGATGAAGAATTCGCGGTGGATGAAGCGGTACGGGCCGGGCGGGTAGGCGGGGCTCGTCAGCGGCATCGCGAAGGCGGTTTCGCGGATGGTCTTGATGTCCATGGCACTCCTTGTGCAGGTTGGGCTGCAGGTGGCGTTGGGAATCGGTACAGCGCAGGAGAACGGTAGGCGACAGCGCATCGTGTCGCGCTTCTGTGACGCCGCGACCTTCCGTTCCAGCGAAGCTCACGTTTGAGTGCCGGTCACGTGATTGATTGCATGCAATACGTCATTGCGCCGCATGCAGCTTGCGCCTGTCAGGCGTGCGAGAGGAATTCCCAGAGCGCCGGCTCGGCGGAGTACGCGACGTTGAAGCGCAGCCACGGGCTCGGCTCGTCATGCGTCCGGAAGTATTGGCCCGGCGCGAGCCAGATATTGTGCTCGATGGCCTGATTGGCGAGCGCGGCGGCATCTGCGTGGCCGGGCAAACGCGCCCACAGGAAGAGACCGCGCCCCGGTGTATCGAACGGCTCGGCACCATGTTGGCGCATGAGGGTTTCGACACGCGTGTGGGCCTCGCCCAGTCGCGCAATCAGTCGCGCCACGTGTTCGGCATAGACGGGGCGGGTGACGAACGCATGCACGATGCGCTCGGTAATTTCAGAGGAGGTGAGCGCCACGGCCATCTTCGTGCGCGCCAGTTCGCGCGTGATGGCGGCGTCGGCCACCACATAGCCCGCGCGCAATGAGGGCGAGATCGTCTTGGAAAAGCCGCTCACGTAGAGCGTGCGGCGCAGGCCGTCGAGCGCAGCCAGCATCGGGGCGGCGGGGTCGGCCAGTTCGCGGTGCAAGTCGTCTTCGACAATCCAAAGGCCGTGTTGCTCTGCGAGTTGCAGCACGCGATAGGCATTCTGCGCCGTCATCGAGGAGCCGGTGGGGTTCTGCAGCACGGAGCTGGTGAAAAGGGCGCGCGGCCGGTCGGCATCGTCGGCGCGCAGGATGTTTTCGAGCGCCACGGTGTCGAGTCCATCCGGCGTGCGCGGCACGCCGACCACGCGCAGGCCGGCCAGCTTGAGCACCTGGAGCACGTTGCAGTAGCCCGGATCATCCACCGCGACGACGTCGCCCGCTTTGAACAACGTGCGGACGATCAGGTCGAGCGCCTGCGTCGCGCCGCTGGTCAGCAGCACTTGCGAGCGCTCCACCGGCAGCCCGCGCAGCGCCAGCGACTGCGCCACGTATTCGCCCAACGGCGCATAGCCCCACGGATGTCCGTAGCCCGCCACCCGCAACGCCGACACACGGCTCACCGCGCGCATGGCTTCCTGCACACCGCGCTCGTCCAGCCAGTCGTTCGGCAGCCAGCCGCAGCCTGGCTTGATGGCGATGGAGCGATCGGCAAAGACATCCGACAGCAGCCACGCCGCGTTGAGCGTCGGGGGCTCCCAGCGTGGGGCCACGGAAGCCGGTTGGGCTGGTGTACGAGCCGCCACCAGGTAGCCCGAACGCGGCCGCGCGACGATGGCGCCCAGCGCCGCCAGCCGCGTGTAGGCCTCCGCCACGGTAAAGGTGCTCACGTCGTGGGCCTGCGCCAACTTGCGCACGGAGGGCAGCCGAGTGCCCGGCAGCAAGGTATGACTGTCGACCGCCGCACGAATGCCTTGGACGATCTGGTCGACCAACGTACGCTGGGGATGAGAAGGATCGAGTTCGAGTTGCATGTTGCGATGCGGCACGAAGCGGGTGGTAGGCGCCTATACAGTTTCTTATAGAACCGCCATCTGTGCATGTCCGCGTCGCGTATGACTCTGTACAGTTTGCTTCAATTGCTGGCTTGCCAGTCCGTTCCCCTTCCGCTGTTTTTTCGGAGCCGCCGATGAAACCCGCACCGCACCCGCTGGAAACCACCGATCTGTCCTATTTCTGGATGCCGTTCACGGCCAACCGTCAGTACAAGGCTGCGCCGCGCCTGCTGACGTCGGCCCAGGGCATGTATTACCGCGACGCCGACGGCCGTGAAGTGCTGGACGGCACGGCGGGCCTCTGGTGCGTGAACGCCGGGCACAGCCGCAAGGAAATCGTCGAGGCCATCACCGCGCAGGCGAGCACGCTGGACTACGCGCCCACCTTCCAGATGGGCCACCCGATGGCCTTCCGTGCGGCGGAAAAAGTGGCCGAGATCATGCCGGAAGGTCTGAACCGCATCTTCTTCGTCAACTCGGGGTCGGAAGCGGTGGATACGGCGCTCAAGATTGCGCTGGCCTACCACCGCGCACGGGGCGAAGGACAGCGCACACGCCTGATCGGCCGCGAGCGCGGTTACCACGGTGTGGGTTTCGGCGGCATCTCGGTGGGCGGTATCTCGCCGAACCGCAAGGCGTTCTCGGCCAACCTGATTCCCGGCGTTGATCACCTGCCGCATACGCATGCGCCCGAGCACAACGCGTTCTCCAAGGGCCAGCCGGCCTGGGGCGAGCATCTGGCCGACGAGCTGGAGCGACTTGTCACGCTGCATGACGCGTCGACGATTGCCGCCGTCATCGTCGAGCCGCTCGCGGGTTCAACGGGTGTGCTGGTGCCGCCCAAGGGTTATCTGGAACGTCTGCGTGCGCTCTGCGACAAGCACGGCATCCTGCTGATCTTCGATGAGGTCATCACCGGTTTTGGCCGACTGGGCGCGGCAACGGCGGCGGAGTTCTTTGGCGTGACGCCAGACCTGCTGACGATGGCCAAGGGCATCAACAACGCCGCTGTGCCGATGGGCGCCGTGGCCGTGCGCCAGTCGGTGCACGACACCGTCGTCGACGCTGGTGCGCCGGGTGCGATCGAACTGTTCCACGGCTATACGTATTCGGCGCACCCGCTGGCCGCGGCCGCGGCGGTGGCAGCACTCGATCTGTATCGCAGCGAAGGGCTGTTCGAGCGCGCGCGTTCGCTGTCGCCGGTGTTTGAAGCGGCTGCGCATTCGGTCAAGGGCGCGCCGCACGTGAAGGACATCCGCAACCTGGGCCTCGTGGCTGGCATCGAACTGGAATCGCGCCCCGGCGCCGTGGGCGCGCGCGCTTACGAAGTATTCCTGAAATGCCTGGAGCGCGGGGTGCTGGTGCGCTACACCGGCGACATCCTGGCGTTCTCGCCGCCGCTCATCATCGAAGAGGCGCAGATCGCGCGCATCTTCGACACCGTTCGTACCGTTCTGCAAGAGGTAGCCTGAAATGAACCGACCGATTGATCCTGCCGTGACGGAATCCGTTGTCAGCCACTACATTGGCGGCCAACGCCATGCCGGCAGCGGCACGCGCAGCGCCGATGTGTTCAACCCCGCCACGGGTGCCGTGAGCGCGCAGGTGCTGCTGGGCGGCAAATCGGAAGTCGACGCCGCCGTGGCCGCTGCCCATGCGGCCGCCGCCGACTGGGGCGAGACCTCGCCGCTCAAGCGCTCGCGCGTTCTCTTCAAGTTCAAGGAACTGCTCGATCAAAACCAGGATGCCCTGGCGGCCGCCATTACGCGCGAGCACGGCAAGGTGTTCTCCGACGCCAAGGGCGAAGTCACGCGCGGCATTGAAGTGGTGGAATTCGCCTGCGGCATTCCGAACCTGCTCAAGACCGATTTCACCGACAACATTGGCGGCGGCATCGACAACTGGAACCTGCGCCAGCCGCTGGGCGTGGTGGCCGGCATCACGCCGTTCAACTTCCCGTTCATGGTGCCGATGTGGATGGCGCCCGTGGCGCTGGCGTGCGGCAACACGTTCATCCTCAAGCCGAGCGAACGTGACCCGACCCCCAGCCTCATGATTGCCGACCTGCTCAAGCAGGCGGGCCTGCCGGACGGCGTATTCAATGTCGTGCAGGGCGGCAAGGATGCCGTCGATGCGCTGCTCGAGCATCCGGATGTGCAGGCTGTCTCGTTTGTCGGCAGCACGCCCATCGCCGAATACATCTACGCCGAGGGCACCAAGCGCGGCAAGCGCGTGCAAGCCTTGGGCGGTGCAAAGAATCACCTCGTCGTCATGCCGGATGCGGATCTCGACCAGGCGGTCGATGCGCTGATCGGCGCCGGCTACGGTTCTGCCGGGGAGCGCTGCATGGCGATTTCCGTGGCCGTGGCGGTGGGCGACGTGGCCGACAAGCTGGTCCCGCGCCTTGCTGAACGCGCCCGTGCGCTCAAGATCGGCAACGGCATGCAGGCCGACAGCGAGATGGGTCCGCTTGTCACCGCTGCCCACAAGGCCAAGGTGGAAGGCTATATCGCCAAGGGCGTGGAAGAGGGTGCCAAGCTGGTGGTGGACGGCCGCGGCCACACGGTCGACGGCCACGCTGAAGGTTTCTTTACGGGCGGCACACTGTTCGACCACGTCAAGCCCGAGATGACGATCTACAAGGAAGAAATCTTCGGCCCGGTGCTTTCAGTGGTGCGCGTGCACGATCTTGCCGAGGCGGTGAAGCTGATCAACGCCCACGAGTTCGGCAACGGCGTGTCGTGCTATACGAGCGACGGCGGCGTGGCGCGTGCATTTGCGCGGCAGATCCAGGTGGGCATGGTCGGCATCAACGTGCCGATTCCGGTGCCGATGGCGTGGCACAGCTTTGGCGGTTGGAAGCGCTCGCTGTTCGGAGACCACCACGCCTATGGCGAAGAAGGCGTGCGTTTCTACACGCGCTACAAGAGCGTGATGCAACGCTGGCCGGATTCGATCGCCAAGGGCGCCGAGTTCGTGATGCCGACAGCCAAGTAAGCCGACGTATCGCTCATGAGAAAGGGAGGCAATGCCTCCCTTTATCGTTTGAACATGCCGAGTTGAAACCGGCGTGTCATATTGGTTTGATGTTGACGGCGATGAGTTCGCCATCGGGCCCGATTTCTACATCGAAGCTGACGCGCTGGCCCTCGTGGAATGTCTGCGAGCGCGAAAACTGGATCTCCGAATCCCGAATAAAACTCGGGGCAGCATGCATTTCTGCAGCTGCGGCGGGCGGATCATATTGAACGGCGTTCTCTTCAATTCGGCTGGCCATTGCATGCTCCCAATAGGGTTCGTCAAACCAGGCCACCGCTTCCGGCGGCCATCCGACTGCTTGATGGCAAACACGTACTGAAACAACCTGCCTGGCGGAATATCCCGGCCAATACACGCGCGAGGAAACCCCGCGCGGCAAGCCAAAACCGGGCTACCGCGCCCGCGTGCTCCTTGTTACTGGGGCACGATGTTCGAAGCTTGCTTGCCCTTCGGGCCTTGCGTGACTTCGAACGACACCTTCTGACCTTCCTTCAGGCTTTTGAAGCCTGCGGCATTGATTGCGGAGAAATGAGCGAAAAGGTCTTCGCCGCCATCATCCGGGGTAATGAAGCCGAAACCCTTTGCGTCGTTGAACCACTTGACGGTACCAGTAGCCATGATTTTGAGTCGTGAAGTTGAGAAATCGATCGGCCGCCGGCCAAATACGAACACAGCAGGCAGACCCGGCCGAACCGGCCAAACGATCGTTTGGTGAATATATGCTTGGCGCGTCGCCCCGTCAAAGTCTGTTTTTTAAGCTTTTTGCTTAGACCGGGTGCGTACGTTGTTTTCGGCCGCTCAGCAGGGTTGGCTCGGGCTTGCCATCGGTGCAAACACCGGCGCAAACCCGGGCGTTTTCACCTAAGCTTTAGTGGCTTCTGCCGCACTCGGTTCGCCCCCGTAAAGCAAGTGCAGCAGACGGTGCACGAAAATTGCGTGCGCCCCCGTCGTTCCAGTCGCAGCCTACCCATGACGACCGTCGCAGCCAGTAAAACCAAGAAAAATCCCGCGTTGATGGCCACCATGGTGGGCGCAATCGGCGTGGTCTTCGGGGACATCGGCACCAGCCCCCTGTATGCCCTGAAGGAGTGCTTCAACCCCGAGCATGGGGTGCCGTTTTCCGACCAGACCGTGTTCGGCATCCTGTCGATGCTCTTCTGGGCGATGACGCTGGTGGTGTCCGTCAAATATGTCTTGTTCGTCATGCGCGCCGACAACAATGGCGAAGGCGGCATCCTCGCGCTGACGGCCCTGGCCATGCGTGCCAGCAGCGGCAGCGCCCGGTTCACCCGCACGTTGATGCTGCTCGGGTTGCTAGGCGCCGCCATGTTTTACGGTGACGCCGTCATCACCCCCGCCATTTCGGTGCTTTCCGCCATTGAAGGCATGGAGATCATGGCGCCCGCGCTGCAGAAGTGGGTGTTGCCCCTGGCGCTGATCGTGCTCATCGTGCTGTTCTTGATTCAAAAGCACGGCACGCACGTGGTGGGGCGCCTGTTCGGGCCGATCATGGTGCTGTGGTTTGTGCTGCTGGGCGTGATGGGGCTGGCTTCGGTGGTGAAGTCGCCGCAGATACTCGTGGCGCTGAGCCCCGTATACGCCATCGAATTCGGATTCCGGCATACGGTGCTGGCGTTCATCGTGTTCGGCTCGGTGTTTCTGGCGCTGACCGGCGCCGAGGCCCTGTATGCGACATGGGCCACTTTGGCGCACGTCCGATCCGCTATGCCTGGTTCTACATTGCCATGCCGTGCCTGCTGCTGAACTACTTCGGCCAGGGCGCCTTGCTGCTGCGCGAGCCGAGCGCTGTGCAGAACCCGTTCTTTCTGTTGATGCCGAACTGGGCCGTGGGCCCGATGGTGCTGCTGGCCACGGCGGCCACCGTCATTGCATCGCAGGCGGTCATCTCGGGCGCATTTTCGATGACGGCGCAGGCCGTGCATCTGGGCTATGCGCCGCGCATGAAGATTCTCTATACGTCGGATGTGGAGATCGGCCAGATCTACGTGCCGGTGGTCAACTACATGCTTCTGGCGCTGGTGGTGGCGGTGGTGCTGGCTTTCGGCAAGTCCGACAACCTGGCCGCGGCCTACGGTATTGCGGTGACGACCACCATGGTGCTGACGACCGGTCTGGTGACGGTCGTCATGCGCAACGCCTGGAAGTGGGGCCTGTCACTGGTGGCCTGCATCGGCGCGGTGTTCCTGGCGGTGGATCTGTCGTTCTTTTCCGCCAACCTGCTCAAGATTGCAGCGGGTGGCTGGTTCCCGTTGCTGCTGGGCGGCCTGATCTTCTTCCTGATGGTGACGTGGCACTCGGGCACGCAGCTGCTGAAGGCGCGCAACGTGGAAGGCGGCATTCCGCTCGAGCCGTTCATGGAGGGGCTGCTGCGCCATCCGCCGTATCGTGTGGATGGAACTGCCGTCTATCTCACACCGAGCATCGACTTCGTGCCCCTGGCGTTGCTGCACAACCTCAAGCACAACCACGTGCTGCACAAGCGTGTGCTATTCATCCATTTCCGCACGCTCGCCGTGCCGTATGTGGACCCCGCCAAGCGACTGGTCGTCAAAACCATTGGCGATGACATCCACACGGCTGTGGTCGATTTCGGGTTCAAGGAAACACCGGCCGTTGACGAGATCGTCCGCAATGTGGGCGAGCGGCTGGGCATCGTTTTTGAAGATATGGAAACATCCTTCTTCATTACGCGTGCCACGGTGGTGCCGTCGCCGCTGCCCGGCATGGCGATGTGGCGTGAATCGCTGTTTGCCTGGATGCAGCACAACAGCGCCAAACCGTCGGACTTTTTCCGGATTCCTGCCAACCGGCTGGTTGAGCTGGGCAGCAAGGTGGAGATCTGACGCAGCACGTTGTGCGCGCTACGCAAACCGCGTCACGCTATCGCCCCGACAGAACGCCAGGAGCGTCAACTGCCCGGCCTTGGCGTGACGGATCGCCAGCGAAGAAGGCGCGGAGATCGTCGCCAGCAGCGGCACCTGTAGTTGCACGCATTTGCGCGACAACTCAAAGCTCGCGCGGCTTGTCATGACGATGAAGCCATCTGCGGGACGGATGCCGAGTCGCGCCAGCCTGCCGATCAGCTTGTCGAGCGCGTTGTGGCGTCCCACGTCTTCCAGCACATGCAGCGGTGCGTTAGCGTCTGCGGGCACCCAGCCTGCAGCATGCAAGCCTCCCGTGAGCGCGTTGGCGGGCTGATGCGCCGTCATCGCCTGCATGGCGTCCAGCACCTGTGCGTCGCTCAATGACGCCAGCCATGCGGGCGGCACCAGCGGCACCGGTGCCTCTTCAAACGTCTGCAGGCTTTCAATGCCGCAGAGGCCGCAGCCGGTCGGCCCCGCCAAGGCGCGGCGGCGTTCCTTCAGCCGCACGAAGCAATGCGAGGCGATTTCCGCATGCACTTCGAGCCCATGCGGACGCGTTTCCACGTCTGCGCCACGCCAATCGGCGCGACCGTCGATGATGCCTTCCGACAGCGCAAAGCCCAGCGCGAAATCTTCCAGATCAGTCGGCGACGCCATCATCACCGCATGCGTGATGCCGTTGAAGACAAGCGCTACCGGGGCTTCATCGGCGACGGCGGTGGGGGTGTCTTCTTGCGCGCCGGCCCGCGTGCGTTTCATCGCGGAGGCGGAAACGACGGGCAAGCCGGTGGATTGGTGGGGCAGGGCAGTCATGCAGTGAAATCGGGCAAGGCGCGGCCGGCGTCGAGCAGCACAATGAGCCAGCGCGTGTCGTCCATGGCAACGCGCAGCAGGCCGGCATCGGCCAAGGGATGCAGCGCGCGCAGCACCGTGCTGGCGCGCTCGCCCACGCGCTTGGTCAGCCAGGGCAGCGATACCGGCTTGCCGGCGTCGGTTTCGCGCAATGCCGCCAGCAGCGCCAGTTGCAGCGCAGACCACGCCGGCTCGGTTGGCATCAGGCTTCTGCCGTGTTGGCCGCTTGGGCGTCAGCGGTGCGCTGGACTTGGCTCGGGACCAGCATCACCGGAATGGACTTTGACGTCGGCGTGCGAGCTTGGTCAGCCACAGAAGTCAGCGGCACCAGCGGATTCGTCTCGGGGTAATACGCCGCCAGGCACCCGCGCGGAATGTCGTACGCCACCAGCCGGAAGCCATCGGCGCGGCGCGTGGTGCCGTCTTCGGACAGCGTCACCATGTCCACCCACTCGCCATCTTTCATGCGGATCGTGTGCAGGTCTTCCTTGTTGATGAAGACCACGCGGCGCTGGCCAAACACGCCGCGGTAGCGGTCGTCCATGCCGTAGATCGTGGTGTTGTATTGGTCGTGCGAACGGACCGTGGCGAGCGTGAAGATGGTCGCGTCGGCATGGCGCTCGCGGGCGCGGTGGACCGGCGTGTCGGTCGGCACGGCATGCGCGTGGAATTCCGCCTTGCCCGACGGCGTGTTCCAGACACGTTCCGAGGCGGTGTTGCGCAGGCGGAAGCCGCCCGGCACGCGAATCTTCTCGTTGAAGCCGGCAAAGTCGTCGAACACGGCTTCAATGCGTTCGCGGATGCGGTCGTAGTCTTCGACCAGCCAGCGCCACGGGATGGTGCTTTCGGGCAGCGTCGCTTCGGCCAGGCGCGCCACGATGGCCGGCTCCGACAGCAGATGCGGCGAGGCCGGCGGATTGATGCCCGCCGACATGTGCACCATGCTCATCGAATCTTCCACGGTCACGCCTTGCGTGCCGCCGGCCTGTTGGTCGACCTCGGTCCGGCCCAGGCACGGCAGGATCAGGGCGGCCTTGCCGTGCACGATGTGGCTGCGGTTGAGCTTGGTGGTCACGTGCACGGTCAGGTCGCACTGGCGCAGGCCGGCCCACGTGGCGGCGGTGTCCGGCGTGGCCGCTGCGAAGTTGCCGCCCATGGCGAAGAACACGCAAGCCGAGCCTTGCCGCATCGCTTCGATGGCGCCGACGGTGTCGTAGCCATGTTCGCGCGGCACCTGGATGCCGAAGACTTGCTCAAGACGGTCCAGGAACGCAGGCGCGGGCTTCTCGTAAATGCCCATCGTCCGGTCGCCCTGCACATTGCTGTGGCCGCGCACGGGGCACGCACCGGCGCCCGGGCGCCCGATATTGCCGCGCAGGAGCAGCAGGTTGACGATCATCTGGATCGTCGCGACCGAATGCTTGTGCTGCGTGATGCCCATGCCCCAGCAGGCGATGACGCTGCCGGCCTGGATGTACGTGTCGCCGGCCTGGCGGATTTCGTGTTCCGGCAGGCCCGATTCGGCCTCGATCGTTGCCCACGATTCGGCACGCACGTCGGCGGCAAAGGCGTCGTAGCCGCCGGTGTGTTGGGCGATGAAGGCGTGGTCGATGATGGCCGGCTCACCGCGGCTGCGGGCCACGTCATCGCGCTCGATCACGTGTTTGATGATGCCTTTGACCGTCGCCAGGTCGCCGCCGATGCGCACCTGATGGTATTCGGTGCTGATGCGCGTGGAGCCGAGCGTCAGCATCTCGATCTTGCTTTGCGGATCGGCAAAGCGCTCCAGCCCGCGCTCGCGCAGCGGGTTGAACGAAACAATCTTGGCGCCGCGCTTGGACGCCTCGCGCAGCTCACCCAGCATGCGCGGGTGGTTCGTCCCCGGGTTCTGGCCGAAGATGAAGATCGCGTCGGCCTTGGTGAAATCGTCGAGCGTGACGGTGCCCTTGCCCACGCCGATGCTGCCCCGCATGCCCGTGCCGGAGGGCTCGTGGCACATGTTGGAGCAGTCGGGGAAATTGTTCGTGCCGTAGGCGCGCACGAACAACTGGTAGAGGAAGGCCGCCTCATTGCTGGTGCGGCCGGAGGTGTAGAAGATCGCCTGGTTCGGATCGGGCAGCGCGCGCAGGTGCTGCGCGATCAGCGCGAAGGCGGCGTCCCACTCGATCGGGACGTATTTGTCGCTGGCCGCGTCGTAGACCATCGGGTGCGTCAGGCGGCCTTGGTCTTCGAGCGCGTAGTCAGACCATTCGGCCAGTTCGCGCACGGTGTGCTGGGCGAAGAACTCCGGCGTGGTGCGGCGGGAAGTCGCCTCTGCGGCTACGGCCTTGACGCCGTTTTCGCAGAATTCGAACGTGGAGGCGTGGTCGCGGTCAGGCCAGGCGCAGCCCGGGCAGTCGAAGCCGTCAGGCTGGTTGGCCGACAGCATCGTCTTGGCGCCCTTGGCCGCGATGCCCTGCGACAGCAGTTGATGCGCAACGCTTTTAAGCGCGCCCCAGCCACCGGCCGGGTGACGGTAGAACTCGATCTTCTGGTGCTTCATGGGTGGCGGGGCGGCGTTGGATCAGATGTCAGGAGAACAGAACGGCAGCTTTTTGGAGTGTAATCCAAACCCCCCAGCCCAACGGCAGCCCCACGGCGGCCCAGGCCAGCACCACAGCCACGGCCGAGCCCGGGTGCGCCTTCCATTCCAGCGACGTTTCCGGCGCAGCCACCGACGGCGTCGGGCTCTTGGTTGCCGCAGCGTGACGCTGTTCGTCGAGTTGCGCTTCGGTCATGAAGTGCTTCGCGTTGACGGGGCGCACCAGCAGGTTGCAGATGAAGCCGAGGATCAGCAGGCCCGCCAGGATCATCATCGTGATGTCGTACACGGCTGCGCGTTCCACGCCATGGGCGATCTGGTATTCGCGCAGGTAGTTCACCAGCACGGGGCCCAGAATGCCGGCGGTCGACCACGCCGTGAGCAGGCGGCCGTGGATGGCACCCACCATCTGCGTGCCGAACATGTCGGCCAGATAGGCTGGCACAGTCGCAAAACCGCCGCCGTACATCGACAGGATCACGCAGAAAGCCAGTGCGAACAGCGCGATATTGCCGGTGTGCGACGTCCACGGAATCGATGCGTACAGCACGAAGCCCAGCACGAAGAAGACTGCGTACGTCATCTTGCGGCCCAGGCGATCCGACAGCGAGGCCCAGAAGAAACGGCCGCCGATGTTGAACAGGCTCAGCAGGCCCGTGAAGCCCGCAGCGATGGCCGCGATCTGGCCCTTTTGCGCGGCCGTCAGGTCCATGAACGACGTCGTCACGCCCAGCAGCTTGCCGCCAAACACTTCCTGCAGCAGCGGCGACGCCATGCCGAGCACGCCAATACCGGCCGACACATTCAGGCACAGCACGGCCCAGATCAGCCAGAACTGCGGCGTCTTCAGCGCTTCATTTGCGTGGACATGGCGTTGCGTGACCATCGTGTCCTTCGCCTTGGCGGGCGAGGGCGTCCAGCCAGCCGGTTTCCAGCCCGTGGGCGGCACGCGGTAACCCAGCGCGCCGGCCATCATGAACACGAAGTAGATGCCGGCGAGCACGATAAACGTTTGCGACACACCCACCGATTCGGGTGTCGCAAACAGCTTCATCAGGCGGTCAGCCAGCGGGGCGCCGATCATCGCGCCGCCGCCGAAGCCCATGATTGCCATGCCAGTGGCCATGCCGCGCTTGTCGGGGAACCACTTGATGAGCGTGGACACGGGCGAGATGTAGCCCAGCCCCAAGCCGATGCCGCCGATCACGCCCGAGCCCACCCACAGCAGCCACAGCTGGTGCATCTGGATGCCGAGCGCGGAAATCAACAGCCCGCCGCACCAGCACACGGCCGACACGACACCGGCCTTGCGCGGGCCAACGCGCTCGAGCCAGCCGCCCCACATGGCAGCGGATGCGCCGAGGAACACGAAGAAGAGCGTAAACATCCAGCCCAGACTGGAGACGCGCCAGTCGCAGGTGGTGGTGAACAGCTCGGCGATCAGCGAGACATCGGCGCCGCAGGTGAGCGGCTTGGTGATGCCCAGCGCGCGGCCAAGCGGCAGCCAGAAGACGGAGAAACCGTAGGCCATGCCGATGCACAGATGGATGGCCAGAGCGGCAGGCGGAACCAGCCAGCGGTTGAAACCAACCGCGGCGACGGTGCGCTCGCGCGAGAAAAATGGATGCAGGACTGCTTCGGACATCGAATCCCCCCGGATAAGTTGAGCCCGTGTTGTGACGTGTGTGGCGAAACGGTGCGGCCGCGCCGGTCATGGCCGGTGCGTGCCAGTCGGCTGCGGTTGGAGTGCGCCGACGTTGCCCGCGAAAGATAGTGGGGCAGCGTGTTCTAGATCAATAGTTGTAGGCACCCGTTGTATTGCGAATTACGCAAAATACAACCGAATTGCTTAATTTATGTGACTGTCAACATAAATGGCCCGGGGGAATGTTGGTGTTCAGTCGATGGCCGGCCAAGGGCAGCCGTTTGCCTGCCGGCGGAATTCGTCGGCGAGAGCGCGCAGGGAGGTGAGGGCCGATTGCATGTCCTCCGCGCGTTGCCGATACGGCCCGGCGCTCTGCGCAGCGCGCTCGATGCAGCGGGCGGCATCGCCAATCGCCTGATGCCCGAGCATGCGCGCCGAACCCACGATGCGGTGCGCCGCTTCAACGATCTGTGTGTCGTCGCCGCCGCGGATGGCGTTCTCCAGGTTGGCGAGATCCTGTTCCACCGTCTCGCAAAACAGATCGACGATAAAACGCCACTGCTGCAGATCGGTGCCAAACAGCTCGGTGAGCGTCGTGACGACTTGCGGGGGGAATTGTGCGGCGACGTTGGCGGATAAGTTGGGCGTGGGGTGCATTGCGGCGGTGCGTGCGATGAGAATCAAAGACGCACTCTGCTCGCCTGGTTCACGCCTCACCATGAGATTGGTCCGATTCTGGTGTGAGCCCAAATGAAAACGGGCGCACCGCCGGTAAAGCGGTGCGCCGTTGTCCGTTCAGTACGCGTGGGGCTTAAGGCAGCATGGCCGCCGTCGGATTGACGTCCGAATCGCGCGATGGCGGACGGCGATGGCGGTGTGCCCACGTGAAGACCACCGGCAGCACCAGCAGCGTGAGGATGGTCGTCGTGACCATGCCGCCGACGATCACCAGTGCCAGCGGGCGCTGCGCTTCCGAGCCGATGCTGTGCGACAGCGCTGCTGGCAGCAGACCCAGCCCCGCCAGCATGGCCGTCATGATGACCGGGCGCAGGCGCAGCGCGGCGCCGTCGACGGTGGCTTCCCGCACGTTCTCGGATTGCGCCAGGCGATTGACGTACGAGATCAGAATCACCCCGTCCTGGATGGCAATCCCGAACAACGAGAGGAAGCCGATGCCCGCCGAAATTGACAGCGTCTCATGCGCGATATGCAGCGCCAGCAGCCCGCCGATAGCCGCAAACGGCACATTCAGCACGACCATCAGCGCATCCTTGAAGTTGCCGAACGTGCTGTACAGCAGCAGGAAGATCACGAGGATGGTCAACGGCACGATCACCATGAGCTTGCCTTGTGCGACCTTCATCTCGTTGAACTGGCCGTCCCACTTGACGGTGTAGCCCTCAGGCAGCTGCACGCTGTCGCCGACCACGTGCTCTGCTTCTTCCACTGCGCTGCCGAGGTCGCGGCCGCGCACGCCGAACTTGATGGCGATATAGCGCTTGCCGAGTTCACGGTAGATGAAGAATGGGCCATCGGTCATTTCCACCTTGGCGATCATCGAAAGCGGCACGTGCTGGCCATCGGGCGTATCGATCAGCAGTTCGCGGATGGCGTCGTAAGACGCACGTGCCTGCTGATTCAGGCGCACCGCCAGGCCGAACGACTTTTCGCCCTCCAGGATCTGCGTGACCGGTGCGCCGCCAATGGCGTATTGCACGAGGTTCTGCACGTCGCTCACGTTGATGTTGAAGCGCGCAGCCGCCTGGCGGTCGATCGAAACGTTCAGCGTCGGCTGGCCCAGCTCGCGGAAGATGCCCACGTCCACCAGCCCCGGCACCTTCTTGAGCTGCGCCTGGATGTCGTTGGCCTTGGCTTCGAGCACGTTGAGGTCGTTGCCGAACAGCTTGACCGAGTTTTCACCCTTCACGCCTGACAGCGCTTCATCCACGTTGTCCTGGATGTACTGCGAGAAGTTGTATTCGATGCCCGGGATCTTCTCCAGATGTTTGGACAGGCGCTCGACGAGTTGTCCCTTCGTCATGCCGGCGGGCCACTGGTCGGGCGGCGCGAAATACAGACCGTATTCCTGGTTGAACACGCCCGTGGAATCG
>NZ_VOSS01000004.1 GCF_007997035.1 Ralstonia sp. TCR112 | reverse complement strand
TCGGGCAGCCTGCTGCTGGCCGCCACAGGTTTGCTGAACGGCCGGCGTGCCACCACCCACTGGAGCCGCAGCGAGCAGTTCGCGCGCACGTTTCCGCAGGTGCAGCTCGAACCCGATCACATCTACGTGAACGACGGGCCAATCTGGACCAGCGCCGGCATCAGCGCCGGCATCGACCTGGCGCTTGCGCTCATCGCCGAAGACCTGGGCGAGCGCCTGGCACGCGCGGTCGCAAGGCAGCTCGTCGTGTACTACCGCCGGCCGGGCGGGCAGTCGCAGTTTTCAGCGCTGAATGAGATGGATTCGGCACGCGGCCGCTTCAAGCCGCTGCTCGACCACGTGCGCCGCAACCTGGGCGCACCGCATCGCGTGGGCGATCTGGCCGAGCACGCCTGCATGAGCCCGCGCCATTTCGCGCGCGCGTTCCAGGTCGAAACCGGTCTCACTCCTGCAAAAGCCGTGGAAAAATTGCGCGTTGAGGCGGCCCGCGCCGCGCTGGAAAGCGGGGCCGTCTCCATGCAGCGGGTGGCCGCCGAATGCGGTTTTGGCGATACCGAGCGCATGCGGCGCAGTTTTCAGCGCTTGCTGGGCGTGCCTCCATCATCGTTGCGCGCACGCTGACACCGCTAAAACCCGCACCACTCCGCCATCTGGCCTCCTCAGGTCCGAACTTTGCGTCCAAGCCCGGCGCGCCCGATATCGACTAGAAAGGGCGGGAGCCACGGACACAAGCAACGTAAGGAGCCAAGGAGGAGATGCAAATGGACACTCGGGAAATGCTGGCCATCGTGGGGGTCACGCTGGCCGTGATTACGGCGTATTCGCTGGCCCGCGACCTGACCGACGAGCCGCTGGGCCTGCGGGCGCCGCAAACCGGCCTCGTGCACGTGCAAGCGCAGGTGAGTGCGCCGCATCAGTGACGCGCATGGGGCGCAAAGGGCAACCGGCATCCCTGATCGAATGGCCGCCGCGCCTGGTAGAAGACATCGCCCGGCGCCGCGCGGTGCTCTTCTTCGGGTCGGGCATTTCGGCCAACGCCCGTTCTGCCGATGGCACGCGGCATCCGCCCACCTGGGCGGAGCTGCTGTGCCTGGCCGCAGACGCCATTGCCCCCAGCGCATCAAGACTGGCGGAAGAGGTGCGCGCCTTTGTCGCGCGCGGCGATGTCCTGACCGCTGCAGAAATCGTGCGCCGCATCCTGGGCCAGCGTCGGCTGACCGCGCTGTTGCGCCGGGCGCTGGTCACGCCGCGCTTTGAAGCGGCACCCATCCACGACGCGTTGCTCGCGCTCGATTTCCGCATCACGCTCACCCCCAACTTCGACACGCTGTACGAAGCGCGTGCCCACTCGCACGGCACAGCGCCGGTCGTGGTGTGCGACTACAGCAACCCCACGGTGGCGGCACGCGTGCGTGAAGACTGCAACCTGATCATCAAGACGCACGGCTCGATGAGCCACCCGGCCTCGCTGATCTTCTCGCGCTGCGACTATGTCCGGGCGCGAGCGCACTACCGGGCCTTCTACGACCTGGTGGAGGCATTGCTGCGAACGCACACGTTTCTGTTTATCGGCTGCGGCATCGACGATTCCGACATGCGTGCACTGCTCGAAGCCTACGGTGCTGAACACCCCGAAGCCGAACGCCATTACTTCGTGACCGCCGCCGACACGTTCTCCGACATCACCGCCGCCGTGCTGGAAGACGCGCTGAACGTGCACGTGCTCCGCTATCAGGCGCAGGCAGCGGACCATTCAGCGCTGCTTGCGGCTGTGCGCGCACTCGGCACGGCGGTCGAGCGCGAGCGCACGGCAATGCGCCGCCATCAGCCCCGCGGCGATCAGCGATGACGATCCGTATCGGCATCTCGGGTTGGCGCTACGAAGGGTGGCGCGGTGTGTTCTATCCCGAAGATCTGGCGCAGCGCCGCGAGCTGGAATATGCGTCGCGCCAGTTCGACACCATCGAGATCAACGGGTCGCACTACTCGCTGCAATCGATCACCAGCTGGCAGGCCTGGCATGACACCGCGCCCGACGGTTTCGTTTTTGCCGTCAAGGGGCCGCGCTATCTGACCCACATGCTGCGCTTTCGGGACGAGACCGCGGTGCCGGCACTGGCCAATTTCTTCGCCTCCGGGGTGCTGGCACTGCGGCGCAAGCTCGGCCCGTTCCTGTGGCAATTTCCGCCCAACTACCGGTTCGATGCCGAGCGGTTCGAGCGCTTTCTTTCGCTGTTACCCCAGGACACATCAGCTGCGCGTGCGTTGGCGCGGCAGCACGACGGGCGCGTCAAGGCTCCGTGGTTTGCCACGCGCGATCAGCTGCCCCTGCGCCATGCGGTGGAAGTGCGCCACGACAGCTTCTGCACACCGGAATTTGCCGCGCTCCTGCGCCGGCATCACGCTGCGCTGGTGGTCTCGCATGCGATCGCGGACTGGCCGTACTTTGAAGACGTGACAAGCGACTTCGTCTACCTGCGCCTGCACGGTGCCGACGCGCTCTACACCGGAGCCTATGCCGATGCCGCGCTCGACCGCTGGGCCGATCGCATCCGCCAATGGGCCGCCGGCAGCGAGCTGCCCGATGCACGACGCGTTGGAGCGCCCGCCAGACAGCGGCGCAGCGGCCGTGACGTCTATTGCTACTTCGATAACGATAAAAAGGTCGAAGCGCCTTCCGATGCGCGACGCCTGCTCGAACGGCTGCGTGCCGAATGAGATGGCGGCTCGCGTCTGAGCGCTAGCGCTCAGCCCGCCTTCGCCCGCTGGCGCTTCGTCTGCTTGACGGCCACGGGGTGGACCACCGCCGTATCCTCCGGTGCCAACGCGCGCCCGTCCTGCGCGCGGAGCTCAAGGCGGGGCACCGGCTTCCCCGTTGCCTTGTCGACGAGGACAACGTGCGCTTCGTCCGGCGCAAAGCAGAACGCTTCACCCCACTGCCGCAGCGCAACGAGCAGTGGAAACAGCGCGCGCCCTTTCTCGGTCAGCACGTAATCCTGATACGCGCTGCCGTCAGACGCCGGCACCGTTTCGAGAATGTCGTGCGCGACCAGGTTGCGCAGGCGCACCGCCAGGATGTTCTTCGACAGCCCCAGGCTGCGCTGAAACTCGCCAAAGCGGCGCAGGCCATCGAACGCATCCCGAACGATCAGCAGCGACCACCAGTCGCCAATGGCGTCCAGCGGCCTGGCGACGCCGCAAAGAGAGTCCGCGTGGCTCGTACGTTTGACCATCTGTATCGCGCTTGCTGTGCGCCCTCATATTCAACGTGGTTGCAATATAAAACCTCGACTGCTATAACGCAACGGTTTCATGTTGAAACTACTTGAAGCAAGGAGGAAGCACGACATGCGCGTTGATACGTTTGACGGGATGTACCCCTATACCCCCCGCTTTACCGATGCACCGGGCTTCGCGATGCATTTCGTGGACGAGGGCCCCGCCGATGGCGAAGTCGTGCTGTGCCTGCATGGCGAGCCCACATGGGGCTTCCTCTTCCGGCACCTGATCGCGGCGCTGCGCGGCACCCACCGCGTGGTGGTGCCCGACCACATGGGCTTCGGTAGAAGTGAAACACCGCCATCACGCAGCTACTGGCTGCAAGACCACATCGACAACCTTGAGCGCTTCGTGCTCGCGCTGGACCTGCGCGGCATCACGCTCGTCATGCATGACTTTGGCGGGCCCGTCGGGATGGGGCTCGCGTCACGGCATCCGGATCGCATTCGGCGCATCGTCGGCGTCAATGGGCCGACGCCGTTCGGCCAGGCGACGCTGGGTGAACGCCTGGCCGCCAATGCAGCGGTGTCGCCGTGGTTTCAGTGGATCGTGCGGGCCGAATCGGAGGGGCGTCTTGAAGTGGTGCTCGGTGAGCTCGGCTTCAACATCCTCAGCACCTTGAAGCTCAACGGCTTTGAGGACCACCGGCTCATCAACGATGCGTGGTTGCGGGCGTACGGCGCGCGCTTTGCAACGCCGGCTGACTGCGCTGGCGCCATCGGCTGGGCCAAAGGCGTTGCGACCGGCGCCCATCGCTTTGAAATGCCGGACGCCGCAGCGCGCCGTGCCATCGCCGCCAAACCCGCCATGGCGATCTGGGGCATGGCAGATCGAACACTGCATGCGGAGCATTTCCTGCCGCTGTTCAGCGCGCTATTTCCGGATGGGCGGGTGCATCGGTTGCCCGGCGTTGGGCATTACAGCTTGGAAGATGCGCCCGATGCGATTGCCGATCGTATCGCGACGTTTCTTGCGCAAACGTGAGGACGTAGCGTCCGCCGACTTCCACCCCGCACATATGCACAAAACGCAGCGGGCCCAACCGCGTCGCCGGCACCTGAGCGCCGGCTGCGCTTAGTCGCGTTGACCTGGCACCACCGCCTGACCAAGCCTGACTTCCGCCACCAGACCACCGCCTTCGCGATTGCGCAACGTGAGCCCACCGCCTGCAGCCTCCGCCAACTGCTGTGCGATCGCCAGGCCCAACCCCGTGCCACCCGTTTCGCGGCTGCGCGAATGCTCCAGTCGTACAAACGGCTGCAACACCGCCTCAAGTTTGTCTTCGGGAATGCCCGGCCCGCGGTCGCGCACCTCGATCACCACGGCGTCGCCATCGCGGCGCACATCCAATTCCGCCGCGCCGCCAAACTTGATGGCGTTGTCGGTCAGGTTGGTCAACACGCGGCGCAATGCATGCGGGCGCGTGACGATCGCGCCGGTAGCGTGCTGCTCGAGCGTGACGGGCTTGCCGGTGTCCTGGTAGTCGTACACCAGGCTTTCGACAAACGATCCGACATCGATGCGCGACGGTTTTTCACCATCGCCATGCGCGCTGCGCGCATAGGCCAGCCCCTCGCGCACGAGCGTTTCAATCTCGGCCAGATCGCTCAGCAGCTTGCGCTTTTCTTCAGAGTCTTCGGCCAGTTCGGCGCGCAGCTTCATGCGCGTGATGGGCGTCTGCAAGTCATGCGAAATGGCGGCCAGAATCTGCACGCGCTCTCCGACAAAGCGGGCAATGCGCTGGCGCATGGCGTTGAACGCGTGCGCGGCGCGCGCCAGTTCGGTCGGGCCGTTCTCGTCCAGCGGCGGCGTCTGCGCGTTGGGGTTGAGTGCGTCGGCGGCATCGGCCAATGCCACCAGCGGCCGGATCGACAGCCGCACCGCAGACCAGCAGCACACGATCAGCAACAGCAATTGCACCACCAGCACATACGGCAGCCACTGCGCGATGGGCGTCATGCGCGGATGCACGTCAATGGTGAGCGTGCTGCCGTCGCTGAGCGTGAGGTGCGCCTGCAGCTGCTTGCCGTCGCCGGGAATCGACTCCACCGTCACGGGAAAGCGGCCGCCGCTGGCCTCGCTGATGCGCGCGGCGATGTCCTTGCCGCGCTGCGTCATCTCCGGCACGCCGGGCAAGCCCGGGCCGAGGATGTACTGATAGTTGCCGCGGTTCAGACGCGGCAGCCACTGCGGGCGCTCGTCGGCAGGCAGGCGGTCGAGGATGGCGATGGCCGTGGACACATCGGTTTCCAGCGTGCCGAGCATCACCTCGCGCGCGCTCATGTAGCGCTCGGAAAACAGCACGGCAAACGACAGCGCATACGCCACCACCAAACCCGCCAGCAGGATCACAAAGAGGCGCGAGCCGAGCGTGCGTGGCCATGCCCAGGCGCGCGTGCTCAGGGTTGCGGTCATTGGCGGGCCTCCTTGATCTCCACCGGCTTGGCAAAGACATAGCCCTCGCTGCGCACGGTCTTGATGTACGCCGGATCGCGCGCATCGTCATTCAGGCGCTGGCGCAGGCGGCTGACGAGCAAGTCGACGGATCGCTCGAACATCTCCGCCTCGCGGCCCTGCGTGAGGTTGAGCAGTTGATCGCGGTTGAACACGCGCATCGGGTGGTCGACAAACACGCGCAGCAGCCGGTATTCCGCTCCGCTCAGCGCAACGATGGTGCCCTCGGCATCGATCAGGTGGCGCGCGGTGGTGTCGAGCTGCCAATCACCAAAGGCCAGCATCTGGCCCGCTTCGGAAATCTGCAGGTTGGGCGGCAGCATGCGCGTGCGGCGCAGCACGGCCTTGATGCGGGCAAGCAGTTCGCGGGCGGCAAATGGCTTGGCCAGGTAATCGTCGGCGCCCATTTCCAGGCCGATGATGCGGTCGGTCTCGTCGTCGCGCGCGGTCAACATCAGTACGGGCGTCGCCTTGTGCTTGCCGGCGCGCAGTTCGCGGCACAGCACCAGGCCGTCGTCGCCGGGCAGCATCAGGTCGAGCACGATCAGGTCGACGGTGTTGGCCTCCAGGAACGCACGCATGTGGCGCCCGTCTGGCGAGGCGGTCACGCGCAGACCGTTCTTGGTGAGATAGGTCGAAACGAGTTCGCGGATCTCGCGGTCATCATCGACGATCAGGATGTGGTCGACGTGGGCGTCCATGGGGGTGACCTCGGCACGATGGAAGGTGGAAGGAAGGCGCCATTTTGCGCCTCTCCGAGTGACGCAGCGAGCCCCTGTTGTATCGCAATGCATCTGGCGGATGCGTTTGTACAGTTCGATACAAAGTCGCCCCTGCGGGGATACATGCCAGCTACGCGCCCGGCGTCTGATGGAGGCCATCCCGATCCCTTGCCAAGGAATGTCGACCATGAGCCTGCTGATACTCGCCTACCTGGGCGGCGCGCTGACCATCCTGAGCCCGTGCATCCTGCCCGTTCTGCCGTTCGTGCTGAGCCGTACCAACCAGCCGTTTGTGCGCGGCAAGCTGCCGATGCTCGCCGGCATGGCGCTCACCTTTGCCGGCTTTGCGACGCTGCTGTCGGCCGGCGGCGCGTGGGCGGTGCGGGCCAATGAAGTCGGCCGGTTTGCCGCACTCGCGCTGCTGGCCGTGTTCGGGCTGTCGCTGCTGTGGCCACGGCTGGCCGATCTGATGGCCCGGCCGGCGGTGGCGCTGGGCAACCGGCTGGCGGGGCAGGCGTCCACGGGCGCGGCATCCGCAGAGCCTTCGGTGGCGGGCTCGCTGCTGCTGGGCGTCGCCACGGGGATGCTGTGGGCGCCGTGCGCAGGCCCGATCCTCGGTTTGGTGCTGACCGGCGTGGCGCTCAACGGCGCGAGCGTGTCCAGCGCGCTGGCGCTGGCGGCCTATGCGGCGGGTGCGGCTACGTCGTTGGCGGCAGCGCTGGGGCTGGGCGGCCGCGTGTTCACCGCCATGAAGCGCTCCATGGGCCTGGGCGAGTGGGCGCGTCGCATCATGGGCGCAAGCGTGCTGGGCGGCGTGGCGCTCATCGGGCTCGGGGCCGATACCGGCTTGTTGGCGCGCCTGTCTTCCGGCGGCACCACGCAGCTTGAGCAAGCGCTGGTCAACGGGCTGGGGGTAACTCGACGGGCACCGCAG
>NZ_VOSS01000039.1 GCF_007997035.1 Ralstonia sp. TCR112 | reverse complement strand
ACGTGGCGCGCGTGGTCGAGCGGGAAGGCCAGCTCGCCGAGCCGCAGGCCGCGCGTGCGTTGGCCGTGGCGGCGCGCAGTTACCTCGTGCAGCACGCCTCGCGCGACAAGGGCTGCTACCGCATCGCCGACAGCTCTCGCACGCAGCGCGTGCTGCCGCGCCCGCCGCTGGCCGCTGCGCGCAACGCAGCCGAATTTACCGACGCGCTGGTGCTGACCGGCCAGTCCGTGCAGTACCACGGCACCATCAGCGCGCGCGGCCAGATGAGTTGGACTGCCGCGCGTGCCGCCGCTCAACGCGGCCAGGGGTTCGACGCGATCCTCGCGCAGTGGTGGCCGCAGGCGACGCTCACGTCGTTCCAGAGCCCGGTGGCCGGCGATTGCTCGCCGGTGCGGGTGCGCAGCAGTGGCTGCAGGCGCGCGCGCCAAGTTGGTCGGCGCGTTTGGCTGCCGAGCCCGGCTACGAGGCGCCGCCGCTGCCCGCCGTGTGCGTCGTGCACGAGGGGCGGCCGTACGCCGACGCGCGCCGCAACCGGCTCTACGTGCATCGGCTTGCGACCGAGGAAGACCGCATCGCGCTGACGCACGAATATCTGCACCTTGCCTTTGCGCGCCACCGCGCGGGCAGGACGAACAGTTTGTCGAGGCGATGGCGCGTCGCCTGATCCGAGGGGAGGGTTTGCTGTGAAGAGTGGGATGACGCGCTTGGCGCTGGGCACCGTTGCGCTGCTGCTGGCCGCTTCGGCGTTGGCTGAGCCGGTGGCCGATCTGGAAGGGCCGATCGGCGGCTGGCGCAACAGCAAGCTGACCAACGAACTGGAGCAATACACCGCGGCGTATCCAAAACCGCCCGTAGACCGTGGCGCGCAAAAGTACCGCACGCTCATCGCCGGACGCATCCGCGCGGCCGGCAAGCAACGCCGCCCGCCGGTGCTCGTCGTCAACGGCAACGCCATGCCGCTGTATGGCGATGGCGAAGGCCGCTTCGCCCGTCCCTGGGCGTTCGGCCCGGGCTCGAACAGCGTCGAAATCGTCAGCGCCGACGGCCAGTCGCGCCAGCGCCTGCAGTTCTACGAGGCCGACACCACCAAGACGTCGGCCAAACTGCGCGCTGTCCTCACGTGGGACGACCCGCGCGCCGAGGTCGACATGCACGTCATTTCGCCGATTGGCGATCACGCGTTCTGGGCGCAGCCGCTGTTGTCCGACGGCGGCGGCCTCGACGTGGACAGCGTCGACGGTGCCGGCCCGGAGATCTTCTCGACCGCCGCGCCGCGCCCCGGCGTGTGGCTGTTCTACGTGAACTACTGGGGCAACTTCAACGCCGGCGGCTACAACTTCGACGAAAAAGCGCACGACCGAGATCTCATCACCGCGCAACTGACGCTGATCTATAACGAGAACACGCCCCACGAGCGGCGCGAGTTCGTCAGCGTGCCGCTGCGCAAGATCGGCGAGCTGGCGCTGATGAAATCGATCCGCTTCTGACGTGACCCACATGACGCCTTCCACTTTCCGTCTCGCCGTCGCCATTGCGCTGGCCACGTTTGCAGCCGCGGGCAGCGTGCTCGCGCAAACCGACACCGGCAATGTCGAGATCGCCGCGCCGCTCAACGGCTGGCGCAATTCGGCGGGCGACGAATCCCGCTACACGCAGGACGTGCATTACCCGGCGGTGTCGGTGTCCACGCCGCAAGGGCAGGGCGTGGCGTCGATGATCGCCGGGCGCATCCGCAACCAGCCGAAGGCGGCCGCAGCAACCGACGAGAACAAGCCGCGCCGCCGCCGTGGCGCCGATGGCTCGTCGGTCGGCACGCTGATCGTCAACGGCGTGGCCATGCCGCAGCGCATTGAGGCCGACGGCACGTTCTCGCGTCCGTACGCATTTGGCGCGGGCAGCAACAGCGTCGAGGTGCGCAGCGCGCGCGGCGACGCCAAGCGCGTGCAGTTCTACGACAGCTACACCGGCAAGCAGCGTCCGCGTTTGCGCGTGGTCCTGTCGTGGGACACCGACGGCACCGATCTCGACCTGCATGTCATCTCGCCTGATGGGCAGCACGCCTGGTACGGCAACCGCGTCGTCGAAAACGGCGGCGCGCTCGACGTGGACGTCACCACTGGCTACGGGCCCGAGATCTATTCGAACCCGGCGCCGGTGCCCGGCACGTACCTCGTCTACGTGAACTATTACGGCAGCGGCAACGACCGCAGCGCAATCACCACCGCCACCGTCAGCATCATCACCGACGAGAACACGCCGTCCGAACGCCAGCAGACGTTTGTCGTGCCGATGCGCAAGGCCGGCGATCTGACGTTGCTACGCAGTTTCACGATGAAGTAGCCCACACGATTCCGGAGTCGCCATGGACACGCAGACCGTTGCCGCCTACGACGCGCTCGCCGAAACCTTCGCGCAGGAATGGCGCGACCAGCCCGCGCCTGAAGACTTGTACGCGCTGCTGCGCCGCGAGTTCAAGGCAGGCGGCGCCACCGCCGACATCGGCTGCGGCGCGGGGCGCGAGGTGGCGTGGCTCAACGCCAACGGTTACCCGGCGGTCGGCTACGACGCGTCTGCCGCGCTGTTGGAAGCGGCACGCGAGCAATATCCGGGGCTGTCGTTCCGGCAGGCGCTTTTGCCTGAGTTGGTCGGCATTGCCGAAGGCGCGTTCGACAACGTCCTCTGCGAGACCGTCATCATGCATCTGCCGCCCGAGCAGATCGGCGCGGCGGTGCAGCGGCTGGTGTCGTTGCTGCGCCCGGGCGGCACGCTGTACCTGAGCTGGCGCGTCACGCCCGACGCCGACCAGCGCGATGGGCGCGGCCGGCTGTTCACGTCGTTCGATGCGGCGCCCGTGCGCGAAGCGCTGGCCGGCACCGAGGTGGTTTTCGACGAAGCGGCTGTCAGTCAGTCGTCGGGGCGGACGATCCATCGCATCGTTGCGCGCAAGGTCTGAACGCAGCGTTTCCGACAATCCGACTGTCCTGATTGACCGCCCCTCGGCGGGGTTTGTCACAATAGCGGTTTCGCCCAGCCCGCGCGTGACACCGCGCGCACCCGCCGTCCCGATGTACGACTCTCCCGCCATAGATCACGCGCTGCAGGCGCTGCCCGAAGACACCGCCGCCGCCACGCATGCGGTGCTGCACGATGTGTTCGGCTACAGCGCCTTCCGCGGCCCGCAGGCGGAAATCGTCGCGCACGTGGCCGACGGCGGCGATTGCCTCGTGCTGATGCCGACCGGCGGCGGCAAATCCCTCTGCTATCAGATTCCGGCGCTCGTGCGGCACCGGCGCGGGCAGGGCGCCGGTATCGTCGTGTCGCCGCTGATTGCGCTGATGCAGGATCAGGTGGCCGCGCTGGAAGAGGCGGGCGTGCGCGCCGCGTACCTCAACTCCGCGCTGACGGGCGCCGAGGCCGCGCAGGTCGAGCGCGATCTGGCGGCCGGGCGGCTGGATCTCGTCTACGTGGCGCCCGAGCGGTTGATGACGCCGCGCTTCCTCGAGCTGCTTGAGCGATCGCGCATCGGCCTGTTCGCCATTGACGAAGCGCACTGCGTCTCGCAATGGGGGCACGATTTCCGGCCCGAGTACATCCAGCTTTCCGTGCTGCACGAGCGTTTCCCGCACGTGCCGCGCATTGCGCTCACCGCCACGGCCGATGCGGTCACGCGCGACGAGATCATCGAACGGCTCGCGCTCACGGGTTCCCGCGTCTTCCTCTCCAGCTTCGATCGCCCGAACATCCGCTACACCATCGTCGAGAAGGACAGCGCGCGGCAGCAGCTGCTGCGGTTCATTCGCGCCGAGCACATGGACGGCGACACCTGCGACGCCGGCATCGTCTATTGTCTGTCGCGCAAGAAGGTGGAAGAGACCGCGCAGTGGCTGGCCGAGCAGGGCATCCGCGCGCTGCCGTATCACGCCGGGATGGATTCCGAAGTGCGCGCCCGCCATCAGGCGATCTTCCGCAAGGAGGAGGGCGTCGTGATGGTGGCGACCATCGCTTTCGGCATGGGCATCGACAAGCCGGACGTCCGCTTCGTTGCGCACCTCGATTTGCCCAAGAGCCTGGAGGGTTACTACCAGGAGACGGGCCGTGCCGGCCGCGACGGCCTGCCCGCCAACGCGTGGATGGCGTATGGCCTGGCCGACGTGGTGCAGCAGCGCCGCATGATCGACGAGTCCGATGCGGACGATGTGCACAAGCGCGTCTCTACCGCCAAGCTCGAAGCGCTGCTTGGCCTGTGCGAAGCCGCAACCTGCCGCCGCGTGGCACTGCTTGCGTACTTCGGTGAAAGCAGCCAGCCCTGCGGCAACTGCGATACGTGCCTCACGCCGCCGCAAACCTGGGATGCCACGCGCGAGGCGCAGATGGCGCTGTCGTGCGCATACCGCGTCCAGCAAGCCAGTCGCGTGAGCTTTGGCGCGGGCCAGCTCATCGACATCCTGCGCGGCAACGCAACCGACCGCATCAAGCAGTGGCATCACGAGACGCTGTCCACCTTCGGCATCGGCAGCGATCTGTCCGAAGCCGCTTGGCGCAGCGTGTTTCGTCAGTTGGTCGCGCAGGGTCTGTTTGCGGTGGATCACGGCGGTCATGGCGCGCTGATCCTGACCGATGCCGCGCGCCCCGTGCTGAAGGGCGAGCAGCCGGTGATCCTGCGCCGTCAGGCCGAGAAGGTGCGCGGCGCGTCGTCATCGTCGACGAAGAAGGAGCGTCGCGCCGATCCGGCTGCCGAGCTTTCCGCTGAGGCGCAGGTGCGCTGGCAGGCGTTGCGGGCCTGGCGGACGCAGGCCGCGCGCGAGCACAGCGTGCCGGCGTATGTGATCTTCCACGACGCCACGCTCGCGCGCATTGCGGAGACCGATCCGGATTCGCGCGAGGCGCTCGGCGAGCTGCCGGGTATCGGCATGGCCAAGCTGGACCGCTACGGCCAGGCGCTGCTCGACGTGCTGGAGAAGTGCCGCGAGCAAGCCTAGGCGGACGGTGGCAATGGCCCCATCACGCCGGTGCGGCTCAGGTGGTCGCCCAGAAAATCAACAAACGCCCGCACCTTCGGCAGCAGATGCACGCGCTGCGTGAATACGGCGTGCAGGGGCACCTCGCGCGCTGTGTAGTTCGTCAGCACCGCCTGCAGTCGGCCGGCCGCAATATCGTCGCGCACGAGATACGCCGGCCCGAGCGACACGCCCAGCCCCGAACGCGCCGCCTCGCGCAGCACGAGGCTGTTGTTCGCGAGCATTGAGCCGGTGACGTGTGCGACGTGACGTTGGCCCGCGGTGTCCGTCAGCACCCAGTCATAGGGGCCGTCGTAGTTGGCGTAGACGAGGCAGTTGTGGTCGCGCAAATCCTCCGGCGACTGCGGAATGCCCCGCTCGCGAAAATACGACGCGCGCCGTAGATGGCGTGCGCGCAATTCGCCAGTCGCCGCGCCACCAGCGACGAGTCCTCCAGCATGCCAATACGGATCGCCACGTCGATGCGCCCGGCGACCAGATCCGCGTAGCGGTCGTTCATGTCCAGATCGATCTGCACGGCGGGGTAGCGCGCCTGGAATGCGCCCAGCAGCGGCGCCAGCAATGTCACCGCAAACGAGGCCGGCGCCGACACGCGCAACGTGCCGCGCGCCTCATCGCGCAAGGCGCTCACGGCCTGCTCCGCTGCATCGACGAGCGCCAGGCCTTCGCGGCTTTTTCTCGAAGAACGCCGCACCCGCTTCGGTAAGCGAGAGGCGCCGCGTCGTGCGTTGCAGCAGGCGCGTCTGCAACCGCGCCGCCAGCCGCGCAAGCGCCTTGCTGATCACGCCGCGCGACATCCCCATCGCATCGGCCGCCGCCGACAGGCTGCCGCGCTCCACGACCTGCACGAAGACCATCACATCGGAGAGTCGATCCATATTTGCGCATGTATGGAAACAATATGGCGCCAGAGGCTACCTTAATCTGCGCGAATCGGCTGGCTAGGATGGAGCTTCCGACTCTTCGTCCCGTTCATCATGACCACCGAAGCCCCAGCCGTTCCCAACACGTCCCTCGCCGACGCGCTTCCCCGTGGCGCCACGCCGCTGTTTGCCGCCGCCGTCGGGCTCATCGTCATCAACCTGTTCGGCATCCAGCCGCTGGTCGCCGAGATCGCCGCAAGTATCGGCTGGACCACGGCCGCCACCGGGCTGCTGGTGACCGCCACGCTGGTCGGCTACGGCATCGGCCTCTTGCTGCTGATGCCGCTGACCGATCTGCAGGACAATCGCGCGCTCGCCTCGCGCACGCTATGGGGCGCGGTGGCGTCGCTGGCGCTGACCACCGTCGCGCACAGCGGCCAAGTGCTGATGCTGGCCGCCTTTGCCATCGGCCTCACGTCGACGGTCATTCAGATGTTGATCGCGCTGGCGGGGCGCTTGGCCGCAGACCACCGGCGCGGCCGCGTGCTCGGCGACATCATGATCGGCCTGAACCTGGGCATCCTGCTGTCGCGCCCGGCGGCCAGCCTGATCGCGGCGCAATGGGGCTGGCGTGCGTTCTACGGCGCATCTGCGGTGGCGATTGCCGTGCTGGCCGTCCTTCTGCCGCGCGTGATGCCGACCTTCGTGCCGCCGCGTGCGCTGTCGTACGGTGTGCTGCTCAAGTCGTATGGCCATCTTCTGCGCAACGAACCGGTGTTGCGTCGCCGCGCTGCCACGCAGGCTTTGCTGATGGCGGCGTTCACGTTGTTCTGGACGGCTGTCGCACTGCGGCTGGCGGCCGCGCCATTCCATCTTTCACAGAACGGCATCGGGATCTTTGCGCTGTGCGGCGCAGCTGGGGTCGTGGCGGCGCCCATCGCCGGACGGCTGGCCGATCGCGGCTTGGTGCGCGCAGGTACCCTGCTCGCGCACGGCAGTGCGGCGATGGGTCTGCTGTTGGCGCTGGTTTCCGCGCTGCTGCCAGGCCTGAGCGTCCCGGTCATGTTGACCATGCTGGCCGCCGCAGCGCTGCTGCTCGACTTCGGTGCCATCGGCGACCAGGCGCTCGGCCGCTACATGGTCAACACGCTGTCGCCGGAGGTTCGCGGGCGTGTGAATGGCCTATACACCGGGGCGTTCTTCTTTGGTGCGGCTGCAGGCGGCGGTTTGGCCGGTGCGGCCTGGGTGCGGGCCGGCTGGATCGGCGTATCGGTTCTCGCGCTCGGATTTGTGGTGGCCGCTGCACTCGTCTTTGTATGGCCCGCGCGTGCTTCCCGTGCCATCGGCGCCACACCGCGCCGCTGCTGACCCCGCCCGCGCGTCGCCAGAGCGGCGGCGCGCTTGACGCTTGCAAAGCAGGTTGCTATAGTGCCAGATTCGAGTTTTTGGCTTCTGGTTTCGCGCGTCCATGCCCGGCAAAGCGCTGTGCAAGACATCTGAACCAGACGGGCTCGCGCTCTTTGGTCTTGATCTGTTCCCGCAGGTCCTCCCTTCAGAGCGTTCTGCTCGCCACTTCCATAAAACCCGATTGCGCCGTCCGCCTCACATATGAGGCGTTCACGTTATGTGAACCGGCGATTTTTCAAAAACCAAGCTGGATTGAACAATGCCAACCATCAATCAACTGGTTCGCAAGCCCCGCGTCTCGGAAAAGCTGAAGAGCAAGAGCCCGGCACTTGAGAACTGCCCGCAGCGTCGCGGCGTGTGCACCCGCGTGTACACCACGACGCCGAAGAAGCCGAACTCGGCACTGCGTAAGGTCGCCAAGGTGCGCCTGACCAACGGTTTCGAAGTCATTTCGTACATCGGCGGTGAAGGCCACAACCTGCAAGAACACAGCGTCGTGCTGATCCGCGGCGGCCGTGTGAAGGACTTGCCGGGTGTGCGTTACCACATCGTGCGCGGCTCCCTTGACCTGCAAGGCGTCAAGGACCGTAAGCAAGCGCGTTCGAAGTACGGCGCGAAGCGTCCGAAGGCGGCCTAAGTCGCCAGTGAGATCGCGCCGCTTTTGCGGTCACGGTCTTGTCATGAGCAGGCGGTACAACGGTGCGTTTTTTGACCGCACTGGCACCGTCGAGTAAGTGGTCACCCGGCTCAGATTGTTGGAAGACAAGCTAGTTGGTGGCCGGAGAACCGAAGCGGTTCTCAACTGAACAGAGAAGGAAAGAAGATGCCACGTCGTCGTGAAGTCCCCAAGCGGGAAATTCTGCCGGACCCGAAGTTCGGCAATGTGGAAGTCGCCAAGTTCATGAACGTCCTGATGCTGGACGGCAAGAAGTCGGTGGCTGAACGTATCGTCTACGGTGCGTTCGACCAGATCGAAAAGAAAGCAGGCAAGGCGCCGATCGAGGTGTTCACGCTGGCTATCGGCAACATCAAGCCGGTGGTCGAAGTGAAGAGCCGTCGTGTTGGTGGCGCCAACTATCAGGTGCCGGTCGAAGTCCGGCCGTCGCGTCGTCTGGCATTGGCGATGCGTTGGCTGCGGGAAGCTGCAAAGAAGCGCAGCGAGAAGTCGATGGCCCTGCGTCTGGCTGGTGAGCTGCTCGAAGCCTCGGAAGGCCGCGGCGGCGCCATGAAGAAGCGCGACGAAGTGCACCGCATGGCTGAAGCCAACAAGGCGTTCTCGCACTTCCGCTTCTAAGCGACGCGAGACGTTGTTGGTTGCTGGGCGGGCTGTGTGCGCACATCTCGCCCATTTGTATTAGGGGCGCTTGGCCGTGGGCCGGCGCCCCGTTGACGAATCTGAGGATTAACCGTGGCTCGTAAGACCCCCATTGAGCGCTACCGTAACATCGGTATTTCCGCTCACATCGACGCCGGCAAGACCACCACGACCGAGCGGATCCTGTTCTACACCGGTGTGAACCACAAGATCGGTGAAGTGCATGATGGCGCTGCCACCATGGACTGGATGGAGCAGGAGCAAGAGCGCGGCATCACCATCACGTCCGCTGCTACCACCGCCTTCTGGAAGGGCATGGGCGGCAACTACCCCGAGCACCGCTTCAACATCATCGACACCCCGGGCCACGTGGACTTCACCATCGAGGTGGAGCGTTCCATGCGTGTGCTGGACGGCGCGTGCATGGTGTACTGCGCGGTGGGTGGCGTGCAGCCGCAGTCGGAAACCGTCTGGCGTCAGGCCAACAAGTACAAGGTGCCGCGTCTGGCGTTCGTCAACAAGATGGACCGTACCGGCGCGAACTTCTTCAAGGTCTACGACCAGCTGAAGACCCGTCTGAAGGCCAACCCGGTGCCCGTCGTGGTGCCCATCGGTGCTGAAGACGGCTTCCAGGGCGTCGTCGATCTGCTGGAAATGAAGGCGATCATTTGGGACGAAGCCAGCCAGGGCGTGAAGTTCGAATACCACGACATCCCGGCCAATCTGGTTGACGTCGCGAACGAGTGGCGCGAGAAGATGGTCGAGTCGGCTGCCGAAGCCAGCGAAGAGCTGATGGAAAAGTACCTGGGCGGCGAAGAGCTGTCCCGTGCTGAGATCGTCAAGGCACTGCGCGACCGTACCATCGCCTGCGAAATCCAGCCGATGCTGTGCGGCACCGCGTTCAAGAACAAGGGCGTGCAGCGCATGCTCGACGCCGTGATCGACTTCCTGCCGTCGCCGGTCGACATTCCGCCGGTTCAGGGCATCGACGAAAACGACGAAGAGAAGAAGCTCGAGCGCAAGGCTGACGACAACGAAAAGTTCTCGGCACTGGCGTTCAAGATCATGACCGACCCGTTCGTTGGTCAGCTGATCTTCTTCCGCGTCTACTCGGGCAAGATCAACTCCGGCGACACCGTGTACAACCCGGTGAAGCAGAAGAAGGAGCGTCTGGGCCGTATTCTGCAGATGCACGCCAACCAGCGCGAAGAAATCAAGGAAGTGCTGGCCGGCGACATCGCCGCTGCGGTGGGCCTGAAGGACGCCACCACGGGTGACACGCTGTGCGACCCGAGCGCTCCGATCATTCTCGAGCGCATGGTGTTCCCGGAGCCGGTGATCTCGCAGGCTGTCGAGCCGAAGACCAAGGCTGACCAGGAAAAGATGGGCATCGCCCTGAACCGCCTGGCTGCTGAAGATCCGTCGTTCCGCGTGCGTACCGATGAAGAATCGGGCCAGACCATCATTTCGGGTATGGGCGAGCTCCACCTCGAAATTCTGGTCGATCGCATGAAGCGCGAATTCGGCGTGGAAGCCAACATCGGCGCCCCGCAAGTTGCCTACCGCGAAACCATCCGCAAGAAGGTTGAAGATGTTGAAGGCAAGTTCGTCAAGCAGTCCGGCGGTCGCGGTCAGTACGGTCACGCTGTGATCACGCTGGAACCGGCGGACGACGAGGCGAAGAAGGCTGGCAAGAACTTCGAATTCGTCGACGCCATCAAGGGCGGTGTGATTCCTCGCGAATACATCCCGGCGGTCGAGAAGGGCATCGTCGACACGCTGCCGTCCGGTATTCTGGCGGGCTTCCCGGTGGTGGACGTGAAGGTCACGCTGACGTTCGGTTCATACCACGACGTGGACTCGAACGAAAACGCGTTCCGCATGGCCGGCTCGATGGCTTTCAAGGAAGCCATGCGCCGCGCCACCCCGGTTCTGCTGGAGCCGATGATGGCTGTGGAAGTGGAAACGCCGGAAGACTACACGGGTACCGTGATGGGCGACTTGTCGTCCCGCCGCGGCATCGTGCAGGGCATGGACGACATGGTGGGCGGCGGCAAGATCATCAAGGCCGAAGTCCCGCTGTCGGAAATGTTCGGTTATTCGACGTCGCTGCGCTCGCAGACGCAAGGCCGCGCCACGTACACCATGGAATTCAAGCAATACGCTGAGGCACCGAAGAACATCGCCGAAGCTGTGATGGCTGCCAAGGGTACGAAGTAATCAACGTGTTTTGGCGGCGCGCGCGTGCGTGCCGCCTGCATCCCAAATCTAGTAATTAGCCGATTCCGAATTGAGGAGCTGACATGGCAAAGGAAAAGTTCGAGCGGACCAAGCCGCACGTGAACGTTGGTACGATTGGTCACGTTGACCACGGCAAGACGACGCTGACCGCAGCGATCGCAACCGTGCTGTCGAGCAAGTTCGGTGGTACCGCGAAGAAGTACGACGAAATCGACGCAGCGCCGGAAGAAAAGGCACGCGGCATCACGATCAACACCGCGCACATCGAGTACGAAACGGCCAACCGCCACTACGCGCACGTTGACTGCCCGGGCCACGCCGACTACGTCAAGAACATGATTACCGGTGCCGCTCAGATGGACGGCGCCATCCTGGTGTGCTCGGCTGCTGACGGCCCGATGCCGCAAACGCGTGAGCACATCCTGCTGGCCCGCCAGGTTGGTGTGCCGTACATCATCGTCTTCCTGAACAAGTGCGACATGGTGGACGACGCCGAGCTGCTGGAGCTGGTCGAGATGGAAGTGCGCGAACTTCTGTCGAAGTACGACTTCCCGGGCGACGACACCCCGATCATCAAGGGTTCGGCCAAGCTGGCGCTGGAAGGCGACAAGGGCGAACTGGGCGAAGTGGCCATCATGAACCTGGCCGACGCACTGGACACCTACATCCCGACGCCGGAGCGCGCTGTTGACGGTACGTTCCT
>NZ_VOSS01000038.1 GCF_007997035.1 Ralstonia sp. TCR112 | reverse complement strand
CGACCGCCCACCTGATGACGGCGTTCGATGACCGGTACTACAACATCGAACGCCATCTCGGGCGCGACGCCGCACGGACGATCGCGCAAAGCCACACGGCAGCCGTTGCACGGATGGAGGCCATCTGCGCAGCGGAGTCCATCGCCTGCGACTTTGCCCGTGTGGATGGCTACCTGTTTGCCGAATCGGCGGAAGAGGACGAGGTGTTGACCGACGAACTGGAAGCCGCACACCGCGCGGGGCTGACCGACGTCACACGGGTGAGCGACGTTCAGACCGGCCGCGTTGCGCTGCCATCGGCACTTCGCTTTCCGGGCCAGGGGCAATTGCACCCGCTGAAGTACTTGCGCGGGCTCATCGACGCCATCGAGCGTCGCGGCGGCAAGATCCATGGCAAGACGCAGGCAATGGACGTGGAGGACGGCCGCCCTGTGGTCGTGCGCACGGCCGGCGGGGCACGCATACATGCCGACAGCGTTGTCGTGGCCAGCAATACACCCTTCAACGACTTGTTTGCCCTGCATACCAAGCAGGCGGCATACCGCACCTTCGTGGTGGGCATGAAGGTACCGCGCGACAGCGTGCCGGTCTGCCAGTTCTGGGACACGCTCGACCCATACCACTACGCGCGCATTGCGGGCGACCTCGGCCCCGACGCCCAGCTCCTGATCGTTGGCGGCGAAGACCACAAGGTCGGTCAGGCAGACGATGCCGACCGGCGGCTGGACCGCCTGCGCGCATGGACGCGCGAGCGCTTTCCCGTGGTCGGCGAGCCCATGTTTGCCTGGTCCGGCCAGGTGATGGAGCCGGTGGATGGCGTGGCCTTCATTGGACGCAACCCCGGCAACCACAACGTCTATGTCGTGACCGGCGATTCAGGCAACGGCATGACCCACGGCGCCATCGCCGGCGTGCTGATTCGCGATCTCATCACCCGGCGCGACAACGCCTGGGCCGACCTTTACGACCCATCGCGCAAATCGCTGACGGCTGCACTCGAATACGCGCGCGAGAACGCCAATGTCGCGGCCCAGTATGCAGACTGGCTGGGCTCCGGCGCGGCCACAGCGCTGGACAGCATTCCCTCGGGCGGGGGCGACGTGGTCAAGGCCAACGGCCGCCACGTGGCTGCCTTCCGGGACGAGCGCGGCCACCTGAATACGTTTGACGCAGCGTGCCCGCACCTGAAGTGCCTGGTGCAGTGGAACAGCCTTGAAAAATCGTTCGATTGCCCGTGCCACGGCTCGCGCTTCGGCTGCGATGGCGCGGTGCTGCACGGGCCGGCGAAAACGGGCTTGCACCGCGTGGACGTCGGTGGCGACGTACCGCCAAAGGCGAGCAGCGGTTGACGTGCCTCACTTCGGCATCGGTTCGTAATGCACCTTGCTGCGCCATTTGCCGTTGACGAGCGTTTCCTCTGTGATCTTCATCTTGTCGCCGGAACTCATCACCTCTTCCATGTAGCGCGCGACGGCGACCGGCACATCGTGGTCGACGCGGTACGTGGTGGTCTCGTGATAACAGCACCCGCCCTTCGCAAAGGTCCGCAGACGCTTGCTTTTAACATCGACCTCAAAGAAACCGAGTGTCGACCGGATGAGCGAAGTCATCTCACTGTTGGGCACAAAGCGCTGCGCCTGCGCATTGAACAGATAGATGTCGTAGCTGGGGCCGCCGTAACTGCCTTCGTTGCCGGTCTGGATGCCGAAGTCCTCCAGCCCATCGAAGTTGAAATCCCCAACGTTGATCACGCCCTGGTAGTCATAAAGGCGCGCTGAGTTGACCAGCGGCCCCTTGCTCCCCTTGGGCAGCGTGACAAAGACCTTCGGCAGGTTGATGACCTGGCGCACGGCGCGCTGGCCCTTGTCATGGACAAGCAATTGGGCAGGCCCTTCGCAGGTCGTGTCCTCCTTGCTGCTGTCCCCCGGGCAGGCTTCGAGCATGCGCAGCACGAAGTCGTGCTGCTTGGCGATCGCGTTCAGCCGGAAGACCGGGCCATTGACCGGCTCGCCCGGGTCCGGAAACGCGGGCTGCGCTTCCAACTCGTCAATCCGCGTGCGGTACGCCTCCTTTAACGCGGCCACGTCGATCTGGCCAGAGGGCGCGCGTTGCTTCAGCCAGTCGCGCTGCCCGGCTTTCAACGCATCGGTGTCGGCGCCGTACTTCTTCAATGCGGCCCGGTACGCATCGGCCAGTTCGCTATCCAGCGCAGAGAGTTGCGCGTCATTGCAGATGGCGTGCTCGATTGGGGTGCGCGCGGCGGCGCAGTCAAAGCTGGCGGCATGCGCAGCCGCGGGCAACAGGGCGATGGCAAAGGCGATGGCGGAGATGCCGCGAAATGGCGTCATTGGATGAACCCCTGGGCAAGCGGATGTGAACGTGTGCGCGATTGTGCTGCGGAATGGGCCGGTCTGGTGTGCTTTCTCCGCACTTCGGCGCACTTAACGCCCGGCCAGAGCGGCACGGGAAGACTTTTCCTACCATGGCAACCACCCCGCCCCAAAAAAAGATGAGGTACGCAATGGCCTTTCCGATGCACAACCGCCAGACCCATCCCGCACAGGATCCCGCCACTCAGCATCTGCGTGGCATCGTGCGCACCCTATCCGTTGCGGCCGTTCTGCTGCTGCCGCTGGCCGTCTGGGCCGCCGACCCCATCGACGACGCGCTGGAGCGGTGCCTGAAAACTCCCCACGGCCAAACCACCGCCGGCATGACCGAGTGCACGCACACCGCCTACCAAGCCTACGACCGCCAGATGAACACGCTGTACCAAGCCGTGATGGCCAAATCCGACCCCGTATCGCGCGAAGCCATCCGCAACGCCCAACGTGCGTGGCTGGCCTATCGGAACGCCCAGAAGGCGGCCGACAACGCGCCGTGGCGGGCAGACGCCGGATCGGTGGCGAGCCCCGATATCGAAGGGCTGAACGTGGAGGCAATCCGCGCGCGCATTGCAGAGCTGGAGTACTACCCGCACTAACCGGGCGGGGAAAAGCCATTGTGGATAACTCCCCATCCGCCTGTGAATAACTCCAGGGACAAGCGTGTTGGTTCTCCGGGGTCAGCGTGCAGACAGCACGGGAACAACTTCCCACCGTGTCGACAGGGCCCGACGCGATACCCCGGACTCATCCACGCAACAGCACACCCTGTCCGACCGGTTGTCCGTTCTGCAAGTCGTTGATGCCAAAGTGCTTTTAGTGCTTATCCACAGGACTTATCCACCGTTATCTACTACTACTATCTGTATACATAAAGAAGTAAACCTATAAACCGTCTGTGGGGCATCGAGCCCGTGGCTGGGTTGTGGGCAAAGCAGCATGCAGGTGCTGGCGATGGGTGGAGCAACCACCGAACGCCACCGCCCAATCTCTCGCGCAACAGCGTCAAGTGCTCCCCAAGTGGTTCCCGATATCGCAGGCTGATCGCCTTGCTGCAGCTCTATATTTCGAATATATTGGAAATATGGAAGAAACCGACGTTATCCGATCCCTCGCCGCGCTGGCCCATGGCCTGCGCCTCCAAGTGTTTCGCATGCTGGTGGTCGCAGGGCCTGCGGGCATGACACCAGGTGCGATTGCCGAACAGCTCGACGTGCCGGGCGCCACATTGTCGTTTCACCTCAAGGAACTGACGGCCGCACGCCTGGTAACGCAAGAGCGTGAAGGCCGCAACCTGATCTACCGCGCGGCGTATGACCACATGAACGCCCTGCTGGGCTTCCTGACCGCCAACTGCTGTCAGGGCGAAGCCTGCCTGGAAGCGAACGCCACCGACTGCAAATGCTGAAGGAGCATCCCATGAAACGATTTCACGTCCATCTCCACGTTGACGACCTGAGCAAGAGCATCGCCTTCTACTCCAAGCTCTTTGCCGCCGAGCCGACGCGCGTGGAAACCGACTACGCCAAGTGGATGCTGGACGACCCGCGCATCAACTTCGCCATCTCCACACGTGGCAATGCCCCGGGCGTTGACCACCTGGGCTTCCAGGTGGATGACGCTGCCGAACTGGCCGACCTGAAGGCCCGTGCGGAAGCCGCAGACATGGCGCTATTGGATGAAGGCGAAACCACCTGCTGCTATGCCCGCAGCGACAAGCACTGGATCACCGACCCGCAGGGCATCGCCTGGGAGCACTTCCATTCGCTCAGCAACATCCCCGTCTTTAGCGAAGACAAGAAGGAAGAAGCCGCCCCGGAGGCTTCTGCCTGCTGCGCACCGCGTGCTCCAAAGGGCAAGCCGATCGGCATTGCCGTGAAGTCCGGCTCCGGCTCATCCTGCTGCTAAGGGCGCACGCATGACCACCAACGTCCTGATCCTCTGCACCCACAACTCCGCACGCAGCGTGCTGAGTGAAGGGATGCTCAACCATTGGGCCAAACAACTCGGCAAAGACGTGCGCGCCTACAGCGCCGGCAGCGCACCGAGCGGCCGCCTCAACCCATTCGCACTCGAAGCCCTCACCAACGCAGGCATCGACACCACTGGCTACCGCAGCAAGAGCTGGGACGAGTTTGTTGCGGACGGCGCCCCGCAGATGCGCATCGTCATTACCGTATGCGACAGCGCTGCAGCCGAGACCTGCCCGTATTGGCCGAGCAGTCCCGTGAAAGTGCATTGGGGCTATGCCGACCCGTCAAACGCGACGGGCGGCGACGAAGGCAAGCGCCAGGCTTTCGAACTGACACGCCAGGCCATCGGCTATCGCATGTTGCAGTTGCTGGCACTGCCGCTGGGCAGCATGAGCAATGCCGAGCTGCAAACGGCGTTGGAACGCATTTCGCAAAACTGATCTGAAGCCCGCCCAATGACCGCATCCAACGTAGCGCCGCCGGCACAGGCTGTCGCCAAGCCTTCCATCAACTTCTTCGAGCGCTACCTGACCGTCTGGGTGGCCCTCTGCATCATTGCCGGCATCGTGCTCGGCCAGGTGCTGCCCGGCCTGTTCCAACAGATCGGTCGGATGGAATACGCACAGGTCAACCTCCCGGTCGGGCTGTTGATCTGGGTGATGATCATCCCGATGCTGGTCAAGGTGGACTTTGGCGCATTGCATGAGGTGCGCCAGCACGTCAAAGGCATCGGCGTCACGCTTGTCGTGAACTGGCTCGTCAAACCGTTTTCGATGGCGTTTCTCGGCTGGCTCTTCATCCGCCATCTGTTCGCGCCGATGCTGCCTGCGGACCAGCTCGACAGCTACATCGCAGGCCTGATCCTGCTGGCTGCGGCACCGTGCACCGCAATGGTGTTCGTCTGGAGCCGGCTCACGGGCGGCGATCCGCTCTTCACGCTGTCACAGGTGGCGTTGAACGACAGCATCATGGTCATTGCTTTCGCACCGCTGGTCGGTCTGCTCCTGGGCATGTCCGCCATCACGGTGCCCTGGGCGACGCTGCTGACTTCGGTCGTCCTCTACATCGTCATTCCGGTGATCCTCGCGCAGATCTGGCGCAAGGTGCTGCTCGCCAAAGGCCAATCGGCGTTCGATGCTGCAATGGCGAAGATCGGCCCGTGGTCGATCGCGGCGCTGCTGGCAACGCTGGTGCTGCTGTTTGCTTTCCAGGGCGAAGCCATCCTGAAGCAGCCGCTCGTTATTGCACTGCTGGCGGTGCCGATCCTGATCCAGGTGTTTTTCAATTCAGCGCTGGCCTACTGGCTCAACCGCGCGGTGGGCGAAAAGCACAACATCGCCTGCCCGTCTGCGCTGATCGGCGCATCGAACTTCTTCGAGCTGGCCGTCGCGGCTGCGATCAGCCTGTTCGGTTTCCATTCCGGTGCAGCGCTGGCTACCGTCGTTGGTGTGCTGATCGAAGTGCCGGTCATGCTGCTTGTCGTGCGCATCGTCAACCAGACGCAGGGCTGGTACGAGTGCCGGACGTAGCAGTGCACGTTTCAATCCAGCAGTAAGCGCGCCTGAATCGTCGGGCGAGTACCCAAAGCAGCCGCAACGCCTGAGGCGCCCGCGCGCCTTACTCTCTCCTTCACGCTTGCGCCCCGCGTGGCGCGTACTACTCTTGACGAGGCCTTGCGTCGCGCGTTTCCGACGGTGTACGGCCCGATCTGCAGGCTGCTTCCCCCCAGGCCCGGCCAGCCCCCCGCTCCCCCAAAGAGAACAGCCATGCGAAAACTGTTTGCAGCCGTCGCGCTCATGCTCGCCATGACGCCCCTTGTGCAGGCGCAGGTGAAGCCGTATCCGCCGGGCTTTCGGCACCAGAACATCCAGACCGACGGGGCGACGCTGTTTGTGCGCGTGGGCGGCAGCGGCCCGGCGGTGGTGTTGCTGCACGGCTTTGGCGATACGGGTGACATGTGGGCGCCGCTGGCCGCCGAGCTGGCCCGCACGCATACCGTGGTGGTGCCGGATCTGCGCGGCATGGGTTTGTCGTCGCACCCCGAAGGCGGCTACGACAAGCGCACGCAGGCCGGTGACATCCGCGCTGTGCTGACGAAGCTGAACATCGACCAGGCCGATGTGGTCGGCCACGACATCGGCACCATGGTCGCGTTTGCCTATGCAGCGCGCTATCCGGACAAGACCACGCGGCTGGTCGTGATGGACGCCCCCGTGCCGGGCGTGCCGCCGTGGGAGCAGATCGTCCGCTCGCCCAAGCTCTGGCACTTCTCGTTCGGCGGCCCCGATGCCGAGCGGCTCGTCAAAGGCCGCGAGCGCATCTACCTCGACCGCTTCTGGAATGAGTTTGCCGGCGACCCTTCCAAGATCGACGAAGCTACCCGCGCGCACTACGCCCGCCTCTACGCCAAGCCGGGCGCCATGCATTCAGCGTTTGCGCAGTTCCTGTCGATCCCGCAAGACGCGGAGGACAACCAGAAAGCCATCGCCACCAAGCTGCCCATGCCGGTGCTCGCCATTGGGGGCGCCAAGTCGTTTGGAGAGAACGAAGCCATCGTCATGCGCAACGCCGCCACCAACGTGCAGGAACTGGTGATTCCCGATGCGGGGCATTGGTTGATGGAGGAGCAGACGCGGGCTACGGTGGGTGCGGTGGTTAAGTTTTTGGCGCAGTAGCGTCGGCCTTCAGCATTTTCTTCATTGGTGTTTCATGCAGCTCAACGAAGGGGGTTTCCAATGCAGCCAGTCGTCCGAGTCTCGATTCTTCGGTGTCCGCCAGACAAGTTCGCCGAGATGCGGCAGATGATGAACGACCTCGAAGCCGTGCTCCGGCCCGGTATCGAAGCCATGCGCGGGTTGGTCGCGTTTTATGTGGGCGAGGACGAGGCGACATCGTCGCTGTCGAACGTGAGCTTGTGGACTGACCTGGACGCGGCCAAGCAACTGGATACGTTCCGGCCGATGCTGGATTCGGCCAAGCCCTTTCTCGACAAGGGCGGCACGTTTGAGCGGCCGATCATGAATTACCTGCCGATGTGGGCGTTGAAGCCGGTGGGGAAGGTTTGAGGCTTTGCAAATAGATTGCCCGTTCACACACCGCACACCATGCAGTCAATTGATGAAATGGCCAGGCAGCGCAATGTCTCGATTGCGCGACTGCGAGGACTTGAAGTCGCGACGATTCCTGTGGACTGTTCCAAGCCGGTCGACATCGGGTTCTATGCGAAGGAGAAGATGCGCTTCGTGAATCCGCTGTCATGGCTACCAAAGGCGGAAATCCGCCCCGGGCTTTTTGCGTATGGCAAACAAGCGCCCAATCTTGCGAACGCCGTTGCCGCAGACAGCGAGCTTTGCTCCGCGCTCGACCTCCTTCTGAAACACTACGCAGGTGCTGTCGAATGGAGCGATGCGGCTCTGCATGCCCGCGTGAACCTCTGGGCCGGGACGATCGACGGAGATTCCACAGGCGGTGAGCGCTTCTTGTCCAACCTTGAAACCGTTGCCAGACACCTTGGCGATATCGCACAAGGGCGCAGCCAGGTCGAAGCCAACTTGTCGACGCGAGCATTCGGCCCGACGTGGTTCCGCAATCGCGCGATGGTTGGTGGATTACTGACGGGGTTTCTTGGTGCCTTCCTGCTTCTGTTCGCCATCGTTGGGCTCAGTGCGCTCCGGCGGATGGCGCATTGAAGCCGCGCGCCCTTGTCACAAGACCTATTCAACGCATCTGTGCTCACATGAACATCACATTGAAGTTGACTGGCTGCCTTGTCCTTCTGACGGCGTGCTCGCATGCAAGCGCGCTTACACCCCTGCGCCTCCCTCCGGAGGTCACAACGTTCATTGAAGAACGGAAAATCTGCGACCACTTTCGTGGAGAACCATTCGAGGGGGACAGCCCGGAACAAGTGGAGCGAAGGGAATATCTGCTCGACAGCTTCGATATCTACTGCGCAGGTACCGACAAGCGTCTTGCCGCGTTGAAGCGGCGCTACAAAGACAATCCCGCTGTCATGAGGCGGCTCAGCGAGTTTGAGGAGCGCGTTGAGTGATAGCGCGCGGCGGGAGCCCTACTGCCGATCAAGACCGAAACATCATGCAAACCGATACCTCAGCAAAACCCACCTTCCGCGCATACGCGATGGTGGTGTGCCTTTATCTGCTTGCAGCTGCATTGCTGCTTCATGGGTTGGAGAGTTGGACCGAGGGAGCCGTCCGACTTAAAGGCCGGCTCGGTGAGGTATTCATCGCAACGCGCGGCGGAGCCAACACCGGCTCCTTCTACTTCTACGTGCTCGTGGCACTCATGGGCGGTGTGGTATCTCTGGTTGCCGCTCTCGTACTCACCTGGCGAGCGTTCTTGTCACGGGATATCGCCGGTAAAGCCCAGGCGCTTACCTATCTGAACACCCCGATCCGGGAGAAGAATCCCGTGCCTATTCCGACATGGCTGTTTTGGGCAGTGATTGCAGTCGTCTTGGGCGTACTCGCGCGCGCCTTCATTTCGGCGCGGTGACCCAGGACCCCGATTCGTGCCGTTCTGGCATTCCCGCCCGTCACGGGAATGCGTCAATCAGTTGTTATTGGCCGTAGCCACGCCGCTCTATGGCGGCCAACACATCCCACGTCTGCGGATCGACATCGCGCCCTCCGAGCGACATCGATACGTACGCGTCAATCGCATCCATAAAGCCTTTGATAAAAGCCGGCGGGAACGCGTGTGTGGAGAGGTGCTGAAGCTCCTCACGCAGCATGCCCGGGCGGCATTGGCCGTGGTTGCGCATGGAGGCGCGCGTTCGCTTGAGATACGCCTGCGCTGCGATTGCGCCGTTCAAGTAGGTACGGTTTTTTGTAAGCGTACCGGCGTCAGACGACGTGGGCGCGTGCGCGGGTGGTTCAGGTGGAGATGGATAAGACGCGGGGCGGTACCCGCTTTGAGAACTTGGCATGAAGCCTCCACAGGGATTGAAGAGGCCTGCCGCTCATCGCCAGATGAGGGGTGGCGGGCCTGACGGCGGGGCTGGCGAACCGG
>NZ_VOSS01000037.1 GCF_007997035.1 Ralstonia sp. TCR112 | reverse complement strand
TTCGCCGAAGGCCTCATCGCTATAATCCATCCCGCTGCCGCACCAACGGCAGTCGGGTCTGGCGATTCGACATACTCACAACGAGCGTCCGCTTGGCGGATACGCTCGCGCACACTCGCGCATGCCTCCTATGGCGGGCCGGGTGGGGAGACCTTCGGGTCTGCCGGTTGCCGTGAGTACCGGTTCGCCAGCCCCGCCGTCAGGCCCGCCACCTTCGTCTGGCGACGAGAAGGCGGACCTCCAATCAATACTCACGGAGGCTCCTATGCCTATTGCAGACGAGACGCGACCAGCGTCGTACCCATCTCCACCAGCACCACCACCGAGGCCAGCGCCCACGTCGTCCGACGCAGCCGCGCTCACCAAAAACCGTACCTACCTGAACGGCGCAATCGCAGCGCAGGCGTATCTCAAGCGCACACGCGCCGCCATGCGCACCCACGGCCAGTGCCGCCCGGGCATGCTGCGCGAACAGCTTCAACATCTGTCCGCACACGCGTTCCCGCCGGTCTTCATCAAAGGCTTTGTGGATGCGATTGATGCCTACGTATCGATGTCGCTCGGGGGCCGCGATGTCGATCCGCAGACGTGGGACGTACTAGCCGCCATCGAGCGGCGTGGCTACAGCCAATAACAATAGACTGACGCATTCCCGTGACGGGCGGGAATGCCAGGGTTTTCAGGAACATCCCCAGGTGATTCGCCCGCCCGCCGTCACAGCGGCGCTATTGGCGTTCCAGCCTATCTAATTCTTCAAGCACAATTTCCCGAGACTGGTCGAATATCCCCCAGTTCTTGTACTCGGGGTCCCAGTACCCACGACTCCACAAAATCGGTTCAACAATGTTGCGAACTTCTCGTAATAGCAATGTGCCACCGCCATGTTGTTGATCGGCAATTTCCGTTCGTGAACACGTACTCCTAGAATTAAAAACATTCATTCCGCATCGCTGCGCACGCAGCGCTATCTAACAGGCAAGACGGGTCACCGGGCATTTCCGGTTTTTAAGATTGATCTGATGCCGCCACCATTGCCCAACATAGAGAATCAACCCGCATGTGCCCAGCCGTTATCGCAGGATTCTGCGTAGCGCTGTGCAGCGGATACGCTTCGAGACAACTTAATGACGATGAAACGACTGGACGGAAAAACCATGCGCGGGATAGGACGCACAATATTGGCCGCTCTGATTTTGATTGCGGCAACACCGGCTTTGGCTTGGCTTGACAAACCAATTATTCCTTTTCCTGCTTTGCTTTCTCTGCCAAGAAATACTCCCGCTGATACCGTTGTGGCAAGGGCATATGTGACGCCTCAAACGTTATGTGGCGAGGCGTCGTGCCGGCTAACATATTTTCTGCCCTTCACCAAGTGGCTCGTGGATGAGGGGTGGGGCAATGTCACAGGGCCGGCCGTTCTCTCAGAACTCAAAGGCCTTAATATGCAGATCATTGTCAATGGAAAACCTCAGACGAGAATGGAAGGTGGGTCGCCAATCACGTTTTCGTCGCCGGTCGAATTTCAGTTGATAAGGAATAATTACGGTTCCCCATGGTTTGGTAATGCAACAGCCCCTGGAGTGACGACGTTCTGGTTTTTTACAAAAACAATGACAGGAACAGAGGAAAACCGGAACTACGTCAAACTTAAAACGAGTCTGACCGTGATCGAAGGAACGTGCTCAGTGCCAAGTCAAACGGTAGAGTTGCCATCCACGCGGGCGAGAAGCTTGACGGGCATCGGAACGACAGCCGGCGAGCGTAGCTTCCAGATTCAGATCAACAGCTGCCCCAAGGGATACAACAAGGTTCTCTACAGGCTCAAGCCGGTGGGCGACGCCATTGAGAAATCACCGGGCGTATTGCCGCTTTCCTCAGATTCAACCGCAAAGGGCGTGAAGATCAAGGTGACCGACACCGCAGGCATCCCCGCTGTATTTGATAAGTCGATCCAGGTCGACGATTACAACAAGGCCACAGGCGGCTCCTTCTCGATCCCGATGCGGGTGTCCTACGTTCAGACCGAAGCCAACGTCACGCCTGGCACTGTGAATGGCGCCATGTCGGTGCTGATGGAGTATCAGTGATGAGCGGCGGCGCGGATGCGATCGACTGTAAGGGCCGTTAACAAATTTGATCGACGAGTCGCCCGCAGATGACGGCGCAAGCCAGAGTGAGGAAGCGAGATGAGTATCAAGAGAGCGGTCGAAACGAATGCACAACTTGCAGGAGGAGACGCCATCTTGCTTCCCGCTCTAACCTCCATAGAGCGGCGCGGCTACAGCCAATAACAACAGGTTGATGTATTCCCGTGATGGGCGGGAATGCCGCGCAGATGGGGCGCGGTAAGGGCGACAGTTCTACGGATGAACGAACTGCAGTGTTGACCAAGCAACCCACAGCATCACAGCGCGCAATGTGACGCGGAGCGCGCCAAGAAATACCCAGACCCATGATCCGATATCGGAGTAGAGTGGGGTACGGATTCCAGCGGGGCCATCACCAGCCCCGGCATAAGAGAAATTTGCCTCGCCTCTGATCGACGCGTCGCCGACGTCCCACCTCGATCCAGTCATTCACGCTGCCTTTCCGCGCTGGTTTTCCGGCACGGCCCGCATTTCACCTGCCCCCGGGGCATTCTCGTCTTGCTGTCAGAGCACCACGTCCAGTGGTCCCGGCCTGCTCGCTTTTCTTATGGGAGATCCGCCATGGATACCTACCCGACATCCTTCTACAAAGGGTTCGCGATTTACCCCCTGATTTACCCCTTCAACCCGCCACGTGAGTGGCACGAAAAACGCCCCGACCGTGCGTACAGCGTCTCGGTCGTCATCTGCCGTGAAGGTGAGACGATGGACGACGAGCGTTCCCGCGTCTTTCGCCTGAGAGGCGAGCCATGGGACAACGTAGGCGCTGCAAAGCGTGCGGCCACGCATGGCGCCGAGGAAATCATCGATGGGCTCGTGCCTGGCCAGTCCATGGCGGGCGAGTAGCGGGGTCTGTGAGGCCGAAATCGGAACGTCTGCCCGGGCGCGTCTTCAGGCGCCATCGTCTGAACAAGCAGCCCAGCGATGCTGGGCACCCGCGCGCGCATGGTTCGAATGCAGTACTCGATCTGCCTAACTTATGAGGTTCACGATCAGTCTGCAGACTTCATCTTCAATTTCCATGCAGCGCAGACTGCGCAGCAGACCATCGTTGCCGAATCGCTGCAACTGACCCCTGCTGTTCTGACCACCCTTCAGGCTGGACGGGCCTGTTAAATCGGCATCCAAGTCATCTGCGCTTGGTAAGCCACCAGCGCGCTCACCATTCCTGCGTCGCCGGGGGGATGTCCTCAGGGCCAAGAATGACGTCTACAGCGGCGCGCCCGGCCACCTCCCCCACCAAGTGCGCCCATCGCCGTGAAAACGGACCTCCATGGGCCTTGATCCGTTTGCCCAGGGCGGCCACGCCCGCAGGCTCCATGGGCCCTTCGATCCGGAACCACAGGTCGAACATGTCCTCAGAGGTCTGAACAAGCTCCACATGAATCTGAAAGCCACGGTAGTCGGTGGTGCGTGTCATGTTGCCTCCGGTGTGCGTTATTTCTGTGCGCTAGCATTGCAGCATTCAGCGCCGATGACCATGGAAGAATGCGCAATGTGCAATCACGTCATCTTCCACGTGACATACACACGCAAGGAACGATCCGGCAACCGAGATGCGCCTGCCGGGCATTGCATTGGCGAGGGGGGGCTACAGCCAATAACAAGAGGTTGACGCATTCCCGTGACGGGCGGGAATGCCTGAGCTGGTCAGAGTGGCAGTTGGGCGTTGGCTGTTGAAGCTGTCTGCCGAGAGCGAATCGCAGCCACGAAAGCCGACAGAAATGCGCGCATTTCGGACTGCCGTTCTGGCAGCTTCAGCAGGGTTTTGATTTCGTCTGGCGTTTTTCCGATCAACGGGATGCGCAGAAATACGTCTTCGAGAAACTGATCGCTGACGGTGGACAGCACCAGCCGGAGCGATGTGAGCATGTCGTCGCCACGATGAGATGCATGTGCGAGCGCAATGGGTTTCCCGATGACTTCGAATCGCGAGACCATCCAATCGATGACGTTCTTGAGCCCTCCCGGAATCGCGCGAACGTATTCGGGGCTGGCAATAATGATGCCGTCGCATCCGGACACGAGTGTCAGGAATTCCAGCACTGCGGCGGGTGTCTGTGGCCCTTCCAGGTCAGGGGAAAAGACCGGCAAGGTGTCGAGGCGATGGAATACCGATAGCTCAACGCCCTCAGGGGCAACGTCTTTCAAGCCGAGCAGTAGCGCCGTGTTGACGGAATCGCGGCGCGCACTGCCGGAGATGGTTAGGAGCTTCATCTGGTTTTCCTTTAGAGACATCCTGCCGCGCCTGGGCGATCTGGTTCGATACGCTCGAATCGTCCCGCCGCCCGTCAGCCAAACTTGCGCGCCGCATCGCGCGCCAGGCCAGAACCGATCCCGCCGAACAGGTCGCCCTCCACGCGTCGCGCCGCCGGCAGCACTTGCGCCAGTTGCTCGCGCAGCAACGGCACCCCGCTGGACCCGCCGGCAAAGAGAATGGTATCGACCGCTTCCGCTGCCACGCCCGCCGTCTTCAGCATGGCCTGCACCGTCGAGACCGTCTTGCCGACCAGCTTCCCAATCGACTGGTCGAAATCCTCGCGCGTGACGGGCTGCTTCAACTCGGGTGCGATGCGGTGCAAGTCGATCTCCGCCACCGGAGCGTCCGACAGCGCGATCTTCGCGGCTTCCACCTGGATCGCCAGCCAGTGGCCGGCGCGCTCGCGGATCAGGCGGATGAGGCGGTCGAGTTTTTCGGTGTCGGCGGCATCCCGGTAGTTGTCCATCACCACCGTCCATGCCTTGCGCGTGTACACGTGGTTGATGGTGTGCCAGCTCGCCAGGTCGAAATACTGGCCGGACGGCATGGCCTTGCCGTTGCGTAGCGTGCTGTTCAGGCCCAGCAGCGGCATCACGCTGGCCAAGCTCAAGGCGCGGTCGAAGTCGGTGCCGCCGATGTGCACGCCGCCGTTGGCGAGGATGTCTTCGCGGCGGTCAAGGCGTTTCGCACGGTCGGGCGACAGGCGCACGAGGGAGAAGTCCGACGTGCCGCCGCCAATGTCGGCCACCAGCACCAGTTCTTCACCGCTGATGCCGGCCTCGTAGTCGAACGCGGCGGCGATGGGCTCGTACTGGAAGGCGATCTCGTCAAAGCCGGCGTCGCGCGCGATGTCCGCCAGCGTGTCTTCGGCAAGCTGGTCGGCCTTGGGGTCTTCGTCGATGAAGAACACCGGGCGGCCCAGCACGGCGCGGCGGAATTCATGGCCGGCGGCGCGCTCGGCACGCCGCTTGAGTTCGCCAATGAAATGCGCCAGCAGCTTGCGGAACGGCATGGCCTGGCCCATGACCTCGGTGCTGTCGTCCATCATCGACGTGCCGAGCAGGCTCTTGAGCGAGCGCATCAGGCGGCCCTCGTAGCCGGCAAGATAGTCGGCCAGCGCGGCACGGCCGTAGCTGACCGTCGGGTCTTCGGCGTGAAAGAAGATGACGGAAGGCAGCGTTGCCTTGCCGTCTTCGAGCGGCAGCAGGGTGGGGGCGTCCGGTCTCAGCCAGCCGACGGTGGAGTTGGACGTGCCGAAATCGACGCCGCAGGCGTTTGACATCATAGGATTGTGGCTTCTGGAGTGCAGCGGGAGGCATGCGCCCGCACGGGATATCAGAGCGGGCGCACCTGCGAAAGGGGCGCTATTGTAGTGGCTTTGTGCGACACATCCCCTCACGGCGCACGCTGTTCACGGGCAACACGCGGCTGCTGAGAGTCGGGCACACACGCGATCACTGTCAGAGGCGATGGCGAGAGGTGCCCAGGGGCGGTCCTTGGTGCGCCAGTCCCGAAATATCTGGAAAAAAAGAATCCTTTTGCGCTGGCTGTGCCTCTATGAAGCCGTCACCAGCACAACAGGAGGATGTGTCCCTATGTTCTATCTCAAGCGGAATCTGCCCACCCCGGAGCGATTGATTCGCGCTTCCCTTGGGCTCTGCACAGCCGCCGCTACAGCAACGTGGGCGACGACGCCGTGGGGCATGATTGCCGGCTACGCGGCCGCAGCAATTCTTGCGGGCACAGCAATGTTCGGCTTTTGTCCGGCCTGTGCGCTTGTTGGAAGAACGCCAATAAAGAACTGAAATGATGCGTGCGTCTGATGAGCTGATTGAGGCGGCTTGCGCCGGTAACGAGGCTGCAATCTCTCGACTGCTGGCAGTGTGTCAGCCCGATCTAAAGCGGTTTGCGAGACGAACGTGCACCAATAGCGAGGACGCTGAAGACGCCGTGCAGATCGCTTTATGGCGGGTGTCTCGAAAAATTGGCGCGCTACGTACGGCGGCGGCCTTTGCGAGCTGGCTATTCCGTGTCGTCGAAAGGGAATGCTACCGATTCTTTACCAGGGGAAAAGGGTCCATTCCCTTGTACGAGGCCAATTTGGATGCTGTTCAGGCACCGATGATCCCAAGAGATCTGCGAACGGATCTCACCAACGCAATCCAGACGCTTCCAAAGAACTATCGCGAGGTTCTCATCTTGCGCGATGTTGATGGACTGACGGCGCCGGAGGTGGCGGCCGAGCTAGGGGTGACCGTTGAAGCCGTCAAGAGCCGACTGCATCGTGCCCGGTCCATGGTGCGCGAGAAGCTTGTCGCAAGCGGATACTGGAATTCGGCAATGGATTCGGAAAATGAACGGTAATTGAAAACGGCAGCCATCAATGATGAATGAATACCAGTCGCCCAAGGACTTCCAGAACATTCCAAAGCTTCTTGCCCTTGCGAAGGAAGAGGGCAACGCTTTTATGGCCTTCGATCATGCCGCGAAGCGCGCTGATGGTCTCATTCCGCCCAAGGTCAGGGAGTTCATCTCGCTCGCCGTTGCGCTGACGACGCAGTGTTCGTACTGCCTTGATGTCCATACGAAGGCAGCCAAAAAGGCCGGCGCTACTGCTGAAGAACTTGCAGAGTTGATTTCAATTGCAGCAGCGGTTCGGGCTGGCGCAACAATGGGACATGGCCTGATGGCGCTCCGCCTGTTTGAGGAGGCATAAGAGGCGTTTGCCCGCATGACGGCGGTGGGCTATCCCATAGCTCCGTGCGCTGCCCAACTCATGCTTCCGACAGGCATACCGCATGCTGCGCCTGCATGGTCCGGGGCCAATGACCGCGCCCCGCCAACTCGTTCAACGCGCGGGGGCAACAGATGAGCTACGCCCGTTTCGGAGCAATGATCGTGGTGTCCACGGTCGTCATGTTCGGTCTGATGTACTTGAACACCTACGAGATCGAGCACGTTCTATTCAGTCAGACTCGCATGTGGATGGCGCTGATCATGGGGGCGGCAATGAGCGCCATCATGCTCGTGTTCATGTGGGGCATGTACGCCAAGGCCGCCGTGAACGTCGCGATCCTGCTTGGGAGTGCGGTCGTGTTCTGCGGCGCGCTGTGGCTCGTGCGGAGCCAGCAGACGGTTGGGGATGTGTCGTACATGCAGGCGATGATTCCTCACCACTCCATCGCCATCATGACCAGTGAGCGCGCGCACATTAAAGACCCGCGCGTACGCAAGCTGGCGGACGGCATCATTCGGGCGCAGGTGAAGGAGATTGGTGAGATGAACGCGCTCATCGCAGATCTGAAGCAGAACCCGCCGCCTGCCGGTTCGCCGGATATCCCGAGTTACCGCAAGCGCGGTGACCCGCCGCCCAAGCCGGAATGATTGGTTGCCAAGTTATCGGCGGTGGTTTTTCGTCGATAGCGCTTCGATGCCAAGAAAAAGCCCGCGTTGCCTCTTGGCTCGCGGGCTTTTTTCACATCCCTTTCAGTACGTTCTGCTCCAGACAAGGGTTGCCGTGATCCGCAGTCAGCGGCACCGGACGTCATACCCCGCCACGCGTGGGAGAGCGTCCTCGCCGACGGTGGTCACGGTCAGCTTGCCTGCGGGGCCAACGTAGTTGAAATCGCAATAGGCCAGGCCCGTGCCGGCGCAGGAGTTGGCCTCGCCGATGCCGCGCTTGACCAGCGCAGCCTGACGAGGCTCAGGGCTGGCGCCACCCTTCACAGGCTTCCAGCCCTTGTCGGCGAGCGCCTTGCGCGCTTTGTCGATCGGCATGTTGTAGACGTTCGGCACGTTGGCGCGACCCTGGCAGACGGCATCCTCGTCGGCCACCTTGCTCAGGCGCAGCGTGCCATCGCTGTCCACGCGCAGGTCGCCGACGGGCAGGGGAGAAATGTCGCCATCCCACACGCGCACGGCGCCGCCTTCCAGCGGGGTCAGTGCGCCAATTGCGGTGTCTTCGGCTGATTTGCCGTAGGCCAGCGCGACCAGCTTGTCGTTCTGAAACACCGCTACGTTGCCTTGCGTGACGTTGCACGTGCCGCTGGTCGCAGCCTGCATCTGGCCAGCAAAGCTGACAGCGCGAAAGGCGCCAAGCGGTACATCGGCCATTACCGCCCAGCCTTGCGCGGCCACCTGTTTCGCGGCCGGCGACTTTGGCTTGATGACAAGTTGTGGGCAACTGTCGCGGTCACTGGCGTCGCCACCGGCCTTGGGCAGGTTGGCAACGGCCTTCATGCGAATGTCTTTCAACTCAGACACGACCCGAAGCGCTGGCACGCTCGTTTGCGCGGCGGCCTGCAACGTGAGCGCGAGACCGAGCGTCAGCGCCGTGCCATGCAGGACGTTTGAGGCGATGGTGCTTGTGAAGGCGGAGAAGGGATTACGAGGCTGCATACGAGGGAATGACGAGCGGCAGTTGAAGAGGCTTTCCAGACGTGACGCGTCACGGCGGTGGCCGGTGTTGCGGGAACGGAGTCGCTGCATCGAGCGACTGCGGCGGCGAATATTAAGAAGCGGAAACACATCGGCGTTGCTTCTACACCAGCATGGCGCGGATTCTGCGCTCCGGATTCTAGTCAAGATAGATCGACTGGTACATCGCCTGCAGCCTGCGTTTAATCGCTCGCGAGCGCATCTTCTCGATGCTTGCCGATGGACAAAGGCATCGGAGGCTCCAAGCTCCGACAAGCCTTCGCAATGTCCTCTATGCGCTGCACACGCCGATAGGGCTGCTGTTTTCTGCAGCATTGGCCAGTTTCGCCATTGCCTGCCTTGCTGAACGAAGCGCTTTATCGCCCATCTGAGCGGCAAGTTCTGCTTTGGCCGCACTCCACACCGGGAGCGCATCCGCCACAAGCCGACGCCCAGATGTCGTGAGCGCCAACTGCTTTCCAGCCCGGCCGCGTCCGCCGGTGGCCTGGAGCAAATCCCGGCTTTCCAGATTCTGGACAGATCGGCTGAGGGTCGTGGGGTCGACCCCCGCCTTATCCGCCAGCTCGACCAGCGTCGTGCCCTCGGCTTCACCGATTCCAACCAAGAGGCTGAACTGCTCCGCCGTGAGCCCGAGCGGCTTGAAACAGGCGTTGTAGTAACGCGTGAGCGCGCGCGCCGTTGCGCGTGCCTGGAAGCCCGGACACTCCGCTGCCACGTTCTTCAAAGCTTCTGGATCAAAACCCTTCATGTCTACTCCGTTTGACAATCGCACCTGGCATCAATACTGTATATGCATTATTTAGGAGCCACAATGCCAGCATACGTACACGTCAATCTACGCATCATCGACGCAGCCAAGCAGGCGGTGCTTGCTCCGCGCTTTCAGGCTGCGCTGCAAGACGCGGGTGGGCGAATCCTGCATTTCGGCCCTGTCGCGCGGGTTCTGGAGGGGGATGAAGATCCGTTGCCGATGGCTGGTGTGTTCGAGTTTCCGACGCTGGCGCAAGCGCTGGCTTTCTACAATTCCGAGACCTATGCGCCGATCAAGGCCGAGCGGCAGGAAGCCCAGCAAGCGCGGATGTTCATCGTCGAAACGCCGTCGTGATCGACCGCTTCCGGTCAGGAGCGCACGTTCTCGGTACGCTCGAAACATGCAAGCCATTGCAGATGACGCCCAAGCTGGGCCTCGTCGGTCGGCAACGCAACAAGGGGACACGGAAACACAACGCAATACGCCCACCACGTGCACAAGGCACGGGCGGGCGCATCGCTGGGTGACCAGTGAACCGTGAAGGCGGCGAAGGCGGTGAACCAACCCGCCCACCCGATTACTTCAACCGCGCCTTCAGCTCTTCGCTGGCTTGATGCAGCGCTGCACGGGTTGCCGGCACGCCGGCCAGCGCATTGAGCAAGCCGAAGTCGTGGATCATGCCGTTGTAGCGCGTGGCGGTCACATCCACACCCGCGGCGTCGAGCTTGCGTGCATACGCTTCGCCTTCATCGCGCAAGACATCCTTCTCGGCGGTAATCACCAGCGCAGGCGGCAGCCCCTTCAGCTGAGCGGGCGTGGCCAGCAGCGGCGATGCGTAGATCTCCTGACGCTGCGCCGGGTCGGTCGTGTAGGCGTTCCAGAACCACTGCATCATCGGCTTGGTCAGGAAGTGCCCCTGCGCAAATTCGTCGTACGAAGCGTTCTCGAAGCTGGCATTCGTGACCGGCCAGAACAGGACTTGCGTGCGCAGTGCGGGCGTCCCGTGCGCCTTTGCCATCAGGGCCACCACGGCCGCCATGTTGCCGCCCACGCTGTTGCCGGCAATCGCCAGCCGCTTGCCGTCTACGCCGATCTGCGCACCGTTTTCTGCCACCCACTTTGTGGCGGCGTAGATCTGGTTGATCGCCACCGGATACCGCGCTTCGGGCGAGGGCGTGTAGTTGACGAAGACGGCGACGGCGCCGGAGTCGGCCACCAGGTCGCGCACAAAGCGCTCGTGCGTGGGGAAGTCGCCCAGCACCCAGCCCCCGCCGTGAACGAAGATGAAGCCAGGCAACGTGCCTTTCGCGCCGGCCGGGCGCACGATGGTCAGGCTGATCGGCTTGCCATCCACGGTGATGGTTTTCTGGCTGACGTCGGCGGGCGGCAGCGACACCTTTGCCGCGGCTTGTGCGCTCACCAGCACGGCGCGGGCATCGGCGGGCGACAGTGTTTCCAGCGGCTGTCCACCGCCGGCGGCCAGGGCATCGAGGAATGCCTGGGTGTTGCGCTCCACGCCTGGGCTGCCCGCAGCAAGGGCAACGCTTGCTGCCACGGAGAGCAGGGTGCCGGCGGCAAATTTGGTCATGCGGTTCATGGCTGGGCCTCTAATGGGTTGTCGTGGGAATGTTGGGGAAGGGCGTACGGCTTAGATCAGGCTCAGGCGTACGTCGATGTTTCCGCGCGTCGCGTTCGAATAGGGGCAGACGATGTGGGCGCGGTCGATGAGCGTTTGCGCTTCGGCCGGGTCCATGCCGGGCAGACTGATCTTCAGGTCGACTTCAATGCCAAAGCCGTTCGGAATGACGCCGATGCCGACGCTGCCCTGCACGGACACATCCGCCGGCACGCGGATCTTGTCGCGCGCGCCCACAAACTTGATTGCGCCGAGGAAACAAGCGCTGTAGCCAGCGGCAAACAGCTGCTCGGGGTTGGTGCCTTCGCCGCCGGCACCGCCCAGTTCGGTGGGCGTGGTCAGGCGGACGTCGAGCCGGCCATCGTCAGTGGTGGCGCGGCCATCGCGGCCGCCGGTGGCACGAGCATTGGCACGGTAGAGGATGTTTTCGATCGACATGGTGGTTCTCCTATGAGAGGGGTGGTGGTGCAGGCATCGGCTGTCGAGGCTGATGCCGAGTTGCTTACGATTAAATAGCGCGCTACTTAATCAGTTTAAAAAAACGAGCGCGATCAGGCGCCCGTCGGCGATACGTGTGTGCTCAGGCGGCGTTCTTGAAGAGCCGTCCTCGCAATGCATTCAACTGTGTGCGCAGTTCTTCCAGCTCGCCGGGCGCACACTCCATGGCCGTAGCCATGCATGCCGGCACTTTCTCGGCCCGCTTCTCCAGCGCCTTGCCGGCCGCCGTGAGCGAGATGATCACCCGTCGTTCGTCCTCGGCCGAGCGCTGCCGCTCGATCAGCCCCGATGCCTCCAGCCGCTTCAGCAGCGGAGTGAGCGTGGCGGAGTCGAGGAACAGCCGCTCGCCGATCTGCGACACCGTCTGGCTGTCTTGCTCCCACAACACCAGCATGACGAGGTACTGCGAGTACGTCAGGTCCAGAGCCTTGAGCAGCGGCCGATACGCTTTGTTAATCCCGATCATGGTCGAGTACAGCGCAAAGCAGAGCTGCTCGTCCAGGGCCAGGTCGCGGCGTGCGGGGGAAGGCTTGCGTGTGTTCATGGAGGGGAATATATATAGCGCGCTATTGAATTGCAAGCTAATTTTTTTAGATGGGTTGTTCAGGGGGCGGTGGGAGCCAAACCTTACTTGCCGCCGCGCGCTATCCGCTCGTACTGCAGACGATCAATTTCGTCCCCGTACCGCAGCGCATCGTTAAAGAGGCGGCTGTCATGCGGCACGGGTTCTGAGGATTCGCGCTCCCCATAGAAGCAAACGTAAATCTTCCTTGCCTGATGCTCCCATCGGAACATCACCTCCTCAAAGGGATAGTCGATATAGACATCTCGACCGTCGAACGTAGGGCCTTTGTGAACTGGCATGCGGACTCCTTTTGCGAACGGGATGGTCGTAGGCGATGGCGGCCATTGTCGGTCGAACGCCTGTGATGAGGCCCGGACCGTATCACGCTATCCTTCCAGCCTCTGATGACGACAAGGAGGACCACATGATCAAAGTGACCGTGATGTACCCCTACACCGAAGGCGCGCGCTTCGACCACGACTACTACCGCGACCAGCACATGCCGATGGTGAAGGCGAAGCTGGGCAATGCCTGCGCGTACTACACCGTCGAAAAAGGTCTGGCTGGCGGCGCGCCAGGTACGCCGCCCGCCTTCGTTGCGATGTGCGCCCTGATCTGCGATTCGGCCGAGGGCTTCCAGGCCGCCATGAAAGAACACGGCGCCGAGATCCTGGGTGACATCGCCAACTACACCGACATCGCACCGGTGCTTCAGTTGAGCGAGGTCGTGGTTGAGCGGTCGGATCGTTGAGCGCTTTGACTGCGCTGCAACCAATCACAATGGACTGACGCGTTCCCGGGAAGGGGCCCATCCCCGCTGAGAATTGTTGAGTTGCCTCGGCAAGACCCCTTCCATAGACTCCGCCCCTGGCAACTTAAGGGGAGGTTCCTCCCTCTCCCTAGTCGTCCATGCAGTCCTAGCTAGCCCCGGCCACCCGTCCCGGCCGGGGCTCTTTTTTTGTCAGACGGCATGCTGATGTTGCATCGGCGTCAGCTCGCGTTTGCCTTCCAGCGTGCGCTCTGCGGCCTAGAATGGGGGCCCGCCTACAGATGACGACCTCTCGCATGACGACGAAACAACGCGTTTCCACTGCGCTGCTTGGCGCGCTCGCCTGGATCGTCATCGATCAGGCGACGAAGGCTCTGTTCAAGCAAATACTGACGCCCGGCGAAGTCGTGTCATTGCTTTCCGGAAGCCTTCTGGTTCTACCTACCTATAACCACGGTGCGTTCCTCAGCCTCGGCGCAGGAATGTCGGACGCGACGCGCAATGTCGTCTTCGTCTATGGCGTTCTGGCAATTCTGGTCGGCCTGTTCGTGTGGGTGCTGCGCTCGCCCAGGCTCGGCCGCACGGACGTCATTGCGGCAGCCTGCATTCTGGGCGGAGGGCTCAGCAACCTGTTCGATCGTTGTGTCTACGACGGCCGGGTTTTCGATTTTCTGAACATCGGCGTCGGGCAGTTGCGAACCGGTGTATTCAACGTCGCAGATGTGGGAATCATGCTCGGCGTGGCGCTCCTTCTGTTCCGTGGCGCAAAGCGCGGCCCCACGTTGCCTGGGGCTTCGACGGGTTGAGGAATGAAGGCTCTCGGCACCTCGCCGGCCGCGAGCACGATCGATGCGGCTGGCGCGCGGAACGGACAGTGCTCCAACTCCGCGCCATCAGCGCGGCCCACGCACCTCCATTAGCGATCGTTTTGTAGGGACGCCTGCGGCACGACGTTCATGTGTTCCGCCGGAACAGCGGCCGAACGACCCGACAGACGTTCGAATTCATCGACATCGTGGCTGCAGAACACAGTGAGCCCCGATCTGTGGCGGGCGCAAAGATCGCGCAGCCGCTTCTGGTTGTCGAGCCGTGCCGCACGGTCTTTCTCAAGCATCCATTGATAGAAGCGCAGGCCAGGCGTGCAATAGGGATCGAGATCCATTTCGTGCGTATGGAAGTACGCATCGCCTGCCAGAAGCAGCCAGTCGCTTTCGCCGCGAACGGCGATACCGGCATGCCCGTAGGTGTGTCCGCGCAGCGGAATCAGGGCAATCTCGTCGTTCACCTCGGGTATTGGAGACACGCAGTCGAAGCCTTTCCAGCGCTCTCCGTCCTGCGGCGAATGCATGCGCCAACGCTGTTGATACGACCACTGCTGCGGACGGAAGCGTTGCCTGTCGAGCCACGTCTTCTGCATCAATGCATAGTCGCGCTCGGCGGCAAGCATATGGACGGCGGCGTGCGGAAAATCATCGAGGCCGCCTGCATGGTCGAAGTCGAGATGCGTCATCACGATGTGGCGAATGTCGGCCGCGCTGAAGCCGAGCCGCTCGATTTGCCGGATGGCGGTCATTTCCTCTCGGAATTCGGGCTTGAGCATCGTCAGGAAGAAGCGGCTCAGACGTGAATGTGGATGCGCGACATCACGCAGGCCAAAGCCGGTATCGACGAGGACCAGACCCGCGGGTGTCTCGACCAGCAGGCAGTGGCACACCAGCCGGCCGCGGCGCACCAGCGAGTTGGGATGGCCATCGAAGAGCGCACCGCATAGCGGGCAGCTCGAAATGCAATTGAGGTGATGCACCTTCATCGTTGTGCTCCGGTGAGGCGTGGGGTCTACCGCTCTGGCACCTTTGCGCACGGCATCGTTGCTCGCACGGGGGGGCGAGCGAGAACATTCATCGTCATGGCTTGGCGGCCACTGCGCCGCCGACGACGACTATGCGGCGGATTGCCTTGACGGTCCGCGTTGCGTCATTCGGCAGAGGTTGACGGCAGCGTGCGCAACAGATCCGTTGCGTGTTGGAGATGGTTCACCCCGATGGACACGCCGCGTGCGGCGAACGCCTTCACGCCAGGGTCCTCGCCGTTCTGCGCCTCGCTTTGGTACAGCGCGTTGCCCATCGTATGGATATGCACTTGCGCAATCACGTATTGGCGGTCGAACGCCGCGCCCGACATGTGAGACAGCTCGTCGTACAGCGTGCGGTTGGCCGGGTCCATCGCCTTCAGCAGGCGGACCTTCTTCTCATCCGCAAGCGCGGTAAGTTCGGCATTGATGCGGGTGTGCTGCTCAACCATGTGCTGCCCGAACGCGCGAACATCAGCCGAGCCGCCGCGTTCCGCCGCCAGCTTGCCGAGGTCCACTTCAGCGGTGCCGACACTCGCGGCCGTCAGCATGAACTGCTGATCGCTCGGGGCGACTTGCGCGTCCATTTGCATCAGGCGGCAACCCGACATGGCCAGGGCACCTGCGCACACGGCAAGAGAAATCCATCGCCGCAACGCTGTGTTCCTTATGTCGTTCTTGGCTTTGAAACGGACACCGCTGCTACCTTACGCCATGGTCGAACCCCTTGGGTTGCGTTGGAGACTCGCCAGCATGGCCGCCTTGCGCGTCATCTGGAGAGGGTCGTCGTTTCCACAGCATCGGACATGCCTGGCAATCAAAAGAGGGGTGCAATCGCTAATGTGAGCAGACGCACGTGCAGCATGCCTGAGCGGGTACACCCACCGTGCCCGTGGGCGCAAGTCTTGCGATCCGGGGGCATCCAACATGCTTCCCGGGGCAAGCCATGCGATACGTCCTCCTTGTCTGTGCCGTTGCCGCGCTCGGTGTCAGCGGTTGTCATCGTGAGAGCGATACCCAATCGAATGTCCGCGCGCCGGGGCAAGCCGAGTCTTCAAAGACGAAAGTCCTGGAAGCAGGCGCGGCTGCGCTGCAGGACAGGCCGCCCATCGAGGCCATCAACGCCTACTTGGACGGCTTCCATTTCTATAACGGCCGGCCGAACGTGCAGATGGAGGCGCATCACTACTGCGCGATCCTCAACGAGGATGTCACCCAATGCACCATCTACGACGGCAACGTCAAGAATGCGAAGTTGATGGGCGTGGAATACATCATCAGCGCAAAGCTGTTCGCCACGCTGCCTCCCGCAGAGAAAGCCTTGTGGCACAGCCACGTCTGGGAGGTGAAATCCGGGCAGCTCGTCGCGCCTGGGATTCCCGAGCCGGCAGAAAAAGAACTGATGAAGAAACTGGTCGGCACATATGGCAAGACATGGCACACGTGGCATACCGATCTCGACAAACAACTGCCGCTCGGCGTTCCTCAATTGATGATGGGTTTCACGGGGGAGGGCCAGGCGAATGCAGCGATGGTTGCCGAGCGAGACAAGCGCATTGGCATCGACAGTGCCGAGCGGAAGAAGGACCGTGCGGATATTCCCGCGCCGCCGGTCAATCCTGCAGCCAATGGTTGGCAGCGGGGCAACGCGTTTCAAATTGCTGATCCCACGGGAAGCCAGCACGCTCACGAGTCCGCCACCGCGGGCGCCGGGGCCAAGGCGCCGGATGTGAACGCCCGGGCAAACCAGAAGCGGACTCCATAGGCACCGCGCCGCCTGCGGCGCGGGGAGATCGGCTACGTAGGCCGCCCAATCCTGCGCCGCCCCAGGCCCTGACTCGCCCCAGAGACGCCCCTATTGCCTGCACATCCGGCGCAGGGTAAAAATCGCGCTATCGTCGCCCAATCCCAACCGGGAGTCGCGCACCCATGGACCAACCAGCCAAGCTCAATGCCGATTCCCTGGGCATCGTCGAATCGGTGATCATGGGCATCGCCGGCACTGCCCCGGCGTACAGCATCGAAATCACGACATCCACCATCATCGGCACGGCTGGCACGCAGTCGCCGGCGAGCATCCTGGTGTGCGGGCTGATCATGTTTGGCATCGCGTACGCGTTCATCAACATGAACCGCGCCATGGCGAGTGCCGGCACGTCGTATTCGTGGGTGAGCATGGTATTCGGGCGGGCGCTGGGCTTCCTGGCCGGCTGGGCACTGCTGGTGCTGTGCTGCGTGTTCATGGTGTCGGCCATGATTCCGGCGGCAAATGCCACGCTGCTGATCTTTAACCGGCCCATGATGAACAACGTGCACTACGTGACGCTCATTGCGGCGGCATGGCTCACGTTTGTCAGCGTGGTGGTCGTCAAGGGCATCAAACTGACCAGCTACGTGCAGGTGCTGATGACGATTGTCGAGGGCGTCATCCTGCTCGCGGTCATCGTCGCGAGTTTCATCGTGTTTCCGCGTGCGCCCGCGCATCCGTTCTCGTGGGTCTGGTTCTGGCCGTTCGCCTTCACGCCCAAGATGTTCGCCAACGGCGCGCTGGTGGCGATCTTCTTCTTTTACGGCTGGGACGTGACGATGAACCTCAGCGAAGAGACGCGCGACGCCAACCGCACGCCAGGCCGTGCCGCGTTCTGGTCGATGGTGTTCCTGATGGCGTTCTTCCTCGTCTTCATCGTCATCACGCAGCTTGGCCTGTCCGATGCCGAGATCCAGCACTACAACACGAACATCATCTTCGCCATTGCCGAGAAGCTGTTTGGACCGACGTGGGGCTACGTCGCGATCGTCGCGGTGTTGCTCAGCACGGTGGGCACGGTCGAAACGCAGATGCTGCAGTTCACGCGCACGCTGTTTGCCAAGAGCCGCGACGGCGCACTCCACGCGCGCTATGCACGTCTGCATCCGGTCTGGCGTACGCCCCACATCGCCATCTTCTTCATCTGGCTGACGGGGCTTGTGCTGCTGTTCGTGTCGTCTTACCTGCCGACAATCAACGTCATCCTGCAGGATTCAATTACCGCCATCGGTTTCCAGATCTGCTTCTACCTAGGGCTCACCGGGTTGGCCTGCGGCTGGTACTACCGGAAGGTGCTCACGCAGGGGCCGTGGGTGGCCATCACGCATGTCATCTGGCCGGTGGCAAGCGGGCTCTTCCTTTTCTTCATCGCGCTCTACAGCATCCCGACCTTCGATTGGGTCACCAACGTCGTGGGCATGGGCGGCATCGCCATCGGTGTCATTCCGCTGCTGCTGAACCGCAAGAAGATCTGGCTGGCGCGTTCGGCGTGAGCCGGCGCGACAACACCCGCTCGCCAAGCACCCGACGCCAAACTGGCGCGTCGGATGCTGTCAGGTCGCGCCGGCGCTTCCGGCTACCGCTTCTCAAACCTGCGCCATCCCCCCATCCACGAACAACTCGATGCCGTTGATAAAGCTGGCGGCGTCCGACGCAAGAAACGCGACGGCCTTACCCACTTCGGCCGGCTCGCCCAGGCGGCCCAGCGGCACCTGCGCGGCGAGGAAGTCGAACAAGCCCTGGCGCGTTTCATCCGAGGCCAGGCCGCCAAGGCCGGGCGTGCGAATGGGGCCCGGGCTCACCACGTTCACGCGGATACCGCGATCCTTCAGATCCATCACCCACGAGCGGGCGAAGTTGCGCACCGCCGCCTTGCTGGCGCTATAGACGCTGAAGTTGGCCGTGCCTTGAACGGACACCGTGGACGACGTGAGGATGATCGACGCGCCGTCGGTCAGCAGCGGCAGCGCCTTCTGCACCGTGAACAGCACGCCGCGCACGTTGGTGCCGAAAATCCGGTCGAAATGTTCTTCGGTGATGCCGCCCAGCGGCATCATGTCGCCGCCGCCGGCATTGGCGAACAGGATGTCCAGCTTGCCGGCCACCTTGGCGATCTGGGCATAGACGGCGTCGAGGTCGGACAGCACGGATGCATCGGCCCGCAATGCGGTGGCGCCCGCGCCGATCTCTGCGACGGCGGCATCCAGTTCCGCTTGGCGCGCCCGGTGATGAATACCCGCGCGCCCTGGGCTGCGAGTTCCTTGGCGGCGCCAAGGCCGATGCCGCTGCTGCCGCCGGTGACCAGTGCGATCTTGCCTTCCAGTTGCTTGCTCATGATGTGCTCCATGTCGTGATTTCAGGTTGGGATGAATGACCTTGCGGCGGGTTCTTTCATGCCTTGCTTCGCTTTGCGTGGCCCCGTCGCGTTGGGCATGGAGGCACTTTAGGGGCAGCAAACTTTTCGAAAAAGCGCTGCAAATAGAATTACTATCCACAGTTGTGGATAATCTGTGCGGACATTTGAATGGATCAACTCCTGGCAATGCGCTCTTTTGCGCGGGTGGTGGAAGCGGGCAGCTTTACGCGGGCGGCCGATTCGCTCGACATGCCCATCGCCACCGTCAGCAAGCAGGTGCAGGAGCTGGAGGCCCATTTGGGCGTGCGCCTGCTGCAGCGGACGACGCGGCGCGTGACGGTCACGCCCGAAGGCGAGGACTACTACGCCAAGAGCACGCGAATCCTGCGCGACCTGGAAGACATCGATGCGTCGTTCAGCGTCGCCCGCGGGCGGCCGCGCGGGTCGTTGCGCATCGATGTCGGCGGGTCGACTGCGTGCGACGTGCTGATCCCTCTGTTGCCCGAGTTTGCTGCGCGCTATCCCGAGATCAGGATCGACCTGGGCGTATCAGACCGCTCGGTGGATCTGATCGCGGACAACGTCGACTGCGTGATTCGGGGCGGCCCGCTGGACAGCGCGTCCCTGGTCGCACGCCACCTCGGCGATGCGCCCCTGATCACGTGCGCCACGCCCGGATACCTCAAGCAATACGGCACGCCGGCCTACCCCGATGAACTGAAGAACGGCCACCGGCTGGTGAGCTACGTCTTCAGCCAGACGGGGCGGGCGGTTCCGTTTCGCTTCGAGCGCGATGGCGAAAAGACCGAAATCAAGGTCGAGCACCGCATCGGCGTGAACGAAAGCAATGCGCATCTGGCCGCATGTCTCGCGGGTCTGGGCATCGTGCAGACCTTTGGTTATGCGGCGCAAGCGCCAATCAACGACGGCACGCTGGTGGAGATCCTCAAGCCGTGGCGCCCGGCGCCCTATCCGTTTCACGTCGTCTATCCGCAGACGCGCCATGTCACGCATCGGCTGCGAGTCTTCATTGACTGGCTGGTGGAGGCGTTCCCGGCGCGGCTTGCGTGGGCGCCGAAGCGGTAATCGCGCGCATGGTCCCGATTACCACTGTGGACATGTGGATATGTGGATAAGCACGTGAAGAACTTCAGGGACAACTGTGTTGGCTGTCCGGGGTCAGGTTGTCCACAGCACGGGAATAACTTGGGTGGTTGCCGAGAGGGTGGAGCGCGCTCTGCACGAGTCATCCACGCATCGGCACACGCTGTCCGATGGGTTGTGCAGTTCGCAAACCGTTGACGCGAAAGCGTTTTCCGCAGCTGTCCACAGAAACGATCCACCGTTATCTACTACTACTATTTTTATATACAGAAGAAATAGAGAAGACAGTCAAGACGGGCAGGGCAAACGCTCCGGAGTGCCCTGTTCGTTTGAGGTGCGTTACGTGAGCGCGGCCGGCAGAGGGTGTGCGCTTATCACCAGATTGCGTCCGCCCGCCTTGGCGCGATACAACGCGGCGTCGGCCGTCTCGACCAGCGTGTCGATGGAGAAGGCGCCGTTGCCCGGCACGGACGTGGCGCAGCCCGCGCTGACGGTCACGTAGCGCGACGGTGCGGTGGCTTCGATGCGCAGGCGCAGCACGGCGTCACGCGCGCGCTCGGCAAGGGCCTGCGCTTCGCTTGCATCGGTGTCGGGCAGGACGACGATGAATTCCTCGCCGCCGTAGCGCGCAATGAAATCGGCTGGACGGTGCACCACGCCGGCCAGCGCGTGCGCCACGGCTGCCAGGCAGGCATCGCCCTTGAGGTGGCCGAAGGCGTCGTTGTAGCGCTTGAAGTGGTCGACATCGACCATCACCAGCGAAAGCGGCTGGCCGCTGCGTTGGGCGGCGCTGATGTGGCTGTCGATCTGCTCGTTGAAGTAGGTGCGGTTGTACAGGCCGGTCAGCGCATCCCGCATGGACGCCTGCCGCAGCGAGACATGCGCCTCGAACAGCCGCCGGTACAGCGCGGTCACTTCCCATACCAGCACGCAGACCAGTACGCCGGGCGCGAACATGCTGAACAGGCGCGCGACGTACCAGCCCACCGTAAAGCGGTCGGTGCTCAGCAGGTTGAGGGTGGTGTCGGTCAGGCAGGCCAGCGCGGCAATGGCCAGCCACACGTCGAGCACCCCGCGCAGGCGGCCGCTGGCCACCACGGTGAGCACGGCAATGGCGTTGACGGCCCACAGGACGACCGCGACGGGGTTGTCGCCATTGCTGGCGTGCAGTGGCGGCGGCAGGGTGGTCAACACGACAAAGCTACCCAGCAGCGCTCCCACCGCTACCGGCCCGCCGATCAGCAGCCAGGCCCACAGGCGCACGCGCCCCGCAGCAACGGCATCGCGCGAGAGCCGATCGCGCAGGAGCACCGCCAGGATCACGAACAGCGGAAAGCCGCCGTGCCAGAACACCCACATCCATGCCGCACTGGTGGGGCGGGCGCCAAACAGCCCCGTGGGCGAGAACACGCCCGGGAACGTCAGCAACTGCAGCGCGACGGCCAACGCGGTAAAGGCATAGGCACCGCCGAGTGCGCCCAACATCGGCTGCCGCGTGACAGTGAACTGCGCGCCCAGCAGAAACGCCGCGATGCCGGCCGTGGTGAACACCGTCAAGGCGCACATCGGCATGAACGGGTTGATCGCCGGCCATTGCAGGCCTGCGCGTGGGGCGGCCACGGCCAGCGTCAACAGGATCAGCAGCGCAATTGCGCCGGCAAACATGGCTTGCCGGCGTGTGGCCCGCTGAATCAGAAAACTTTCCATCCACCCCCCGGGGTTTGAGATTGCGACCATCCGACCTGCTCGTGTGTCGGTGTGCCTACATCATAGGCAGCGTCAGTCGGCGGGAAAAGCCTAGGCAGTGATTGGGAATATCGTTACGACGGGCCTGAGGCGGATGGCCCCAGCTTATCGACAGGCGCTCCAAGGCAATTGAAGGGAATCTTCCGTAGTGTGGGCCGGGCATCGCTGCAATTGAATCAACCGGGCCCTGGGCCAACGCTGTATGGAATCACTCAATCACACGCTGTTTCTCTGGATCAACGCGCCGGCCGACGCTTCGACCACCACCGTCTGGCTGGCGATGGCCTTTGCCGAATACGCGATCTGGCTGGTGCCACTGACGCTCGTGGCCGGCTGGCTATGGGGCGAGCCGGCCACGCGGCGCCAGGCCTTGCAGACCGGCGTGGCTGCTGCATTGGCGCTGTCGATCAACGTGGGCTTCGGCCTGGCGTGGTATCACCCGAGGCCGTTTGCGATTGCGCTGGGCACCAATCTGCTGCCGCACGCGCCCGATTCGTCGTTCCCCAGTGACCACCTGACCGCGTTGTGGACGGTGGCATTCAGCCTGATGTGGAACGCCCGCCTGCGGCGCGGGGGCGTGTTGCTGGCGCTGCTGGGGTTGCCGATGGCCTGGGCGCGCATCTACTTGGGCGTGCACTATCCGTTCGACATGCTGGGCGCGGCGGCCGTGTCGGCTTTCTCCGCCTGGCTGTGCAGCGGGCGCGTGGCGCATACGCTGTCGGAGCCGCTGCATCGCCTGGGGCTGGCGTTGCATGGCGTGCTGCTGGCGCCCTGCGTGCGGCGCGGCTGGGTGCGCAAGTAAGCGAGGCTCAGGCGTGACGGCGCCACGCGCGCCAGAACAGCACGAACGAGAGCACCGTCGCCCCCACGTTGTAAAGCGTGGCCAGCGCGAACGCGTGGCCGTAGTGCGCGGCGTGGGCGGCCGCGTCCGCCGCTACGGCACCATCCGCCCCATCCACCTGACCAAGCAGCGAGAACAGCAGCACGCCCACCACCGTCACGCCCACCGCGTTGCCGACGGCCTGCATGGTCGTGACCGTACCGGCGCCCATGCCGGCCTGGGCGGTTTCCACGCCGCTCAGGATGGTGTTGAGCGACAGCGGAATCACCATGCCCTGCCCAAAGCCGTTGAGCATCAGCGGCAGGATCAGCCAGGCGGTGTCCGCGCCGACCTGCGCCATGGTGGCCAGCACGACCATGCCCACAGCGAAGATCGCCACGCCGAGCAGCAGCGCGCGCTGCCCGATGCGTTCAGCCAGGCGGGGCGCCGTCAGTGAGCCGGTAAAGAACGCCATGGCGGCCGGCGTGAACACCAGCCCCGCGGCCAACGCCGACAGGCCGCGCCCGAACTGCAGCAGGATCGTCAGTGCAAGGAAGTACGAGCTGATGGCCGTGTAGAACAGGAAGATCGCCAGCACGCCCAGCACGAAGCTGCGGTTGCGGAACAGCGCCATTTCGATGATCGGGACGCGGCCGCCGCCGAGAGCGCCTGCTCCACCCGCACAAAGTGGCGGAACACCAGCAACGAGGCGAGCGGCAACACCCACGACCACCACGGCCAGCCGGACTCACGCCCCTGCATGATCGGCACCAGCAGCATCGCCAGCGCCACCGCGCCGGCCACGGCGCCATGCACGTCCAGCCGCGCGGCCACCGGCGCACGCGATTCGGCCACAAAGGCGCGGGCCGCCAGCAGCGCCGCAATGCCGATCGGCACGTTCACCAGGAACACCGCGCGCCAGCCCGACACGCCGGCCGCCAGCGGATGCGCAATCAGCCAGCCGCCGATGATCTGCGAGACCGACGCCGCCACGCCCTGCACGGCGCCCATGGTGCCGAACGCCCGGCGCCGTGCATCGCCGTCAAACAGCACGCGCAGCGAGGCCATCACCTGCGGCATCAGAATGGCCGCGCCCAGGCCCTGGCCGACACGCATGGCAATCAGCATCCAGGGAGTGGTCGCCAGCCCGCACAGCGCAGAGGCGAGCGTGAACAGCGCCATGCCGGCAAGAAACATCCGCTTGCGCCCGAACAGGTCGCCCAGGCGGGCGCCGTTGAGCAGGAACACCGCATACGCCGCGCTGTAGCCGACCATCACGAGCTGGATTTCGGCAAAACTGGCATGCAGGCCGGCGCGGATGTCCGGGATCGCCACATTGACGATGAACAGGTCGAGAATGGTGACGAAGTTGCCGGTCAGCAGCGCCGCCAGCGCTGGCCAGTGCCGTTTGGCGGGCACGGCAACGCCGCCGGCAGAAAGGGATTCCGTTGACATAGAGGGATCTCGGTTATTAATATACGGTCGTACGTATACTAGAGAGCGATTGGCCCACGTCAAGGGCCGATTGTGTTGACCCCACTCATCGATAGGGCTTTGCCATGAACGAAACCGACGGCCGGCGCCAGCGCGGCGAACGTGCGCGCGCCCAGGTGCTCGAGCACGCCACCGCCATCGCGTCCACCGACGGGCTGGAGGGCCTCACCATCGGCCGCGTGGCCACCGACGCCGGCGTGGGCAAGGGCAATATCCAGGTGCTTTTCGGCGACAAGGAAACGCTGCAGCTCGCCACGCTGGATGCGGGCGTGGTGCATTACCGGGCAATGGTGGTGGAGCCCGCGCTGGCGCTGGAAAGCCCGCTTGCCCGCCTGCGTGCGCTGACCGATGGCTGGTTCGACTACGTGGCCAGCGGTGCATCGCCAGGCGGCTGCTTTGTCTGCGCGGCCAGCTACGAATACCGCGCCCGGCCGGGCCCGATTCAGGACCGCGTGCGCGGGCATCGCGAGTCGGTGCGCGCCCGGTTTCGCGAGACGATCACCGCGGCAAAGGCGGCCGGTGAATTGCGCGCCGATGTCGATGTCGATCAGCTCGTCTTCGAGATCGAATCGTTTCGCTCCAATGCCAACGTGGCGTTTCTGATGGGCGACATGGCGGTGTTCGAGCGCGCGCGCCGCAGCACGCAGGCGCGTATCGACGCTGCGCTGGCCTGAGCGAAGCCCCTCGGCAAGCGACGCGTGCGAGCAACGTCGGCACGTCGCACCGGCGTTCCCCGGGCGCCACCTTTGGTTACACTTGTGCGCAGTCGCACAAAGACACCAAACAAAAGACTCCCGGGGGAAAAAGGGTATGACGAGCCGAACGATTGCTGCGGCCATCGGAATCGGAGGCGCGCTGTGGCTGACCGGCTGCGCAGCGCCTTATACGGAGCCGCCTGCCGGCGCCAAGACCGCCACGGTGGATTTTGTCCGCCCGCTGGCGAGCACCAACGCCACCATCCTCGCGTTTGACGACGCAAAGCATTGCGGCAACCCGCGCACCGCGCTCAAGCCGGCCGACCCCACGCGGCCGATCCGTGTGCTGGCCGGTGTGCCGACCGCGCTGGGCGCGAGCTTCATCCGCACCTCGGGCACGCTCATCTACCGCTGCGGTGTGTCGGTGACGTTCGTGCCGCAGGCGGGCAAGCAGTACAAGATGACGGCGAGCTACCCGACCAACGCGCATGTGTGCCGCGCGGGCGTGGCCGAGTCCGACGACGGCCGTTCGTGGCACGCCATCAACGCGCGCTATCGCAGTTACCGCATCAATCCGTCGTGGGGCACCGGCAGCTGCCCCGACCTGACCGACGCAGACGTGGCCTTCATGCGTGACAAGACGCGTTCCGAAGACGGCTCCACCACGCTCAGCGACCTTTCCGATTTGCTGACGCCGCAATGACGCACCGCACTGCCTTCATGATCCGCGCGCTGCTGGCTGCCACATCGGCATTGGCCGCGTTGCCGGCGGCCGCGTTGGAGCCGGCCGAAGTGTTCGCCAAGGTCGCGCCCAGCATCTGGGAAGTGCGCGTGTCCAACGCCGAGGGCCAGCCGCTGGCCCTCGGAAGCGCCGTGGTGATCGGCGACGGGCTGGCCGTGACCAACTGCCACGTGCTGCGCGGCGGCAAGCAGGTCACGCTCAAGCGCGGCAACGCCAGCTTTGGCGCGCGCCTGCTGTATCCCGACGTGCAGCGCGACCTGTGCCAGCTGCGCATTGCCGATTTCCACTACCCCGCTGTCAGCATCGTCCCAAGCAGCATGCTGGTGACGGGGCAGAAGGTCTACGCGATCGGCAATCCGCTCGGGTTTGACCTGACGATCAGCGAGGGGCTGATCTCGTCGCTGCGGCATGACGACAACGGGGTGCTGACCGCGATCCAGACGTCGGCGGCGATCTCGCACGGCTCCAGCGGCGGCGGCCTGTTCGACAGCAATGCGCGGCTGGTCGGCATCACGTCGCGCATGGTGTCTGCCGTCTACGGGCAGAACCTGAACTTTGCCGCGCCGGCCGAGTGGATCAACGATGTGCCGGCCCGCGCGCAGAAGGCGCTGGCCGAGCGCGCGGCCGCGGCGTCGGCGGTGTCGGTGAACACGGCTTCCG